>JAEZRJ010000001.1 GCA_023412855.1 Bacillota bacterium | reverse complement strand
TCGGTCATCAGCGGGATTACGGGAGAGGATGTAATCTATGTCCGCCCGCCCTATGGAAGCTGGGATAAAAAGTTCGAAACGGAGCTCAACATGTTTCCGGTACTGTGGACGATCGACCCGCTTGACTAGTGCTCCACGAATGTAGCCTGCATCACGGAGAATGTGGTGAAGAAGGCGGAGGAGAACGACATTATCTTACTTCACGATTACTATCCGTCTACCGTTACCGCAGCTTTTAACATCATAGACGAGCTTACGAAGGAGGGGTATAATTTTGTGACGGTGGAGGAGATCATGTTTGATTAGGAGAAAAATAGGAAATAATGACAGCCGAAGCTTGATGCTTCGGCTGTCATTATCTTCCCATCTATTATGGGCTCATAAATTAAGACATTTTTAGATTGGTTTGTGGAAAAAACCAGCTCATTTCGAAATACAATGCAACATGTTGTTGAATATCTCAATGTGTCGTTCTTCGTCCAGAATAATTCGATGTAAGATATCTACAATATTGGCATCACGTATGGTATCAGCTTGGTATCTGTATTTTTGAATAGCCGCTTCCTCTCCTTTGATGGAGTTAATGATGACTTCGGTGACCTCTCTTGGATAATGATTGTATGCCGGCGTCCAATAGGTTTTCTTTCGGTTTTGTACACTCCATAAGCGCGGATCGGCGCCCATCTTATAGGTAAGTTCTGCAAACATATCTAAGTGGTGCATTTCCACAATACTGATTTTATGAAAACACATTGCAAAATCAGCGTAGATCGGGTTAAGTATGACGCTGTTATAAAAGTAAAGGCTCACGGCGGTCATTTCCGAATTGCTACTGCCCACATTGCTCAACATAGCACACGCATATTCGGGATTATGGCATTCGGGCTGAATGGCGGGATACGGTAAATTGACGGAGATATTGCAGATAAAATCATTGTTCATAATAAAGGTCCTCCTGTAGAAAATACATAGTAATATATACGTATATGAAGTAGAAAAAAGAATTCAAAAAAGGGCCATAGTTATACAAACAATTTGTGGCGTAATCTGTCTGTCAAGAATAACAACTGAATACGATGATAAATAAGCAAAAAATCAGGCACAAGAAACTGCAGAAGTGGAAATCAGCAGAAAAAGATATAAAGAGAGCGCATAGTAATGAAATCATGTGCTCTCTTCATTTATTGATCCTATTATACAGATAAGGCGTATCTTATTTTTCTTTTTCCGGAATATTGCCTTTACCATAGTATGCCAGGAGGTAAAGCTCCTCTAATTCAGATACGAGAGGAAGTCTGGGGTTAGCTGTTGTACATTGGTCACCGAAGGCCAGATCGGCAAGTCCGGAGAGCTTGAAGAGGAAGTCTTTTTCGTCAATTCCGTATTCCTTTAAGTTATTGGGAATTTCTAAATGCTTATTGAGATCTTCCACTTCTTTTGCCAGCATTTCTACGGCTTCAGCATTATTTTTCGGACTCCTTCCTAATTTTTTCATCAATTCAAAAATTTTATCACCTACAATATAACTTTCATATTTCGGGAAGGATGTAACCTTAGTGGGGCAATCAACACCATTGTACCGTATTACATGGGGTAATAAAATCGCATTTGCACAACCGTGAGGAATATGATATTCGCCGCCCAGCTTATGAGCCAGGGAGTGGTTGATTCCAAGGAAAGCATTGGTAAATGCCATACCGGCAATCGTTGAAGCATTATGCATCTTCTCACGTGCGACAGGACTCTGTGCACCCTTGTCATAAGACTCCCTTAGATACTTGAAGACTAAATCAATGGCATGAATTGCCAGTGCATCGGTATAATCGGATGCTACCACTGAGATATATGCCTCAATTGCATGGGTCAGTACATCCATACCGGTCCAGGCGGTTGATTTCTTTGGAACGGACATAACAAAGTCAGGGTCTATAATTGCAATATCAGGCGTCAGTTCATAATCTGCCAGGGGATATTTCTTATTTTCCTGTTTATCCGAAATAACAGCAAAGGAGGTGACCTCAGAGCCTGTTCCGGAAGTAGTAGGAATTGCTACAAACTGTGCCTTTTTACCTAAGGTAGGGAATTTATAGGTACGTTTACGGATATCTAAAAACTTCAAGGACATATTCTTGAAATCTGCAGTCGGATCTTCATAAAATAACCACATACCCTTAGCTGCATCAATAGCAGAACCGCCGCCCAGTGCGATAATTACGTCGGGCTTGAATTTATTCATTTCTTCTACGCCCTTCAGGATGGTATCAAGGCTCGGATCAGGCTCAACCTGGTCGAAAATCTCACTGTGTACATAATCAGGACGCTTTCTTAATTGATATAATACCTTGCTGACATAGCCTAGTTGGGTCATAGATGGGTCAGTTACAATGAATGCCTTTGTGATGTTAGGCATTTTTGATAAATATGCGGTTGAACCGGACTCAAAATAAATTTTACTGGGTACCTTAAACCATTGCATATTATTCCTCCTCTTTGCTACACGTTTATAGTTTACCAGATCGACAGCGGATACGTTATGGGTAGTAGAGTTACCGCCATAAGAGCCGCAGCCTAAGGTAAGAGAGGGCATATTTGTATTATATAAATCACCGATCGCACCATGTGTGGAAGGTGAATTTACGAGGATACGGCCGGTTCTCATCCGAGCCGAGAAGGTCTTAATGACATCATCATTATTGGAATGGATGACAGAGGAATGGCCCAGGCCGCCAAGTTCGATCATCTTCTCACAAAGCTGGAGACTCTTCTCCAGGTTCTGAGCCTTGATTACCGCGAGTACGGGGGAGAGCTTCTCTTTGGACAGAGGGTACTGCGGACCAACGCCATCTAACTCGGTGCATAAAATCTTGGCGTTTACAGGAATACTGATTCCGGCCAGTGCTGCAATATCGAACGGTGACTTCCCGACAATATCAGGATTAACGGCACCGGTTGCGGTATTGATTACCACGGGCTCCAGGAGCTTGATCTCTTCTTTGGTCGCGAAGTAGCAGCCATCCTTCTTCATCAGATCCACAACTTCCGCATATACGGGAGCCTCGATAATTACTGCCTGCTCGGAAGCACAGATCATACCGTGATCAAAGGACTTGGATAATATCAGGTCATTTACTGCACGCTTTAAGTTTGCGGTTTTTTCGATAAAGCAGGGAACATTACCAGGTCCTACACCAAGGGCAGGCTTTCCGCAGGAATAGGCCTGCTTAACCATTCCTGATCCGCCGGTAGCCAGGATCATAGATACATCGGGATGATTCATTAATTCCCTGGTAGCATCGATGGAAGGATATTCAATCCATTGTATACAGTTTTCGGGAGCACCGGCCTTGATAGCTGCCTCATATAAGGTTTTTGCGGCTTCTTTGGAGCATTGCTGGGAACTGGGATGGAAACCAAAAATAATCGGGTTTCTGGTCTTTATACAAGTTAAGCATTTGAACATGGTAGTGGAGGTGGGGTTTGTAACAGGAGTAACACCGGCAACGATACCTACCGGTTCAGCTATGATCATATAATCTTCTTCTTCATTATCTTCAATAATACCGACTGTTTTCTGATATTTGATGGAATGCCATACATATTCTGTCGCAAAAATATTTTTTGTAATCTTATCTTCGTAGATTCCTTTTCCGGTTTCTTCTACTGCCATTTTAGCAAGTATCTGTTGCTTTGCGAGTCCTGCAAGAGCCATCTCATGAACTATATTATCAACTGTCTCTTGATCTAGGGATAAGAAATCATTTAGCGCACCGAGTGCGTTTTTCACTAATTGATCAACATGCTCCTTGGGGGTGGGTTGTTGTAATTTATTAGACATAGATATCCTCCTTTTGATTGTTAAAAAATTAACACAATGGTTATGAAATGAATATAACAGAAAAAAAAGCATTTGTAAATAGATTTGTTAAAAAAATAACAATTAAAAAATCTACGAGCTTCCTTTTGATTTATATAATAACTTTTAATATATAAAAATATTTATGTAGATATAAAATTTATGTTAGATGTAAAATAATAGTACATGAAGTTCACGGCAGAACATTCTGATGACCTTGTGCTGGGAATATCAGACGAAGAAGCGTGTTTGCTCCGATTCTTTCTTATCAAAAAAATAGTTTAGGAATTTATTATGAAATGGATGAAAGAGAAAAGTATTAGATTATTTTCCCAATATCAGGTTAGACACAGGCTGGATGGAATTGTTTTACCATACCCAACCGACAGCCGTAACCGAAAGGAATTTAAGGAGGAGCCGATACGTGCCAATGAGGTTATCAGCGGGATTGCCGGAGAGGATGTAATCTATGCCCGTCCGTCCCATGGAAGCTGGGATAAGAAGTTTGTAATACTCGTTTAGAACAATAATTATCCCTGATTCCTAATGTTATTCAACATTTCTCCGGGAGTGATTCCATAGTACTTTTTAAATACCTTATAAAAATGCCCTAGTTCTTTGTATCCGGTCATCTCGGCGATTTCTTTGATTGCAACATCCGTAAGCAAAAGTTCTTTTGCCTTTTTCATTCTTAGCCCGGTAATATAGCCGGAGAATCCGGCTCCGGTTTCTGATTTTAATACTTTGCTCAAATATTCCTTGCTGATATAAAAGTTTTCTGCGGTTTTTTCCAAGGATATATTTTCCGTATAGTTTGATTCTATGTATTTACATATTAGTTTTATATCGATTTTGTTTTTTTCTTTTTTCAGGTGTTCCATTTTCATAATAGCCTTGATAAACAGGGCTCTTATAGACTGTATCATTTCATGAAAAGAAAAATTGCTCGAAAAAACATAGGAACCGGCTTTTTCATCCATGATTTCATTGAAGGAATATCCGCATTCCGAGATAAACTTTTGCAGCATATTATGGAAGTCAAAATGTATATAAATAGCAATATTTTTTGAGGGACTGTCCCCCTCTGACTGTATAACTAAAGCTTCCAGGCTCTCAATTCTATTCTGTAACAAATCTAAATTATTAGCTTTTAAGGACTCATAAATAGAAATCCTTAAATCGGTGTAGTCCGTAAACCAGCTGACATGTAAAACTCCTTGCAGGCTTAAGTCTTTTGCACTATCGGAGTTTTGCTCCTGACTTAATTCTTTGACGCAGCGTTCTAATTGGGCATTGAGTTCCTCTGGTTTAACCGGTTTTAATAAATAATCAGTCGCTTGTAATTGTACTGCATTTCTGACGAATTGGAAATCGTCATAACCGCTGACGAATATTACTTTAGCATGACAGTCTCTTTTGCGTAATGTATCAACCAGGGTCAAGCCACTCATATTAGGCATTTTTACATCGGATATAATAATATCCGGATTAAGGCTTACGACCAGTTCCAGGCCATATTCACCATCGGAAGCCTCCGCAATGATCTCGATTCCTAACTCGTCCCATTTGCCAATATATCGAAGGACATCTCGGGTCCAGCTCTCATCGTCGATTAATATTGTTGTGTATTTTCCGTTTCGCATAATTCTTTCTTTCCCAGCAGTTTTGTTTTTATTGTTATCGTTGTGCCCTCATTTTGATTACTTTGAATTCTCAAACCATATTCAGGACCGGACATAATGCGGATTCTTGAGTGAACATTACTTAGTCCGATATGAGAGGAAGAACTTAATGTTTCCTTATTGCTTGATTCTAATGAAGTGCGGATCGTATCGAGTTGTGTGGAATCCATACCGAGACCGTTATCGGAAACAGTAATAATTAAGCTGTCTGATGCGATATCTTCATAAGCGTTAAGCTGTATTTCCCAATCCTCATTCTTTTTATTAAGTCCGTGTTCGAGACAATTTTCAACAAGAGGTTGCAGAATTAGTTTCGGTATATATGACTGCATTGCCCGTGGAGAGATTTCTGTTTCAAATTGAAGCCGATGGTCAAATCGATTATTTTGTATTGAAATATAACTTTTTAAATAAGTGATTTCTTGTTCAAGCGTAACGGATTCTTGCTCGAAACTGATTGCATATCGCAGTATATCACTTAATGCTGTTACAACAGAATATATATGCTCGCTCTTTCCTGACAAAGACATCCCTCCGATGACTTGCAGCGTATTATACAAGAAATGAGGGTTGATTTGTGCCTGCAAAGCTCTAAGCTGTGCGTTTCTTTTTTCTATTTCACGTTGGTATTCCTGGGTGACCAGCTCCTGATTACGAGTCATCATATTTTCAAAGCTTTCCTGAAGCAAGCCAATTTCATCGTTTCGGTTTATTGGAACATCTGCAGCAAAATTATGAATATCTGTTGTCTGCATTTTTTTGCTCAATGTAATGATAGGTTTACTGATGATTTCGGAAAATAAGACGGATAATAATGCCGCTGCGAGCAGAGAAAATATCATAATGATAAATGCAATTGTAACAGTATCTTTTAATTGATTCCTGATTAATTGATCGGGGACGATGTAAAGCAAGTTTATTTTTCCCTTATTAATGGATTCGTAAAAATAAAAATGATTATTTTCAGCAAAAATACCGGAGGGCTCTTCCTTTATTCGCCGCAATATATCGATATAATCATTCTGAACGGATACATTTTGATAATTACCGAGTTCTGCGAGAATCAAATCCTCATCATTGAAAAGAATGGCGATTTCACCTTCTTCAATATTCTTTTGTATGGTGTCTGTAAATGAGTGTTTATTCAAACGGATAACTAATACTGCTATTTTTTTACCTGTAGTGAATTCATTAATTTGGTGCATTACAACGAAATCGGCACCGTCTCTTCTGACGACAATATTGGATTGCAAAGCTGTATCCCTTGAATTCCAGACTGTATCCATATTATCCCATGTACCATTTTGAAAACTTTTTCGAGTTGCGATGTAGCCGTCCCCGGTTATATAATTATATATTTCAACGGAAAGTATATTGGCATCGCTATTGAGCGCATCTTCAAAATTAGTTCGAATATCAGGCAGGATACTGTCAATTGAATTGTTGCCGATTACCCAGGAAATAAGACCTTGTTTAATTTTCTTGTCGACCTCAAGCGAATAGAACAAATCGGCATATTCGCCTAATTCCGTAGTTAGTTTATCATTCATCCAATCCATGCCCAGGATTCTCGTTTGTATTAATTGATTTTGCATATTCTTTTGAGATATATTTAAAGTAAAATAGGCCAACAATAAAATAGGAATCATTGATATTAAGAGCATTGCCCCTAAAATTCTTTTTTGAATGGATAGTTTATGATTTAATATCTTAATTTTCTCTTTCCTCATCATAGATACCCTTTCTGAGTTTGAGCTATTGCCAGGATGTACATAACCGTTATCCATATTTTATATAGTGATTATTATATCCAAGCAAGGAAGAGATGTAAATAGATTTGCATTTTATGGCAGGATTTAATGTTGAAAATGCACAATATTAAAAATGTACAATAAGAGAGAACCGTTTATGACAATGAAATTTATCTAAAGAAATAATATAATTGCATTGTAACTTAGGCAAAGTGTTCAAAATGAGAAGTTGTTTCAGAAGGAGGATATATAGGTGAAAAAGAAATTAGTATCAATGATGCTGTTGATAGCAATGACGCTAACGGCATGTGGCAATGGCGGGGAAAATACTTCGGCAAACAGTAAAGCGGGCGAAGCAGAAGAAACGGCCTCTGTAGGAGATGCTTCTGCAGAAACTGCTCCTGCTAAAGAGGTTGAGCTTAATATCATGATGAGCTTTCCTCAGTATATGGATCAATGGGAAGATTACTGCGACCAGTTTGAGGCGAAGATGCTGGCAGAAGAAAATGTTAAAGTTACTATAAATCTTGAGATGCCCAGCGCGGACCAATATGATAGTATCCTTCAGGCGAGGTTGACCGGAGATGATACACCGGACTTATTTACAATTCAGGCCAATAATATTCAAACATACGCGAATGCGGGATATTTAACAGATTTGACGAATGAAGAAAGCATTGCAAAAGTATATGATAATGTAAAAGAGACCGTTACGGTTGATGGGAAAGTAATGGGAGTTCCGATTGAAAGTACGGCATGGAGTGTTTTGTATAATAAGCAGATGTTTGAGGATGCCGGAGTTACGCCGCCTGAAACGTTGGATGAGCTGAAAGCAGTCTGTGTGGCATTGCAGGAAAAAGGTTATACCCCCTTCATGTTAGCCTTTCAGGAACAGTGGGTTCCTCAGCTCATGACAGCGGTAACACTGGGCGGAAAAACGACAGGGGACCTTCCGGATTGGCTGGAGCGTATGTACAAAGATGAGGCATCCTACGAGGAGGTTAGAGAAATCTTTGATGTTATCAATTTGATCATGGAAAATGGTACCAAGCGCGCGATGGAAGAAGGGTCGGAAGTTGGAGCTGCAGATTTTGCCAATGGAGCAGCGGCGATGTTCGTTCAGGGAACTTGGTCGGCAAATACGATAATGACAACGAATCCCGATATGCAGCTGGGAGTATTTGCATTACCTGTCAACAATAATCCGGAATGTACCAGAATTAATCTCGCTACATCTACGGTATTAGGAGTATATGCCAACGGTCTTGAAAAAGAACTGGCCATAAAATTTGCAAATTATGTTTTAGACGATAATGATTCATCGGCATTGTTCCAGGCTTGTGGATTTAATCCGATATCTTCCATTCATGCATTTGAAACTGCATCATGGGTACAGGATGCATATAAATATGTGGAAGAGGGACGTTCTTATCAGGATCTGGTGCTTCCGTCTTCGGTAACAGATGAGCAAGGCAGGCTGCTTCAGGAATTGTATGTTGGAAGTGTGGACGTTGATGGAATTATAGAGCGTCTTGACGGTGCATTTAAAGAAGCAAATGAACTTTCGAAATAAGAGTGTGTGATTTCTCAAGCGTGCGGAAACATCTCTGCACGCTTGAAATATCTTATTGGAAGTCCAGTACATAAAAAGAAGAGGTACTTTATATGCAAAGTAAAAGGAAACAAAATTTTAGTCTGATTATGTTTGCGTTGCCGGCCTTGGCCGTATATGCAGTATTCAAACTTTATCCGGCAGTTACCGGTATATTTTATTCAATGACAAATTGGAATGGATTGAACAAAGAATATGATTTTATAGGGCTGAAAAACTTTCGTGAGATGTTGTCTGATGATTATTTTTGGCAATCCGTGGTATTTACGATTAAATATGTAGTAGTATTGCTGGTTATTGCAAATGTCATGGCTTTGGTGCTGGCGGTTACTGTTGAATCGGTCAAAAAAGGAAAGGGGTTTTTCAGGACGATTTTCTGTCTTCCCAATATGATAAGCATGATCATAGGCGGATACATGTGGCGATTTATTTTCTATAAAGTACTTTACTATATGGCAGATAATTGGGGATGGAAATTCCTGGATCAGTCTTGGGTAGGAGATACCCGCTATGCGTTTCTATCTATTATCATCGTTGCTTCATGGGGATGTGTCGGTTACTTAATGATTATATATATGGCAGGATTGCAGGGCGTACCAACTCATTTATTGGAAGCGGCACAATTGGACGGAGCAAATGGGTGGAAAAAGTTTTGGAATGTAACTTTTCCGCTAATACAGCCGGCGTTGACAGTTTGTTTGTTTTGGACGTTAAATTCATCCTTCCAGGTATTTGACGTCATTTATTCGCTGACGGGCGGAGGCCCCGGAAGAGCGACACAATCAGTTGCGGTTAATATTTATGAAGAAGCGTTCAGAGGAAATATAAGATATGGATATGCAACTGCAAAGTCAACCGTCCTGTTTTTGATTATTCTGATTATTACTGCGATTCAGTTAAAAACCACACAGAGTAAGGAGGAAGAACTATGAGAGGGAGCAGAAAACACTATCAGATATTTATCACGTTATTGTTAATTATAATAGGGTTGTTCACAAGCTTTCCGCTGATATTGGCTTTCATCAATTCTTTCAAATCAAATGGAGAACTGCTCAGCAATGTGTTGTCGCTTCCGAGTAAATTATATTTTGATAACTATATAAGATCCCTGGAGAAGATGTCTTATTTCAGGAGCTTGGGAAATACGGTATTTCTCGCGGTCTTGGCCGTATTTTTTATGGCATTGTTTTCATCGCTTGCCGGATGGAAAATGTGCCGTACAAAAACACGCTTATCGAAATTTTTGTTTGCGATGTTTGTGTTTTCCATGCTTATTCCCTTTAGTTCCATTATGATTCCTTTGTACAAGGTAGTTTTAGCGCTGGGAATTAAGAATTCATTGGTCGGCTTGGCATTGATATATGCAGGCTTGGGTGAAAGTATGGCAATTTTTATTTATTACGGATTTGTAAAAGGTATTCCTATTGAAATGGAAGAAGCTGCGGCGATAGACGGATGTAATTCTATACAGACTTTTTTTCTGGTCGTATTTCCGATGCTGAAGGCAACAACTGCCACTGTTTGCATTACCAATATGCTGTGGGTATGGAATGATTTTCTTTTACCTCTTATTATTATTTCTGATAATAAAAAGTACACGTTGCTGTTATCTACCAATACTTTATTCGGACAATACAGCAGTGATTGGACGGCTATCCTAAGTGCGTTGATATTAGCGGCACTGCCGGCAATCCTTCTTTATGTGATTTTCCAGAAAAATATCATGAAAGGTATTGCAGACGGAGCAGTGAAGGGATAATTGCCCGGGGCTCATAGGTTCGATTGAAAAAATGAAAGCCATTCGCTAAAAGAATGGCAGCCTAATACACCGAAGAAAGCATCCGGAAGGCTGCGAAATCGTACATAAAACCGGTGAAAGTTACGAGTTACGAGTTTGTCTGAAAGAAGATGCAGATGAGAGGAGATTAGTGTGAAAATTAAAATTTTCACACGCAAATTTATGCCTGCGGCCCAAAGTTTGCAGGTGTTGGAAAGGCATGGTTATTAGAATGATAAATGGTTTTTTATATGCCAAAGGTAAAACAGTATTTAATGAGAGCGGGGAAGAAATTCTCTTGAAAGGATGGGGACTCGGTAATTGGATGCTGCAGGAAGGATATATGTGGTGTGCTGATAGTGAGCGCTTTGACAGACCGCGCCGTATAGAGCAGGTTGTGGAGCAGTTGACGGGAAAAGAATATGCGGATGCTTTCTGGGTAAAGTTCCGGGAAAATTATATAACGAAATCAGATATTTTAAAAATGGCGGAACTCGGATATAATTCTGTCCGCATACCGTTCATGTATCGGCTTTTTATGGAAGATGGTCCGGGAATCCGTTATAAAGAAGAAGGATTTCGGTTGCTGGATAATTGTCTTTCGTGGTGCGAGGAGGCGGGAATTTATGCCTTTTTGGACTTGCATGGCGCTCCGGGAGGTCAGACCGGTGCCAATATTGACGATTGCATAGATAATGTCCCCCGCCTTTTTATTGATCAGGACAGTTGGGATAAAGCAATCGATTTATGGAAAACACTGGCAGAACGATATAAAGACAGAGCCGTAGTGGGCGGATATGATTTATTGAATGAGCCGATCGCACCGCCAAATGCAGGAAACGGTAATTTTGATTATTTAATTCCCAAATTGACATTATTTTATGAACATGTGATTGCTGAAATCCGCAAAATTGATCAAAAGCATATGTTCAGTATTGAAGGAGCTCATTGGGCTGCAGATTTAAGTATATTTACGAAAAAATTTGATGAGAACATGTTGTTACATTTTCACCGGTATGCGGAAATTCCTGATATCAAATGCTTAAAAAAATATATTGATAAATCGAATGAATTGGATGTGGCGCTTTGGCTTGGTGAGTCCGGAGAAAATATAAATGAATGGTATGCCGCTATCTATCCGTTAGCAGAGTCCGCCGGTATTGGATATAATCTTTGGCCGTGGAAAAAAATGGATTGCACGAATTCGCCGTATTCTGTCAATGGGCCAAAGGATTATCAAAAGGTATTGGACTATATTGGCGGGGGAGTACATCCCGGATTTGAAGCTGCCCGGAGGATTTTTGATGAATATTTGGAGAACTGCAAATTAGATAATTGTACAGAACATATAGACGTGACCAATCATGTGCTGCGGCATGCGCCCTTTAGCATGCGGGCCAGCGACTTTGATGAATATCCCGGAAGGGGAACATCATTTAGCGGATGCAGCGCGGAAAATGCAGAAATCAGTTATAGAAGCGGCTGCGGGATGAAATTAGTGGAATTGGAAGCAGCGAAAGAGAAACGGTGTGTATTCGATTGTCAGTGGGATCGCTATGGGCTAATTCTAAGTGATAGTGAGTTTGTATGTTACACGGTTGAACCGGGACAGGAAGTTCGTTTAAAGTTAAAATTTGCAAAAGGTTATCCGGGTGGAATACTTGGAGTTGGCAGAACGGATGATAGCAGCTTGAAAGAATTTCTAGTAAAGCCGGAGTGTACAAAGATAGAAGTAAGACTATCCAATGGTTGTGGAGCTGTGAAGATCATGTCTTTGGAGGGTACGTTTTGCCTTGAAAGATTAGACTTTTGTATGTGAATTCAATAGAATGAATCAGATGATCTAAAAAGCCAGATTAAGTTTTCTTTATAGCATTAATAAGTTAGAATAAACAGGACTAAATCTGAAAGACCTTAAAATTAAGGCTCCTTACAGTGATTTAGTCCTATTTTCCCCCTATTCTGAACGGCCATATTTCAAGCATGCTCTAATGGCAACGAAAATTACAGCAGGAGAGAAAGTGTAGAAATCACTTCTCTGGAAGGACTAGATTACATTGCGGCGGTTGAGGAGACATTGTTTAATCAAATCCTACCCAAACTATTGTATAAATGACGTGTAATTAATTTTGTAAAAATAGATATAGCCTATAGCTATTTGGTAAAATTAAGATACATTTAAATCAGGAACTCATTTTTTATGGATTAAAAGATTTAATTAAGTTTAGAAAAAACTATATTGTAGAAGATTTAAGATATGTGTATGGAGTAAGAAAAGTTATTTACAATAATGAAGCCTGATGTTCCATATTTAAAGAGGGCATTATGGGAAACATATAAATATAAATGTTTGTATTGTGGAAAGAACTTATCAGAATTTATTGTATTTTAAAGGGGACAGGCATTTTTGTGAGTCATATATTTTCTCCACACTATTTAATATTATATTTTAGACTAAAAAAATAAAGGGTTTAAAAACAATAAAAGCATGTAATCTTGTATTTTGTTAAAAACTGTGATAAAAGTAGATAACATCAAAAATATGAATTATAAATTTATGATTCAATTGAGAATAAGTCAAAATTATGCAACCAATAGATAAGATGTGGGGAAAATAGAAATAATGATTATATTATACAATGTTTATATTGCAGTCTTTACGGGAGGTTTGCTGACTTTTTTATTGTTTCGTTTTTTAAAATCCAAGAAACAGACAACTACAGGTCTGCTTTTTATCTTTTTTGTGTATGTTACACATGATTATTATTTGTCGGTATATGCGAACGGTTCTGAATACAAGTTAGTAGAATATATAGCTTACTATGTAGTAATGTGGCTGGTTCTTATTATATTTTTTGAAGGGAAGGGAATCAGCAATTTTATAACTGTATTTTCAATAGATTTTATCTTTCAGGTTACGGGAACAATTCTTGTTCTGGTTGTACTTTCTCCGATTACTTTCTTTGATGTTTATGAAATAGAAAGAATAACTGATACTCCAAATCTATTCAGCTTTCTTCTTGCTTTTGTTGTCTCTTTTGCTTCATATTTTCTGACGGGAATCATAGCAAAGAACCTATTTAAAAAGAATAACCGATTTACGCGTTTTGTGTGTACGGGAATTACTTTGGTAAACTTTATCCCCGGATTCTTGAATTCTGGGAAAAGTGTATACTACGTGTTCCCGTTGTTTGTGTTAATAATAGTTGGAAATATGACTTATCAGGAACTCAAGCTAATAAAGAATGAGAAAAGGGACAAATATTACTACGAGCTGGAGCATGCCTTGCAGATAAAGCAGGAGGAGCTTGCTAAAATAAGACATGATGTTGCCAATCATATCAGCGTAATAGATTCTTCCAGGGACTCAGATTATGGTAATGAAGTGCTGCGTGAAATAGATGAAAAACTTATGAGCGGAATCTCTATTATAGACGTGCTGATAAAGGAGAAACAGTTGATTTGTAATGGGAAGAAGATTTTCTTTCATTATGAATTAATTAATCTGTCTGAAAGCCGGATGGAAAGAGTGGATTGGATATGCTTGCTGGGGAATGCTCTGGACAATGCCATAGATGCCAGCGAGAAAGCAGGAGGTGATAGGACTATAGAATTGAGTATGAAAAGAAAAGCGTCTTACCTTGTAATATACATAGCTAATAGTAAGGATAAGGATAGAAAACCTGAAAGTAACCATTTTATGACAACCAAGTTATCTGGGCAAGGTCATGGATATGGAATCAAAATAATGGAAAAAACAGTAAAGAAGTACGGTGGACGTATCCGATATGAAGACAAGGGAGACAGTATGCAGATGTATATTACCTTTCAGGCATGGGAGTAAGAATGTTGAAAGAATAGCATTTTCAATTATTGATTTTGAGCCCGCCAAAGCGGTGATGGGGTACAATTATGAAAAAGACAAAAGTGCTGATATGTGATGATCAAGGAAAGATTTTGACAGAGATTAGAACAATGTTGCGCAGAATGTATGGAGATACGATAGAGGTAGAAACCACTAGAATACCGGAACAACTTTTCGAGTGGTGGGAGGAGCATCCCGGCAGTGTGGCGGATATATTATTGATGGATATCGAGTATCCATACGCCGACAAAGACGGAATAGAAATAGCAAGAGAGCTTCAGCTACATTATCCAAGTCTAAAGGTTATATTTATAACAGGCCTGGTACGGTATGCGCAGGATATTTTTTATGCGATACCGAGCGGCTTTCTGATAAAGCCGATTGATGAGACGAGGATGAGGACTGCGATGGATAAACTTCTGGAACAGATATCTTTATCGGAGGAAAATATTGTAGCTCTTAGGCGGCGTGGCAATGTGGTGAAAATTGCGTCTGAAACCATACGTTATATAGAGAGTTATGGGCATAACATTGTTGTTTATACAAATGAACATTCTGAGAGCTTTCGTATGAAATTGTCTGATTGTAGCAGCTTTTTGCCGGAGGAAAGATTCTGGAGAATCCATCAAAGCTATATCGTGAGTGCAAAGCATATTAAAAAGATGACAAGTAAAGGGCTGGAGCTGTGGGATGGTATACGGCTTCCGGTGGCAAGAAGCAAGTACAAAGATATCAGGAATAGATTGTTTGATACAATAGAACGCGAAGAGTAAAAAAGGATAAAATACCAAACTTGAACAAAACACTGCTAATTTTGACGGTTCTGAAAAGAGTAAATGCATTAATGAATGCAGATTGATATAATCAAATGCAGAAAAAACCTTTTCGGAAGATGTAAAAAAAGTAATGGGTTGAAAGGCTATATGGCGAATTCAAGGAGGATATTTTAATGAGAACAAAAAAAAGAAAGAACTCGGCGGGTCTGATAGTTGCATTGAGTATGGCGATATCTCTTGCCTTCGGGTCGATCGGAATGCAGGCTAGGGCAGAAGAGGGCGAGAGTCCTTCGGCAGATAAGATTACAGGAGTGGTTACATTCGATCCAACAGTAACCTATTATGATATGCAGGGAAATGAAGTGACCAGTGTTAATGCGGGAGATGAGGTGTATATAGAGATTTCTTATACAACGACTGGTATTCCAGATGAAGTTCTTTATAGTACGACATATGAAGTTGGTTATTCTTCGGAAGTGGGTCGCACTGACTTAAGCTGGAAAGGAAATGATAGCGAACCTTTACCTTCATGGTATAAAGGAACTTCGGGAGGGTTATGGAAGCTGTGGATATCTCCTGGTATGCAGGCATCTCAAATTCATATGATTATAACTATGCATATACCTACTGAAGAATTTGTAGAAGGCTGGACGCCTCAATCAGAGCAGGAAGGCGGATTTTATTATAGGGAATTTAGTATTGATAAAGTAGTTGGGCCGCTGACAATTAACGTAGGCACCGAAGGAGAGGAAGAACCCATAGGCCTTATCATAAATAACTCAAAGGTATTCTATTATGACGTGCAGGGGAATGCAATTACCAGTGCCAATCCGGGAGATGTAGTGTATGCAACTACTACTTGGGAGGTTGAGGGAGGCGCAAGAGGCTTGTTCATAAATTCTGCATTTGGCTCGACCACTAGCGGTAAAGAGGCTGCTTTGGAATACGTAGGTTATAGCCAGTACCCGGTATGGGTGCCGAATGATGTATTTGGTTTATGGAAAATAACTATATCAAAAGATATTAGTACTCCTAAGCTGGAATGTGCGGTACATGCGCGTCTGAGCGAAAAAAATATTGATTTCACATGGCCGCCAGAGGGACAGCGTGGCTGGTGGACCGAGAATAACTTTGGGAAAGAGTTTTGGATAGATAATGCGGAAAAATTCTACCTCACTATCAACGGTGTAACTGGTAATGATAGTTCCCCTGTGTGGAAGCAAGAAATCATACAAGGCACAACTCCTTCAGAACCAATAGCAGAAGGTGTTACCTCCAATAGGGTACAAATCGCTGACGGAACAACTCTGGAATCAACCGTTGGCGGTGTCTATGCAGCGAACTCTGTGAATGGAATTGCTGTTACCACAGAATATGCGGCAGTAGCTTCTGCAGCAGGACTATCAGCAGAGCAGATAGCGGCAGGAACGAATGTAAGATTTTATTTCTGCGATAGCTATAATAAAGCAGCGAAGGAAATGCTGCGCGGTGTTGCGGAATCATCAGGGAAACAGGTGGCAGCTTATCTTAATGCGGATTTGTACACCATCAGTAAAGCAGGCGCAGTAACGAGTGTAAGACAGACCTCTGACTCAGTAAATCTGGTGTTTGGTATACCGAATACATTTGTGGGAGAAGGCCATGCCTTTTCACTTATCTTAATTAAACCTAATGGTGAGACAGCAGTGCTAAATGATTTGGATAATGACCCGAATACCATTACGGTAGAAACACAGTTTTTTGGAGCATATGTCCTTGTGTATTAAAGAATAGTAAATGGTTATTTTATGAGGTTGTCACTTTTACGATTAAAAAGTTGAAGTGACAGCCTCATTTGACTTTTACTTAGCCTTGTGATTGGTTGCAGTTCAGCCATTATTACCTGTCTGTGGTTACCGCGGCTTTGAACATACTAGATGAGTTTAACCTATATATCATGCTTCCTCGTTATTGTGCAATGTCCAGCCAAAGTCGCCGGAATAAATCATTTGTTTTGACATACCACCGTCAATACAGATATTCTCGCCTGTAATAAATCCAGCTTTGTCAGAACACAAAAACAACACCGTGTTGGCTATATCCAGCGGATTTCCCACTCGTTGGACAGGATGCTGCATGGCATCTGCGCCAGAATATTCCTTAAAAGAGGTATCTATCCATCCCGGCGAGATAGAATTTACCCGAACCTTACCGGCAAGGCTGACTGCAAGTGCATGCGTCAAAGCAGAGATTCCTCCTTTTGCCGCCGTATAGCTTTCTGTAAAGGGCTGACTCATCCGGTCTCTGGACGATGAAATATTAATAATTGCAGCTTCCGATGAAAAGTATGGACGAAATAGCTTCGCCAGGTAAAATGGAGCGGTAATGCCTACCCGCATTGCATAGTTGAATTCCTCATAGGAGCAGGAATCGATACCCTTCATCAGCGGCAAAGCATTATTAATCAAATAATCTATATGACCATAGTCTGAAATTACTTTTTGTGCAAAATCATTCAATACCTGTTCTTCGGCCAAATCTCCCTGATAATATTCGTTAAGCTGTTTATCGATAATACATACAGCAGCCCCTTCTTTTTTGAATTCATCAGCAATGGCCTTTCCGATACCTTGTGCACCGCCTGTTACAGCCACAATTTTATTTTTGAATAACATGACACGAGCTCCTTTTTAGAATATTGTACTATGAAAAATCATCTCTTGAATCACGTTCTTACGTAGCTTAAGAGCAAGTGTTAAGCTACTGTGTGAACAGTAACAACAAAAAACCTCATCTACAAAATACAATGTGCCCGATATTCCCCCGGCGACATTCCCGCATATTTCCGAAATACCTTAGCAAAATAGTTCCCATTGGAAAACCCGGTTCTCAGCGCAATGTCATGAATCAAATCTTCCGTATCCAATAAATCATTCATGGCAGCCTGAATCCGCAGGTTCGTCAGATAGCGGACCGGGGGAATTCCCTGCTCTGTTTTAAAGCTGCGCGTCAGATGCTCTTGGGAAATCCCCAGCCTCTTTGCCACTTCGTCTACACCTTCCAGAGTGTTGTATTCCTTCAACATAATTTGAAGCGCAAGATTCACCACGGAGTTTTGTATGCTGGCGGCAGAATGTTCCACTTCCCTTAGCAGACGGCATAAAAAGAGATATAAAAACTCCTGTCCTTCATATTTTTCCAACCGGTCTCCGCATATCAGCTTATGGTGCAGCTTTAAATATTGGGTAATCGGATGGGAATTGGGGTCCAGAGAAAAGACGCAGCCGCAGAGAGCGTCCAGCTTTTGAAAAAATGGAGCGGCAGTATTCCCATCGAAATGCAGATATAAAAACGTCCAAGGCTCAGTAGAGTCCTTGTCCAGATAATAGCGGGTCTTTTCCGGTATTTTTGTCAGAAATCCAACACCTTCGGAAATACAATATCTTTCTCCGTTTTTTTCAAACCATCCTTTTCCCGATAACGTATATTGAAATAAATATCCACGGTACGTGTCACGCTTCTCATTAAAGAAATTATAGTCCTCACGGAAACGGGATTCAATGCCGCCGTCCATAATAATTAACGGCTGGTCTGTCATATCATCGGTATTCAGTAAACCAAAATGTCCAAAATTGTATTGCATCAAAAAAATACCCCTGCTTATCAAGAAACTATTCTTTTATAACCTATCATTTTCAACTATAATTGATTGGGAGAAGAAAATCAATAAGAATGATAAAATCGTTACTGTTCATACAGTAGCTTAACACTTGCTGTTAAGCTACGTAACAACATGATTCAAGAGATGATTTATGCTTCGCGAAGCTAATTTAAATGCAGAAATCATGAGTTGCTGAGAATGGAGTGAACAGTAACATAAAATCAAAAAAATACCTGATTTGTGTTTGCGCCTGAGTTCGCAGATATTGAAAATATGGAGGATTAGTATGAATAAGAACAACTTTGCAGCACTTCCGCCGATGGGATGGAACAGTTACGATTACTATGATACTACGGTAAATGAAGAACAGGTAAAGGCAAATGCAGACTATATGGCGGCTCATATGAAGAAATATGGATGGGAGTATATTGTGATCGATATTGAATGGTATTCCCATAAACCGGGCTCCATGAGAGATAAGTTCCAGTATATTCCGTTTGCAGGTGTAGAGATAGACGAATATGCCAGATTACAGCCTGATCCTGAGCGATTCCCGTCTTCTGCGGGAGGTGTGGGCTTCAAGCCTCTGGCAGATTATATACATAGTCTGGGATTGAAATTTGGTATTCACATTATGCGAGGTATTCCACGTACTGCCGCTCATGCGCATAGTAAGGTTCTGGGGACTGATTTGACCGCTGACATGTTGGCGAATCCGTCATCCATCTGCGGTTGGAATCCGGATATGTACGGCGTACGAAATATAGAAGCGGGACAGGCCTACTATGATTCACTGCTGGAACTTTACGCTTCATGGGGAGTGGACTTTATCAAATGTGACGATATATGTAATACGAACATGTACGTGACGAATCAGTATTCTGCACGCCATGAAATCGAGATGCTTTCAAAAGCGATAGAACGTTGCGGGCGTCAGATCGTTCTGTCCTTATCTCCGGGGCCGGCCCTGATTGACAAGGCATGGCACTATGAGAAGCATGCAAACATGTGGCGCATTACCGATGATTTCTGGGACAACTGGGATTTGCTTAAGGATATGTTCCATAGATGTGAACTGTGGGAGAATCAGGTATCTAAAGGCTGTTACCCGGACTGCGATATGCTGCCGCTTGGCTGGCTGGGAAAAGGTTTCGGAGAGGAGCGCCGGACGAATTTTACCAAAGAGGAGCAGCGTACCATGATGACGCTCTGGTGTATCTTCGGTTCTCCGCTGATGCTCGGAGCAGAGATGACGAAAATGGATGACTGGACGCTTTCACTGCTTACGAATAAGGATATCCTCTCTATGCTTACGCCGGACTGCCGTCCGCATCAGCTTGCACATGATGAAATGAAAGCGGTATGGACCGCATACAATGCCCGGACAAAGGAACGGTTCGCTGCACTGTTCAATCTGGCGGACGAGGAAATGGAGGTGTCCGTAACTTTGATGGATATGGATGAGACGCTTCCGGCAGAAACTTCGCTGCTCGAATTGTGGACCCAAATAAGGACCAAGAGCAGTGACGGTAAGATTTCTTCCATTCTTCCGGCACATGGAAGCAGTGTATATAGGCTGGAATAATTGGGAGGGTTGATGCTATAGTATATTCTTGATATAAGGTATAAGGACTTAAATATTTCGACAGATGAAACGAGGAGGAAAATGAGATGAAACTGGGTAAAGTGTCCGTAAAATGGCTGCTTTCCTTTTTGAAGAAGTACAGATGGCTTATGCTTTTGGGGCTTGCACTGACGACGGTAATTTCGGTTCTTGCAATTGTCAATCCCTACATATCCGGCATGATCGTAGATGATGTTATTACGGGAGGGAATTATTCCCTGCTCCCGAAGCTGATTCTTGTTCTTTTGCTGGTGACTGCTGTGAGGGGTGTTTTACGGTATTTTTATCAGGTGATTTTTGAGACATGCTCCCAGGGAGTTTTGTATGAGATGAGAGACAGGGTATACCGCAAGCTGCTGCAGGAGGACTTTGCCTTTTATAATAAGAAGAGAACCGGAGATTTGATGTCCAGACAGACCGGTGATATGGACGCAATCAGACACTTCCTTGCATATGTCATTTATGCGGTCTATGAAAATGTGCTGCTGTTTGCCTTTGCTTTGGTCATGATTTTTACCGTAAATGTGAAGCTGGCTCTTTGTATGCTGGCGGTGCTTCCCTTTACTGCACTGACCACATACCTTCAGGCGAAGGAGGTCAGACCGGCTTTTCAGAGAAGCCGTAACTGTTTTTCTGCATTGAATTCCTTTGTGCAGGAAAACATCAGCGGTAACCGGGTGGTAAAGGCGTTTGCAAAAGAAGATTATGAAATCGGTAAATTTAACAGACAGAATGATGAATTTCGTGCCGCACAGGTAAAGGCTTCCAAGATATGGATGGTCTATCTTCCTTTTTTTGAAATGCTTTCCAACGCGCTTACGATTATCCTTATGCTGTATGGCGGCTACATGGTTATTAACGGTGAAATTACGCTGGGAAATATGGTGACGGTGAACGGATATCTTTGGATGCTGACCGTACCGCTGCGTATGGCTGGATGGTGGGTCAATGATATTCAGAATTTCCGCACCTCTTTGGAAAAAATATACGGTACCTATGTGGAAGAGCCGAGCGTGAAGACACCGGAGAACGGTACCATCCGCAAACACATGGAGGGGGCAGTGGAATTTACGAATGTTTCCTACAGCGCCGATGATGAAGACATTGTAAACGATGTGAGCTTCAAGGTAGAGCCGGGGCAGACCGTGGGCATTATCGGTCCTACCGGTGCGGGTAAATCCACGATTATGAACCTGCTGTGCCGGTTTTACGACGCGACGGAAGGAGAAGTGCTGGTGGACGGCATCGATGTCCGGGAACTGAATCTTTATGACCTGCGGGACAATATCGGAATGGCGATGCAGGATGTGTTCCTGTTCTCGGATACCATTGAGGGAAATATTGCCTATGCCAAACCGGACTGTCCGTTCGAAGATGTGAAGAAGGCAGCGATCATGGCAGATGCTAACCATTTTATTCAGCATTTGCCGGAAGGCTATGACACGGTAGTTGGTGAGCGGGGCGTGGGACTTTCGGGCGGACAGAAGCAGAGAATCTCATTAGCGAGGGCACTGCTTAAGGATCCGTCCATACTGATCCTCGACGATACCACCTCCGCGGTGGATATGGAGACCGAAAGCTACATACAGGAACAGCTTAATTCCGGAAAAATCAAATGTACGATATTCATTATTGCCTATCGGATTTCTTCTATAAAAGATGCGGATTTGATTCTGGTCATGGATGATGGAAGGATTATTGAGAGGGGAACTCACGAACAGCTTTTGAAAAACCAGGGATACTATGCGGAAACCTTCAAAAATCAATACGGCGGATTTGGAACAGAAGAGGAGGTGGATAACAATGGCACGAAATAAATACGATGTGGACGAAGTGCTGGAGGACCGATTCGATGTCAATCAACTAAAGCGTCTGGCCGGATATATCCGCCCTTATAGAAAACAGATGGCAGCAGTTATTTTTATGATGCTGACCGCCTCTGCGCTTGCCATGCTGATTCCCCGGTTCCTGATGACGGTTATGGATGAATGCATTCCGCAGAAGGATATGAAGACCATAGGGCTCTACAGCCTCTTCACCTTTCTGATCGCGCTGTATGTGTCGGTCAGCCTTCGGTTTAAAATAAAGATTACCAATGAAATCGGGCAGAATATTGTCCACAAGCTGCGGTACGATATTTTTGCCCATTTACAGGAGCTGCCGTTTTCTTATTATGATACGCGGCCTCATGGAAAGATTCAGGTTCGCGTAGTCAATTATGTGAATAGTTTAAGCGATTTGCTTTCCAATGGTATTATCAATACGATTACGGACTTATGCAATCTGGTGTTCATCCTGTTTTTTATGCTGTGGATCAATGTACGGCTGACACTTATTTGTTTGTGCGGACTTCCGGTCTTGGTTCTGGTGGTGGTCTTAATTAAGAAGAAACAGAGGGTGGCTTGGCAGATTCAGAGTAACAAGCAGTCCAACTTAAACGCCTATCTGGCAGAGAGTATCAATGGAATCCGCGTGACCCAGTCTTTTACCAGAGAGAGCAGGAATACGGATATCTTCAATCAGCTAAGCAGAGGATACAGAGAGTCCTGGATGCGGGCGGTAAAGTTCAATTTCCTGATGGGCCCCAGCGTGGATATCATTTCCACGGTTACCACTGCTTTTATCTATGTGCTTGGAATACAATGGATGCTCGGCGGAGACGGCGGTATTACGGTAGGTGTGCTGGTTGCCTTTACAGCTTATATCAGCCGCTTCTGGAATCCGATCAATACGCTGGCGAATTTTTATAACTCGCTTCTGACGGCGATTTCTTATCTGGAACGTATCTTTGAAACCATTGACGAAGAGGTGCAGGTCAAGGATGCGGAGGGGGCGGTGGAGATGCCGCTCATCGAAGGAAAGATTCGGTTTAAGGATGTGGTCTTCGGATATGAAGACGGGCAGATTATATTGGACCATATCGACTTCACGGCAAATCAGGGAGAGTCCTTCGCTATAGTAGGCCCTACCGGTGCAGGAAAGACGACGATCGTCAATTTGATCAGCCGTTTTTATAACGTAGGCTCCGGCGCGGTCTATATCGACGATGTGGATATTTCCAAGGTGACCATTCGTTCATTGAGGTCCCAGATGGGAATTATGATGCAGGACAGTTTTATTTTCTCCGGGACCATTATGGACAATATCCGCTACGGTAATATGGAGGCCTCCGATGAAGATGTCATACGAGCAGCAAGAACTGTGTGCGCCCACGATTTTATTATGAAGATGGATAACGATTACCAGACACAGGTGAATGAAAGAGGAAGCAGACTGTCTGCCGGACAGCGTCAGCTCATTTCTTTTGCCAGGGCGCTGTTGGCAGATCCTAAAATACTGATACTGGATGAAGCGACCTCCAGCATCGATACCGAGACGGAAATCGTGCTGCAAAGAGGGCTGAAGGAACTTTTAAAGGGCAGAACTTCGTTTATTATTGCTCACAGGCTTTCTACCATTCAGAATGCCGACTGCATCATGTACGTGGATCGGGGCAAGATATTGGAGCGGGGAACTCACGAGGAGCTTTTGGCGCTGAAAGGAGAATACAGCAATCTCTACTTATCTCAGTTCGATTTTTTAAAAAAATAATATATACTATTACACTTTTGTTCGATTATTTAGGAGCTGTTTATTACAGCTCCTATTTTAAATATCCGAAAGTCACATTGTGTATTTTCCTGAT
The DNA here is from genome assembly GCA_023412855.1 of Bacillota bacterium. Classification (GTDB taxonomy): domain Bacteria; phylum Bacillota; class Clostridia; order Lachnospirales; family Lachnospiraceae; genus Kineothrix. The sequence goes on along the minus strand of JAEZRJ010000001.1, from coordinate 38,602 downwards.
TTTGTTACAGTTTTCCTCCGGCCAGACAGCAGCATGTTGTACACAAAATGTGATAAAACTGTATTTTGCTGTTGGCAGCCCTCGTAAAATTACAGAAAGACACAATTTTGGCTTTGCGCATAGAAAGCTGGATAATAGTTACTGTTCACACAGTCGCTTAACACTTGCGGTTAAGCTACGTAATAACGTGATACGAGAGATGATTTCTGCAAAATAAGCCGGATTCTATTGTGCTGTCTTAGAAGGATATGGTAATATTGAACATACGACAGTTATTTTTATCCCTCATGAAAAAGTTTTCCTAAAAGGGAGCAGAAGGTTATGGATATATTTGAATATATGAGAAGTACAAATATGGAAAAAGAATCTCCGTTGGCGGCAAGGCTGAGGCCGAAGACCTTAGAGGAGGTGGTGGGGCAGCAGCATATCATCGGTAAGGACAAGCTGCTTTACCGGGCGATCAAGGCGGATAAGCTTAGCTCCATTATATTTTATGGCCCTCCGGGAACGGGGAAAACCACGCTTGCAAAGGTAATTGCCAATACGACCAGCGCGGAATTTACCCAGATCAATGCAACAATTGCCGGCAAGAAGGATATGGAAGTGGTAATAGGAAAAGCGAAGGATACTCAGGGAATGTATGGAAAGAGAACGATACTTTTCATAGACGAGATACACCGGTTCAATAAAGGACAGCAGGATTATCTTCTTCCCTTTGTAGAGGACGGAACCATTATTCTCATCGGAGCAACCACTGAAAATCCTTACTTCGAAGTAAATAGTGCGTTGATTTCCCGCTCTATCATATTCGAGTTAAGGCCGTTAGAACGGGAGGCCATTCAGACTCTTATTAAGCGGGCGGTTTATGATGCGGACAGAGGAATGGGAGCCTACGACGCCATTATCGATGAAGATGCGGTAGAGTTTCTTTCAGAGCTTTCAGGAGGCGATGCCAGACATGCGCTTAACGCTGTAGAATTGGGCGTTATGACTACACAGCGCGACGAGGACGGCAAGATTCATTTGACTATGGAAGTTATGCAGGAATGTATACAAAAAAGAGTGGTGCGGTATGACAAGACCGGCGATAACCATTACGATACGATTTCTGCATTTATTAAGAGTATGAGAGGTTCGGATCCCGATGCGGCTGTTTACTATCTCGCACGTATGCTCTATGCGGGTGAAAGCGTGACCTTTATTGCCAGGAGGATTATGATCTGCGCCTCTGAAGATGTGGGAAATGCGGATCCGAATGCGCTTCAGGTGGCGGTCAGTGCGGCGCTTGCGGTAGAGAGGGTGGGTATGCCGGAGGCTCAGATTATACTGTCACAGGCAGTAGCTTATGTAGCCAGTGCACCCAAAAGCAATGCGGCAGTCAATGCGGTTTTCGATGCGCTGCATGTAGTGGAGGAAACTGGAAATCTGCCGATACCGGCCCATTTGCAGGATGCTCATTACAAAGGTGCTGCCAAATTAGGACATGGAACCGGCTATAAATATGCCCATGATTATCCGAACAATTATGTCAGGCAGCAGTATTTGCCGTATGAGCTTAATGGGAAGGAATTTTATAAGCCCTCCGGAAATGGGTACGAATTAAAGATAAAAGAGCATATGGCAAAAATAAAAAAAGAGGCTGAGTAAATGAATCTGAAAAAACGGGAGAATAAAGGAAAAATTAGAGGGAAAATTGATAATAAAGAAAAGGTGAATTATAAAGAGAAGACAGAGAACATCGGGAATTGGGGTAAGCTAAATAGCCAAGAGCAGATGGAAAACGAAGGGAACATAGGAAACATAGAGAATTTAAATAATGAAGAGAAGTTGGAAAATGAAGAGAATATGGGGAACATAGAGAAACTAAATAGTGAAGAGAAGTTGGAAAACGGAGAGAAGCTAAATAGTGAAGAGCAGTTGGAAAACGAAGGGAATACAGAGAACATAGAAAAGTTAAATAGCGAAGAGAATATAGGGAACATAAAGAAGTTAAATAGCGAGGGGAAGACAGAAAGCGAAGAGAATATAAAGAACATAGAGAAGTTAAACAATGAAGAGAAGTTGGATAACAAAGAGCAGGCAGATAACAAAGAAAAAGTAAATAACAAAAAACAGCCGGAAAGGAAAAAGAAAAATACTTCTAAAATGTCATGGCTTATAATCTGTATTGCAATAATCTGTATTGCTGCATTAGTTGGAGGTGGATTTGCAGCTTACTCTTTTAACGAAAGGCAGAAGGAAGCGAAGGAAGCTGCACTTTTAATGATAGAGAAAGCGGAGGAAGAAAAAACGAAGGAAGCTGCGGAAAAAGAGAAGCAGAAGGAGGAGCAGGCAGGCAATATTTTCGAATCTGTCATAGAAGCAGGGCTTAATGTGTTTAATTCCATTAAAGAAAAGCCGGACTCCGTAGAGCTTGAGGAAGGGGAGTCGGAGGAGTTTTTGGAGGTGGAGTCCTGCCTGATAGATAGTAAAACGAGCAAGGTTTTTCTTAAGACCTCTTCGGATTCCATTCCGGTCAGCGATGACAAGTATTATTACTTGTTTGCAATACGCTCTTATGAAGACAGTATAGTGGAGGATAGCGTTCCTATTACGAAGGAGTATAAGAATACAGAGGTGGAATTCCGGTTTCCGAGACATTTTACCGGAACGGAAAGCGGTGTATTCCGCAAATTTGTGGTTGCCATAAAGAAGGAAGGAAAATATACTGCGGTAAGTCATCCCCAGTATATTACCAATCCGGAAGCGGTAGCAAAATATAAATCGAACGGAGAAAAGCCTTCTTCCAAAAAGGGGCTTCTGATCGACCCAAGCAAACTGGTCACTTCAGAGCTGGACGAGCTTGGAGTGAAGCATGCGGCGTATAATATTCCCGTTTCCAGAATATTGGGGGAATCCACCAACGGCATTTATCCCACGATTTATTATTCCTATAACGGGAAAAGCTACGCCTTTAACGGGCAGGTAATGTCGGAATATGATTTGGTATTCAGCACACTGACCAATAAAGGAATCGAGATAAGTGCGATTATTTTAAACGACGTATCCGCTGCTTATCCTCAGATGATTCATCCGCTGGCCCGATCAGGGATAGGAAGAGCACCTTATTATGCGTTTAATGGAGCGGACGAAAGCGGCACGGAGTATTTGGCAGCAGTGGGAGCATTTCTTTCTGAACGTTATTCGGGAACTGCCAATGGGCGCGGGCTGGTAGCCAACTGGATCATAGGGAATGAGATCAATGCGAGAAAAGAATGGAACTATATGGAATATCTGGGACTTCAGGATTATGTGAAGGAATACGTCAAGGCCTATCGCGTATTTTACAATGCGATAAAAAGTATTAATGCGGCGTCTAATGTGTACATATCCCTGGACCAGCAGTGGGACAGAAACATAAGCAACAGTACGAACTATGACACCAGAGATATTCTGGATGAATTTAACAGTCAGATAAAGGAAGAGGGAAACATCGACTGGGGACTTGCTATACATCCCTACAATGTGCCGTTGACTGTCGTAAAGATATGGGCACCCTCGAAGTATGTCAAAGATTCACCGGATACATCCATGGTGACGATGGCAAATATCAATGTGGTAACCGATTATATGCAGCGGGAGGAATTTCTTATGAAGGATGGCAAGGTGCGCTCCGTTATATTGAGTGAATTGGGGTATACATCCTTGCAGGGAGAGGAACTGCAGGCAGCAGCTATCGTATACGCCTATAAGATTGCAGAAGCCAACCCATATATCGATTCCATTCTTTTTTCCAGACAGACGGATGCGTTGGAAGAGATGGCGCAAGGGCTTTCCCTTGGACTGAACCATGCCAGCGGCACACACAAATACGCCTACAATGTATTTAAATACATGGACACCGAGAATGCGGATACCTATACAGATTTCGCAAAAAGTATCATCGGCATTTCCCAGTGGCCAATACCCTAAGCCCAATGCCTTAAGAATCTGAGGCCTTAAGGGCCCAATGCCTTTAAGACACATAGAAAAAGACAGGGCTAAAATAGCTGTTGAATAAGGTATTGATAGATTTGTTGATTTTTCCGCTGCCAGTTGTCACAGATAGCTGCAGCGGATTCTTCTGTAGGGACAGATAAAGTTATGTCAACTAGCTTTACCTTTTTCTCTTTTGCCACTAAATGCGCATCATAATCTCCGGTCGTGGATTTATAGTAATCGGCGAGAATGGACACCTCGTTTCGAAGCTCCATCTCGTTATCCTTGAAAAAGGTATTGACTTCTTTTTTTATCGTATCACTGATGCGGTTTTCAAAAAAAGAAAGTGTATTCAAGCCCTCCTCTGTAATAAGCAAATGAGTTCTGTTGCGTATGGACTGGGCGGAAATGAGCCCTGCCTCGGTCAGCTCTGAAAGTGCTTGCTGCAGGGTAAGGAAATTCGTATATTCTTTTTCCAGAATAAAATCCCCTACCTGTGCGCTGGTAAGAGGAAAATTCACCCGGTCAAGCATATAAAGTATGATTAGTTTATAAAGTGTCAGAGGTTCCTGCGGCATGAGAAATACTTCCTTTCCAATATTTTCCCTGATAGGAGTTCTGAAGCTTCATCTGATGATGAAGAGCATTCAGAACCTTTTTCTTTTCAATGCTCCATAAAGGAGCGAGGAGCAGTTCCTTCGGTCCGTCGCCGGTCACCCGGTGTATGACGATATCCGGGGAAAGATGCTCCATACTGCTTATAAGTATATGAAGATATTCTTCCATAGTCAAAGTAGAAAATAAGCCCTTTTCATAGTCCGCTGCCAAGTCGGTTCCCCGCAGCACGTGGAGAAGCTGAATCTTTATTCCGAAAACCCGAAGACTACTCAGATATTCTACAGTTTCGAGCATCATAGATTCGCTTTCGCCGGGAAGTCCCAAGATGACGTGGACGATGACCGGAATGTGCAGGGTATCAAGCTCATAAACCGCCTGAGTAAAACGCTTTAGAGCATAACCCCGGCGGATGTAGAAAGAAGTTTGTTCATGAATGGTCTGGAGTCCCAGCTCTATCCATATGAATTTGTGAGGATAGGAGGATTTCAGCCTGCCGAGCAGCGTAAGAACCTCCTCCGGCAGACAGTCGGGGCGTGTAGCGATGGAGATTCCGGCAACTTTAGGATTATCTAACGCCTGTCCGAAGACTTGCTCCAACCGTGAGACGGGGGCATAGGTACCGGTATAGGACTGAAAATATGCAATATACGGTCCGGCGGTCTCTATGGAGGAAAAGGGAACGGCAAAATCGCCGCTTCCTCCTTCGCTGCAAAAGATGCAGCCTCTGGTATCCAGTTTACCGTCTCTGTTAGGGCAGGTAAATCCTGCGTCGATGGCAATCTTGTTCAGCTTCTGGCCGAGGGTGTTCTTAAAATAGGCATCCAGAGAATAATAGCGTTTGCCGTGCCATAGTTCGGGAATGCTGATGTCAGGGGCTGCCTGTTGTTTTTGGTTAGACATAGTATTACCCATTCCGTGTCTTCTTGTCGCTCAGCGGACGATATGGGATTTTACAGCTTCAGCAACGGCCTCGGCTACTTTGGGGTTGAAAGCCTCCGGCATAATGTTGTCTTCGCCCAGTTCGTTTTCCGGAACGAGATTAGCAATTGCATTTGCTGCTGCAAGCTTCATTTCCTCCGTAATCTGCGTAGCGCGGCCCTCTAAGGCTCCCTTGAAGATGCCTGGAAAGGCAACTACGTTGTTCACCTGATTAGGAAAGTCGCTGCGTCCTGTACCAACGACTCTCGCGCCCGCTTCTTTTGCCAAATCGGGCATGATTTCCGGAACAGGATTTGCCATAGCGAAAAGAATGGAATCCTTATTCATGGAAGAAACCATTTCCTTGGTCACTATGCCGGGAGCGGATACACCCACAAAGATATCCGCGCCTTTCATGGCGTCGGCGAGAGAACCGGTTTCGTTATTAGGGTTAGTGACCTCTGTCATTTTTTGCTGCATCCAGTTGAGACCTTCCGTCTTAACAGAGACAATACCTACCTTATCGCACATAATGACATTGGAAAAACCGTAGGTAAGCAACAATTTCGTGATGGCCACGCCTGCGCTGCCTGCGCCGTTTACGATAACCTTGCAGTCCTCCTTTTTCTTTCCCGTTACCTTCAGGGCGTTGATGACGCCGGCCAGAACGACAATTGCCGTACCGTGCTGATCGTCGTGAAATACGGGGATGTCCAGTATTTCTTTCAAACGTTCTTCGATTTCGAAGCATCGGGGAGCACTGATGTCCTCCAGATTGATGCCGCCGAATCCGGGAGCAAGATAGGTAACTGCTTTGATGATTTCCTCCGTGTCCTGCGTGTCAAGACAAATGGGGACGGCATTTACACCGCCGAATTCCTTGAAAAGTACTGCCTTTCCTTCCATAACCGGCATGGCGGCGTAGGGGCCGATATTACCCAATCCTAATACTGCGCTTCCATCGGAGACTACGGCAACTGTGTTAGCCTTCATCGTATAAGTATAGGCGGCCTCTTTGTCCTGTGCGATAACCTTGCAGGGCTCGGCAACGCCGGGAGTATAGGCGAGAGAAAGGTCCTCGCGGGATTTGAGGGGAGACTTGGAAACCGTCTCTAATTTTCCATTCCATTGTTTATGAAGCTCTAATGCCTTTTCGTTCGTAGTCATGACTTATCCTCACTTTGATATTGTTGTGTTTTCTATTTGAGTTAGGACGTAGCACGTACATACGTACCACATACTGAAGTAATCATATAATATTTGCCGGAAGTCTGCAAGGGTTTCCCGGCCTTCCATGCCGTGAAGCCCAAATAGCATCTCTATGTATTTTTGCGAGGGCTGCAAGCGCCAAAACATTATTCTACCGCATTTTGTATGCATACAGGCTGCAGTTTTGCCCAAGGATGGACTGTAACCTGCAAGGCAGGGAAATGAAAAAAAGACTTTCTATTTTACAAAAGCTGTTGTATAATGTTAAAAATAGATGGCATTTGTAAGCAATTCGATTAACATATCAGCTTTATTCCCCCAAGATAAAAGACAATCAAAAAGCATAAAAAAGTATGTAAAGAGAATAACCGGCTTTTTGCCGATAAATTGATGTATAATTGTAATAAGTGACAAGACGGAGGAGTATATGAGAGAGAAGTATGAATCGTTGGCGTTGGCAGACCTGAAGGAAATTGCCAAGGCCAGGAAGATTAAAGGCGTTTCTACAATGAAAAAAGCAGAAATTGTGGAAGCAATGCTTGTAGAGGATGAAAAAGAGAAAAATGAGGCTGTAGTTTCAGAAGAGAAGCCTGCAACCGCCCCCAAGAGAATCATTATGAATAAGCCGGCATCCGAGAGGAATGACGGCGAAATTTCTTCGGATAATAAGCAGGCAAGGAACAGACAGCAAGAAAATAGACAGACAGAAAGCCGGCAGGCCTCCGCCGGGGAGCCTGAAAGCAGGTTTGCAGAGAGCAGACAGATTGAGAATAAATTGCCGGAAGGCAGACAAGTAGAAAACAGAATATCGGAAAATAAGCAGAACGAGAATAAATTTCAGGACAATAGGCAGGCGGCAAACGGAAGAACGGCGGAAAATAGGGCCTTGTCGGATAACAGAATGTCTGAAAATAGGACAGCAGAAAACAGACCAGCGACAGACAGCAGACAGACAGGAGAGGTTAGGGCAGCAGGCGACAGCAGGCAGACAGTGACAGGAAGAGGGGATGACGAGAAATATCCCTCCGATTTGGACAGCGGCATTATTGCTCATGGAATTTTGGAAGTTATGCCGGACGGCTACGGATTTATCCGCTGTGAAAATTATCTTCCGGGAGAAAATGACGTTTACGTTGCACCCAGTCAGATCAGGCGCTTTAATTTAAAGACCGGGGACATTTTGGAAGGAAATACGAGAGTTAAGACGCAGAGCGAGAAGTTCAGCGCATTATTATATGTAAAAGGTGTCAACGGATATTCTCCCGATGTGGCGGCACGCAGATGTAACTTTGAAGACATGACGCCTATTTTTCCCGATGAGAGGATGCCTTTGGAGACACAGGGTGCATCCGTGGCAATGCGAATCATGGATTTGATGAGTCCGGTGGGCAAAGGGCAGAGAGGTATGATCGTATCCCCTCCGAAGGCGGGAAAGACAACCCTGTTAAAAGAGGTCGCTAAATCTGTGAAAAGGAATTCTCCGGATGTGCATCTGATCATCCTTCTTATCGACGAACGTCCGGAAGAGGTAACGGATATAAAGGAAGCGATTGAAGGACCTAATGTAGAAGTTATCTATTCTACCTTCGACGAATTGCCTGAGCATCATAAAAGAGTTTCAGAAATGGTAATCGAGCGCGCAAAGCGCTTGGTAGAGCATAAAAAGGATGTTATGATACTGCTCGATAGCATCACACGTTTGACAAGAGCATATAACCTTACCGTTCCCCCGAGCGGAAGAACGTTATCCGGTGGTCTTGATCCGGCAGCTTTACATATGCCGAAGCGCTTTTTCGGTGCAGCGAGAAACATGAGAGGCGGCGGCAGTCTGACTATTCTTGCGACGGCCTTGGTGGAAACAGGAAGTAAAATGGACGATGTGGTATATGAGGAGTTCAAGGGCACCGGCAATATGGAAATGGTGCTTGACCGCAAACTGTCGGAGAGAAGGGTATTTCCGGCTATCGATATTCCGAAATCGGGAACACGCAGAGAAGATCTGCTTTTGTCTTCGGAAGAGCAGGAGGCGATCAACATCATGCGTAAGGCGCTTAACAGCTTAAAGCCCGAGGAAGCCGTAGACAAGATTTTGGATGTGTTCGCGAAGACGAGAAATAATGCGGAGTTCGTTCAGATGGTAAAAAAGATAAAGTTTTTCTAATTAAATGAATGTTTTCAGGAAAAATACTTGCAACAGCAGATAAGCTGTGATACAATGATAAAGCTGTTTGGGTAAGACCTCAGCAAACGCTGAAAAAGCGAGTGGATGAGAACGAAGCGACTTTATTATATAGAGAGGTGAAAGAGATGAAAGAAGGAATACATCCTAATTACTATCAGGCAACTGTAACTTGTAACTGCGGAAATACGTTTGTAACAGGTTCAACGAAATCTGAGATTCACGTTGAAGTTTGCTCTAAATGCCATTCATTCTATACCGGCCAGCAGAAATCTGCAAGAGCTGATGGACGTATTGATAAGTTTAACAGAAAATACGGTGTTGAGGGTAAATAAGTTATCTGTAAATAGCTATGCACTGAAAAAGGTTGAGGTATCAATATCTCAACCTTATTTAAATACTTTAGTATGATATTTGAAGCGATGTGTTTGAAGTATTTTATTGTATGTGTGAGGTAAATCCATATGAAAAAAAGTAAATGCGCTCATTATTCCGGTGTCGGCGGGCAGGCGGTACTGGAAGGCGTTATGATGAAAAATAAAGAGCAATACGCGGTTGCCGTACGTAAGCCGGACGGTGAAATCGACGTGGAAGTGGATGTTTATCAGGGAGTGCTCCATGGAAGCAAGCTGAAAGAGATTCCATTTATCCGAGGTGTGTTTAGTTTTCTCGATTCTATGGTTCTTGGAATGAAGACGCTGAACCATTCCGTGGCATTTTACGAGGATGAGGATGCCAAGGAAACGGCGACGGATAAGGTGTTCCATAAGGTGTTCAAGGACAAAGCGGAAAGCATTATGCTGGGAATGATTACTCTGTTTTCCATTGTGCTGGCGGTGGCCATTTTTATGGTGCTGCCCTATTATATCGCTTCCTTGTTCGAAGAATATATAAGAAATACTTCCGTAATGGCAATTATTGAAGGCCTTGTGCGCATTCTTATATTTGTTGGATATATTGTGGCGATTACTATGATGAAAGATATTAAGAGGCTGTACCAATACCATGGTGCCGAGCATAAGTGCATTAACTGCATCGAAAAAGGGCGTCCTCTGACGGTCCATAACGCGATGCGAAGTTCCAGACTTCATAAAAGATGCGGTACGAGCTTTATGTTCTTCGTTATTTTCGTGAGTATTATCGTATTCTTTTTTATCAGGGCGGAAAGTCCCTTACTTCGAGTTGCGCTCCGTATTTTACTGATTCCCGTTATTGCAGGTATTTCTTATGAGCTTATCCGCCTTGCAGGAAGAAGCGATAACCTCCTTGTGAAGATACTTTCAGCGCCGGGCATGTGGCTGCAGCGTCTTACGACAAAAGAACCGGATGAATCCATGATAGAGGTTGCGATCGCGTCGGTGGAAGCGATTTTCGACTGGAAGGTATATTTAAAAGATACATTTGGATATGAGGTGGATGATTCGTGGCTGGAGGACGGTCAGGAAAAAGATGACGATTCTGAAGACCCAGATATGAGCGGACAGGAAGCATATTGATGAGCATACGCTTTATGGATAAAAGATAAGGTGGATTGTAAAGCGATGAAATATAAAGAATTGTATGATTTCGGAGCCTTGGCACTTATGGAAGCGGGAATTGCCGAGGCTCCTTTGGATGCCCGGCTTTTGCTCGAATTTATCTGCCATACGAATAGAAATGATTTGTTGGTACATGGCGATAAAGAAGTTCTTAAGGAAGAATGGGATATTTATGTAAACTATATTGAGCGCAGAAAGGCCCATGAACCGTTGCAGCATATTACCGGAGAGCAGGAATTTATGGGACTTGTTTTTGAAGTGAACGAGAATGTACTCGTTCCAAGGCAGGATACGGAAGTACTGGTAGAAGAAGCGATGCGCTGTCTTCATGACGGCATGAGCATATTAGATATGTGTACCGGCTCCGGCTGTATTCTTTTGAGCCTTCTTAAGTATTCCAATGGGTGTAAAGGAGTAGGTGCGGATATTTCGCCGGAAGCGGTTGCGACGGCGAAGAGAAATGCACAGAAATTACAGATATCAGAGGCAAGCTTCGTAGAAAGCGATTTGTTTGAAAGCGTGGAAGGCAGATATGATATTATCGTATCGAACCCGCCTTATATTTCCACCGGAGAGATTTCTGATTTGATGGAGGAAGTAAAGACATATGAACCGGTTCTGGCCTTGGACGGAGGAGAAGACGGCCTTTTCTTTTATAGAAAAATTATTGAAAAGGCGCCGGAGTACTTGAACGGCGGAGGTTATCTCTTTTTTGAAATCGGATATGATCAGGCGGAAGCAGTAACGGATGAAATGAAGAAAGCTGGCTATAAGGAAGTTACGGCAGTAAAAGATTATGCCGGACAGGATAGAATCGTGTATGGATACGTGAGCTGAGAATACGTTACTGTTCACTCCGTTCTCAGCAGCGATCATACTTCCTAATAAGGATATTAAGAGAGATAAAAAATTGTAAAGTGCCCGCGGAAGCGGTAGAAAGGTGTAAAAATGTTTGACAGGTTAGAAGACTTACTCATTCGGTTTGAAGAAATAATGGGAGAACTGGGCGAGCCGACCGTAACAAATAATCAGGAACGTTTTCGTGCTTTGATGAAAGAGCAGAGCGATTTGACACCCTTGGTGGAAGCATATAAAGAGTATAAGAAGAGCAAGCAGGATATTGAAGACAGCTTGGCGATGCTGGAGGAGGAATCCGACGAAGACATGCGCGAAATGTTAAAGGAGGAGCTGAATGCATCCAAGAAACGCGTGGAGGAGTTGGAAGAAAGGCTGAAGATTCTTCTTCTGCCCAAGGATCCTAACGATGATAAGAACGTTATTGTGGAAATAAGAGCAGGGGCCGGAGGAGATGAAGCCGCCCTGTTTGCCGCACAGATGTACCGTTTGTATGTTCATTATGCGGAAAGCCAGCGCTGGAAAGTGGAAACGATGAACGTGGATGAAATAGGGATTGGCGGTATGAAAGAAGTGAACTTCATGATTACCGGAAGCGGTGCTTATTCCAAGCTGAAATACGAAAGCGGGGTACATCGTGTACAGCGCGTTCCCGAGACGGAATCCGGCGGACGTATTCATACTTCTACGATAACAGTTGCAGTAATGCCGGAGGTAGAAGATGTGGACGTGGTAATCGATGATAAGGATATCCGTATCGATGTTATGCGTGCCTCAGGTAACGGCGGACAGTGCGTCAACACTACGGACTCTGCAGTGCGTTTGACCCATTATCCGACTGGAATCGTCGTATACAGCCAGACGGAGAAGTCGCAGCTTCAGAACAAGGCAAAGGCCTTCGCTTTGCTGCGCGCGAAATTATATGATATCGAACAGCAGAAGCAGCATGATGCGGAAGCCGAGCTTAGAAGGAGTCAGATCGGTACCGGGGACCGTTCGGAGAAAATCAGGACCTATAACTTCCCGCAGGGGAGAGTAACAGATCATAGAATTAAGCTGACGCTGTATAAAATCGATGATATTATGAACGGGGATATCGTTGAATTGCTGGATAGCTTGATTGCGGCGGATCAAAGCGCAAAACTTGCTAAGATGAATGAGAATCAGGTCAGATGAGGCCGAAAATCATTAAGTTAGGAAAATAGATATTAAGATGAGTAAATGGGTGTCTTACATTGATTTTAAGCGATTGATGTGGGACACTTTTTATATTGAACTGGTGCGTGAGATTTTTTGGCGGAGGCTGTGATACTGTTAATGACAAGCTGCTAATGAAAAGTTGTTATGAGATTAATAGTATGGTATGCTCTATGCAGATTTAAATTTTCAGGAGGAATGGAATGGCGCTTGCATATAGAAAAATAAGCGATTTTGATAAAGGAATATTATATCGGTTGTTGGCGGATGCATATTCTTTTGATGAAAGATGCTATAAGTGCTGGGGGAGTGACTGGAAAGAATTTGATGATTTCTTTTTCGATAATTTAGAAATTGCTGATAAATATGGTTTCATTACAACTCTTAATGGTAATCCTATTGGGCACATTTCATGGGATCCGAGAAATATGCCTGAATATGTGGCAATTGGACATAACTGCATTGCAACTGAACATAAAGGAAATGGTTACGGAAAAAGCCAGCTTAAAGAAGCTATCGACAGAATCAAAACGTATGATGGACTTAAGAAAATAATTGTGGAAACCAATAGTAATCTGGTAGCTCCACGGAATTATGAGAGCATGGGATTTAAGTTATATCAGACAAGAAAAAATGATGGTGCAACAGCTTTTTCTGGCGACTATCTTGGATATGAAATAGTTTTATAAAGAGAATTAATTGTTGGATGCATTAGATTACAAAAGGAATAAAAACAATTATGCTAGATAGAGATAAAATAGAGTTAGAGAATTAAAACTATCAGAAATAGAGGAAGGCTTCCAACTGATTTGGGAAGTATTTCAAGAATTTGTTGCCCCTGATTATATGCAGGGGGGAATAGATGTTTTTTATGAGGAATTTGTTCAAGGAGAGTGGTTTAGAGAAAAATTTGCAAGCAGAAAAGAAATCATGTATGGGGCATTTATAGAAGATAAACTGGTAGGCGTGTTGTCCTTATCTGAAAAAAACACAGTATCGTGCGTGTTCATAGATGGAAACTATCATAGGATGGGGATTGGGAAAGCGTTATTTTATGCAATTATTGAAAAACTGCATAACAAGGGCATAAAGAGTATAACATTAAAGGCCTCGCCATATGCTGTTCCATTTTATCATCATATAGGTTTTGTGGATATAGGTACGCAAACTGAGTATAAGGGAATTGTATATACGCCGATGGAGCTATTACTTTGAAAATTATCCTAAAGTCTATTCTTTCGGTTATGGAATTATTAAATAAAGTGTAAAGAGAACATCTCTGCTTTTAAGATTTCCCCCATGAAAGTAAACTATTGTACAAGTTTGTAAAATTATGGTACAATAATTTCGCAATAATCCGATAAATGAGAAAACGCATATAATCTGATTGAATTTGATTTTCAAGATTAAGATGATTCATAAATGTAATTAGAAAAAGCGTGGCAAATAACCACGCGTTTTTTGTGCAATAGGAAAATGAGAGAAGCACACTTTTGTGCTTGGATATAAGGCAGGTTATGAGGGTTGTTGCTCGATGTTTTTTATAGGGGAGAAAGTGTGGATGGCGGTCGTTCATATATTAGCGTTGTGGATTGTTATTCTGTATTTGGCGTACTATTTTAAAGAGAAAATAGTGGATGTTATGCCGGCGGCGGTAAGCCTGCTGGTGCTTTTGTTATACGGTTTAGCTTTTTTACGGCATATGTCATTTATTGACATGATCGATGGTGCGATACTTTTGCTTGTGGCGATTCATTTTCTTAGTCAGACAAAGGACCGTAAAAAAGAAATATTGCTTTTCTGTAAGGATGAGCTTTTGCATACGGGCTGTATTGTTGCAATTATTACGATTGCGGCTGTTTCGATATGTGTGTCGGGGAAACTTGTTACTTGGTGGGATGACTATAATTTCTGGGCAACGGATGTGAAAGCTCTATTTTATATGGATGGCTTTGCCGGTAAGTATGGAAATGTTGCTGCGGAGTTCGGGGATTATCCCCCAGGCACGCAAATGATGAAATGGTGGTTTTTGCATTTGTCACCGGATACATTTAAAGAGGGGCTTATGTTCGCCGGTTATTATGCAATGAATCTGACATTTTTGATGCCGCTTATGCGGAGACTGCCTGGACGGAATATAGCGGTCCTTGTGATGATGCCAATTCTCCTTTGGATATTTCCCAATGTGGCGGAGCAATTTTATCTGACAGGGAGCTGTGCAGATTTGTCCATGGGCATCGTATATGGAGCATTTCTCGCTTCGGTGGTGGATGAAGAAGGACACGGCGCAGCGTTCTATTATGGAAGGCTTGCTTTATATCTGATGATATTGGTGCTTCTTAAAAATGTAGGTTTTATCTGGGCAGCTTTTGGAATCGTATATTTCTGTGCGTATCGCCTGCTCGTATGGAAAAAAGAGAATCGGATTGTATGCTGTAATATAAAAAAAGAATGGTTTGCTATTGGAATGACTATTTTGCTCCCTATATTGACCGAATCCGGCTGGCTCCTTTTTTGTCTTCGAATGCGCAGGGTGGCGAAGCTTACGGGCACAGCGGTGACCATGGCCACGGAGGGAGTACATCTGCCGGATTATTCGGGAGAGCTGATAAAAACCTTTTTTGAAGCTTTTTGTATCTGGCCGCTGCATAGGTGGAAAACGTGGGGGCTGGATTTATCTCCGCTTATCTTATATATTATCATTTGTCTTATGATTGTTATTATGTATAAAAGGAATGTATTGGGTAAGGTATATGCTTTATTTATGGCAGTATTTTTTGCAGTAAGCGGCATAATTTTCTATTCCTTTAATTTAGTAAGCCATTTGACCATTTTTGCTATAGAGGAACAGTATTTGGAGCCGTTTGGAATGGTATCTTCCATAGAAAGGTACGGGGCACCGTTTACGATTGGAGGACTGTATTTTCTTGGATTTCTGTGGCTCAATAAGTCAGATCGAAAGCATGAGGGCGAAAGCGCAGGATTTTATAAGAAATATGCGCCTTATCTGCTGTGTTTTGTGATAGTTTTTATTTGTGCGGATCATAAGATGGCTTATGAAGGACTGGTAGGTTATCGAAAGGGTACGGAAGCGGTCGCATTGGAAAGAGAAGATATTCTAAAGGGACCGGCGAAGCAGTTTCTTCAATTGCTCAGGGAGGAGGACATGGCTAATGTGGCGGAAGGGGAGGCCGGTGTAAGAATCTTGTACCTGAGAGATGGGAAGAACGCCAGTTGGGTTCAAAATACATATGTCAGCTTCGAGGCATCTCCGGTATCCATGATGTATGGAACCCTTTTCCCCTCGGATATGGGAAGTGAAGATGTAGTAAAGGCGGTGGTGCAGTCCCATGCGACGTATTTATACGCAGACGATACGGGGGAAGCGGCCGGACATATTTTCGACGGTATGGCAGAGGGAGGGGTATTTTGTTATAATACCCTTTATAAAGTAGATTTTATTGACGGAGCCATGAGGCTGTCCGTTAAGGAGCAGACGTTTGATGGGTGTAAATAGTGATACATATATGGAAGTACCGGTAATTATCCCGGCATATGAGCCTGATGAAAAGCTGATCGGACTTTTGAAGGATTTGCGGGAAGCGTACATTGTAAATATTGTGGTGGTGGATGATGGGAGTGGAAAGCTGTACAGTCATTTTTTTGAAAAAGCTCAGGAGACATATGGCTGTATAGTACTTAGGCATGCGGTGAATCTTGGAAAAGGAAGGGCGTTAAAGACAGCATTTAACTATTGTCTCCAGGCATATGAGAACATGCCCGGCTGTGTGACGGCAGATTCGGACGGACAGCATAGCCCGGAATGTATTATTAAGTTGATGAAAGCTCTATGGGAGCAACCGAAAGCGCTGATTCTCGGATGCCGCGATTTCAACGGAGAAAACGTTCCTTTTCGTTCACGTTTTGGGAATAAGTGTACCAGCAAATTGTTCCGCTATCTGGCAGGCATCCGTATATCGGATACACAGACGGGGCTTAGGGCGATTCCGATGTATTTTGTCAGAACGCTGATGAATGTGTCGGGTGAACGTTTTGAATATGAGACGAATATGCTGATGGGAGCAAAACGCAGCGAGGTTCCGGTAAAAGAGGTTCCGATTCAGACGATTTATATAGAAGAAAATAAGACGAGCCATTTCCGTGTGATTCGGGACTCTGCAAGAATCTATCTCATATTCGGCAAATTTTTATTTTCCTCCGCATCATCCAGCGTGCTGGACTTGGCTCTATTTACGATTTTCTGCCACTTCCTTCGGGAAAAGGATATTATTGGAATGACATATATTACAGCGGCGACGGGACTGGCAAGAGTAGTGTCGGCGGTATATAATTATCTGCTTAATTATAAGGTGGTATTTAAAAGCCGCAGTACCATGAAAAAAAGTGCAGGCAAATATTTATTTCTTGCCGTGGTGCAGATGGGATGCAGCGCACTTCTCGTGAATCTTTTGTATCCGTTATTTGGCGGTTACGAGGTTTTCGTAAAAATACCGGTGGATGTATTTCTATTTTTTATCAGCTTTGTGATTCAAAGAGAATTTGTTTATAAATAAGTGTGGAATGCAAGGTGGGTGCAGGAGGCGGATATGAAATTAGGAGAGGTAGGATTTTTAACAAATGATGTGGTCAGGCTGGCTGACTTTTATAAGTTTTTATTAGATATTGAAAACGGAAGCGACGACAGCGTGCATCAGACTATCATTGCGGAAGAAACGATGTTGACTATTTATAACGATGGGTCAGTAAAAAACGACCAAAACCAGAATATTTGTATCGCGTTTACGGTAGATAACGTGGATAAGGAATATGACAGACTACTGAAAAAAGGTGTTAAGATAATAGATAAACCGGCAACTCGCCCTTGGGGAGCCAAAAATATGAGCTTTTTCGATCCCGATGGAAATACGGTGTATTTAAGAAGCTTTTCTGTGAATGTGAAAGAAGGATAGAAAATGAGGATATTGTTAACCGGCGCTAATGGTTTCTTGGCATCGAGGTTGTGTATAGCATTAAAAAAACATGAGGTTATGGGACTGACACGCGGGCAGATGGATTTTACGGACTGTAATGAGGTTGAGGATAGAGTAAGAGAGCTTTGCCCGGATATAATGATCCATTGCGGAGCAGTGTCTGATATAGGAGCTTGTGAAAAGGAACCTGAGCTGTCATATAAGGTAAACGTACTGGGAACGGAAAACATTGCTAAGATATGCGGGAAATATGGTGTAAAATTGATTTTTTGCAGTTCGGATCAGGTTTATTTAGGACATGCAGGAACTAGCCCGCATTCAGAAGAAGAAAATTTGTGTCCGCCCCACGTCTACGGTAAGCAGAAGCTTGAGGCAGAGAGAAAATGCCTGGAGCTAAATGAAGATAGTGTAATCTTGCGGCTTAGCTGGATGTATGATAAGGAAATGAGGATAGGTGCAGAGCATAGCAACTTGGTGACCAGTGTTCTGAAAGCGGTACAGGAGGGGGCGGAAATCAAATATCCGGTATTTGATTTCAGAAGCATTACCAATGTATGGGAGGTTGCCTATAATGTGGAAAAGGCATTTAACCTTTCTCACGGAATCTATAATTTTGGAAGTGAAAATGACCTTTGCACCTGTGACGTGGTAAGGCATATTTTAAGGCTGAGAAATATTTCGGCAGCAAAGGTAGAGGAAGAGAGAAAGTCGTTTGCGGATAATCCCAGAAATCTTCGGATGGATATAAGCAAGATACAAAACTGCGGAATTGATTTTCTGAGTACGGCGGAGGGCTTGAAGGAAGCTTTGAAGGACATGAAGGAAACGGAATAATGAGTGCAAGGAATGAAGTAAGCGTAAAAATAATAAGCCTATAACTTTTTCAACAGTATAAGAAAAGGTTATAGGCTATTTGATACTCCGTCTGTGAAAAGCACTGCACTGCCCTTGCAGTTATCATAGTTGCCATAGTTGTTGTAAGCTGTTACAGATATAAGTACAACGAGTGTTGAGTCATGTAGCTTCATTATTTTCAGTAAATCAGCTTTGATTTTCTAATTGGGTTTCATTCTGCGGTAATTTACGTCTGTTTTTTATCCATCAGTTCTGAATGTGTTAATAATAATTTGTTATCTGCCTTATGCGATCTCCTTCTCATAAAAATATAGCAAAAATTATCACAAAATCTAATCGATTATTCTATGATAGTTAACATTAGCAATGGGAATGGTAACATGAAAAGTGATGTCAAAGAAATAATAAGGGCAAGAAGGCAGATATCCGAATAGAAAGTCTTGTAATCCCCCATTTCTTGATATAAAATCAGAATATGAGTATAGCATAGAAACAAAGAAGAGGGAGTAAAGATGAGTGAAAAGAGAAAAGACCGAAGAATGGAACTGGAATCCACGCTGATTATGAAGCGTCTGGATAAAGACGGCGGCGATAAGGAAATCAAAATTGACGTGATAAATGTATCCAAGTCCGGTGTAGGATTCCAATGTGCGGAAGAACTGGAGATAGGGGCAGTTTATGAAGGCTTTCTGAGAATATGGATGAAGGAGGTCATTCATACTTTTATTGAAGTAGTTCGTATGGAACGAAGCGGCGATAGTATAAATTATGGTGGCTTGTTCATTGGAATGCCGGAAATGGAAAGTCATAGAATCGATGTTTATGATTTGGTAACTTCCGTGCAGGAGAGGATGAAAAACGAATCGGAAAGTAATCCGGAGGATAAGGATTGAAATTGCATGAGGTCACAATAGAAGAGGCATGCAGGGATGCTTATTGGAAGAAGCATGAAGAATATCTAATAAGAGATATTTTCCCTAATGAATCGATTGGCAGTCCGATTACGCAGGAGGATAAGGCGTATTTTCTTTCAGAAAAATATAGGAGTGGGCTGATTGCCTTATGTGATAGGGAAATTGATCGGGCGCATATGATATTTTTTAATAAAGGAGAAGTTCAAATCGGTTTTTGTTCCTATTGCGTATATGCTTCAGAAGATGGAAAGTGCTTTATCTTAGATTTTTGCATTTACCCGGAGTATAGGGGAATGGGATATGGAAAAGCCTGTTTTAAGCAGCTCCAGAAGGAAGCACATGGTGCGAAATATTATGAGCTGAATTTATCCAATGAGGAAAACCGGCGATTTTGGATATCCTTGGGCTTTGAATACAACGGATATGACGAAGATGGAAGCATTTTATATATTTTAATGCAGAAAGGTTCGGAAGAGATTTTCTGTGAGGATTTAAAAGAAGAGGATTATTGGCAGATTCTAAAGCTGCATAATGGGTACCTGGCTGAAAAAGAGGCAGATTTTTTAAGTGATGATGAGCAGGATGAGCTCATAAATAAAATAGAACGGGGCGAGCTTTATTTCTTTGTGGGAAAGTGTGCGACGAGAGCTGTGGGAATGTATTGTGCAGATACAAAAATGTTGTTTGTTGAGCCACTGTTCAGGGAAAGAGGAATTGAAAAGAGGCTGATGGATTTTTCGGCAGTATTACTAAGGGGAGTGGAGGAGACCGATGACAATAAGAAGAGCACAGGAAAAAGATGTGGAGGGGATTAAAAGACTTCTTTTGCAGGTAGCTGCGGTGCATCACCAAGGACGTCCTGATTTATTCAAGGGCAACAGCAGGAAATATACGGACGAGGAGATTAAAGAGATTATTCTCGATGAAGGGAAGCCAATATTTGTGGCGGCCGACGAAGAGGGATATCTTATGGGTTATGCCTTTTGTGTATTTCAGCAGCACATAGGGAGCAATATCCTTACAGATGTAAAAACGCTGTACATTGATGACCTTTGTGTGGATGAAAATATCAGAGGCCGCCATGTGGGAAAGCACCTTTATGATGCGGTCATCGAACTTGCAAAAGAAAAAGGGTGCTATAACGTTACATTGAATGTATGGAGCTGCAATGAAGCGGCAATGAAATTCTATGAAAAGTGCGGTCTGAAGCCGCAGAAAATCGGTATGGAGACCATACTTTAGAAAATATTACCGGAGTGTACATAGATGAAAAGCATAATTACGGATGGCAGGGATGAAAGGTTTATTTCACTTTGCCGCAAGCTGGATAAATATTTGAATGATATTGTAGGCGGCAATGAGATGCGCGAGAAATATGACCAGTACAATACCTTAGAGGATATTCACGATGTCGTACTTCTTTTGCGGGGAGAGTCGGCAATAGCCTGCGGTGGCTTTAAAGAGTATATGACAGAGATAGCGGAGATAAAGAGGGTATTTGTTAGTGAAGAATATCGTCAAGCGGGTTGCGGAAGAAAGATCATGGAGGAATTGGAGGCGCTGGCAAGGGAAAAGGGTTATCGCCAACTTATTTTAGAGACGGGGAAACCGTTGGAAGGCGCGATGAAGCTATATAAGAGGCAAGGCTTCCATATTATCGATAACTATGGACAGTACGCAGATATGCCGGAGTCGATTTGTATGCAGAAAGGCCTTTAACGGGAGTGAGAATATGAGATAATACCCTCAATGGACAAGGTCTTACACCTATGTGTGCGATTTTGTCCATTGCTGGTAACAAAATATGAATTACAAAATTGAGCATGTATTGAGTATGTATATAATCGCTAAAGAAAGAAGGCGTTCAAATGAAACAGATAGAATACCGCGAGGAATTGACTGCTGAAGATTATAACAGGCTGCGGGAAATAGTAGGTTGGAAAAGGCTGACAGAGAAGCAGGCGGTAAGAGGCCTTGCAAATACGACCTTTCTTATATCCGCATGGTCTGATGGGAAGGCAGTAGGTATGGGGAGGGCATTGTTTGATTATGGATATACGGTATATATCGGAGATGTGATTATATTACCGGAATACCAAGGCTGCGGAATCGGCGCGCACATTGTCCAGAGTCTTATAAATAAAGTGAAGGAGGCAGCAGAAGAAGGCGACGACCTTATGTTTTGCCTCGTTGCTGCGGAGGGGAAGGAAGAATTCTATGAACGGCTGGGTTTCCAAAGAAGGCCTTGCGAAGGGCTTGGGGCCGGGATGTCTATGAGGGTAGAGACTCGTAAAGGATAAGCGGTTGTTTGTTGTCTTTACGAAATATCTTATAAATAACACCTATTAGTATACTATTGGAGAATTGAAATTGCCTTTAAGGTGATGTCCCCCAAAATAACAAATTGGCGGAACTAAGGATGAATTTGTCTAATAGCAAAACGGGAGACGAATAAAATGACAAAACAAAAGACAAAACAAATACTGGAAGCTTTGGACAAAGAGTACGGAGTGACCAAGGAGGGATTTGTTCATGGAGCGGACTGGCAATTATTAATAGCGATTATGCTGAGTGCCCAAAGTACGGATAAGCAGGTGGAAGAGGCGCTTCCGGATTTGTGGAATACCTTTCCCGATATGAAGAAGATTGTGGATGCACCGGTGGAAAAAATTGAGAATGCGATAAAGAGTGTCGGATTATATAAGGTAAAGGCGAAGAATATGAAAAAATGCTGTGAGCAATTACTGCAGCAGCATGCCGGGAAAGTTCCGGTAACAATCGAGGAACTTACGGCCTTGGCAGGAGTTGGAAGGAAGACTGCGACCTTATTTTTGGCGGATGCTTATGAGATGCCCGGAGTTACGGTAGACACACATGTGTTTCGCATTTCCAAGAGAATAGGCTGGGCCAAAGGAAAAAATCCGGTGCAGGTAGAACAGGAATTGATGAAGGCTCTGCCAAAAGAGCACTGGAACCGCATTAATTTCCAACTCATATATCATGGAAGAAGTATATGTACAGCACGAAAAAGTCGTTGCGATAATTGCATCTTAGAAAAGTGGTGTGAAAAGCATATTTGAAGAAACAAGGGAACTGATTTAAAAAGTTCAGGATTATGTTCATAGAAACATAATCCTGTTTTTTTGTGTAATAGGAAAGTGTTCCTAATTACATAAAAATGGATGCATAACTACGCGCCAAACAAAAGCTTTGCTGTCGAAGTGCTTGATTGCGAAAGTGTATAAAGCATATTTTTATCCTTTAATAAAAAAGTGATCCTATTAAAGAAAAATAGATGTGCAGTTATGCGCGCCAAGCAAAAGCTTTACTGCCGGAGCATTTAGTCGCAAAAGTGCGCGAAGAGCCTTTTTGTTCCATTAAGAGACTACTGCAAATTAAATGAGGAATCAACGATGCGAACTGCTGCCCGTTAAATAAGAAAAAATAAAAATTATTAAAATAATCTCATTTAATAAAAAAATAATTTTACATAAAACTTACATACAAATTACCAAAGCATGATATTTGGTATTTTTTTTGTGTGTTATGCTCGTATTACAGACATGAGGAAAGGCTTACATACGCCGGAGATGACCTCAGAAGCCATTTTGAAAGTAGAAATGGCCAAGGCTGTAAAAAATATATAAAGAGGAGAATGAGAAAATGAAGAACAGGACAATGAAGACGTTTGCCCTCATCGGAGCGGCGATATTGACAGTAGGTGCTCTTACAGCTTGCGGCAGTCAGACAGTAGAGTCCACAGTACCGGAAACAGATGTACAGACAGAAGCGGCACCGGCAGAGGAAACACAGACAGCTCCTGCAGAGGAAGCAGCCCCGGCAGAAGAAACAGCGGATTTGAGCGGTACGATTTCCATGTCAGGAAGTACCTCCATGGAGAAACTTGCAAATGCGGTAGCTGAAAGCTTTATGGCAAAATATCCCGGAGTAACGGTAACACCTGAATTCACAGGTTCTTCCGCAGGTATTGAAGCGGTAACAGCAGGCAGCGTAGATATTGGAAATTCCTCCAGAGCACTGAAAGACAGTGAAAAAGAAGCAGGTGTAGTTGAAAATATTGTCGCAATCGATGGTATCGCAGTAGTAGTTGACCCTGCAAATACAGTAGCAGGTCTTACTAAGGATCAATTGATCAGCATCTACAAAGGAGAAACAAGAAATTGGAGTGAAGTAGGCGGAGCCAATGCACCTATAGTAGTGGTTGGACGTGAAGCTGGTTCCGGAACGAGAGGAGCCTTCGAAGAACTTCTTGAGATTGAGGATGTTTGCGCATATGCGAGCGAGTTGGACAGCACGGGTGCTGTAATGGCAAAAGTAGCATCTACTCCGGGAGCGATAGGTTATGTATCCCTGGATGTATTGGATGATACAGTAATCGCCCTTTCGCTGGACGATGTAGCAGCTACGCCGGAAAACATCAAAGCAGGCAATTATTTATTGAGCAGACCCTTTGTAATGGCTACAAAAGGTGAGATTTCAGAGCAGAATGATTTGGTGCAGGCATTATTCGGATTCTTAGCTTCCGATGAGGGTAAAGAAGTAATTACCGGCGCGGGCCTCATTTTACCTGACTAATAAATGATAAAAGATAAAAAGTGATTTGTATAATGGGTACGGGGTTTTCCTCGTACCCACAATCCGGTAAAAGAAATATGAATGCAGCATGCCGGAAAGTCGTATGAAATAGGGAGAAGATATGAGCAATCAGAAATCCTTCACAATTATAGGAAACAATGCAAACAAATCTAGAGTGGAAAAAACAGCGCAAATTATTTTTACTATTTGCGCTTTTATGGCAGTATTGGCCGTAGCGTCTATTACTGCTTATATGATTTTTAACGGAACGCCTGCGCTGTTTAAGGTAGGACTTACGAATATTTTATTCGGAACAGTTTGGAAGCCTACGGCGGCAGAAGCCTCCTTCGGAATTTTATATATTATCCTCACTTCCATAGTGGGTACGGCTTTGGCCGTTTTTATAGGAGTTCCCATTGGGGTCTTTACGGCTATTTTTCTGGCAGAAATCGCGCCTAAGAAGTTAGCGGCTGCGGTAAAGCCTGCGGTAGAGCTGCTGGCTGGTATTCCTTCGGTAATATACGGACTTCTGGGTCTGATGATCTTGAATCCTATTATGTATAAATTGGAGTTAAAAATATTTGAAGGTTCGGATACGCACCAGTTTACCGGAGGCGCTAATCTGGTATCGGCAGTAATCGTTCTGGCGATCATGATTCTTCCTACTGTCATTAACATAAGCGAATCGGCGATTAAATCGGTGCCGGACTATCTGAAAGCAGCGTCGCTTGCAGTAGGAGCTTCTCAAATACAGACAATATTCAAGGTGATTTTGCCCGCAGCGAAATCAGGAATCATTACAGCCATTGTGCTCGGTGTAGGTCGTGCAATCGGTGAAGCGATGGCTATAAGTCTTGTGTCGGGAAGTTCGGTAAATATACCTCTTCCGTTCAACTCGGTACGCTTTCTTACCACAGCAATCGTAAGCGAGATGGGATATGCGGCAGATGTACACAGACAGGTATTATTTACGATAGGCTTAGTTCTGTTCGTCTTTATCATGCTGATTAATGTAACCCTGACGAGAATCTTGAAAAAGGGAGAGAAAAACAATGAATAGCCTTACGATAAAAAGAAAAAGAATTTCGGATACAATTCTGCGCATACTAATTTATATTTCCGCTTTTTTTTCTGTGTTGCTTTTAATAGGTATCATCGGATATGTATTTTTTAAAGGGATAAAAACAGTCAATTGGAGCTTTTTGACATCTGTGACCAGCAGCCTGAAGGGAACTGTGGGCATAGCGGGAAATATTGTAAATACTTTATATATTATCGTAATTACCCTGCTTATTGCAACACCACTCGGAATTGGCTCCGCCATATATCTGAACGAATATGCGAAGCCGGGGCGTTTGGTAAGAGCCATAGAATTTACGACAGAAACCCTTTCCGGAATTCCTTCCATTATATTTGGCCTGTTCGGTATGGTGTTTTTCGGAAATGCGTTGGGCTTGGGGTATTCCGTTTTGACGGGAGCGCTTACGCTTACGCTGATGATATTACCCCTGATTACGAGAAATACGCAGGAAGCGTTAAAGACGGTGCCTGACAGCTACAGAAGCGGAGCGCTTGCTATGGGCGCAGCCAAATGGTATATGATAAGAACGATTTTACTGCCCTCTGCAATGCCGGGTATCATTACTGGTATTATTCTGGCAATCGGAAGAATCGTGGGAGAATCCGCAGCGCTTCTTTTTACGGCGGGAAGCGGCTACTTGCTGCCGAAGGCGGGTATGGGACTGATCGATAAGGTCATGCAATCGGGAGGTACCCTTACGATTCAGTTGTATTTAAGCATGTCCAAAGCCCAATACGATGTGGCGTTCGGAATTGCGGCAGTACTTTTGATCATTGTGTTAGGCATTAATTTCCTGACTAAATATCTGGCGAAGAAATTCGATGTAAATACCGCTCGATGAGTGCAATGTGCCGGTGAATGTAACGCTTTGGTGAATGGAGCTTACCGGCGGGCGCAGTGCACTGCGGGCGTAAGATAAGATTTTTGAAAGGATAAAAGGAAAAATTATGGAAAAAAGTATGGAAAACAGCAAAATCAGCACGAGGAAGCTGAATTTATATTATGGGGATAACCACGCTTTGAAGGATGTAGATATGGACATTAAAGCGAATGCGATAACGGCATTTATCGGTCCGTCTGGCTGCGGCAAATCCACATTTTTAAAGAGCCTAAACAGAATGAACGATTTGATAGACAGCGTGCGGATTGAAGGGACAGTGTCTTTGGACGGAGAAAATATTTATGATCCGAAGGTAGATACGACGCTGCTTCGTAAAAAAATCGGCATGGTATTCCAGCAGCCCAATCCGTTCCCGATGAGCATTTATGATAATATTGCTTATGGTCCGAGAGTACATGGAATTAAGAATAAAACTAAATTGGACGAAATTGTGGAAAACAGCCTGCGGGGAGCCGCAATTTTTGATGAAGTAAAGGATCGCCTGAAAAAGTCGGCACTGGGTTTGTCCGGCGGACAGCAGCAGAGGTTATGTATTGCGAGGGCGTTAGCCGTAGAACCGGAGGTGCTTTTAATGGATGAGCCGACCTCTGCGCTGGATCCTATTTCCACGCTGAAGGTGGAAGAACTGATGGAAGAGCTTAAGAAGAAATATACGGTGGTGGTAGTGACTCACAATATGCAGCAGGCAGCCAGAGTATCCGATTATACTGCGTTTTTTCTTGTGGGAGAAGTGGTGGAATTCGATACTACCGACAATATTTTTTCAAGGCCTTCGGATAAGAGGACAGAAGACTATATTACCGGCAGATTTGGTTGATGATAAAGAAAAGAGAGGATAACAATATGTCACCTAGAACAGTATTTGAGCATGAGTTAAAGGAATTAAAGGATAATGTAACGACTATGGGCCTTCGGGTAGAGGAGACCTATGCGGAGCTGTTTCTTGCCCTGGAGTGCAGGAATGAGGAGGAAATATATAGAATTTTAAAAAGTGACCGTGTGGTAAACGAGATGGAAAGAAATATCGAATCCAGATGTTTGTCTCTTATTGCGAAGCAGCAGCCGGTGGCGAGAGACCTTAGGACGATTACGGCGAGCCTTAAGGTGGTTACGGATATTGAAAGGGTGGGGGACCATGTTTCCGACATCGCGGAGCTGCTGATTCGGCTGAATATGAACCCGCTTTCTTCCTATTCGGGACATCTGGAGCCTATGGTAAAAGCGGCGAAGGAAATGATCCGGGCAGCGATAGAGGCCTTTGTGAGCAGAAGCGGAGAAGCGGCTAAGGACGTCATTGAGAGCGATGATATCGTAGATGACCTTTTTAATAAAGTAAAACAGGATTTGATAGAATATTTGAAGAAAGAAACAAAAAATGCAGACGAATGTATCGATGTGCTCATGATTGCTAAATATTTGGAAAAAATCGGTGACCATGCGGTAAATATCGCTGAGTGGGAACTATTTCAGGAAACGGGGGAAATAGGGGATACGAGGCTGTTATAAGACGCATGCATGTTGCAGTTTAGCAGAAGGCTCGATGGTAGTTACTGTTAAGCTACGTAAGAACATGATGCGAGAGATGATTTCTGCTTCGCGGAGCAAATTTAAATGCAGAAATCATGCGTTACTGAGAACAGAGTGAACAGTAACCAATGGTAACAAAATAGATATAGATTTTACATAAAGGGGGTTTTTAATTTTACGCCTATATTGTAAAATGAGTGTAACGATGAAACAGATGGAGCAGGTGATTGAGATGGCGCTTATTTATGTGGTGGAAGATGATAAGAACATAAGAGAAATCGAAGTGTTTGCGCTGAGAAATACGGGATACGAGATTAAAGATTTCGAATGTGCGAAGGAATTTTATCAGGAAATGGAAGAAAAAAAACCGGATATTATTTTGCTCGATATTATGCTGCCCGATGAGGATGGTCTGGATATCGTAAGAAAGTTACGTTCCGGGATAGAGACGAAGGACATTCCCATCATTCTTGTTACGGCAAAGACCTCGGAGATAGACAAGGTAAAGGGACTGGATATCGGTGCGGATGACTATATGGCAAAGCCTTTCGGAGTGATGGAGCTCATATCCAGGGTAAAAGCGCTGCTTAGGAGAAGCAATAAGAATGAGGAAAAAATTCTGTACATCGGAAAAGTTTGTCTGGACGAGGAGAAGCATATGGTAACCGCTGACGGCATTCCCTGTGAGCTGACCTATAAGGAGTATGAGCTGTTAAAGCTTTTGATGAATAATGCTGGCATCGTCACGCCGAGGGATCTGATTCTGGAAAAAATATGGGGAACGGATTTCGAGGGAGAATCCAGAACACTGGATATGCACATCAAGACGCTGCGCCAGAAATTGAAGGAAGCCGGAAGCATGATAAAGACCGTTCGTAACGTAGGCTATATGTTTACGACATGAAGTCATCAAATGCTTGTGGGTATAGAATATGAAGAAAAAAATTAATTTTCAATTGATGCTGATTGCGCTGATCGCTGTTTTTTCTACGATGGTTTTGGTGGCTGCCATTTGCTACGACCTATTCAAAAAGCAGATTATGGAAGACTTAAAGACCTATGCTCATCTTTTGGAGGATACTGACGCCTTGTCGGATCTTATAGAGAAAAAATATGATTCCAAAAAGGATAAGGTAAGGATTACCGTGGTAGATGAGAACGGTGATGTATTATACGAAAGCGATGCGGATGCCGAAAAAATGGACAACCATGCGAACCGGCCGGAAATCATTCAGACCTTTGCCGAGGGAGAAGGACAGGCTGTGAGAAGATCCTCTACCATGGGGAAGAGCACCTTTTATTATGCCATTCGCATAGAGGATGGCAACGTAATCCGCGTGGCGAAGGAAGCGGACAGTATATGGAGTATTTTTGCCGGAGCTTTGCCTGCGATTATCGCCATGATGGTGCTTATTATCCTCCTTTGTATGGCTGTCGCTCATGTGCTGACGAAAATATTGATCGAACCGATAGAAAAGGTCGCCAGGAATGTAGATCATCTGGATGCATTGGAAACCTATTTGGAACTGGCGCCGTTTGTGGCTACAATAAAAAAACAGCACGAGGATATTTTAAAAAATGCCGGAATGAGGCAGGAGTTTACCGCAAATGTTTCCCATGAGTTAAAGACTCCGCTCACTTCCATTTTAGGATATTCGGAGCTGATTGAAAGCGGCATGGCATCGGATCAGGATGTGGTAAGATTTTCCAGAGAGATTCACCACAATTCCAACCGGCTGCTGACGCTGATTAACGATGTGATTCGCTTATCCGAGCTGGACGTGGTGGACAGGGAGGAGCCCTTCGAGGTGCTGAATCTGTCCGAAATTGCGCGGACCTGTGTCAATATGCTTCAAATCAACGCGGAGAACCACGAGGTAATCCTGCTGTTTCGAGGCATTACCTGCATGGTCCGTTCCGAGAAGCAGATGCTTGAGGAGCTGGTATATAATCTATGCGACAACGCTATCCGTTATAACAATAAGGGGGGAAGAGTTATGGTTACGGTGGAGCCTATAGAGGGAAAGGCGGTGCTCACTGTTGCGGACACGGGAATCGGAATTCCTAAAGAACATCAGGAAAGGATTTTCGAGCGCTTTTACAGAGTAGATAAGAGCCGCTCCAAATCTACCGGAGGCACGGGACTGGGACTTGCCATTGTAAAACATATCGTAGCGAAGAACGAAGCAGAAATGAAGCTGGAAAGCGAAGTAGGAAAGGGAACGAGAATATCAGTCATTTTTGCATGTGCGGAAAATGAAAAAGTTTAATAAAAATGCGTTTGCCTGGTTGTGAGGACCGTGGCGGAACGCATTTTTTATGTAATAGGAAAACGCTAGAGTGTGCGAAGCACATTTTTGTTCTATTTATATTTATATTAATGGGGCGGCAGGTTTGCCGATATGCGGTCCTTAAGGAAAAATAGAGCCAGCACGTTGGGAAGGACCATCATGGCATTGATGAGGTCGGTGCATTCCCATACGACGTTTAGCGGTATGACAGCACCTATGTAAATCATAACGATATAGAGGAGTTTGTATAGGGAAATACTTTTTGTACCCCAAAGAAACTCCATCGCTTTTTCCCCGAAATATGACCAGCCGATTAAAGTAGTGATGGCAAAAGCGGCGAGGGATAGGGAGAGAAAGGTATTTCCTCCTACAGGAAGATAGGAGAATGCAGCGTCAGCAAGCCCTGCTTCGTTCACCCCAATAAGTGATTCCGGATGTTTCAGCATGTTGGCGATGATGACAAGGCCGGTGAGCAGGCACATGACTACCGTATCCCAGAAGACGGCAGTCATAGATACATACGCTTGTCTGGAAGGGTTTTCCGAGGCAGAGGAAGCAGCGGCGATGGCGGAAGTTCCTATGCCGGCTTCGTTTGTAAACAATCCTCTTGCGATTCCGTATCTGGCGGCATGTTTTAAGGAATATCCGGCGACGCCTCCCAAAACCGCATTCGGCATGAGGGCATGCTCCAAAATTACGAGGATAGCATCCCATAGAGCGTCTTTATTCAGGAATAGCAAGACAAAGCAGCTTCCTATATAAAGAAAACCGAGAGCAGGAACGAGCTTCATACATATGTTTCCGATGGAACGAATACCTCCCAGAATGACCAGACCTACGAGGAAAGCGGCAGCGATTCCTACAATATGAGGGGAAAGCCCCCATGTGGAGGAGGTAGTCTGGGTCAGGGAGTTGGCTTGTGTGGTGCAGCCGACGCCGAAGGCAGCGCATATCGTACACAATGCGTAAAACTTTGCCAAATGCTTATTATGTAAACCATTTTTTAGAACATACATCGGACCGCCGATGTAGATTTGCTGCGCATCTTTTTCCCGAAAGAGCATACTCAAATAGCATTCGGCATAGGAGGTAGCCATGCCGAGGATACCTGTGAGCCAACACCAGAAAACAGCTCCTGGGCCGCCTAAGGCCACCGCAGTGGAAACGCCGATGATGTTGCCGGTGCCGAGTGTAGCGGCAAGGGTAGTCGCGAGAGCGCCGAAAGCGGAGAGGTTGCGGGAAGGCTTGGAAGCATTGCCGGTTTCGGGGGAAATGGAAAGGCGGAGCGCTTTTCCTATGTGGCGCTGAGGGATGCGAAGCTTCAGCGTGAAGAATAAATGTGTTCCCATTAATAGGAACAAAAGAGGATAGCTCCATAAAAAGTTGTTAACGGTGGATATGATTTTCACGCGGGGATACCTTGTGTTACTATTCACTCCGTTCTCAGTAACATATGATTTCTGCATTTAAATTCGCTGCGCGAAGCAGAAATCATCTCTTGCATCACGTTTTTACGCAGCTTAACAGCAAGTGTTAAGCTGCTGTGTGAACAGTAGCTACCTTGTTTCTATACTTAATTCTAATATATAAGAGTGTCTTGTAATATATGTTCCCTTTTGATATTATGGTAAGATAGTGATAAGATAAAGGTTTTTATTGAAGGTACAACAGGAGATAAATAAATGGGTATAATAAGCAGCCAGAATGTAATTACGATTATTCGGAAAACACTGAGCATTTTGAACACCAATATTATGACTCATGGTGAAATCGTAGGCTACATCTTATATAAAATGCTTGAATATGAGCAAGAATATACCGAGCAGGAGATGCTCGAATATACGATGCTCGGGATGCTTCACGATATAGGGCTGTACAGAGTAGACGGTTTGGATAATGTGGCAGATTTCGAACTGAAAAACACATGGTCTCATTCCATATACGGATTTCTTTTTTTGAAGTATCTTTCTCCCATGGAGGACGGGGCGGAGGTCGTGCTTTATCACCACTTGGATTATGAGCGCTACGGGCTGATAAAGATGAAGTACGAGCATGTGACGGCGTGCTTAGCGCTGGCGGATAAGATGGACAGCTTTATGCGTCGGGAAAAGACGGAGATGGAGGCAGATTATTTTACGAGATATCGGGATATTAAGTTTTCAGGGAAGGCTTTGGACATATTTCTGGAGGCAGAAAAGAAGTTTTCGATTACCTCCAAATTAGTCAGCGGGGAATATCTTGGAGAGTTAAACGAGCTGCTGTCTCATTGTGTAAGACCGGAGAACTATAAAAAGGGCCTTTTGGAAATGCTTGTGTATACCATCGATTTCAGGAGCGAGTATACCGTACTGCATACGATGGCAACGGTAAATTTCGCAGGGCAGTTAGGAAATCTGATGGGCGTTGGGATGAAGGAACTCGAGCAGATGTATTATGGAGCACTGCTGCACGATTTGGGCAAGATAGCGATACCTATTGAGATTCTGGAATCTCCCGGAAAGCTTTCGGAAGAAGATATGCGCGTTATGAAGGCACACGTCAGAATCACGGAGATGATCCTTTCGGGGCTGGTGGAGCCGGAGGTGCTGGAACTGGCGGCGAGACATCATGAAAAGCTGGACGGCTCAGGGTATCACAGAGGATTTACCGAAAAGGATTTGACCCTGCCTCAGAAGATAGTGGTGGTTGCTGATATGCTCAGCGCTTTATACGGGCAAAGAAGTTATAAAGGCTCCTTTGAGAGCAGTACCATTAAGAAGATATTGAGTGAGGAAGCGAATAATTATAAAATCAGTAAGCCGGTGGTAGATTGCCTTATAAAAAATTACGATAAAATCATTAAGGATTTCGAAGAACAAAAGGATGAGACCATAGGCCTCTATTTGAAAATTAAAGAGCAGCATGAGGAAATTTGGAAGAAATTTGAAGGAATTATGCAGTAGCAGGAGGATATCATGCAGATCATTGTTGTAGGATGCGGCAATGTGGGAGCCACATTAGCGGAGCAGTTAAGCAGGGAAGGACATAATATTACTGTCATCGATATGAAGAGTGATGTGGTACATAACGTAAGTAATAATTTCGATGTTATGGGAATTGTAGGCAACGGAGCCGGCTATTCCATACAGAAAAATGCCGGAATCGATGAAGCAGATCTGCTCATTGCGGTCACCGGGTCCGACGAGCTCAATTTATTGTGCTGTCTGATCGCGAAGAAGGCAGGCGACTGTCACACCATAGCGCGGGTGCGAAATCCCGTTTACAGCAGGGAGATAAACTTTATCAAAGAAGAATTAGGGCTGTCCATGATTATCAATCCGGAGGATGCGGCAGCGCTTGAAATAGCGAGGGTGCTTAAGTTTCCCTCGGCCATCAAGATTGATACTTTTGCAAAGGGAAGAATCGAGCTGGTAAAATATAAAATAGAAGAGGGCTCGTCGCTATGCGACCAGTCCTTAAAAAGTA
Source organism: Bacillota bacterium (assembly GCA_023412855.1). Lineage (GTDB taxonomy): Bacteria > Bacillota > Clostridia > Lachnospirales > Lachnospiraceae > Kineothrix. The sequence goes on along the minus strand of JAEZRJ010000001.1, from coordinate 5,510 downwards.
TATCCGCACAGATGAAATGCGGAGTGCTCATATGTGTGGTGGAAAGAGGAGACGAAGTATTTATTCCTGCCGGAGATTTCATTCTTCGGGCGAAAGACGAAATCTCTGTAGTGGGCTCGGTGAAGAATTCGGTTCTGTTTTTCAAGAAGCTGAAGGTGCCTACTACGCGGGCCAGGGACGCATTTATCGTTGGCGGAGGAGAAACGGCATATTATTTGGCAAGCCAGCTCCTTTCCATAGGTATCGACGTTAAAATTGTGGAAAAGGACAAGAAAAGATGCGGCGAGTTGAGCGAACTTCTGCCGCAGGCGACGCTGATTTTAGGCGACGGTACGGATAGAAACTTATTAATGGAGGAGGGTCTGCCGCAGGCGGAGGCTTTTGTGGCACTTACCAATTTCGATGAGGAAAACATTATGCTTTCTCTTTTCGCCAAGAGTATATCCAAGGCGAAGCTGATTACCAGAGTGCACCGTATCGCATATGATGAGATTATAGAAGAACTGGATCTGGGAAGCGTTATTTATCCCAAGTATCTTACGGCAGAGATGATTATCAAATATGTAAGAGCGATGCAGAATTCCATCGGAAGCAATATTGAAACACTATACCGGATGAATAACGATAAGGTGGAGATTTTAGAGTTTTTAGTGAGGGAGGAATGCCCGGTAGTAGGAATTCCTTTGGTGGAGCTTAACCTAAAACCGAATATACTGCTATGCAGCATTAATCATAAGGGAAATATCATTACGCCCAGCGGGCAGAGCCGTATCGGTGTAGGGGATACTGTAGTGCTGGCTACAACGATAACCGGTCTGCAGGATATAAAGGATATTTTGGTATGAATGTTATAAAGTACAATTCGAGGGTCAAAAATATTCTGTATTTTGTGGATGTTTTTGAGCAGGGGAAGGTAAAATGAATTATTCCATGATACGTTATATACTATGCAGGGTTTTGGAGTTCGAGGCATTATTCTTGTCTTTGCCTTGTCTGGTAGGTATAGTATACCGTGAAAAAAGCGCTGTTTCATTTGGGGCTGTTATGTTGGCCTGCCTTGCGGTCAGTTTGATAGGAAGACGGTTTAAACCGAAGAATAAAGTGTTTTATGCGAAAGAAGGTTTCGTGACCGTATCCTTAAGCTGGATTGTATTGAGCCTTGTAAGTGCGCTGCCTTTTTACTTGAGCGGGGAAATCACTTCTTATACGGATGCCTTGTTCGAAACGGTTTCGGGGTTAACGACCACAGGGGCAACCATTCTTACGGATGTAGAGGTTTTATCGAGAAGCGCTCAGTTTTGGCGGTGCTTTACCCACTGGATAGGAGGAATGGGCGTTCTGGTATTGATTTTGGCAGTTCTGCCCTTGTCAGGGAGCTATAATATGCACCTTCTCAGAGCAGAAAGTCCGGGTCCCCGCGTAGGCAAGCTGGTGCCTAGGGTAAAGACTACGGCGATGATACTTTATGGCATTTATATGGGCATCACGCTTACGGGAACGGTTTCTTTAATGTTAGCCGGGTTATCTGTTTATGATGCGATTACACTGGCTTTTTCTGCGGTGGGAACAGGAGGTTTCGGACTCCTTAATTCCAGTGTGGGAAGCTATTCGGTTGCGGTGCAGGTGGTACTTACGGTGCTGATGTTTATCTGCGGCATCAATTTTCAGGTGTTTTATCTGTTGCTCATTAAGAAACCGAAGGAAGCGTTTGCCAGTGAAGAGCTTCGATATTATTTCGGCATTGTATTTCTATCCGCGGTGCTGATCACTTTGAATACGAGAAGTCTTTTTGATAATGCCTTTGATGGCTTTCATCATGCGCTGCTTCAGGTTACATCGGTAATAACCACAACGGGTTTCACATCCAGAGATTATAACATGTGGCCGGAATTTTCCAAGACTATTTTATTTATACTTTCGATGTTGGGAGCGTGTGCGGGAAGTACCAGCGGTGGATTCAAAATATCTCGCTTTATTATTACTGTTCGCTCCATTAAGAACGAGGTTTCTTATGTGATACATCCCAGAGGCTTTAAAAAGATCCATATGGATGGACATGTGGTGGAGAGCAGTGTGACGAAATCAGTTCTGGTATATGCGATGATTTATATATTTATTTTCTTGGGATCATTTCTGGTACTGTCATTGAATAATTTTGATTTTACGACAAATATTACGGCAGTGGCAGCGACCTTTAATAATGTGGGGGCTGGTTTTGGTATGGTAGGGCCTTCGGGGAATTACTCGGCGTTTTCGGTACTGTCTAAATTTGTGCTTATGTTTGATATGCTGGTAGGAAGACTAGAGCTTTTACCGATTCTTATACTTTTGGCACCGGGGACATGGAAGAAATAGGGGAAGACCAAAGGGATAAGGAAAGACGAAAAATATAAGAAAAGACGAAAGAGATAAGAGAAGAAGAAATAAAAAAAGAAGAAAGAGATAAGAGAAGGCGAAAAGATAAGAAAAAACGAAAAGATAGAGAAAGATGAAATAAATAAGGAAAAATGAAGTAAATAAAGAAATACGAAGACAGATAGGAGTGATACGCCGGATGATGGTGAAAGAGGACATAAGGATAAAGAAGGTTATATTACATATTTTGGATTCGACGATTGGGATGCCGGTATTGTCGGATGAGGAGATTGAATTTGGGTCGGAGTTTGCAGATTTCTTAAAGGAGCATATTGCAAAGATATCTTCCGGGGATGATGGGAAGACTTCTCAGTTCTATAAGGAGGAGTCGGAAGTTTATAAGATGCTGGAACAGTATTCGGATGATTTTTTTGTGGAGATAAGTAAGGATGCGGCGGAGTTGTTGTATAGCATTATGAATAGCAATATAGACATTCCTCCGGCAGATCTTGTCGTTGTAAGGTTTAAATACGGGGAAGATGAGTATTTGGCGTTTTTGAAGATGAATTATAAATCGCTTTATACTCATCGGACGCTGGCATCGGAGGAAGGGGGAAATACGAATGAGGTCATGAGGCATAAGTCTATATTGCCCTCGGAGTCCCAAAGGCTGAGCGAGGCAGCGATTATTTGTCTGACGGATTTGTCGGTGCAGGTGATAGAGAGAAAGTATGAGGTAAACGGAGAAAAGACGAATTATTTCTCTTATTTGTTTCTGAAATGCAGCAGCCATATGTCCCATAAGTCGAAACTGTCTATTGTAACGAAGGCGGTGGAATCGGTACAGAAGGAGGCTTACGGCGAGCTGGATCAGTATGAGGCGCATATGAAGGCGAAAAGTATCATACAGGAAGAACTTCAAGAAAACGGTGGTTTTGTGGTAGAGGTGCTTGCGGATAAAATATTTGAGGAAAAACCGGAGTTAAAAGTCGCATTTCAGGATAAAATGGAAAAGTACGACTTGGTGAAGGAAGAAATATTGCCGCAAAGCGAGGCAACGACGAGAAAGTACCAGAAGCAGCATTTATATACGGATACCGGAATCGAAATAAAGATTCCGATGGAGCAGTATAAGAATCCCGGAAGCGTAGAGTTCATTACGAACCCGGATGGCACGGTATCGGTGCTTATTAAGAATATCGGACACTTGGAGGCGCGTTTTTAGAGGAGATGCGGCATGGGAACGATTATTGATTATCTGAAGGAATATGGAGATTATACGTTTGAAAAAAGGCCGATGAATGAAGTGGACAGCCTGGTGCTATGCCAGTTCAGCTATTTGAAGTTTGACGGTATTGTTCCGGATGTTTCAGAGGATAAGCCGTTTGTCACAATAAAATATCTGGATATCTATCAGGAAAAGGAGAAGCTTTTCGCGGATGAGAGATATAAGGAGGAGAATATGGCGCTGTTTGCCGGAATGTTAAATAGCGCTCGTTATGGTTCTCTTAAGATGAATTATTATGTAAACCTAATCGAGCCGGAACGGGAAACGCAGTTTTCGGCAATTACTTATATTTTGGAGGATCAGACGGTTTATCTCGCATATCGGGGGACGGATGAGACGATTATCGGCTGGAAAGAGGATTTTAATCTGGCCTTTTCCGAGCCGGTGCAGGGGCAGCTTTACAGCGTAGAGTATATGAAGGCGGTTGCCAGGAAATTTTCTAAGGAGTTCTATGTGGGAGGGCATTCCAAGGGGGGGAATTTTGCCGTATTTGCGGCAATGAATTGCGGTCCGGAAATACAAAAGCGAATCGTCAAGGTGTTCAGCCATGACGGACCAGGCTTCCGCCCGGAAATCAGGGAGAGGGGACAGTACGAAAAAATAGCGGATAAAATAGTGCGGATCATTCCCCACTCGTCGCTGGTAGGGATGCTGTTAGGAGCCCATGAGGACGGCTATATCGTGGTTGAAAGCAAGACTTTCGGTCTGCTGCAGCATGACCCCTATACGTGGCTTGTAAAGGACGATGCCTTTGTAAAGGCAAAGGATATATATAAAAGCAGAAGATTCATGGACGATGCGTTGAACGAGTGGATTCTATCCCTGGATGATGAACATATTCATTCCTTTGTGGATACGCTGTACGAGGTGGTATCTGCTTCTCAGGCTGCAACATTAATCGATTTTACTGCGGACTGGAAAAAGAGCATGTTGGCGGTAGTAGGAGCAATAAAGGGACTGGACACCGAGACGGCAGGAATGATGAAAAAAATCGTTGTATCTTTATTCGAAGTTGCCGGAGCAAAAGCAAAGGAAGAGCTTCAGGAGCGGGCGGAAAAACGCCGGAGAAGAAAGGAAATTCAAACTCCGGCGGTGTCACATAAGGATAAAAAATAAGAAAACAGCAATCTTCCGTCTACGGTACCGTAGGGAGCCGAGTCATCGAAAAGCCGCTCGGGGTGCCACTGAACGCCGATGACAGGAAGTGTATCGTGAACGATTCCTTCGATGATGTTGTCATCGGAGGTCTGGATGACGCTGAGACTGTGTCCTACCTTGCCGATGCCCTGATGATGGGCGCTGTTAACGTTGAAACGCCTTCCGTACAATGAAAAAAGCAGAGAATCGGGGAGGGCGGCAGAGGAATGAACTTTGTCTCCATTATCCCACGCATGATGGGGGGCCTGTTTGAGATCCTGAATGATTGTTCCGTTAAAATAAACGTTGATGATCTGGATGCCCTTACAAATGCCCAACACGGGATATTCCCGTTTTACGAAGAAATCCAGCGCCTGGAGTTGTATGATGTCCAATTCGGTGTCCATATTCCTGGACCCCTGATTTTTTTGTCCGAAAAAGGCAGGAGTAATATCCCCTCCTCCCGGAAGCAGGAGTGCGTCGAACTCTGATAAATGGGCAGGATCCATTGTGGTCAGGCAGGAGACTCCCATGGAGGTCAGAGCTTTTTCATAATTAACGGTATCCTTTGCCCTTCCTACTATTGCCACCTTTAGATCGCCGCGGTAGGGCAATGTATTGTCTTGATACATGATGAAATCCTCTCAGGAGAAAATCTCTTTTGTTAATTTAAATGTATGTGACGAATAAGAAAAGTATACAAAAAATGTCGTAATAATAGTTGAAGAGG
>JAEZRJ010000079.1 GCA_023412855.1 Bacillota bacterium | reverse complement strand
TATATATGGTAACAAATATGTAAATCCATCCAATATTTTGTGGTATACATAGTATAAAATACTAAACTATAAGTGTCAATGTTTGTACCGGAGAAAATTTAACAAAAAAAGAAGGGGTATTTTGTATCAAATAACCATTCTTTTTTTGACTTGTTATCTAAAAAATTAATTATTTTTTATTTTACAATCATGCCTGAACGTTCAACCGCATTTACTGCTTCTTCGATTTCTTCCACCGGTATGGTGAGCGCAAATCGAACATGTCCCCTGCCAAGCGTACCGAAACTGCTTCCGGGAGTGCAGAGGACACCTGACTTTTCTAAAAGCTCCATAACAAACTCCACATCATCCTCATATCCTTCCGGTATGGCACCCCACGCGAACATAGCGCCCTCGCTGTCGGGAATACTCCAGCCTATGGAACGGAGCCCGCCGCAAAGAGCATCCCTGCGTCTTTGATATTCCCTGCACTGCTCCTTTATCATATTGTCCGGCCCGTTTAATGCTGCAATAGCGCCGTACTGTACCGGAAGAAATGTTCCGTAATCAATCTGAGAACGGAGTCTTTTAAAATGGGTTACTATTTCCTCATTCCCTACCAAAAAGCCCATTCTGGCGCCGGTGTAATTATAGGATTTGGACAACGAATAGAACTCCGCACAAACCTCCTTCGCTCCTGGTATAGACAGAATCGAAATTCCCTTCCTCCCGTCATATATGATGTCGGAATAAGCGTTGTCGTGAATAATAATGATATTATGCTCCTTCGCCCAAGGAATAAGGTGTTCATAAAAGCTTTTCGGAGCCGTCCTGCAAATCGGATTCATCGGATAGGAAACGATCATGAATTTCGTTTTTCTGAGAAGTTCCTTATCCATTCCCTCTAAATCAGGAAGGTAGCCGTTTTCTTCATACAAATCATAAGGAACCAGCTTGGCACCTGCAAGGGCAGGTCCGATTGAAAATATGGGATAACCCGGATTAGGAACTAATACCACATCCCCCTCATCGCATAAAGTCAGGCCAATATGGGTAATTCCTTCCTGCGAGCCATAAACGGACATGATTTCCTCCGCCTTGAGCACTACGCCGTAGCGCCTTTCAAAACGTCCTATGACTGCCTCGATCAACTGTGGTAAGTCCACAAGGGCATATTTGTAGTTATCCGGTACCATCGCAGCCTGCGCCACTGCGTCCATAATATGTTTCGCCGGCTTAAAATCAGGAGTGCCCACCGACAGATTATATACCTTGCGCCCCTGCGCTAAAAATTCATTCTTCTTCTCATTTAATACTTGAAAAATTCCTTCTTCGAAGTCCTTCATCCTCGACGCAACTTTAAGCTCCATGTTCTTATCACTCATTGAAGGGCCGGAATAACGTTTCTGTTCACTCCGTTCACAGTAACAAAATACCATTATCCGGTCTTCTACCTTTCATATTGTTCTATAATTTTCTTCAAATATTCCTCATAACGCACCACCACGGATTTGGGGGAGAGAAGCCGGACATCCGCCCCGAGTCCCGTGACCCAGCCGAAGAACTGCTCACTGACAGCCACCTTTACCCTTACCGAAAAAATGGTCTTTTTTGTCTTTTTCAAATCCACGTCTTTTCCGAACCTGTCAATGACCACTCCCAACAATCTGTCGGGCATCTGCAAAGTGACAGTTACTTCCTCACCACTGAACATGCCGAAGGTCTTATTTGTATATGCTCCTATATCAAAGCGCCCGAAGGAGCTTATCCCTTCTCTCGGTTCGCCGGACAGCAACTCGATCCCGCCCATCTTATCCACCCGGTAATGCTTGATTTTATCCGCATATTTGTCATAAGCTATTAGATAGTAATTCTCATCCTGCCATGTCAGAGCCCATGGACTGATGCAATATTTAACGCCTTCCTTCCGGAGCTTTAACTTCTTCTCCGGTGTCCAGTCCAAATATTGAAAGGAAATCTGAACGTTCTCCTGAATAGCCCTATGTATGTGATCGATATTATAATAGATACTTTCGTTCTCAGCCTTGATGCGGCCCGCAACATAGACCTGACGCCGGAGTTGTCTGGCATCATACTGCCCCGCAAGACGTTCCAGCTTTTCAATCAGTTCCCTGGACTTTTTAGCTGTGATGAACTTGGATGACTGTACGGCATCCACCAAAAGTTTTAACTCCGGCAGCTCGAATTCCCTCTCAGCGAGAAAATACCCTCCGCCTCGCTTCCCCTTGATGTAGATGATATTATATCCGAACTTCGCAAGCAGGGAAATATCGCTGTAAATGGACTTCCTCTCGGCCGTTATCCCATACTTTGCCAGCTCGTCGATTAACACCTTCGTGGGCATTGGATGCTCTTCATCTGTCTGTTCATTCAAAATCTTTACAATATATAGAAGCTTTAATTTCTGATCCGATGATTTGGGCATCTTACTGCTCCTCTTTCAAAACGGATATGATGTCTTGCAAGTTCTTAATTTCATAATCGATTCTAACCTTAGACTCATTCTTAAGTCCTCGGGGATTATACCAGCAAGTAACAAGTCCGGCATTGTTCCCGCCCAGCATATCGCTGCTTAAGGAATCTCCTACAATAATTGCTTTCCCTTTATCAAAGTCCTGAATACGGGAAAAACACCTGTCGAAATATTCCTTCTGTGGCTTAGAAACACCTATTTCCTCCGAAACAAAAATATCCTCTACCAATTGATCAAGTCCTGACAGTTTCAACTTCTTCCTCTGGGTATGGGTAATTCCGTTGGTTACGAGGTATTGTCTGTATTGCCCCTTTAGCTGCTTCACCAGCTCATAAGAATTGTCCTGATAGTAATATACGCTGCCTAACGCATCCGCATAATGCATTTGAAACTCCTCCGGTTCCACCCCGGTTACTCCAATTTGTGAAAAAAAAGTACGGAACCGCTCTATCAACGCTTCCTTTTTCGTAATTTCCCCTTTTTCGATGCGCTTCCAAAAGCCTTCATTGATTCCTGAATATAAGGCTACGATTTCGTCCGTTACCTTCAGTCCGAACAGTCCGAAACAATACCGGACCGCGTAGCTTTCGGAACGTTTAAAATCCAATAAAGTCTGGTCCACATCCCACAATATGATTTCAAATTTTCCCATATCCGTCTCTTTCTCATTCATATTCTCATGCGCAAAAACTCCTGCACAAAATCCTCAAGCAATTCATCCCCGTCCGCCGCCGATGTCGCCAATCTGTCGCAGCGCTCGTTTTCCGGGTGTCCATCGTGTCCTTTTACCCATGTGAATGTTACCTGATGCTGCTTTTTCGCTTCCAGCAGGCGTTTCCACAAATCCACATTTTTTACCGGTTTATTCCCGCTGGTCTTCCAGTTCTTCTTAAGCCAGCCATCCATCCAATGCTGATTGAAAGCATCGGTAACATATTTGGAGTCCGATATGATTTCCACCTCGCATGGCTTGTTCAGCGCCTCCAGTCCTACGATTACTGCCATAAGCTCCATCCGGTTATTGGTAGTCTTTTTATAACCTGCCGAATATTCCCGCTCATGCAGGGTTCCTTTCCCATCTACATACTGCAGGACGGTTCCATAGCCTCCCGGCCCCTCCGGATTCCCCCTTGCGGACCCATCCGTATATATCTTTACATTCATTTCTATTATCCATTCCTTTCAGGCAGTCTAATCGTGGGCCTTCCAAACACCCTTTGTAATGAATTCCTCCGCCAGATTCTCCGCACTGCGGATAATATCCTCATCATATCCCATGACGCGCAAAAGCTTAATGGCGTTGCGGGTCGTTGCCCGTCCATCCATAAGCCTATAATTAAATACTACGTCGTCCCCTTGGATTTCCTCCTCGAAATGATAATTATCGTAATCGCTCTCAAGCAGATGCGTCAGTTCTACGTCGTGAGTGGCCGCAAAGCAGATAACATTTCCCTTAGCAAGACTCTTTAGTATCTGTGTAGACGCCGCGATACGTTCTACCGTATTCGTTCCCCGCAGCACCTCGTCCACAAAGCAAAGCACTTTATTCTCACGAATGCAGCGTGCCGAATCCAAGCTCCCCTGACTTTGGCAGCCGTCCGCAGATCCCGCCTGGTTGAGTATTCGCTTCAAGGACTTTATCTCTACAATATAATAGCTGTCCCCGCCGGACAGATCGTCCCGAAGAGCCATAGAGGACATAATACGATAGGGACTGCCGCTATAGCTGTCCGCCAGGCAGGTATGTATCGTCTGGGCCAGAATTGCGTTCAGTGAAACCGTTTTTAAAAAGGTGGATTTACCCGATGCGTTGGAACCGGTAAGCAAGATTCCCCGTTTCGTAGATATGCTGTTTTTTACCGGATTATCGATTAAAGGATGATACATATTCTCTATATGCAGCCCCTCATAGTCGTTTAGCTCGGGAAGACAGTAGGCCCCTCCTAAGGAGGCACGATATGCCCCCACGGCGATGGCTGACTCCATATAACCGCTGATGGTGAGCATCCTGTCGATGGCGTCGATATTCTTCCTCACCTCTGCCAGCATATTGTTAAATTTGATCAGGTCCAGATGAAAGGTCATGCGGACATAATCTAACAAGACCTCTATCGGATTGCCGGATGCGTTCATTCTGGCAGAAGACATAATAATATAAGAGCCTGACTTGAATCTGCTCATTTTCTTCCGGCAAGCTTTCAGCTCTTCCATTTCCTCCTCAAACCCCTCTGAGGGAAGTCTTACGATATCCTCTACGCTCCGAAGCAGCCTCAGTATATAGCCAAAGCTGGTAATATAAGGCTCGATTTCATTCTTGATCTTAAAATATACGATAATATTCCTGCAAATAAACAGTACAAGAAGCACTACACCTGCCGGCACGGAGAAAAACATGACAAGAAGGGAAAGCACGATTCCCAAATCTCCCCAATAATGCCTCTTGTTGCTTCTTTCTCCCAATAAATCCAAATAGTTCAGATAATCATAAATGGAGTGTTTTCCCGTCCGTCCAAGCTTTGCAAAAAAAACCTGAAATTTTATTCTCTCCTCTTCGTGTTCCATAAAGAAACGGATGTGTTTTTCCAGCCGCTCTATCTTGTCTGTATCCTGAACCGGAGTTCGCAGCAGATAATACAAATATTCTTCACCCGCTGCAGAATAAGAATAATTCATCTTTTTAAAGATGCTGTCCATATTTAAATCATTCCACGTAATATCATCGACATAATAGCCCTCCGTCTCATGCCTTCTGAAATAGCAGGAAATCCTTTCAAACTCCTCCGCTTTAATTTCCTCTCTCCTCGGCAAAGTACCGTAATTATTCCGAAGCCATACGATGAAATCAGCCTTTTTCTTCCTATCATCCAAAAAACCCTTGAACATGATCAGCACAATAAAAGCCAATATGGTCAAGGCAAAAATTAAATATTCCATAAATCGAATTCCTGTCCCGGTGCGCTTATGTCCGCAATGTGATCGCTGTATGCCGCACCGATTTGAGTTTTTTTATACTTGCCGATATAATCGTATTCTTCCCACATATGTATGGGAAAAACCATCTTCGTCTTTGTATTTTCAAGGAAATAATCCATTCCCCAGCCATAAGCAGCTTCCAGCCTTGGATCCAAGGGCACAAAAGCAGCGTCAAAGCTTATGCCTTTTATGCTGTCGATTTCCCTTTTGTAATTTTTCTCCATATCCTCGTTGAAAGGGGACGGTTCTCCCTCCCAATGCCACCAATTCAAATCCCCTGCATGATAAATGCACTTTCCCTCTGCCTTCACAATAAAGGCTACACCCGCATCCGTAGAACGAAGTGTGCGTATCTCCATATCGTCGAATCGCAGGGTTTTATTTTTTCCTACATTTGTTATCCTTTTCCTGGCGGCAGGAGCTACATGGTTTCTCTCCAAGTAGCTCTCGCTAAGCTTCACGTCGCTGCCCAGGAAAAAATGTATGTTTTTGTATTGACTGACCAAGTCGAAAATTTTCAGACTAAAATGATCCTTATGCTTATGGGACGCAAACACATATATCGGTTTTTCCGGCTGCCACTCCGGCAACTTTCCTATATAATAATCGAACAACAGTACACATTGCTCCAATTCAACGGAAAATCCGCTGTGATAAATATAAGTCACCTTCATACTTTTTCTTCTCTTCCCGTTTTCCTCTCTTGATTTTATATCTATCTTAATCGGTTTATAATTTCATTTGCCTTTTCATAAATATCTAACGCTTCGTCCCTTAATTGAAATTCTCCGTTCCGGTAAAGAATGCGTCCGTGAATCATCGTCATTTTTACATTCTGCTTACTTGCACTGTATACGATATTTTTCGCAATATTATTGATAGGCTGCATATTGGGCTGGCACAAATCGATCATGATGATGTCTGCCAGTTTATCCTGCGCCAGTACGTCGGCATTCTCCAGCCGCATTGCCTTTGCACCGTTTACCGTAGCCATCTTCAAAACCTCCATGGCATCTACCGCCGAAGCGTCCTTTTCCCGAAGCTTTGCAAGACCGGTAACGAGAAACATCTCCCGAAACATATCGAGACAATTATTGCTGGCCGGTCCGTCCGTACCGATAGCGATATTGAGCCCTGCCTTCAGAAAATCGTTAATGGGTGCGATTCCGCTGGCGAGCTTCGTATTGGAGCCCGGGTTCGTAATGACATGTATATTCTTTTTCCGGAATAGACCGATTTCTTCTTCGGTCAGATATACGCAGTGATAAGCCCCGCCGCCGTACTCGAACATCCCGAGAGAGTCGAGGAACATTCCGGGCGTCAGGCCATAACGCTCCACGCAGCCTGCAACCTCCTCCTGTGTCTCCGCTAAATGTGCGTAAACCGGAGCCTTCAAACGCTTCGCCATGGAAGCGATATCCTGTATCAGTTCCTTAGAGCAGGTATATTCCGCATGAAAGCCGGGAAGGAAGCTAATCAACGGGTCTTTGCCATTCAGCTCCCCATACCATTTCTCCATCGCTTCCACCGATTGGCTGAAGTTGTTCACCGCTCCCGTCAGCACACATCGCATCCCCGTATCGCTGCATGCCCTCGCCACAGACTCGGGAGTCAAGTACATATCAAAAATAGAGGTAATACCGCTGGTCAGATATTCTAACACTGCCAGCTTGGTCAGATGATAAATATCTTCCGGTGTCATCTTAGCCTCTATAGGAAATACTTGCTTAGTCAGCCACTCGTGCAGCGGAAGATCGTCCGCAAAGGAACGAAGAAGGGTCATCCCTGAATGGGTATGGGCATTTTTAAAGCCCGGCATCAGCAGATTTCCCTCGCAGTCGATTTCCTCATCCCATATCATACATGTGATATTTCTCCGACGATAGAACTCGTCCATATTCAGCCCATCGCCTACATATATGATCTTCTCATCGCCGACCCATACTTCTCCCTCGAAAATAGGCGCGTTCTCCTCCATTGTCAATATTCTCGCGTTATAAAAACGAATATTCATAGCGGTACGGACTCCCTTCTTATAAGTTATTCTTTACTCATTTTAAGTATTTTTTACTTATTATGAGTGTTCTTTACCCATTTCTTACATCAAATTGGCAGGCCCAAAACTGTCTGGCAACAGCTCTTCCAACGTCTTCACATAATAATCCTTCGGAGACTTGGCCACGATGATCTCGAAATCATCCGGTCTGCAGAACTCGGCCATTATCTGCCTGCATACGCCGCAAGGTGCTGCATATCCCGTTATTTCCTCTCGTGCCGGCGGGTTCCCTTCCGGCCCGCCCACAATAGCAATCGCCGCAAAGGCCCTTTCCCCTTCGCTTACTGCTTTAAAAAAAGCAGTGCGTTCCGCGCAATTCGTCGGTCCATAGGCAGCATTTTCTATATTGCAGCCCCGATAAATCTGTCCTTCCTTCGTAAGAAGCGCTGCTCCCACCATAAAATGCGAATAGGGCACATAGGCCATCTTTCTGGCCTCCAACGCTTCTTTTATCAGGGTTTCTCTCGTCTTTTTATCTGTCACTTCGCTTCAAAGCCTCCATCTCGCGGAAAATCTTCACGCTTATATTTTAAAACCGTTTTACGCTCTCCGACACCAGCTTGGTAAATAACGGCGCCGCCATATCCGCCGCCTCTTGAACCTCCTTATGGGTCAAGGGGTTCTCCGTCATGCCTGCAGCCAAATTGCACACACAGGATATTCCACAGATCCGCATGCCCATATGATTCGCCACGATTGCTTCCACCACCGTGCTCATTCCTACTGCATCTCCTCCTAAAGTACGTATCATGCGTATTTCCGCCGGAGACTCGAAAGAAGGGCCCGTAAGCTGAACGTAAACACCCTCTTTCATAGGTACACCGCTCTCCTTGGCCGCTTCCCTCAAAATATCTTGCAAATCCTTATCGTAAACAGTACTCATATCAGGGAAACGGGTTCCTAACTCATCTATATTCGCTCCAATTAACGGATTCGGTGCAAAGCAGGAAATCTGATCGGTAATCAACATTAAATCTCCAGCCTTAAACTCATCGTTCACGCCGCCGGAAGCATTGGTCAAAAACAAAATCTCCGCGCCCATCAGCTTCATCAGACGAATGGGAAGCACCACGTCCGATATCGGATAGCCTTCATAAAAATGTACTCTTCCTTTCATACATACTACCGGTACATCCCCTACATGTCCGAAGATAAATTTACCGGCATGTCCCGGAACGGTAGAAACCGGAAAGCCTTCTATCTCGCTGTAGGAAAGCTCCGCCTCCACTTCAATGGTATCGGCAAAATCTCCCAGCCCGGAGCCCAGCACGATAGCTACCTTCGGTTTAAAATCTACTTTCTTTTTAAAACTTTCAAAGCATTTCGTCAGTTTGTCATAGCTTGCATTCATTTCGTATACCCCCGTCTTTTTATATTATTTTGTTTTTCAAAAGTAATTATTGCCTTTTATTTTATAGAATATCGATGAAATAAATATAACACGAGTTCCATAATTTGTACACATTACGCAGAAAAAAAGGTTGCAGTTCAACCGAAGGCTGGTTACTGTTCACTCCGTTCACAGTAACTCATGATTTCTGCATTTAAATTCGCTTCGCGAAGCAGAAATCATCTCTAGTATCACGTTCTTACGTAGCTTAACAGCAAGTGTTAAGCTACTGTGTGAACAGTAACGAAAGCTGAACTGCAAAAAAGTAACTGCCTTGCCTCCTCCGGCAAAACAGTTACTCTCTGAAATTTTTATATAATAATACAAACCATTCCGCCATTGCTGTCGTTTACTATTTTCTGCATAGTTTCCTGAAGCTTTACCTGACTCTCTTCTCCGATCATCGCAATCTTTCCCGTGATTCCGTCATTTACAAGCTGTTCCACCGTTTTACCGAAAATATTGGTTTCCCACATTCCGTCTTCGCTGGTTCCCGCTTCGGAAATATAACGGATCAAATCCTGTGCCTGTTCTTCGGTTCCTACGATGGGGGAAATCTCCGTTTCGATATTGGCCCGTATCATATGGATGCTGGGACTTTCCGCTTTGATTTTTACACCGAACTTATTCCCATGACGGATGATTTCCGGTTTATCCAAAGTGATTTCGCCTCTTTCAGGAGTTACCACCCCATAGCCCTTGCCTCGGACCGAATCCACTGCATGAAGGACCTTTACATATTCCGTCTTCATCTTCGCCATTTCCCTCAGAACGGATAACAACTGGTATTCGCTGGTGATGTTTTCTCCGATCAAATCGCTTAACATTTCATAATAGAAAGAATCGTCTACATCTACGGCTACCGTAACACAGCCGGTAGCCATGTCGATTCCCTCCACCTTACATTTGCGCAGATAGTCGCTTTCTATCTGAATTCCACCGGATACCACGTCCTTTACACAGCCCACCTGCCCGATGAGCTCTTTTATCTTCGCTATGATGTCAGCCTTCATTCTATGGGTATTCGGAAGCATCTCCACCCACTTGGGCATATAGAATTCTACCATAGTAAGCGGAAATTCATACAGTATTTTTTCCATAATTCCATTAATGTCTTCTTTTTTCAATTGCTCGCAGTTTACGGGCATCGCGCTGACCTGATATTTCCTGCCCACTTCCTCTGCCAATTTGATAGCGCTCTCCGAATAAGGCTTCTCCGTGTTTACTAGTACAATAAATGGTTTATGTATTCTCTTAAGCTCCTGGATGGTTCTCTCCTCTGCCGGCAAGTAATTCTCTCTCGGGAGCTCTCCGAAGCTGCCGTCACAGGTTATGACGATGCCTATGGTGGAATGATCATTAATTACCTTGCGCGTACCGATTTCCGCCGCCTGTGTAAAAGGAATCTCCTCCGCAGACCATGGCGTCTTTACCATCCGCTCCATATCCTCTTCCATATGACCGCTGGCACCTTCCACCATATAGCCTACGCAGTCAATCAGGCGGACATTAACATTGATGTCCTCACCAAGGGAAATCTTTGCGGCTTCCTTCGGAATAAATTTCGGCTCTGTGGTGGTAATCGTCCTTCCGCCGGAGCTTTGGGGCAGCTCATCCTGCGCTCTTGTCTTTTCATGTTCGTCTGTCATATAGGGCAAAACCATAATATCCATAAAACGTTTGATAAATGTAGACTTACCGGTTCTGACCGGTCCCACCACCCCTATGTAGATTTCTCCTCCGGTTCTAAATTGTATATCTTTGTATAAATTATGTGTATGTGAAGCGTCCATAAAAATAGTTTCCCCTTCCATATTTGCTGTTACAATATATGCAAGGGGAAAAAACATTATTCTAATTTAATTTTTGTAAATAACCTTTTTAAAGTTCTTCTTGCCGCGCTTTAAGATAAGCCCTTCACCCGTGAGCTGTTCCTTTTCAAAAACGGCCTTGATATCCGAAACTTTCTCCCCGTCTACGGTCACTCCGCCCTGCTCCACCGCACGGCGTCCCTCGGAGCGGGAGGCTACGAGACCGGAAGCCACCAGCATGGAAAGAATGTCTATCTTATCTTCTTCGAAATCCTCATCCTTAAGCTCCGCTGTAGGCATATCTGCCGCATTTCCGCTTGTAAATAAGGCTCTTGCGCTTTCTAAGGCTTTGTTCGCTTCCTCTTCTCCATGTATCATCTTCGTCAGTTCGAAAGCAAGAATTTCCTTCGCCTTATTCAGTTCACTGCCTTCCCATTTATCCATTTCGTCGATTTGTTCCAGCGGAAGGAAGGTCAGCATACGGATACATTTCAAAACATCTGCATCGGCAACATTTCTCCAGTACTGGAAAAACTCGTAAGGAGGCGTCTTGTTAGGGTCGAGCCATACGGCTCCCTTTTGCGTCTTGCCCATTTTATTACCTTCGGAGTTGAGGAGCAGGGTAATCGTCATAGCATATGCATCCTTGCCCAATTTACGCCTGATAAGCTCCGTTCCTCCCAGCATATTGCTCCACTGATCATCCCCGCCGAACTGCATGTTACAGCCGTATTTCTGATACAATACATAGAAGTCGTAGCTTTGCATGATCATGTAGTTAAACTCCAGAAAGCTAAGCCCCTTCTCCATACGCTGCTTGTAACATTCTGCAGTAAGCATACGGTTTACGCTGAAATGCGCGCCTACTTCTCGCAGCATCTCGATGTAGTTAAGTTCCATCAGCCAATCTGCATTGTTTACCATCATCGCTTTTCCCTCAGAAAAATCGATGAATTTACTCATCTGTACCTTGAAGCAGTCACAGTTATGCTGGATGAGCTCCGGCGTCATCATCGTACGCATATCGCTTCTTCCGGAAGGATCTCCTATCATTCCGGTTCCGCCTCCAATGAGGGCAATAGGTTTGTTTCCAGCCATCTGCAGTCTCTTCATAAGGCAAAGTGCCATGAAGTGACCTACATGGAGGCTGTCAGCGGTTGGGTCAAAGCCGATGTAGAAGGTGGCTTTTCCATTATTGATCAGTTCCTTGATCTCCTCTTCATCCGTAAGCTGTGCGAGAAGGCCTCTCGCCTTCAGTTCGTCAAAAATAGTCATTTTTCTTTCTCCTTTCGTTTCCAACTCTGCTTATCACGCAAAGAGTTACTGTTCACTCCGTTCTCAGTAACCGCAAAGAAACCCCGTCCTATCAACACATAGGACGAGGTCTTAAACTCGTGGTACCACCTAAATTTGCTGACAACTCGCGTTGTCTGCCTCCGCAAGTACGGTTAAAATACTTTTTAACGATACTCCTCCTCCATAACGCGGGGAAACACGTCGTGGCCTACAAGAAATCTTACCGAAAGCGCTTTTCGGATTTCCTTCTGCCATGCAGCTCCCAGATGTATTCGTAAGCAATTTCCCTTGCACCTCTCATCGACCGGTGGCTTTCTGTAAGTTATCATCGCTTGCTACTTGTTCTGTTCATAGCTTTTCGTTTTTAAATTATCTGCATTGTATCTCACTTTTTTTCAATTGTCAATAGCTGAAATCAAAGCGTTTTTTATTTTTTATCTTTCCGTTGGAGCATCCCTGAAAAAGAATAGCCCTTCGGACGAATCGTCTTCGGATCGGCAAAGAAATCCTGTGCCAGCTTCACGATGGTCGGACTAAGAGCTATCAGAGCGATCAGGTTGGGAATCGCCATCATCCCGTTAAACAAGTCTGCAAGCTCCCATACGATATCCACTTCCACTACGCAGCCAACAAACACAAAAAGCACAAAAATTATCCGATAGAATAAAACAGCTTTAAATCCTGCAATATATTCCAACGCTTTTTCCGCATAGTAATACCAGGCGATTATCGTAGCGAAAGCAAACAATGCAATGCCGATGGACACGATATGACCGCCGCCCGGAATAACGTTCTGAAATGCTGCGAGAGAAACGGCATTGCCCTCCATTCCTTCCTCATGCCATAAACCACTTGTAATAATAACCAACGCCGTCACCGTACACATCACAATCGTATCAAAAAACACCTCAAAGGCTCCCCAGCATCCCTGACGGGCCGGATGGTCCGTATCGGCGCTGGCATGTGCGATGGGCGCACTTCCTAAGCCCGCTTCGTTCGTAAACACACCTCTCGCCACTCCAATGCGCGCAGCATACAGCATGGTACTCCCTGCAAATCCGCCGATCATCGATGTTCCCGTAAACGCATCTGTCACGATCATTGCTAAGGCGGCAGGAATCTTAGCGGCATTTATAATCAGAACGACCACCGCGGCAATAATATACATTCCCGCCATAAAGGGTACCAGAAATTCTGCAACGCCGGAAATTCTCTTGATTCCTCCGATAATAACGAGGCCCACCAGCGCCGCCAGCACGATTCCGGTAACATAGGCAGGCACATGAAACATAGTATCCATACTGCCGGATACGGCGTTAGCCTGCACCATATTTCCTACGCCGAAAGAAGCCAGTACGGCAAACGCACAAAAGGCTACGGCTGTTTTATTCCATCCAAGCGCTTTGCTGATATAATACATAGGGCCGCCTACATAACGACCCTTTTCGTTTTTTTCACGGTAAGCTACTGCCAAGGTAGTCTCACAGAACTTCGTTACCATCCCTAATACGGCACAGACCCACATCCAAAAAATGGCTCCGGGCCCCCCAACGCTGATAGCTATGGCGATCCCTACAATATTGCCGGTTCCTACCGTCGCAGCTAAAGCAGTACACACCGCCTGAAAAGGAGTAATGGTACCGTGCTCCTCTGTTTCCTTCTTTTTAAAAATGGTTTTGAGAGTATTTCCCATAACCGTACCGAAGCGGGTAAAAATCACCCCTTTGGTACGAATCGTCAGAAAGACGCCGGTTCCCAGCATTAATATGAGCATAGGAATCCCCCATATAATGTTGGTATTCAACCATTTTATCATGCCTAACATTTCAGTCCTCCCTCAAAACATGTTCTACTTATTTCACATCATTTATTTACCATTAAGCGCATCATTGCCTGATTGAGTCCATCCACAGTCAATTTGTACATTGGAAATAAATTTTTAATTACGGTCTCCGCTTCTCTCCACGGCGCTTCTCCGGGAGCCATCTTCGGATTCATCCATACTATTTTCTTATAGTTCTTCTTCATGAGCAACAGCCAATCCATGCCGGACAGCCCTCCGTTAGGGCCTCTGTAATTGCCGGATGTAGAGTAAAGCTCCTCCGGTGCCATGGCGGCATCTCCCACGATAATTACCTTATAATCGCTGTCCAGATTTCGGAACATCCATTCCGTATCTATCCAGTCTCCATTTTCACATTCCGGTGTCTTATACAGCTTGCTGTAAATACAATTGTGAAAGTAATAGGTCTTCACATCCTTATAATGATTAGACTTATGCACAGACTGAAACAACTCGCTCAGCAAGGTGGTATAGGGAATCATGGTTCCCCCTGAATCCATCAAAAGCAGCAGTTTTACCGCATTTTTTCTCGGCTTATCCATTACGATCTGCAAACAGCCGCCGTTATTGCACGTCTTATGAACGGTTCCGTCGATGTCCAGCTCCGTTTTCGGAATATCCAGCTTGGTGGAAAAATGTCTGAGCTTTCTAAGCGCCAATTGGAACTGTCTGTTCTCGATGACCTTTTCATCGCGGAAATCTCTGTATTTTCTTGCACCGATTACCTGAAATGCCGACTGATAGCCTGTGGTGCCTCCTACCCGGACTCCGCCCACATTTCCTCCCGTATTGCCAAAAGAGGTCTTGCCCATCGTACCGATCCAATAGCTTCCGCCGTTATGCTCGCTGTCCTGATCCTTCAGCCGCTGCTTGAATTTTTCTTCCACATCGTCCTTATCGATTTGAAGGTCTTCCCCCTGATTCATCCAATGCTTTTCTTCTTCATGCAAAAGCTCGCTCATCTCCGGCTTGTCCAGCCACCGGAGCATGCTCGCAGTCACTTCATCCTCCGACCTTATTCCTTTAAAGCATTCTTCAAAAGCGAGGTCGAACTTGTCGTATTCCGTCTCACTTTTTACGAGAATCATTCTGGCTATATAATAAAATTGTGTAAGGCTGCTGTTGCATAGGCCCTTATCCAACGCCTCTTGCAAGGTCAGCCATTCGCTCAGGGTAACGTTCAGCCCCTTAGCCTTTAACGTATCAAAGAATCTGCCAAACATATTGTTCTCCCATAAGGCCGAGTTTCTGCCCTAATTCACTCTTTCCCTTACCGTCTGCAAATCCTCATCCTTCTTTACCATAACTCCGATAAAGGGTAGTCTGCTCCTCAATGTATCCAACGGGATACCGCCTATCTGAAGGGCGTTGATCCAGTCGATGAGCTCCGAGGTACTGGGCTTTTTGCGGATGTCCTTTATGGAACGAATCCAGTAAAATACTTCCATTGCATTTTCCAGCAAATTGTTCTCGATATCGGGAAAATGAGTTTTCACGATTTCCTCCATCAGTTCCTCATCCGGGAAATCGATATAGTGAAAAATGCATCTTCTTAAAAATGCATCGGGAAGCTCCTTTTCCGCGTTGGAGGTAATGATCACAATAGGCCTTTGTCTGGCCTTGACGGTCCGCTTCGTCTCGTGGATGTAAAACTCCATCTGGTCAAGCTCCCAGAGCAAATCGTTAGGAAACTCCAAATCCGCTTTATCGATTTCATCGATCAAGAGCACCGCCTGCTCCTCGCTTTCGAAGGCTTCTCCCAGCTTGCCCAGCTTAATGTAGCGGGCAATGTCATCCACACCCTCTTCTCCGAACTGCCCATCATAAAGCCTCTGGATGGTATCGTACACGTACAAGCCTTCCTGTGCCTTTGTGGTGGATTTAATATTCCATATGATCAACTTCTTGCCTAACGACTTCGCTACCGCCTCAGCAAGCATCGTCTTACCGGTTCCCGGCTCTCCCTTGATGAGAAGGGGCTTTTGCAGCGCTACTGCTACGTTAACGCTGGCCATCAGCTGCTCGGAAGCCACATATTCCGACGTACCGGCAAAGCCTTTGTTCTGTTCGTTCATTTTCTACTCCCATCCTTCTGAAAAAGCACTTTCCAGCTTCTTATCTCTAATCATCAGTTCCTTTACGGCCACGTCCGCAGGCTTGCCCTTAAAGAGCACCTCGTTTACCTGCTCGATAATCGGAAGCTGAACATCGTACTTCTGAGCGAGAGCTATCGCCGCTTTCGCGGAATAAACACCCTCTACCACCATTTTCACTTCCTCCATGGCTTCCTCCATCGTATATCCCTTACCGATCAGAATGCCCGCTCTGCGGTTCCTGGAGTGCATAGAGGCGCAGGTAACGATCAAATCTCCGATTCCGGTCAATCCGCTGAAAGTTTCAAAACGCCCTCCCATCGCCATACCGAGTCTGGAAATCTCCGTGATCCCTCTTGTAATGAGCGCAGCCTTCGTATTATCCCCATAGCCCAACCCGTCGGCGATACCGGCCGCGAGAGCTACGACATTCTTCAGCGCAGCACCCAGCTCAATACCCAGTACGTCAGGGCTGATATACACACGAAACACCTCGTTCATGAATAAATTCTGTAAATATTCCGCTGTTTCTTTTTTGTGAGCACCTACCACGATAGTAGTAGGAATTCCCCGCCCTACCTCTTCCGCATGGGAAGGGCCGGACAATACGGCTACGGTAGCCTGTGGAATCTCCTCCTCGATAATCTGAGACAGCGTCATAAGAGTATTTTCCTCAATCCCCTTTGCCACATCCACGATAATTTGTCCTTCAGCTACATATTCCTTCATCATGTGGGAGGTGCTCCTCGTATAAGGGGAGGGAACTGCCAGCACGAGAACATCCTTCCCATTTATCGCGGCTTTCAGGTCCGTAGTAAAAGTCATATCCTCCGGCAGCTTCACTCCCGGCAGCTTATCCTTATGCTCACGCGTTTCTTTAAGCATCTCAATTTCCTGCTCTACAATAGACCATACCGTAACCTTATGTCCGTTTTTATGCAGCAATACCGCCAGTGCCGTTCCCCAGCTTCCAGCTCCGATTATGCTTACCTCTGCCATTCCTCTTCCTCCAACACATTATTATTTTTTAAAAAGATATGTTTTTCTCTCTTCCCCTTTTATAAGACGCTTTATATTTTCCCAATGCTTATAGTATGCCATTATCGTTAAAAATAACGCGATCATATACATTTCGATCAGCTCCGCCTGCGTCATGCCCTCAAACAGTCCTAATTGCCCGGATACCACAATTTGGATGATGAATGCGGCATATACCAGAAGGGAGCCTAAAGATACGTAATGAGTGAGCAGAAACGCGCCAAAAAACATAATAACACCTACCGGCAGGAAGGTAGGATGAAAGGATAAAATAAGTCCCGCCGTTGCCGCGATGCCCTTTCCTCCCTTGAAATTCAAATAAAAAGGAAAATTATGTCCCAGTATCGCTCCCGCCGCTGCATACATTTTCAGCAGATATACCATATCCGGGTGGGATTTCCCAAACAACAGCGTACAGATCACCACTGCGACAATACATTTGATCACATCTCCCGCAAAAACAATCAGGCCTGCTTTTGTGCCAAGTACTCTTAACGTATTGGTCGTTCCCGCATTCCCGCTGCCGTGCTGCCTTATGTCGATACCTTTCATTTTACCGTAAATATAGGCTGTCTGAAACAGTCCGAACAAATACCCGATTACCAAACATACGATTCGTTCCATTTCACTGATTTTCCTTTCTTTCTCTGATAATAAATTTTAAAGGAGTGCCTCTGAATCCGAACGCTTCCCTTATCTTGTTCTCGATATAACGAGTGTAGGAGAAGTGCATTAATTCCTTGTCGTTTACAAAAATAACAAAGGTCGGGGGCTTTACAGCCACCTGAGTAATGTAATACAAGCGTAGGCGCTTTCCCTTATCCGAAGGGGGCTGCTGTAATGCTACGGCTTCTGCCATGATTTCATTCAGCACTCCGGTAGATATTCGCATGGAATGGTTCTCATTTACGATATCTATCGTCTCGTAAAGCTTCGGAAGCCTCTGGCCGGTTACCGCTGAAATGAAGATGATTTCCGCATAAGACATGAAAGATAATACCTCTCTTACCTTATTCGTAAACTTATTCACTGTCTTGTTATCCTTCTCGATGGCATCCCATTTGTTTACGGCAATAATGACCGCCTTGCCTCTTTCATGGGCAATGCCCGCAATTTTGGCATCCTGCTCCGTCACGCCCTCCACTGCATCGATGACTAACACCGCAATGTCAGCCCTCTCTACAGCGCTGACTGTACGAACGATCATATATCGCTCCAACTCTTCCTTTATCTTATTCTTCTTTCGAAGCCCCGCAGTATCGATAAAAACATAATCTTTACCGTTATATCTTATATCCGTATCGATAGCATCTCTCGTCGTTCCTGCAATATCCGATACGATAACACGGTTCTCCCCTACCAATCGATTAATAATGGAGGACTTACCTACGTTGGGCTTTCCTACGATGGCTACCTTAATGCGTTCATCCTCTTCATCCTCCGAAACGGTCTTGTCGAAATAAGAGGTCACTACATCCAGCATATCGCCGATTCCCGTACGATTTGCCGCAGAAATCGGATGCGGATCGCCGATTCCCATATTATAGAACTCATATACATCCGCCATGTATTTTTCTACATGGTCCACCTTATTTACCACGAGCACGATAGGCTTTTTCGACTTTCTGAGCATGTCCGCCACTTTCGCGTCCGCATCCACCAATCCTTGCTTTACGTCCACCATAAAAAGGATAACGTCCGCAGTCTCGATCGCTATTTCTGCCTGCTCCCTCATCTGAGATAATATAATGTCCTTACTGTCCGGCTCAATACCGCCCGTGTCGATTAGCGTAAACGACATATCCAGCCATGAGACGTCCGCATATATCCTATCCCGGGTAATTCCCGGCGTATCCTTTACAATTGAAATCATTTCTCCAGCCAGCACGTTGAACAGTGTGGATTTCCCTACATTCGGCCTTCCTACTACCGCCACGATAGGCTTGGTTTTTCTTTTTCCCATTTTTATTAACCTTGCTCCTTCCAAAGTCCGGTCAAATGCCGGACTGTAACTGCGAACCTACACCTGCCTGCACCTCTCAGGAGTTCTAACTAATGTTTAACAGCGCGTCTGCAAAGTCGCGTCCGCTTGATTTTACAATATCTATCTTTACTTGTAAAGCCCTTTCCAAGTCCATCACCGTCATATCATTACTCGTTACTGTTCACTTCGTTCTCAGCAACACATGATTTCTGCAATGCAAAATTTCGCATATAAATTCTCTCTGCGAAGCAGAAATCATCTCTTGAATCACGTTCTAACGTAGCTTAACAGCAAGTGTTAAGCTACTGTGTGAACAGCAACCATTACTCCTTTATCTACTTATTTTACTAGAATTTCCTTGACGTGTCACTACCGGAATGCTATAAAATAGGATAGGATTTATTTTATAAAAGTATAATTGGAGGTTATTATGCCTAATTTACGTGAACTTGAATCGGCCATTCCGGTTGCCCCTTTAAAAATTATGGCAGCTGATTCTGCGATAAAGCTCGCAGACAGCGTCAACCGTTATCTCGTAGAGTTTCGCCGAAGTGTAAATAATCTTGCGAAGAACGATCCGGCATTTCAAGGCTATACCGAGGATAATTATTTGACCAGTGCGGTTTGTCCGCGCTTCGGTACCGGAGAAGGGAAAGCCGTTTTAAACGAATCGATTCGCGGCAAGGATTTATTCATCATCACCGACGTATGCAATCACAGCATTACCTATAAAATGAACGGTTATATCAATCATAAGTCCCCCGATGACCATTATCAGGACTTGAAAAGGCTTATTTCTGCGGCTAACGGAAAGGCCCACCGCATTAATGTCATAATGCCCTTTCTTTATGAAGGCAGACAGCATAAGAGAAATGGACGTGAATCCCTCGACTGTGCCTATGCTATCGAGGAATTGACCAATATGGGGGTGTCCAATTTCATTACCTTCGACGCTCACGATCCACGTGTGCAAAATGCGGCGCCACTTTCCGGCTTCGACAATTTCACGCCTCCTTACCAGTTCGTAAGGGCTCTCCTGCGCACGGAAGAGGACCTCATCATCGATAAATATCATACGATCGTCATCAGCCCCGATGAGGGAGCGCTTGACCGCGCCGTATATTTTGCTAACGTTTTAGGTGTGGACACCGGTATGTTCTATAAACGCCGTGACTACTCTACCATCATAAACGGCAAGAATCCTATCGTAGCCCATGAGTTTTTAGGGGAAAATATCGACGGGAAAGACGTGATTATCATTGACGATATGATTTCCTCTGGCGGAAGCATGATCGACACCGCGAAACAGCTCAAATCCATGAACGCAAAGCGTGTATTCATCTGCTGCACCTTTGGCTTATTTACGGACGGGATGGACGCATTCGACGAGGCTTATGAAAAGTGCTATTTCGACAAGATCGTTACGACCAACCTCACCTATCAGCCGCCGGAGCTGTTAAGCAGACCTTATTACGTAGAAGCGGAAATGAGTAAGTTTTTAGCCTCCATTATCGACTTCATGAATCACGATTCCTCAATGTCCAACGTGCATACTCCTACGGATAAGATTCAAGATTTGCTTTTCAGATACAATAACCGTGAAGAATTGCCGCTGTAATAGCTGCGGCTTAAAGTGTGCTTTCATTGCATGAAAAGCCCCTCTCCATAGAATGACTACATTAAAATCAATTGATATTTTAATGATGTATCATTTTATGGAGCAGAGGCTTTTTTAGTTCCTTTTACCGATTATCATAATAGCGGAAACGTTAAGATCGCCTTAAATAAATCGCCGTCTAACTGTATTTCAAACTTTCCCCTCTGCGCTTCCGTCAGATTTTTGGCGATGGATAAACCCAGACCGCTTCCCTCCGTGCTTCTTGCCACATCTCCTCTGATAAAGCGCTCGGTCAATTCGTCCGCGTTGACGTTAAGGGGCTGTGCAGAAATATTTTTAATCGCAAATTCTACATATTTCTCCCCTTCTTCGCCGGTCCGTTCCGTTATATCCATATATATTCTCGTACCCTCCAGCGCGTACTTGAAGATATTGTTGAGCAGATTTTCAACGACCCTCCATATCCTTCTGCTGTCCGCCTCTATATACATCGTATTGCCCGGCGTGTTCAGCACGGGAGTTAATCGCTTTTGCTCAAACTTCTCCGAAAATTCTCCAATCGTTTGATTCACCAGCTCTACGAGATTGATTCTCTCCCATTCCAAGGAAATATTGCCGGAGGAAATCTTGGAAGCTTCTACCAAATCGTCAGTGAGCTGCTTTAGCCGCTGGGATTTGGAATCCAAAACCTCAACATATCCTTGCACCTTCTCATTTTCAATATTCTCTCTCTTAATTAAATCCAC
Organism: Bacillota bacterium; assembly: GCA_023412855.1. Taxonomy (GTDB): domain Bacteria; phylum Bacillota; class Clostridia; order Lachnospirales; family Lachnospiraceae; genus Kineothrix. Next base: position 32,720 of record JAEZRJ010000079.1, on the reverse strand, counting down.
GTAATTGATGATGGAGGTAAGGGGAGTTTTGATATCATGGGATACGTTGGTAATCAAGTCCGCCTTTAGCCGCTCGTCTTTCATGCTCGTTTCCACAGCCGTGCGGATTCCCTCTCCGATGCTGTTTACCGCCTGAGCCAACACCAGATTGTCGCCATGGAGGCCCGCTTCATCCACCTTGAATTTCAAATCGCCGTCCTTTATCTTTTTGATGGCTTCTACAATTTGCTGCCTGCTCTTCGTATTGCGATAAATGAGAATGCCAAAAGCTGCATCAGCACATGAGGCTGCAACGATTCCTTTCGTTCCGAGCAGGAAAAGCAAAAGATTCACAGCCACAAACACCACATACGGAACCCAGGTCTTTACGATGACCGTTCCATTATCATATAGATTCCAGACAAGCCTTTTACCCTTTGCGATACCCTTGCAGGTAAGGCTTTCTGCCCAGAGATTATCTGCCTTCAGCCTGCGCACCATGCTATAATAAAATTCCGTGAACAATAGTTCACAAATCAGCACCACAGCGCCCGCCGTCACCTTAAACCATGTTCTGTAATAATACTCAAAAGACATGGAATCATAGATATACGTGAGAGCTATGATAATACCCCCTATTAAAACAATCGTGCCAAGCACCGATAGCTCCGTAGGGATAACATCGATTTTCTGCAATCGGATGGCTACATTTCCTTCCTCATCTCTGACACGGCCTGCTACAACAGTCAAAAAGATAAACAGCACCAGATAGAGCGCAAGAGCCGCGGCCGCAAAGCCGATTAGCTGCCAGTAATAAGGTATATAGCTGGTATATCCATTCAAGCCCTGAATATATACATCGTTTGCCGGATAGTCGGTATCCACGCCGATCCAGACCTTTATCGTTTCCGGATAAGCATATTCGTAGGAATTGAACACATGACGCACCGTCTCTTCCTTTACCAGCGTATCCGTAGTATATTCCATATCGGCAGGACTGAAATACAAGAACCTCCCAAAACGGGAAAACTCCTGGGCCACCTCCTTTTCCGACAAGCCGGAAACTTCGAGATTGGTATAAACCTCCTGACGGTCTCCAATTGTTTTGATTATATAATATCTAAGATTGGAATTCTCCAAATCATAAAAATCATTGTACGTAAAATAATTCTGATAATTGGAATTCAATTCCGAAGCTGTACTCTCCACGTAGCTGCACAAATCATAATAATCATCCCACGTTCCGGTATAATTCTCTATATTTTTTCCTTCCACAGTCTGATAGCGGTTAACCATGATCGTGGCACTTGTATCGTCCCTGTAAAAGCTCTCACTATCCTCCAGCCCGTTTGCCGATACGCTGTACACCTCCGTGCTCTCCTCGATATCTGAGTTAAAAGGGGTGCTGATATTTCCCTGAAGGTTCCCAAGGCTGTAGTCAATCTTGGTGTAGGTAGTCATGCGGTTTAGAAACTCATCCACCTGCTCTCCGGTCATCCATTGCTCTTCGTGCTCAAAGCCGTACTGCGCCCATTTGATTAAATCCTCCAAACGATACTTCGCCGTCACATACCGGCTCGGCACCCCCTCAAAACGATAATAGAATGTAGCCACGTCGATTTCCTTGTCACCGTTGAACCTGCCATCCGTCTCCATCTGGCTTCTGATCGCACCTATGCGGGCTACGTCCGCAATACCTCTGCCGAATATATAATTGAATAAAAAGGAATCCTCATACAACTTTCCCTTTTCATCCGCATCCATGCTATAGCTGTAGTTGCCGTCCACGCCCTTTATCATTACACTCGAGCCCGTCACCACTACCAAAACAGCTATCGCCGCAGAAACAATCAGCATATGCTGAAGTATATGTAAAAAACCTCCAAGCTTCTTCCCTGGTACCTTTTTTTTCATCCTTGCCCCCTGCTCCTTTCCATATCCGGCAGTCTATATCCTTGTAAAAATCATTGCTTTTCTATTTTGTAGCCTACGCCCCAAACTACCTTTAAATAGCGTGGCTCCTTGGGATTGATTTCTATTTTTTCCCTGATATGTCTTATATGAACGGCTACCGTATTGTCAGCGCCGATGGCTTCCTCATTCCATATACTTTCATAAATCTGATCGATGGAAAACACCCTCCCCTGATTTTTCACCAAAAGCAACAAAATATTGTATTCTATCGGTGTCAGCTTCACACTGTCTCCATCCACGGTCACCTCTTTCGTGTCATCATTGATGCACAGACCACCTACACTGAATAACTCGTTATTTTCCCTATTTAGATTCCCCAAGGTCGTATAACGGCGCAGATTAGACTTCACCCTCGCTACCAGTTCCAGAGGATTAAACGGCTTCGTCACATAATCGTCCGCTCCGATATTGAGCCCCAGAATTTTATCCGAATCCTCGGATTTGGCCGATAAAATAATAATAGGTATACTGCTATATTCTCTTATTTTCAAAGTCGCATGAATTCCGTCCAGCTTTGGCATCATTATATCGATAATAAGCAGGTGCACATTATTATCTTTCAGCACCTTGATCGCCTGCTCCCCATCATATGCTTTCAGCACATGATAACCCTCCTGCATAAGATAAATTTCAATTGCGTCCACAATCGCTTTATCGTCGTCGCACACTAATACATTCGCCATAGTAAAATCCTCTCCGTTCTTCATCTAACCATATATTTTTTAAGGGACATATAGGAAATTATTTAAGATTTTCTTAAGCCGGTCACAAGCTTAAAAAAGCACCCAGATTCCCTCTTTTTCCCTTGCTGGCCCTATGGGAAAAAAGATATTCCGGATTACAGCAGGTGCATATATCCGTAACCGATATCTTCTGTTTCGAAACTCCTGCTTGCGTCAGCACGTAAAAATTTGCTTTCCACAAGTCAAGCAAATACTTCCCATTTTCCTTCTTAACCAAAATATCAGTTAACGCTTCGCCTTCAAAAGCCGCCGCAAACTGCTCCGCCACATCGCTATCCACCTCATAGCACTTACCGCAAATAGACGGCCCGATCGCCGCCGTCACATCCTTAGCTTCCGTTCCGAACTCCCGTTTCATCTCCTCAAGAGTACGTTCCCCCATCCTATTCACAGTCCCTTTCCATCCCGAGTGGGAAAGTCCAATTGCCTTATGAACCGTATCCACAAAAAACAGCGGCACACAATCCGCATAAAACGTAGAAAGAACAATTCCCGGCTCATCCGTAATCAGACCATCCACATCCGCATAATCCTTCTCCCGAACAAGCCCCTTCCCCCTATCTTTCGCCGTCACTCTCCTAACGTTCGTCGTATGAGTCTGATCCGAAAAAACAAAATCCTCCGCCCTTCTCCCCAGTATCCTAGCCACCCTGGCAAAGTTCTCATCCACAGCATCCTTCTCATCGCCCCTCGTATAGCTCAAATTCATCGAAGCAAATATCCCCTCACTAACTCCCCCTACCCTGGTAGAAAACAAATGCCTCACAATCCCCGTCTCCTCAATCCCCGGAAACGTCAAATACTCCACTTCCCCAAACCAATTCCTCCTGACAACCTCCCCGCCGCCAACTCTCTTAATCTCCATATACTGTATTCTCCATCTTCCAAACTATCACCGTACATCTAATTCTATTCAATATATTCATTCCATCACTTCGCACTTACTTCCATAATCCATTTACACTTACCTTCTCTTACTGTTACTATTCACTCCGTTCTCAGCAACGTAGAAATCATCTCTTGAATCACGTTCTTACTTCTTATGCCTGCCCCACATTCCATTACATATCAAGTCCCACACACTCTATTCCCCACCACAGCACATTCGTGTGTAAACTCATAACGTAGCAGGAGCCTTTCTTCGGCAGTTTTGGGTTCTGTTCCGTTAAGCGCACGGCTCGGATTTTCTTAATGAAGCCCGAAACACCCAGGGCAAACGCCGCAAGGACGCGGCGTTTAGGCAGCACAGTGCACGGATGCACTTTGCTGCCGACCCGCCCGTCACCAAACCCTAAACAGGCTTCATTTAGAAAATCCGAGCCGTACGCGCAGGAACAGAACCCAAAGGCTGCCGAAGAAAGGCTCTCACAACCTCCCTCTTTACCACAACTCCTTATACCTACCACCTATAAACATGCGAAAAAGCATCCTTATACCACCTTATGCTAATTTCATCCCCGCCGCTTATCCCAATCACATCATACCTCACCGGTTCGTCCTCCGAATAACGATGTATAAACCGATAATAATCCGCCGTCCTGCATATCTTACGCTGTTTTGCAGCTTGGACCGCTTCTTCCGGCATCCCCTTTTGTTCCGTAGCCCTGTATTTTACCTCCACAAACACTAGAAATTCTCCATCGCGCCCGACAATATCGATTTCCCCGTCCCTGCTTCTAAAGTTCTTCTCCAAGACCTTAAAACCTTGCTCCTCTAAATACCTGCCTGCGAGCATCTCATACTGAGTTCCCACTCCCCTATTATTCAATATCCATCTCCTATCGCGATCTATCCTTATCCATTTTCCCCTTAATCTTATCCATGGCATCCACGAATACAAGAATCTCCGCCACAACTTCATACAGCTCCGGCGGTATCATATCTCCAATTTCCAATCTAGACAAGGTATCCGCCAGCTTATCGTCCTTATGAATCGGAATATCGGCATCCTTCGCCCGTTCAATAATCCTCTCCGCCAACTCTCCCTGACCGCCCGCAATAATCCGCGGTGCTTCATCGTCCGGGTCGTAGGCTAATGCGATAGCCCTCTTCGGCTTTTCCTTTCCTTTTTCGTACGGCTTCATATTTATAACCATGCTCCTCTCAAAGTCTTAAGACTTCGTGCGGGTATACCCACACGCCTTATCTCTCCTCCTAAGCTCTTACATCAAAAGAATACTGTGCCAAAATATTTTCCCGCTTTTCCTGAGCGCTCATAGCCTCCATCACATCCATTCCCTTTTCCTCTTCCTTGCTCATTACCATTTCCGCATTCATGGTATAACCTCTCTCCGAAAGCCTCCCATTCAAAATATGAATATGGTCTGCGATAAAGTCTATCGTTTGCTCATCTTTTAAATAAAATTTTGTACTGACATTTTTTTCTTTCATTTTCACATAAATATCTAATGTTCCCAGGTACTGCATATCCAGATGTAAAAGCGCACTGACGCTTTCGTCCTCCTTAGGAGCATTTCGCCTATTGGTATAGACGTACAAATCCCCATGGGCATTTCCCCCGCTCATCTTCAACGGAAGCTGTATATAATTAAACGCCTGATTAAGCTGATTCATAAATTCTATATTGCTCTGCATAGTTGAAAGGTTCTTTGCCAACGGTGTATCCTTCGAAATCTGACCGAGGGCCTCCGTAAGCCGCGCCGACTGTTCTCTCAGCCTCCCGTAAAAGTCCTCTACGGTGTTCTTCTGCCCCACATCCGACGGTTTTAGCAGCCATTGCTGCAAGACCTCATTGTTAAGCAGTTGATTGTATGCCCTGCTTCCAAATAAATTGATAATACTCTCCCGGCTTACCGCTTCTGCGTTTACCGTCAACATCATATTTATCTCCTGCAGCAACTGCTTCACCGGCATGCTGCCATCCGCCACCTGGGAAAGCTGTTGTTTTGAAAAACCTATTCCCTCCAACAAATTAAACAGTGTATTTCTTGCCTCTTGGTTCAGTACCTCAAAAAGCGGCGCGTAGTTCTGCAAAGTGCTGCCTTGTGCTGAGGAACCCCCTTGAGAAACCATGGTCTCCACTCCCTTACCTGCAGCCGTGCCATCATTTACCGCTTTTGCATCGCCTTCTCCATCTATAATTCGAATGATGGATTCCATCATCCTGCCTTCTGCCTGATTCTGTGCAGCATTCAGTACACTTTCCTTTCCTGCGGCTTGTGCCTCCTTCTGCATACCTCCTGCCAGTTTGCCTGCATCGGCAAGTATAACCGTCCCGGCTTCATCGTTTTGCACCGCATTTTGCATTGCGTTTTTCATTTCCCCTTGCATGGAAGACTCTGAAAATAGCTGCAGTACATGCTTATAAAAATTAACAGCCCCCTCGGCCTGTCCCTGCGCCACCATCGTCTGAAACGCCGATGGAAGCTCCGACAAGAAGTCCGCTACGCTGCTTACTATCTGATGTCTGTAATTCTGATAATTTTCAAATTGTTCTATATTCTCCGGTGTCACAGGAAGATGCAAGCTTCGAAGTCCCACAATCGTCTCGGGGTTAACTCCTGAATGAGCGGATATCAACTTTCCCATATCCAAGAGCGCATTTTTATCGATGGACATTCCCTGTTCCATCATGGAAGAAACCATGCGCATTAATTCATCCGTCAAAGGCAGCTTGGCGGCCTCCAGCGCTTTAAGTACATTGGGATTCTGGGATAAATTCTCATAAAGCGGCCTTAACGCTAACTGTTGACCGGACTGGTTCTTCACCTCGAAGGTCACGTTCTGGCCTACCGCAAGGCTGATGTCCTTATCCAGTCTCGCGGTGATGATCACATCCTTATCCACCCGAATCTGCACCTCACTGCCATTTCTGTTTACGATTTCCCCTTGAATCGTCTGCCCCGGCGACAGATTCTTGATTACCTGCTGGGTTTGGTAATTTCCCGAAGCGGTCACGCTTATCGGAGCTCTCACCGAACCCGAACGGCTGCCAGAGCCTTTGTTCCCATATTGGGGTTGAAATAAACCGGCTAAGTTCAAAGCAATACCTCCCTATCTATAAAAACATATGGTTTAAACGGGAATTATATTTTTTATGAAGGAACGCCTATGTATCGGACACGGGCCGTACTTTTTCAAAGCCTCTACATGAATCTGTGCTCCATAGCCTTTGTTGGCGGCAAATCCGTATTCGGGAAAAATGCTGTCATACTGTACCATCAGCCTGTCCCTCGTTACCTTCGCAATAATGCTCGCTGCTGCGATAGAGGCACTCTTCGCATCTCCCTTGATAATAGGAATCTGTCTGATATTCACAAGGGGAATCGTCACCGCATCATTCAGCAGCAGATCCGGCTTGACCGAAAGATTGTCTATAGCCTGACGCATCGCCTCATAGGTCGCTTGCAGTATATTGATTTCATCGATTCTCTCCGGAGCTATATAACCCAGCCCCGTGGCGACAGCTTCCTTCATGATAACATCATATAACTCTTCTCTCTTTTTTTCGGACAATTGTTTGGAATCATTAAGATATAAAATGTCACAATCTTTCGGCAAAATTACTGCTCCTGCCACTACAGGCCCCGCTAAAGGGCCCCGCCCCACCTCGTCAATGCCGCAGATATAAGAAAAATCACAGTATTCTCTCTCATACCGGAACATTTGCTCCATTCTTTCTCTTTCCTTATGTAAAGCTTCCAGCTGCTTTTTTGCAGAAAGGACGATTGCCTGTACCGCTTTTCTCTCATCGGCAGAATAACTTTCTATTAATTCAGGCAGCTTTTCTATGTCGGCTGCCTGAAAAATCTTCTTTATATCGATTGTTTTTACTTCCACTGTTTTGTCTCCGTCTCTACTGGTGTTTTAAGATGCCGAAATCCTCCAAAGGCCAAATACGAATCCAGGCTCTTCCTATAATGTTATCTCTGGAAACATTGCCCACCGCAGGGTCTCTGCTGTCGGAGCTGTTGTTTCTGTTATCGCCCATGACGAAATACTCGTTCTCTCCCAAAGTGACCGGTTCCTTCGCCCGCCCGGCATCCAGAATGACCTCTTTTCCGTAATGCTCTTCAAGGGCCTCTCCGTCGATATAAATAACACCATCTTCATCGATATAAACACTTTCCCCAGGCAAACCGATAATCCTCTTAATATAGAAGGTATCCTTCGCATACTGAAACGGAAATACCACAATATCGAATCTTTTAGGGTCATTAAAACGGTAAGTAATCTTATCTACGATCAAATTATCGTTATCGCTGAGGGTCGTCTCCATAGAGCTTCCAATCACCTGCGTCCGCTGACCGATGAAATGAATCACCACATAGGTCAAACAAAGCACCACAAGCAGATATACGCTGGTACTCAATATTTCTTTTAACAGTTTCTTCATTGTTGAACCATGCCCTTCCAAACCGGCATATTATGTCAGCTTATTTTAATAGTATATTTCAAATCATTCCGGAAATTCCAGCGTAATTCTTCCCAGCCTTCCGCTCCTGAAATCGTCCACCACGCTGGCGGCGGCTCTTTGCAAATCCGGCTCCTCGCCCTTCAAATAGCAGTGTCTGGCGACACATATCTTGCGAAGCATATCCGACGTGTTTCCGCCCGGCTCCACCTCGTAGCGTTTTTCCAATGCTCCGTCATACTTCTCCTGCAAAAAATGTATCAAATCCAAGGACAATTCATCGATATGAAGAATCTCATCGTTCATAGAACCGATGAATGCAAGCTTCATCCCTACCGCCTGATCTTCGAATTTGGGCCATAGGATACCCGGGGTGTCCAAAAGCTCGATTCCTTTGTTCAAGCGTATCCATTGCTTCCCCTTCGTAACACCCGGCTTGTTTCCCGTCTTCGTACAGGCCTTTCCCGCAAACGTATTGATGAATGTGGATTTTCCCACATTTGGTATTCCTACCACCATAGCCCGAACAGGCCTGTTGATGATACCTCTTCTTCTGTCTCTTTCTATTTTTTCTTTACAAGCCTCCTGTACGACACCTTGTATCGCTTTTATTCCTGTACCGTTTTTGGAGTTTATCTCCAGCACATGGAAGCCCTTTTCTTTAAAATATTCCGCCCAAAGCTTATTATATTTGGGGTCCGCCAAATCTGATTTGTTGAGGAGAATCAATCTTGCTTTATTTTTTCCCAATTCGTCGATATCGGGATTACGGCTACTGAGAGGGATTCTGGCATCGACCAGCTCGATCACCAAATCTATCAGCTTGATGTCTTCTTGCATCATCCGCTTCGCCTTAGTCATATGCCCGGGGTACCACTGATAATTCATATTCTATAACTCCTAATTCTATTTTAAACTATTATTGTATAAGTCCCATTCCATCGTTCTCTGCCCTCATATGAAACCATGCTTTCCCATAGATGGTATCTCTATTCACCGGGCCAATATTTCCCGAACGGCTGTCCTCGCTTATATTTCTGTTATCGCCCAAAACGAAATATTCATCGTTTTTTAAAATGATTTCATTTTCCGCAATCCCCGCATCCTCCATTTTATCGTAGGTCTCGTTGTCCTCGGGAACTCCGTCCACATAAAGCTGTCCGTCAATGATCTGCACCGTCTCACCCGGCAGCGCTACTACACGCTTTATGTAATAATGGGCGTTTTGATTGCCGTTGGGGCGGAATACGATAACGTCTCCCTTCTTCGGAGAGGTCAGTTTATAACCGAAGCGGTTAATCAGTATTTGCTGTCCGTTATACAATGTCGGCTCCATGGATACGCCGATGACATTGGTCCTCATTCCCACGCTGAACACAAAAACGGCAGCAAGCAAAATAGCGGCAAAGGTGCCGAACACCATGCCGAAAATCTCCCTCACTACATGAAGGCTTATCCGCTTCTTTTTCTCATAAAAGCTAAGACCCTTGCTTCTTCTCATCTTCTTGTTCCCGTTCATTATGTCAGAATAAAACGCTTCGCTAATTGTAATACTTATGATTAGTATACAATAAAAAACAACAAAGAGCAATTACACGCTGATAATTGCCCTTTATTACATCGTCATTATTTTGTTACTGTTCACTCCGTTCACAGTAACGCATGATTTCTGCAATGCAAAAACTTTGCATTTAAATTCGCTCCGCGAAGTAGAAATCATCTCTTGCATCACGTTCTTACGCAGCTTAACAGCAAGTGTTAAGCAACTGTGTGAACAGTCACATTATTTTACTAATTCTTTTACTTTAGCCTTCTTACCTACGCGGTCTCTCAAGTAGTTCAGTTTTGCTCTTCTTACTTTACCTCTTCTCACTACTTCTACCTTTTCTACGTTAGGAGAATGTAAAGGCCAAGTCTTCTCAACGCCGATACCGTTGGAATTCTTTCTTACTGTGAAGGTAGCTCTGTTGCTTCCACCTTGCATCTTCAAAACGGTACCTTCGAAAATCTGAATTCTCTCACGGTTACCCTCTTTGATTTTACCGTATACTTTTACCGTATCGCCTACGTTAAACTCTGATACGGATTCTTTTAACTGTTCCGCTTCGATTTCTCTAATAATATTACTCATCGTGTGCCTCCTTATTATTTAGATGTTCTTAATACACACAAAGCTGTGCTTTGCAAAGCCACAATTCAAGCGGCTATGATAACAGAGGACCATCCCATTTTCGCAACATGAATACTTTAGCATAACCACATATAAAATGCAAGCTATTTTTCGTTACTGTTCACTCCGTTCACAGTAACGCATGATTTCTGCAATCCAAAATTTTGCATGCAGATTCGCTACGCGAAGCAGAAATCATCTCTTGAATCACGTTCTTACGCAGCTTAACAGCAAGTGTTAAGCTACTGTGTGAACAGTGACTCCCCCTACTTTCCTACTTCACGACTGCATATCCATGATTTCTTCCGGGGCGATGATTTCTACCCCCTTCGCGCGCAAAGTTTTTTCTGCAAACTCCAGGTCTGAAGTCTTTAAAACCATAGAGGCATCATCCTTCCCCGTGGACAGCGCATACATGTATTCGATATTGATATGCGCATCGCAAATAGGCTCTAACAGCTCCTGAAGCATGCCTACGCGATGGGAAATCCTGATAGCCAGCACATCCGTAAGCTTCGAGGAAAAACCGTTCCTCTTCAAGGCATTGTGAGCCGCCTCCGGATTGCTCACCAACAAACGGAGCATACCGAACTTTTCCGTATCCGCAAGGCTTAAAGATACAATATTCACTTCATTGTCCCTGAGCACTTGAAGCACATCCTCCAGACGCCCCTCTCTGTTTTCCAAAAAAACCGACAATTGCTTAATAAACATAAAACCCCTCCAATCTGCGTCCATGCCGCCCGAAAAAACTTTATACCAGCTTCCTTTTATCTATGACACGTACTGCTTTTCCCATACTTCTTTCGATGCTCTTGGGCTCCACCAGTTTCACTTTCGCTGCGATACCAAGCGCCTGCTGAAGTGAATGCTCTATCCTCTTCGTCAGCTTCTCAAGCTCCTTGATTTCATCCGAGAAAAATCTTTCGTTCACCTCTACCTGAACCTCTAAAGTATCCAGATTGTTCGCTCTGTCCACAATCATCATATAGTGAGGGCTGGTCTCTCCCATCTCCAAAAGAGCCGCCTCCACCTGAGATGGGAAAACGTTCACTCCGCGGATGATCAGCATATCGTCGGAGCGTCCTTTGAACCGGCTGATGCGCGGCAATGTTCTCCCGCATTCGCAGGTTTCATAGCTTATGCTCGTCAAATCTCTGGTCCGATATCTTAAAAGCGGAATTCCTTCCTTCGTAATCGTAGTAAATACAAGCTCTCCCAGTTCTCCTTCCGCTACGGCCGAAAGCGTATCCGGATCAATGACCTCGGGAAGAAAATGATCGTCATATACGTGGAGGCCTTTATGATATTCACAGTCACAAGCCACCCCCGGCCCCATAATTTCCGACAACCCATAAATGTCGTGCGCGCGGATATTCAGCTTGGCTTCTATCTGCTTACGCATATTTTCCGTCCACGGCTCCGCTCCGCAGATTGCAACCTTTAGCTTGATCATATCGATTTCGCCGTTCTCCTCCAGCGTCTCCGCGATATGGAGAAGATAAGAGGGGGTGCAGGCGATTGCCGTAGCGCCGAAGTCAACCATCATCGTCGTCAGCTTCTTCGTATTGCCGGTGGACATGGGAACTACCGTAGCTCCCAATTTTTCAGCACCGTTATGAGCACCCAATCCGCCTGTAAAAAGTCCATAGCCGTAAGCGACCTGAATAATGTCGTCCTTGGATACTCCAGCCATCGTAAACGCCCTCGCCACGCATTCGCTCCAAATATCCAAGTCCTTTCTCGTATACCCTACTACCGTTGCTTTTCCAGTGGTCCCGCTGGACGCATGAATTCTGATAATTTCTGACTGAGGAACCGCAAACAGCCCGAAGGGATAATTCTCCCGCAAGTCCGCCTTCGTCGTAAACGGAAGCCTCTCCAAGTCCTCAAGTCCCCTGATATCTCCCGGTTCAATGCCGATGTTCTGCATCTTTCTCCTGTAAAACGGCACGCTGTGATATACCCTGTCTACCGTCTTTACCAGCCTCGCCCCCTGAAGAACGATTTTTTCATCCCTGCTCATGCATTCTTTCGCTTCATTCCAAATCATCTTGTCCGCCCTCTCCCATCGTATATTTATTATGCTACCCTTTGTATCCGATCAAAAACGCCTTTTCATTAATTTCCACCGTCTTAGGCGGCACTGTTCTCTCGATTACCTTAAGCCAGTCCTCCATCACGAATTCCATATGCTTTGCCGCAAGTCCCAGCACGATTACGTTAAAAGCTTTGGAATTACCCAGTTTTATTGCCTCCTCCATCGCGTTTACCATATACACTTTATGGTCCTTGCTCAAATTTTCAATAATATCCTTCGGATACTGCGCCGCTCCTGTAACAACAGTGATAGGATCGATTCTCCAGTCATTGATAATTAACACTCCGTCCTTTTTTAAAAAGTGTGCATACCGAAGAGCCTCCAAGCGCTCAAACGCGATCAAGACATCCGCCTGCCCTTCCTCTACGATAGGCTCCCACACCTTTTCTCCATATCTTACAAAGGTTACAACGCTGCCGCCTCTCTGCGCCATTCCGTGTACCTCCGATAACTTTACATCATATCCCGCTTCCTGAATAATTCCTCCGAGAATACGGCTGGTCAGAAGAGTCCCTTGTCCGCCTACGCCTACTATCATAATACTTTTTGTCATCATTTTAGTCCTCTCCTCTCTATTTCGCCTGCTTCTCAATTGCTCCGAAGGGGCAAAGCTGCATACATAAGCCACAGCCGTTGCACATCGTTGCATCGATGGAAATTGTGCCGTCTTCATTTTTGGTAAGAGCCGGGCATCCCGGTTTCAGGCATGCACCGCATTTTTTACATTTCTCCGGCAAAGGCACACATTTATCAGGAAATACATTACCCTTTAACAGCACACAGGGGGACTTGGTTATTATCACCGAGATTTCATCCCTTGCAGTCTCTTCCTTAAGAGTCTTTTCCAGGCCGGGCAGATCGAAAGCATTGATTTCTCTCACATGTTCGATTCCCATGGCCTTGCACAAATGATAGATATTAATAGAAGAAACTGTCTCGCCTTTCAATGTCTTACCGGTAGCCGCATGGTCCTGATGTCCTGTCATTCCGGTGGTGGAATTGTCCAGGATCAAAACCGTTCCTGTCCCCTGATTATAAACCATATTCATTAGGGAATTGATTCCGGTGTGCATAAAGGTGGAATCTCCGATAACTGCCACCCAGTTCTTCACATAGTCTTTCCCCTTCGCCTTTTCCATTCCATGAAGGGAGGAAATACTCGCACCCATACAAATCGTCGTATCGATAACGCTAAGAGGAGCCACTGCTCCGAGGGTATAGCATCCGATGTCTCCCGCTCCGTGAAGCTTTAATTTCTTCATAACGGAAAATACACTTCTATGCGGGCAGCCCGGGCAGAGAATAGGAGGACGCGCCGGAACCTGCTCCGGCTTCATTTCTTCCCCTTTATCCGCAAGAACAACACGGCGCAGCATATTCGAACTATATTCGCCCTGCTTGGTGAAGACTTCCTTGCCTATGGCCTCAATCCCCCAAGACTTTACCTGTTCCTCGATGACCGGCTCCAGTTCTTCAAATATGTATAATTTATCCACCTTAGAGGCGAACTCTTCAATTAATTTACGGGGAAGCGGATGCACTAAGCCCAGCTTCAATACGGAAGCTTCCGGACACACTTCCTTTACATATTGATAAGGAATACCGCTGGTAATGAAACCTATAGAGGTGTCTCCCATCTCCATGCTGTTTATCGGAAAAGTACAGCCATCCTCCGAGATAGCTCCCATACGCTGTTCCACGATGATATGTCTCGCTTTTGCCATTCCGGGCATCATGACGAACTTGCTTATATTTCTTTCATATTCTTTATCCGGAACATCGCTTCTCTCCTCCAAGGTAACCATTCCCTGGGAATGAGCTAATCTGGTCGTTGTCCTTACAATTACCGGCGTATCATATTTTTCACTGATTTCGAAAGCGAATTTTACGAAATCCTTCGCTTCCTGGCTATCGGAAGGCTCCAGCACCGGCACCTGCGCAGCTCTCGCCACACATCGCGTATCTTGTTCGTTCTGTGAACTATATAGTCCCGGATCGTCGGCAGCCACGAGAACAAGACCTCCGTTCACACCGCTGTAAGCAGCGGTATACAGCGGGTCGCTGGCTACGTTCACACCTACGTGCTTCATAGATGCCATGGCTCGCACGCCGCTGATAGAAGCTCCTATTGCCACCTCCATCGCGACTTTCTCGTTCGGAGACCATTCAGCATATATTTCATCGTAGTTCACGATGTTCTCACTGATTTCCGTACTCGGCGTTCCCGGATAAGCTGCAGACACTTTCACGCCCGCCTCATATGCTCCTCTGGCAATCGCCTCATTTCCTAACATGATTTTTTTCTCTGCCATTTGCTGTTCTTCCTTCCTCGCTTCTCTTATCTTTTCTTCCCCTATTCGTCATAGACTGCGTGTTCTACTCTCTTTTACTGTTGTAGAGCGATAAAATCTTACAGTGTTTTTATTTTAACATATATATCCCTTTATTTCTACTCAAATATACAAAAGCAAAAGTCTTTTTATTATCGTTATCCCATAATATATTCAACGATTCGCGGCAACTGTGCCACTACGATTACAAAAAGCGCAGGGATTCCCCAAAAAAGAGGTCTTACATAAAAACCTCCCCATTTCTTCTTCGCACCTTCTCTTGCTTCCTCCTGCAAATCCATACATTCCTCATCCCACCACGTGCCTCTATGGAAAAACTCGGAAGCAAAAAAAACAGCACAAAGCAATGCTAACAGCCCTTCGTATATATGAAAAACCGTTTTCCATCCATAAAAAGTAAAGATAAACGCGAGCAGCGGACAGAGCAAATACCATATTCTGGCACCGTTTAAGTACCACAGAGTCTTTTTATCCGGTTTACGTGAAGCGGGAACAATTCGAATATCCGCCTGCATCTTCCGGTAGACCTCACTGCACGCCTGACAGGTTTTTAAATGTTCCTCTACAAAATCATTGACCTGTGCACCAGTCAAAGCCTCTGTATACGCCGGAAGCAATTCTTCCACAATTGCACACTTTTCATCCTTCATCCCGCTTGCCCTCCGCTCCTTCATCATTTTCCAGCAAATCTATAAGTGTCTTCTTTGTCCGGAAAAAATTTATCCGGCACCATACATCAGTCTTACCCAGAATCTTTCCGATTTCTACAAATGAACGTTCTTCTATCAGACGCAAAATCAGCAAGCTCCTGACCGGCTCCTCACTGGACCTAATATACCGAAGGATACGATGCACAGACTCCTTTTGCACCAGTTTATCCTCAAAATCGCCTGCTCCGATGGAAATATCGATATCCTCTGTTTGTACTTCTCTCTTGCTCTTCTCCATATAGTTCAGACATTCGTTTCGAGCAATCGTGAAAAGCCATGTTTTCAACGAGCTGTCCCCTCTAAAGGTTCCCAACCCCTTCATCGCCTTTAAAAACACATTATGTAAAATGTCTTCCGTATCAAAGGAATTTAAAGTTATCATATAGATATATCCATATAAATCTTTATAATATTCCTTGTATAAAATACTTATATCGTTTTCCATCTCATAATCCTGCTTAACTTTATCCCGGTACGGAATCACTGTTTATATGCTCTTATATAATTAGACAACTCAATCGCAGTTTTCGTTACACCTTTCCTCAGCGATTGCCCAATACAACTCATCCTTAGAAATACAAAGCCCCAATTTCTCCTGAAGACGCAGCGATGCCTCATTCTCTGTCAGAATATCTCCATAAGGAGTAAAGCCATTTGACAAATGGCGGTTTATCATATACGCCTCCAAAGAAGCGGCCACGCCTCTTCGTCTATATTCTTCATAAACCTCCAGTATTCCTAAACTCCCTTCCTTATGCTCCCCTGCAAATCCTGCCAGCTTTCCTTCCACAAAAGCCCCTGCCAGTTTCCCGCCAAGAAGCTGCTCCCTTATATAATCCTCAGGAACCATATGATAATGCTCGATGACCTCCTCCAAATATTCTATACCAAGAGGCTTGATCGCTATCTCTTTTGAAACGAAAAGAGGAACCTTCTGCGTATAAACCGCATGCCTGACAGGAATTATTTCTTCTAGCTGGAATCGTTCCTCAACCTTCCTAAGCAAATATTCCTGATGGACAACAATTTGCCTCATTCCCTTTTCATAAGGCAATGACTTTACCATTTCTTCCGCCGAAGTCTCTCCAAATGCCGCCAGCATATAAACATCGGCATCGGCATCCCACACCGTCACACCTCCCTCCTCATTATATATAAGCTCTCCTCTGCCCCGCCGAAGGCTTTCTATCATATCCATATATAAAAACTTATTCTTCTTTAACAGCCGTTCGATAACACGTCGTTTCGCCTCATATTTCTCAAACAAATCCGGCCGCCTCTGCGTCGTTCTGAGCATAGACTGCTCCTGCCTCCAAGCCGCAATTTTTACATGATCCCCGGACAAGAGTACAGACGGCACACGCTTCCCCTTCCATTCCTCCGGTCTGGAATATTGAGGATATTCCAGCAAATCATTATGAAAACTCTCGAAATCCGCCGAAGTCTCATTATTCAGCACTCCAGGAACAAGCCTGGATATCGCATCGATCATCACCATCGCCGGAAGTTCCCCTCCCGTCAGCACATAATCGCCTATAGACACATAATCCGTAACGATCTCCTCCAGAACCCGCTCATCAATTCCTTCATAATGCCCGCAAAGAAATATCAGATCCCGCTCCTTGGAAAGCTCCTTAGCCATCTTCTGGTCAAACCGCGTCCCCTGAGGCGTCAGATAAATCACCCTGACCTTCTCCGCTTCAATCCCTTCCTTCACCGACAAATACGCATCATAAACAGGCTGTGCCTGCATAAGCATACCTGCACCGCCTCCATATGGATAATCATCCACCTTCTTATGCTTGTTTTCCGTATAATCCCTAATATCCACCGGATGCAACGAAATACATCCATTCTTTACAGCACGCCCAAGAATACTGGCCTGTCCCCCCTGCGATATCATCTCCGGAAACAACGTCAAGACATGAAAATTCATGACATCCTCCATCCTTCCTCCATTTGTTACAGTTCAGCCTTCGGCTAAGCTGCAACATATATACACAAAATCCAACAAAACTGCCTCTTCGCGCTGCTGACAGCTAAACCGCTACCTCTATTCTTCTAAAAGCCCCTCCAGCAAATGCACCTTCATCTCCCCCTTCTCCATATCCACATCCAATATACATTGCTTAATTGCAGGAATCAAAAGTTCCTTTTCATCCTCCATCTTCACCACATAAACATCATTCGCTCCCGTCTTAATCACATCAGAAAGCTCCCCCAACAACCTCCCACTATCCTCTGCCACCTTCATCCCAATCAAATCCGCAATATAATACTCATTCCTTCGAAGCCTCTGTGCATTCTCCCTCGTCACATACAGCTCCTTCCCCTTATACTTCTCAATATCATTAATATTATCAATCCCCTTAAATTTCACAATCGCAAACTTCTTAAAAAACTTAACGCCCTCAATCTCCAGCCCAAGCTCTTCCTTCCCCGTATCCAAAATAACCTGCTTCAGAGATTTAAACCTCTCCAAATCATCCGTAGTAGGAAAAACCTTAACTTCTCCCTTAATCCCATGCGTCGAAGCCACAATCCCAACTCTCAACTTCTCTTCCATACCAATTCCTCTCTCCGTCCAATCAATCTCAAACGTTACTGTCCACTCCGTTCTCCGTAACGCATGATTTCTGCATTTAAATTGCTCCGCAAAGCAGAAATCATCTCTTGCATCACGTTCTTACCTCCACGCCATCCCGCATTTTCCGCAGCCAACACCTTCCCCCATACACCTATTTCGTTACGTAGTGGGAGCCTTTCTTCGGCAGTTTGGGTTCGTTTCCGTCAGCACGGGGCCTTAGTTTTCTTAATGAAACCACAAAAAACAAGGGCAAACGCAGCAAGGACGCGACGTTTAGGCAGCGCAGCACACGGATGTGCTTCGCTGCCGACCCGACCGTCGCCGTTGCTTACCGGTTTCATTTAGAAAACCAAGACCCCGCGCGTCGGAAACGAACCCAAAGCTGCCGAAGAAAGGCTCTCATAACCTAACGAAATCCACACCATACCAAAAATGAGGATGGCCCATACCTCTCCATCCTCATTCTCCCAATCGGTTTAAACGATTTCCACATCCACTCTCTTATTGTCCTTGGATGACGCTGCCTTCACAACAGAACGAATCGCTTTCGCAATTCTGCCTTGTTTGCCGATTATTTTTCCCATATCGGACTGGGCAACGTGAAGCTCGACAACTACATTCTTGCCTTCCGCCTTCTCCGTTACCACAACCTCATCCGGATTGTCAACAAGTGCTTTTGCAATTACTTCAACTAATTCCTTCATAGTCCACCTCCAAAAGCGACCGGTCCTATTTCGCAATACCTGCCAATTTGAAAATCTTGTTAACAACTTCTGTGGGCTGAGCTCCGTTTGCAAGCCATTTCTTAGCCAACTCTTCGTTTACCTTGAATGTGCTCGGATCTGTGCTAGGATCATACGTTCCGATTTCCTCGATAAATCTTCCATCTCTGGGAGATCTGGAATCTGCTACGATGATTCTATAGAAAGGAGCTTTCTTCTGACCCATTCTTCTTAATCTGATTTTAACTGCCATGTTTTTCACCTCCGGAAAATTATTTTTTTATATGTTAAAACGGAAATTTCATACCGCCGAACATACCTCGTCCTTTTTTGCCGCCCATCATGCCAGGCAACTGCTTCATCATTTTCTGTGACTGCTCAAACTGCTTTACAAAACGGTTTACTACCGCAATGTCTACGCCTGCTCCTCTTGCAATCCGGCTCTTTCTGCTCAGATTCAAAAGCTTCGGGTTCTCTCTCTCAGCCGGCGTCATACTGAGCACAATCGCTTCCATTCTCGAAAGCTGCTTTTCATCCACCATAGACTCCATGTCACCGAGCTGTTTTCCCATCCCTGGCATCATCCCCAGGATACTGGAAAGACCACCCATCTTTTTCATCTGCTTCATACTTTCCAGATAATCATTAAAATCGAACTTGCCCTTTTTCATCCGGGAAGCCATTTCTTTTTCTTTATCTTCATCAATATCCAAGTTAGCTTGAACCTTGTCGATAAGAGTAAGAACATCGCCCATTCCTAAAATACGACTGGCCATTCGGTCAGGATAGAACTGCTCCAAATCCGAAAGCTTTTCTCCCATACCTACATAGAGAATCGGCTTACCCGTCACCGCCTTTACGGAAAGTGCGGCACCGCCTCGCGTATCGCCGTCCATCTTCGACAAAACAACGCCGTCAATGCCGACTTTTTCATCGAATTCCTTTGCCACATTCACGGCATCCTGTCCGGTCATGGCATCCACTACGAGAAGCGTCTGGTGAACTTCTACATTAGCCTTTATATTCTGAAGCTCCGTCATCATATCCTCATCGATATGAAGGCGCCCTGCCGTATCGAGAATTACTACATTATGTCCGTTTTTACCTGCATGCTCCATGGAAGCCTTGGCAATATCCACGGGATTGTGGTGCTCACCCATGGAAAAAACATCCACTTCCTGCTTTTCACCATTTATCTGTAACTGCTTGATCGCTGCCGGACGATAAATATCGCAGGCTACCAACAGAGGCTTCTTGCCCTTCAATTTCAATTTACCGGCAATCTTGGCCGTAGTAGTGGTCTTACCGGCCCCCTGAAGACCGCACATCATAATTACAGTTATCGATTTGCCGGGCTGCATCTGAATCTCCGTCGTCTCGGAGCCCATCAGCGTCACCATTTCTTCGTTTACTATCTTTATCACCATTTGACCGGGATTGAGACCGTTCATTACGTCAGCGCCGACCGCACGTTCTTCCACTGCTTTTACGAATTGCTTCACTACCTTGAAGTTAACATCCGCTTCCAGCAATGCCATCTTTACTTCTTTTAAGGCGGCTTTCACATCCTCCTCAGTCAAACGGCCCTTGCTTCTTAAATTTTTAAATACGTTCTGCAATTTGTCCGTCAAACTTTCAAATGCCATAGGCTACCTCTTATTCTATCTATATTACGCCTTTTACAAATTACAAGGCTTCCAGTATCTCATCCGATAATTTCTTGATTTCTCTTCTAAGCTGCTCGTGGCTTATCTGCTCATTCTCCGTGAGCACATCGATGCACTGCACTTTACCTTTGATCCGGTTAAAGCGTTCCACGAGATGGAGCTTGCTTTCGTATCCTTCTAAAAGGTTATCGCACCTTTTGATCAAATCGTGCACTCCCTGCCTGCTGATTCCCTGCTCCTGCGCGATTTCACTGAGAGACAGGTCATTATATACCGCAGCCTCATAAATCTTACGCTGATGCTCCGTCAATAATTCTCCGTAAAAATCATATAACAAACCTTGTGCTACAATTTTTTCCATAACGGTTCTCCCATGTACACGAAGAAATATCTTCCTCGAACACATTGCCTATCATACTATAAAGGAATAAAGGTGTCAAGTATTTTTTCTTGACACCTTTACGTTACTGTTCACCCCGTTCTCAGTAACGCATGATTTCTGCATTTAAATTCGCTCCGCGTAGCAGAAATCATCTCCTGAATCACGTTCTTACACAGCTTAACAGCAAGTGTTAAACTGCTGTGTGAACAGCAACATCTTTACTCCTTTATTTTCGATGGCATACTGCCCAGCTTTTTCTTGAAAGCCCGGGCAAAGGTGGAGTAATCCTTGAACCCGCATTCCATAGCGGCAACCGTTGCCGGAACTCCATTCAAAAGCATGGACCGCGCCGTCACGATCCGCTTCTCCAAGGTGTACTGGTGAATGGAATATCCCGTTTCCTCCTTGAACTGGCGCATCATATGATATTTGCTCATATAAAATTTATCCGATAAGTCGTCGATAGACAACTCATCCGATAAATTCTCATTGATATACTGAATGATATCAATAATTTTCTTATTATATTTCGCCGTATGATGATAAGCGAATTCATTTTCCAGACAGGCCCTGTTCATCTGAACCATGAATTCCAGAAAAAGCAGCTCTCCGTACAGCTCTCCCGCATAACCGGAAGCCTTATCGTTTTCTTCCATTCTGCGAAGCGTCTCATAAAGCTCTCTGGTAACCACCGCCGGAAAGCGGACCACGTTGGTCTTTTCCTTAAAGGTCCTGCCGAAGCATTCGCTCAGATCATAGTCATCTTTCGCATATCTTTCAATAAAGCTATGGTCGATATATAATATCATGCGCTCATAGGGCACAGAAAAATCCACTATAGGCTTATGTATCTCGTTTCGATTGACAAAGATGAAATCGTGAGGCTCTAACAGATATTTCTTACCCTCTATCATATAATCCGCTCTGCCGTTCAATATGTATATTATTTTATCAAAATCATGATAATGGTAATCGAACTTCCTGCTGTCGGAATCCTTCAAATGAAAAAACTTGTAATGTTTATTCAGATACCCTGTTTTTTCATATGCTCCTGCTATGTCATTCATCTTTCCAATCCTTCATGCTTATATTAAGGTCTACGTCTCCCTTGATTCCGTCCACCCTGCCTGTCGAGGTATATTGCCACATGGAAAATTCATAAGGAAAATACAACGGGGTGGTGTAATATGCAAACCACTTGTCGTATTCCTCCAGTTGGGTCAAATCCAGCATGAGCATGAACGTTTTCAAGTTGCCATATATCATCGGCGTGTATCCTGCCTCTTTAATCCTCTCGCAAAAAGCAATGCATACATTTGTCCAATCCTGCATTGTCATATCCTTCGTTCTTGGATTCTTCACCTCGATATCCTCCACATCCAGTACAATAGGATATGATATATCATAATCTGCGATATTCTCCAATACGAACTCCGCCTCCTCCACCGCTTCCGCTTCGTTAAGCGCCTGCGTAAAGAAGTATACACCTACATCGATTTTATTTTCCAATGCCGCTTCCACATTGTCTTCAAAGGTATCGTCCAAAACCAGCTTTCCTTCCGTGGAACCTCTTATCCCGAGACGAATAAAGGCATATTTTACATCGTCCCCTGCCACCTTCTCCCAATCGATAGAGGACTGGTATTTAGAAACATCGATTCCCTTGTGCGAAACCACTTCGCCGTTTTCGAGATATTGAAGCGTCTCATCCTCATTCATAACAAACTGTTCCTCATTATACGAATGATGCTTTATCGTATCTGAAATAGGAAAAAAATAGTATCTGCCGTCCGAAGCCACTACGATTTCTTCCGGATAAAAATACTTAAGCATAGCGGTGGTACCGTCTCCACTTTCCATTCTCGCCTTCATTTCATTCAGAATCTCCTCTTCCTTTTCCGATGATGCCTGTGAGGCGGCTTCCTCCTTCTTCTCTTTCAATTCCTCCTCCGTATAAGTGGTAATGGAATTGACCTCATCGATATATGCCAGTGCCTCGCTGACCTCCCCCTCGAGACCGCGATTTTTTACCAAAAGGTAAAGGCATGCAGTCAAGGCTCCCAGGGCAATGACACATAAAATTATAGACAGCCACATGCTGCCGTTTCTTCTCTTTTTTTTCCCCTGTCTCCTTCTGCTTCCCATTCCCGTATTCAAATTATCCGTTCCCCGCTTCTCCTATCTGGCCTTTACCAGTCAGATTACCGACTGTAAATGATAGATTTCATTAGTATCTTATTTCTATATTCTATCATACATGATAAATACTGTTCAAATCTTTTCGCTGAAATAACTCTTATATCCTTCTCCAAATATTTCCGTCGCACTGGTGACTATCATAAATGCGTCCGGATCCTCTTCTCTTACGATTTCCTCGATTCTCGGAGCCAGCGTTTTCTTCGACACGCACATGATTACCTGTTTTTCCTTCCCGCTGTATGCCCCTTGCCCATTCAAATGAGTGACGCCGATGCCGAGATCCTCCAAAAGCCTGTCCGTAATCCCGGAAGAAAAATCGCTGATGACATAAATCAATTTCGCCTCATCCCTGCCGTAAAGAACCACATCCAGCATCATGGATGTAACGACTACGGCGATTCCTGCATACAGTGCGGAATCGATATCCTGAAACACGAAGGCGGAAACCACTACCACACCCACATCAGTCAGGAAAAACAGCATTCCCATCTTCAAATGCGGATACCTCAGCCTTAAACACTTGATGATAATGTCCGTTCCTCCCGTAGTCGCTCCTCTCTTAAAAATAATACCCATGGAAACTGCAATCAGAACGCTTCCTGCAAGTGACGCTAACAGAAGGTCATCCGTAGCCGCTCCCAAAGGTGCCAGAAGATTCGTAAAAAGAGAGGTAGCCGCAATCGCATAAAAGGTCGAAATAATGAATCTTACTCCGAACTTCCACATTCCCAATAAGATAATCGGTATATTAATAATCAAAATGAGAGTACCCGTCTCCACCGGTACGATGCGGTTCAAAATAATAGCAACACCTGTCACTCCTCCGGGCGCCAGATTGTTCGGATCGATAAACTGGCTGACTCCTACCGCATACACCACTGAGGCCAGCGTGATCACAATATAATCCAGAATGCGCTGTTTTACCGTCTTCTCTTCTTCCCGCCGTTTCTCATATTCTTGTTCTATCTCCAAAATATACTTATCTTCATCCTCCCTTTCCTTCTCTCTTTTTTCCTCCTTTTCTTTTTCCATAGCCTTCCTTTTCTTTTCCGTTTCTATTTTTTCAGGTTGAATTTTTTCATTTTCTTTCTTTATTTCCGGCCCTCTTTTTACATCATTTTCATTTTTCTTATCCATGACATTCTTCCTGCCTCTCCACACCAATCATCGTAGCCATACTCTCTGATAAATATTTCCATTACTCCAATTTCTATTCTACCATACCGTACCTCTTCTTACGAGCCTTACTTATGTGTTACTGTTCATTCCGTTCTCAGCAACGCATGATTTCTGCAATGCAAAAATTTTACATGTAAATTCGCTCTGTTTCTCCTTCCCAGACGAAAAAGAACGCACCAAATATCCCATGATGCGCTCTAATTATTTTATTTATATTTACATAATCGTGCGAACTGCCTTCGGTTTATAACCGTTTTGATGAAGCGCCACTATAATCTGTTTCTTGTGCTCCGGACCGAACGCCTCCAGCGTAATTCTAAGCTCCACCGCTGCATTTCTGTTAATGGAAACGAACTGGTTGTGTTCCAGCTTGATTACATTGCCGTTTTGCTTCGCGATCACATCCGATACGCGGCTAAGCTCTCCCGGCTTATCCGGAAGCAGTACCGATACGGTAAAGATTCTGTCCCGAAGTATCAACCCCTGCTGTACTACCGAAGACATCGTGATCACATCCATGTTTCCGCCGCTTAAGATAGAAACGATTCTCATATTTTTTACCGGCAGATGCTTCAGCGCCGCTACGGTAAGAAGTCCCGAATTCTCCACGATCATCTTATGATTTTCCACCATATCGAGAAAAGCGACTACCAGCTCCTCGTCCTCCACCGCAATAACATCATCCAGATTTTCAGAAAGATAAGGAAAAATCTTGCTTCCCGGCGTCTTTACCGCCGTTCCGTCCGCAATCGTGTTCACGTGATCTAAGGTGACAACCTTTCCCTCCCTCAAGGATGCCTGCATACAATTAGCTCCTGCAGGCTCCACTCCGATTACCTTGATTTTCGGATTGAGAAGCTTGGCAAGAGTGGATACTCCGGTGGCCAGTCCGCCGCCGCCGATAGGAACCAAGATATAATCCACTAACGGAAGCTCCTTAAAGATTTCCATCGCCACTGTTCCCTGTCCCGTCGCTACCGCCAGATCGTCGAAGGGATGAATAAAGGTATATCCCTTTTCCTCCGCCAGTTCATAAGCGCGGGCACAAGCCTCATCATAAACATCTCCATAAAGAACTACCTCTGCGCCATAGCTCTTCGTTCTGTTCACCTTAATAAGAGGTGTGGTAGTCGGCATGACGATAACTGCCCTCACATCGTTGCATTTTGCAGCATAGGCAACTCCCTGGGCATGATTCCCTGCGGAAGCGGTAATCAATCCCCTGCTCCGTTCTTCTTCGGATAAGGTACTTATTTTGTAATAGGCGCCTCTCACCTTATATGCCCCGGTAAACTGCATGTTTTCCGGCTTTAAGTACACTTTATTTTCTGTCTGAGTGCTCAGGTAATCGCTGTAAACCAGCTTCGTTTCCTGCGTCACCCTTTTCACTACCTCGGAAGCTTCTTCAAATCTGTCAAGTGTCAGCATTTTCTCGTCCAACTTACCTCATCCTCCATCCATCTTACTGTTTCATTATGCTATTACGAGCGTTCCGGACTCGTTTCAGGTGTTCTCTGCCCGTTGCGAGCATTCTACTACTTATTACGAGTATTCCGGACTACTCCTCTTCTCCCGATACCTTTATATCAAAGAGTGCGTTTACAAACTGGTCGGAATCGAACTTTTGCAAATCTTCTATAGTCTCGCCCACTCCGATATATTTCACCGGAATATTCAGCTCCGACTGAATAGCCACCGCAATTCCGCCCTTTGCTGTCCCATCCATTTTGGTGAGAATGATACCCGTCAAATCGGCCACCTCGCCGAAGTCCCTCGCCTGCGCAAGCGCGTTCTGCCCGGTGGTTCCGTCAAGCACGACCAGATTCTCCCTATGAACTCCGGGAAATTCCTTATCGATGATCCGGTTGATTTTTTTCAACTCTTCCATCAAATTCTTTTTATTGTGAAGACGCCCTGCTGTGTCACATAAAAGCACGTCTACATGTCTGGCCTTGGCCGCATTCACTGCGTCGAAAACCACGCTGGCCGGGTCCGATCCTTCCGAGCCTCCGATAATATCCACTCCGGCACGGTTCGCCCATTCCGTAAGCTGTTCTCCTGCCGCCGCACGGAACGTATCTGCCGCCGCAAGAAGAACCTTCCTTCCCTGATCCTTCAATATTCCTGCCAGCTTTCCCACAGAAGTGGTCTTTCCGACACCGTTCACACCAATGACAAGAATAACGGACTGCTCCTGCTCGAAGTCATATGCCGTCTCTCCCACCTTCATCTGCTCCTTGATGCTTTGAATCAAGATCTCCTTACACTCTGACGGCTGTTTGATATGCTTTTCCTTTACTTGCCCGCGAAGCTTTTCGATAATGGCATTCGTAGCATTAACACCGATGTCTCCCATAATCAGAATTTCTTCCAATTCCTCGTAAAAATCTTCATCAATCGCGGAAAAGCCATTAAAAACGGAGTCGATTCCATTTACAATATTATCTCTGGTCTTGGTAAGCCCATCCTTAAGCCTTCCAAAAAAGCCTTTCTTTTCCTCGCCCATGTGCCCTCCTCTATGAGTGTTCCATACTCATTTATTTATTATAAACGACGTTTTTAATCGTCAAGGTCCTTATCGATCAAATTAACGCTTACAAGCGTTGACACACCTTTTTCCTGCATCGTAATACCATACAGGCGGTCCGCCTTTTCCATTGTACCACGCCTATGGGTAATTACAATAAATTGCGTGTATTTTGTTAATTTATGTAAATACTTGGCAAACCGGCCTACGTTATTTTCGTCCAGAGCCGCCTCGATTTCATCCAACAGACAAAAGGGCGACGGCTTTAGATTCTGAATGGCGAAAAGCAATGCAATTGCTGTCAGCGCCTTTTCCCCTCCCGAAAGCTGCATCATATTCTGCAGCTTCTTTCCGGGTGGCTGGGCGATAATGCGTACTCCTGCCTCCAGAATATCTTCGTCCTCCATCAGCTCCAGCGTTCCCTTTCCGCCTCCGAAAAGCTCCTTGAATACTTTGTCGAACTCCTTGGCGATTTCGGCAAACTTCTCGTTGAACTGTTTACGCATGGCAGTATCCAGCTCCTCGATAATATGTATCAAGGTCTTCTCCGCCTCCACCAAATCATCGTGCTGGGTCTTTAAAAACAGATAACGCTCCATCAAATTCTTATAATCCTCGATAGCGTTGACGTTAACATCACCCAGCTTGCGGATTCCATCCTTTAAAGATGCGATTTCCTTCTTCATCGACGAAAGGTCCGTCATTTCTTCATCTCTGAGGGAGGCTGCGTCCGAAAGGGTGATTTCATATTCATCCCACATATAGTTGATCTGGCTTTCGATGGATTCCTCCAACTTCTCCTTCTGAGAACTTAAGCGGTATACCTCTTTATCCAGAGCGGACATCCTCTCAGAAAGCTCCTCTCTCGTAGCGAAAAAGTTTTTCTGCTTTGCAGACAGCTCTTCCTTCTTCGTGATGTCTTCTTTCAGCTTCACTTCCGCATCACTTCTTGAGATATTGGAAGACACGATCGTCTTTTCGATTTCAACGATATTCTGTGCCTTTCTCTCTATCTCTTCCTCATTTCTTTCAAGGCCCTCTTTGATTTCCATAAGCTCGGACATGAAGCGGGCGATTTCGCTGTCGATACGATCCACGTTCTGTTTGTGGAAGCCTTGCTGCTGGAGCATCTTTTCCACTCCCACGTCGTGCTCTGCCACTACCTTCGACTGCTCGGACTCCTTCAGTCTCTGCTCCTCCAGTTCCTTCTGGAATTCGTTGATTTGAAGCTCCACCTGTTTTTCCAGGTTTTCCGATTCTTCCAGCTCCTTGAGGATACCCTCTTTGCTGGATTTGATCTCCACTATCTGGGTCTCGATTTCCTTCTCCTCAGTTTTCAGCTCTCCGAAGCCTTCCTCCGCCTCGCTCTTTCTCTCCTGCGCTTTTATAACGTTCATCCGTGCCGTATTCTGCTTGATGAACTCCTCCTGCAGTCTGGATTTGGTATCCTCCAATTCCATACGAAGCTTATTTCTAAGCGCTTTCGTCTCCTCGATATCCTCCAGCAGCAAATCGATTTCTTCCAGATACTTTTTAACCTTGGCGTTCAATTCCTCCATCTCCCGCCTGCGTCCGAGAAGATTGCTGTTATTTTTAAATGCTCCGCCGCTGATAGCGCCGCCCGGCACAAGAAGCTCGCCCTCTATCGTAACCATTCGGATGCCGTAACTATACTTTTTCGCTATTTTAACGGCGTTATCCACATGATCTACTACCACGATGCGCCCGAGCATGGACTTTGCCACATCCTTATATTTCTTGTCCGTCTGCACCAGTTCGTCCGCCATGCCGATGACGCCTTTCTCCTTCAGCGCCTCCGAATTCTTGAATTCCTGCGGGTCCTTAATACTCGTAAGAGGTAAGAAAGTTGCTCTCCCGGCCTTGTGTGCCTTCAGCATGGCAATCATCCGTTTTGCAGTCTCCTCATCCTCCGTGACAATATTCTGAATATTGCCGCCCAAAGCGGTCTCTATCGCAGTTTCATACTTCTTATCCACTTTAATTATATCGGCTACCACACCGATAATACCTTTTTCTTCGTCCTTGCATTCCATGACGCGCTTTACGCTGCCGCCATAACCGTCATATCTCTCCGTTAGATTAGCTAACGCTTCCATTTTGGATTTCTCTTGGTGATAGACCACCTGTGTATCCCGAAGCTTCTGATCCTTCGCAGAGAGTTCATCATGCATGCCGCTAAGGCGCTCTTCAATAACTGTCTGAGAATCATTCAGCCGACGGATTTCTCCGTTAATGTTCTCAAACTCCGCCTGAAGCTGCTTAATGGTCTCTTCCTGCTTCTCCTCGTCCGATTTTGCCCGCAGCAATCTGGAATTCAGCTCGGACTTACGTATATTAGCCTGCTCGAGCATCGTATCGTAGCGGCCGATTTTGGACTTGATGGTGGCACGGCCGTTCAGCGCATCGATAATCGTATTCTTTCCCGCCTCGATATGGTTATTGAGCTCCTCGATCTTGCCCTGAACTTCATTCAGTAAGTTCCTAGCTTCATCCCTTATACCTTCGATTTCAGCCAACTTTCCATCGATTTCGCTTTTATTTTTTAAGATTTCTTCTTTGTCTATGTTTTTCGCGTCGATTTCCTTCTGCACCGTTTCCAGACGGGAGCGAAGATGGCTCTCGTTTCCTTTGGCAGAATTGATCTGTTCCTTTAAGACATTGATTTCGCCCTCCAGCTTACCACGCAAAAGTCCGGTATCCGTAAGCTGTGTGCGTGCTGACTCAATGGACTCATCCAGTATCTCGATCTGTCCCTGAATCTGCTCATACTCCGCTTTGATGCCCTCATACCTCTCCGTGGTCTCCTGCAAATCGCTGCCTGCAATGCCATATTTTTGTTCTACGGCCAGAAGCTGCTCTTTGATGCGATTATTTTCCAAAAGGAATACATTCACATCTAACGTCTTCAATTCTTCTTTTTTCTTTAAATAAATTTTTGCGATTTCAGACTGCTTTTCGAGCGGTCCTGTCTGCTTTTCAAGCTCTGACAGAATGTCTTTCACGCGCAGCAGATTCTGCTTTTCATCCTCCAGCTTCTTCTGCGCTGCAAATTTACGCCGTTTAAATTTTACAATGCCTGCCGCTTCGTCGAAAAGCTCTCTTCGCTCTTCCGGCTTTCCGCTCAGAATCTTATCGATCTGCCCTTGTCCGATGATGGAATAGCCCTCTTTACCGATACCAGTGTCGTAAAATAATTCATTCACGTCTTTTAAACGGCAAGGTGTGCCGTTTAACATGTATTCGCTCTCTCCCGAGCGGTATATTCTTCTGGCTACCGTTACCTCATCGTAGTCCACTGCAAGCTGATGATCCGAATTATCCAGCGTAATGGCCACATAAGCATATCCTAACGGCTTTCTAAGCTCCGTCCCCGAAAAAATGACATCCTGCATAGAGGCACCGCGAAGCTGTTTTATACGCTGTTCTCCTAATACCCAGCGCACTGCGTCAGCTACATTACTCTTTCCGCTTCCGTTCGGCCCTACGATTCCGGTAATTCCATTGTGAAACTTAAAATTAATTTTGTTTGCAAACGATTTAAACCCTTGTATCTCAATACTTTTTAAATACATAGTTACTCCCATTACCCCTTTTTAGGCTTTGCATGCCAGAAGGGCTTCATAAGCCGCCTGCTGTTCTGCCGCCTTTTTCGTTTTTCCGACACCTCTTCCCAGAATCTTTCCGTTCACCCTCGCTTCAATGACGAATCTCTTGTTATGGTCCGGCCCCGTCTCGCTGACGAGCTCGTATCGCAGCGTTCCCTTGCTGTCCTTTTGCACTTCCTCCTGAAGCAATGTCTTGCTGTCATAAAATAGTTCTTTATTTTCCAAATCAGACAATATAAAACGGTGAATGAAAACGCTGGATGCTTCATATCCTCCATCCAAATATATGGCGCCGATAATAGCCTCCATAACATCCGCAGTAATGGAATCGCGTCCTCTGCCGCCCGTGGATTCTTCTCCTCTGCCAAGCTGTATGTAGCTGCCGATTTCAATATCAGCCGCACAAAAGGCCAAAGCCGGCCCGCATACAAGCGCAGAACGCTTTTTCGTAAGCTGGCCTTCCTGCATTTTCGGGTGCCTTTGGTACAAAAAGTCGCTGGTTACCAACTCAAGCACCGCATCTCCTAAAAATTCCAGACGTTCATAGTCATTTGCTCTTTTGATCTTCTGTTCGTTGGCAAAGGAACTATGGGTAAGAGCCTGTTTTAACAACTCCTTATCCTTAAAACAATACTCTATTTTTCCTTCCAACTCATTTAAATCATTTTCCGTTAACATCACATTCCCCCATAAACATCGAAAAAGCCCTTGATATAGGGCTTTCGATACTCTACATAGTTACTAATTCATAGCGCTCTTGATTAACTCAACCGCCTCTTCAACCGTACTAATCTTTTCAGCCTCTTCCGCAGGAATCTCAATGTCAAATTCTTCCTCAATTCCCATAACAATTTGAAATACATCCAAGGAATCAGCTCCTAAATCATCCGCAAAAGTAGTTTCCAGCGTAATTTCCTCCGGGTCCACATTGAGCACCTCAGCAATAACTTTTTTTAATTTTTCAAATTCCATGATAATAGCCCTTTCTTATTCATTCTCAAGAGTAATTTTTTCTTTTATTTTATCATTAATCTTCTGCTCGCTAAATGTGATACATTGAAGAACAGAATTTTTGATTTCGACTGCTTTCGAACTGCCGTGTGTCTTTACTACCAGTCCCTTGAGCCCCAAAAGCGGCGCACCGCCATATTGCTCCAAGTCGAAAGTCTTTAAAGTCTCCTTTAAAGCAGGCTTTACTAAAAATCCGCCTATTTTACTACGGAAGGAAGTCATCATTCCGGCTTTTACCTTCTTAATGAGCGTTCCGCCCACTCCTTCGTATAATTTCAAAATTACATTTCCTACGAATGCTTCGCAGACGATAACGTCCGCATAGCCTGCCGGAATATCTCTCGCTTCGATGCTTCCGATAAAATTGATGTCCGGACAATTCCTTAACAGAGGAAAGGTTTCTTTTACAAGAGCGTTCCCTTTATCCTCCTCGGCTCCGATATTAACGATCGCAACCTTGGGATTCTTAATTCCCATAATGCTTTCCATATATACGCTTCCCATTTTCGCAAACTGTACGAGATGAGAAGACCTGGCATCCACATTGGCTCCGCAGTCAATCAAAAGTGCCGCTCCCTTTTCCGTCGGTATAAGAGGTGCTAAAGGCGGTCTCTCCACTCCGTTTAACCGTCCTACGATAACCTGCCCTCCGACTAACGTCGCCCCGGTGCTCCCTGCTGATATATATGCATCGCAGGTCCCTTCCTTCACCAGCTGAAGTGCCTTCACAATGGAGGAATCCTTCTTCTTGCGAATTGCCATGACCGGAGGCTCTGCCGTCTCGATAACTTCCGTCGCATTTACGATTTCCACCTGCTGCGAGGGGTAAGTATACCTTTTCAGTTCGTCCCTGATCCTATCCTCTGCTCCTACCAGATAGACCTTAACCTTACTGCTCTCTTTTACTGCTTCGACCGCACCCTTTACGATTTCTTCCGGCGCATTGTCTCCGCCCATCGCATCGACAGCAACTTTCACTAACTCTGACATATGCAACCTCCTAATATCTTTCTTTAATATACTAAACCCATATATAAAAATCAAGTTGTTTTTCATGCACAAAAAATTTTTGTGCCGCACGCGTAGCTGCGCATCCATTTTTCATGCAATAGGGACACTTCCCTATTGCATGAAAAAAGGTCTTCCTAATTTATTAGGAAAACCTCAGCTTTTCAATCATTAATCTACTGCGATAATTTCTTTTTTGTTGTAAGAGCCACATTTTTTGCATACTCTGTGGGGCATCATAAGAGCACCGCATTTGCTGCATTTAACCAATGTAGGAGCGCTCATTTTCCAGTTCGCTCTTCTCTTATCTCTTCTACCTTTGGAAGATTTATTCTTGGGACAAATAGACATTGTTACACCTCCTTATTTGCATCAAAGATATCTTTTATCCTTGCCATTCTCGGATCGGG
>JAEZRJ010000071.1 GCA_023412855.1 Bacillota bacterium | reverse complement strand
TATAAAATTGGAGTCGGAAGAAGCACAAGTCCTCTATAAAACTCTATATAAAATATTAGGAGAGCTTGCGCAATAGAAAAAGCACTGATTCTTTTAGAATCGGTGCTTTTAAGTTCCATGGCTTTTTAAAACGATGAAGATGTTTATACTATAAAACGCTTCAGGTTCTCCTCCAGATTTTTAGAGCAATTCTTTAGCATAACTGCCATATTCGCAAGCTCTTCCAGAGTGCTTAGCTGTTCCTGAGTGGAGGCAGATACTTCTTCCGACGCTGCCGCTGCCGCTTCAGAAGCCTCCGCAATATGATTGATACTGCCAAGAACGCTGTCCTTGTCTTGATCTATCTTATCAATTACTTCCATAATCTTTTTCATATCTTGCAGCAGTTCATTCATTGCCATATCAATTTTATCGAAATACTCTGCCGAAGCCTTTGACGATTCTGCCTGCTCTTTGATTACCGTATTCGCTTTCATGATAAACTCCGTGGAAGCTTTTGTTTTTGACAGTATTTCCTTGGTCAGGCTCTCTATCTTTTCTGTCTGCCTGCCGGACTGCTCCGCAAGCTTTCTGATTTCTTCGGCGACAACCGTAAATCCTCTTCCATGTTCTCCTGCTCTTGCCGCCTCGATGGATGCATTTAAAGATAATAGCTCAGTCTGCTCTGAAGTTGTATTAAGAATCTCTGTGAACTCATTAATAACTGTTATACTTTTGGCAAGTCCCGATATCTGTTCGGCAACCCCTTCCGTGATAGAAATAACCTCTAGCGCCTTCCCATCAAGTAACTGTGCTGCCTGAATTCCTTCTACCGTATAATTCTTAACATTTCTGGCCGCAGATTCCATGGCATTTGTACTGCTTACCGCATGGCTGATTCCATCCGCCAAGCTGGCGAAAACCTGCACACTATTGTCAATCTCCTCACTCTGCATCCCCGCACCCATGGCAACATCATCAATTGCACTGGATATTTCCGACGCAGTACGAGTAGTTGCCGCGGATATCTTTGAAAGCGATTCTGCTGTTTTACTTACTTCCTCCGATAGTTCATTGCTTTGTGATATAAGCGTTCGGAGGCTCTTTACCATGGCGTTAAAGGAACTTGCCACCTTTCCAATCTCATCGGTACGCCTTGTTTTGGCTGTGACCGTCAAGTCGCCTTCCGCCGAAAGAGACATTGTTTTTTCCACACCCTTCAATGCTTTTGTCATATTAAGTGCAAAGAACAATCCCCCCAATACGGCTAATACAGAAAAAGCTGCACCCACCAGCACAATTAGGTTCTTAATTTCATTCGACCCCTGAAGTACTTCTGATTCCGGAATCATAATTATGTAAATAAAGCCTGACTTATCGCATTTATTATAGGTAACAATCGTGCTGACGCCATTTACCCCCATTGTAAAGGTGTCGGCTTCAACCAGCTTCGCTCTTTCTTCTACTTCCATAAAAACAGACTCTTCCTCTCCTTGTACCATATCGCTATACGGAAGAGCGGAAATCCTGCTGCCGTTAGAAGCAATCAGATAAGAGCTGTCATTTTCACCAACTTTAATTTTGGATAGCATGGACTGAAATGCATCGTAGCTTAATTCAATCTTAGCAGCTCCTACTGCCTCTGTATTCGAATAATAAAAGCTTTTAACCGCTTTTCCTACTGTGAGATATCCGCTATTCACATAAGTATCTACTTCATCCGCATTTAACCATATCATATCCGTACTGTCTATCAGCTTCCGGTAAACAGCAGTCTCACGAATATCTGTAACTCCTTCCGGCAAAGTGCAGACCGGACCTATCATATCCCCGGTAACATACACTAATGACAAACTGCTAATAAACTTATTTGTAATGGTAATACTTTGAATCTCTTTATCAAGTACTTGCAAGAGCTTCCTTCTCTCCATACTCCACTCTGCTTTTTCTTTATCGCCGAGCCCCTTCGGCGGCTCCAGATTGTTGACAACATCCTGAAATGCAGTACTTAAAGAAACTTGTAAAAATACTTGGTTTATACGCTCCATCTCCTGATCGATCATATCGGCCGTCTGCGAAGCAAGAGCTTCCTTTGCTTTTCTGGATTGTTCCTCGAGAGCTGTTTTCGATATCCCGGTGGCCATCACCCCAATAATTAATATTGGCACAAAAACAACCGTTACTATAACACTGATTAACTTTTGCAGTAAACTCATTCTTTTCAGGAATTTTCTCATTCGTATTACCCCCATGAACCATAATACATATTGATAACAGTATAGATCATAATTATCTTCTATAATATGCCAAATCTATATTGCTTTTCCCAAAAATATACTACATTCTTAATGTCTTTTCGCGCATACCCCCGTTTTGCTCAGCAAGACTCAGGCACATATGCCCGTCTATTCATTCAAGCCCCAATGCAGAGCCGAAAGCATTCTTTTCAAACTTACCTTTCCTGCTGCTCCTTTTCCCGCCTTCCCTGATTCCTATACTCCTTCGGTGTAAGCGCCACATACTTCTTAAATTGTACGGAAAAATATTTATAATCGCTGTATCCTATCATTTCTGCTATCTTATAGACCTTATGATTTGTGTTTACCAATAATCTCTTCGCTTCCTGCATGCGGAGCTTCTGGATATAGTCAATATAAGTAATTCCAGTCACCTTTTTGAATAAAAAGCTGAAATAAGTTTCCGACAAATAAACATGCTCGCTAATCATTTTCAAGGTGATTTTTTCGCTTAGGCATGTGGCAATATACGCTTTTGCCCTATCGATGAGTATTTGCTGTTCTTTTATTTCCATCGGGGCGATGGTCTCATCAATTGCCTTTGCGAGAGTTACCATAATATTGATAATATAAGCCGACAGCTCCTTAACGGTCAGAGCTTCTTTTACAAATTCATTAAACTCATCCCCGATAATTTCTTCCATTGCCCCATTGCTGTTCATAATCTTAGACTGAACCATTAGTTTAAGCGCCACACAGTAATTTTTTACGATTTCCGGCAGTAAATTCTGCTCGGAAAGCGTGCGGAACATGGATACCAGATATTTTCTCGTATCCTCATAATTTCCATTGCTGATGGCGATAGCTGCATGCTCCATTTCTTCCGGATAGAACCGGATAAAGTTCTGTTCATATTTCGATTCATTATTATCCTGATAAATCTGAACTCTGTATTCTCCAAGATAAAAATTATTCTGAATCGATTTTTTGGCCTGGCTGAAGGATTTGGCTATATGGTGAATGGAAGGATAGCTTAGACCGATCCCTATCGTATACGGCACTGCCACATGTTTGAACAGACAGTTATGAATGCTGTCGCTAATGCTTTCCAGGCAGGGAATCATCAACGCATCCTGCTTTTCTTTTGACGGGAAGCAGAATACAAAATTAATTCTGTCACAGTCCTCCACGATATAATAAACATCATCCATATCACATAATTCCTCATTTATGATGTTCCGATAGGCAAAGGTAAGCAACCGCTTGTCTGTGCCCCAATTGGATTCCAATTCTTCAAAGATACTCTTTCTATCGAATTTTATCGTTGCCGCCGCAAAATAATGCCCGGTAAAATCCAGTTCCAGAGATGCCGTCTTCTCCTCAAAATCATTAAAAAGGCTAATATCTCCGTCCAGCATGGACTGGAGAAATTCATTCCTGAGAGTTTCATATCCCGCATTCAAATAAATATTGCTGTGATATATTTCCTCCTTAATTTCCCTTTTCCGATCCATGTTCTCCTTCAGAGCGGTAAAGGTATCCAGCAATTTTTGCTTATTGACAGGCTTCACTAAATAATCAAATGTTCTGAAATTAATTGCCTGGCGGGCGTATTCGAATTCAGCAAATCCGCTCAAAATAATAATTTCGATATCAGGATACCGCTGCCTCGCTATTCTGGCCAGCTCCATACCGCCCATGACCGGCATCTTAATATCTGTCAATAAGACATCCACCTGAACTTTCTCAAGCTGTTCCAAAGCCGCCTTTCCATTCGAACTTTCCGCCACGACTACAAATCCCAGGGATTTCCAGAGGATACTGTTCACGATACCTTTGCGTATCATATTCTCATCTTCCACTACCATCAATCTATACATAGCTCACTCCTTAACCGGGATACACAGACTTACTGTTGTACCTTCCTTTATTTTCGATTTAATATTTATGCCATAAGGTTCGCCAAAGTATATCTTAATCCTTTGATTCACGTTTCTCATACCGATGCTATCCCCTACTCCAAGAATCGAATCATTCATTGTCAGCTTTATGCCGTCACAAACATCCTTCTCCATGCCTCTTCCATTATCCTGTATCTCGAAGACAATCGTATCCGCTTCTTTCTTACCTGTAATATGAATGATTCCGCCTCCTTCTATTCCTTCAAATCCATGAGAAATACAATTCTCAATGATGGGCTGAAGAATGAGCTTTACCGTTTTATAATGGATGATTCCCGGATCTATGTTCCATATGACATCGAACTGATTCTTATGCATGATCTTTTGCAGGCATACATAGCTTTTAACATTTTCAATCTCCGTATTGATGGATACAAAAGCTCCTTTTTCCGATACGCTCGTTTTGAAGAATTCGCCGAGAGCCGATACCATCTCCCCAATCTCTTCATAGTTATTCATCTGTGCGATCCAAAATATATTATCCAGAAGATTATACAGAAAATGAGGATTGATCCGCTGCTGTAAGGCTACCAGTTCCAGCTCCTTGATTCTTGTCCTGAGCTGGGTCTCATTTATATTTGTAGTATAGGTTTCCTCCAATACTTCGTTTAACTTGTTGAGCATGGAAGTAAATACTCTGTTTAAAATCTCATTTTCATCCTGAGAATTTATATCTGCTTCTTCCTCCGGCTCAATAAAGATATCTCCTTCTTCAATCCGTTCCATCCGGCCAAGCAGCCGGTTCAACGGAATCTTAATGCTTTCATGTACCAGATAAGAGGCACTTCCGGTGCCGGCCACTACGAGCAGGAATATCACAGTTACCGTTATTAACCCGCGAAGGTCATATTTTGTTCGGATAAAGGTATTATTTATGTTAAGTCCCGTATCCAGAATCGGAACTGTCACCTCGTAAAATAATTCCGGTTTTTCAAAGCGGGAACCGGCAACGGCTCTGTCCTGGCTGTCAGTAATTGCGATTTTCTGCTTTGCGGAACCCGCTGCATTATCGAGCACTTCCTTTACCGCATTCAAGTTAATAAGTATCACATACCTCGCTTTCAATCCGCTGGTATAATCTACTTCAACCATTTCCGTTCTGCATAGCGCAGGCTGCTGCCCGTAATCCACATAGCTCCAGCTCGGACCATCTCCCAGTCCTTTACTGATTTCTTTTGCATCGACTAACATTTTCATATAGGAGAAGGATGTCCCGTCTTCGAGAATGATTGCCGCATAGCTTATTTCCTCCTGATTGGAAACAATACTCGCTATCGTATTTTCGATCCGGTTGGTTACCTCTTCGGTCTGGTATATAGGAGAGATTGCGTACAGATATATATCTGTTAAGATATCGTTGTTCTCTTTCAAGTATTTAAACTTTAACTCTAACTGGTCGAACATATCATTGACCCTGATATCGGATTCATAAGTGAAATTATCATAATTACGCCTAATGTTATCGTTATAATAGAGAAATTCGATAACCCCGCTAATAATGATCATGATTGAAATTGGAATAACGCATAATATAATAAAGGCATAAAGAAGACGTCTGCGTATCGAAATTTTTCTGAGATATCCTACAAACTTATCCATATTGTTTTTTACCTTCGCTTCCGTTGTCCTTATAGACAGGCATTGTTACCCTGATTTTCTCCGCTTCTTTATCCATAATAACCCCGAACGCATCTCCATAGTAAAGCCTTAGCCGTTCGTCTACACTATTAATGCCCCTGATGTTCACCTGTCCTTTATCAAGCCGGCTTAAGAAATATTCCACAGCATTTCCTGTCATAGTCACCTGAATAGTATCAAGTTCCCCTGCAATGGATATACCGATGTCAATCTGACTTTCGAGATCGTCCAGATTGGCCGAAATCACATCCTCTACGATGGGGTGAATCGCCAGTTTTATAATCTTTGTATGCCGCATGGATATGGATACATCCCAATAGTTTACAATCCGATTCTCAAAGCGCTTATTTTGTAAAAAAATGTAGTTGTTTACGCTTTCGACCTCATTTTCAATGGTAATGTATTCCCGGCCTTTTATGATAATGACCCTCAAGTAATTGCCAAGTGCATTGACGATCTCGCTGATTTCCTCATCGCCCTCCAATTGCCCGTTCCAATAGATGGATTCCAATGTATTGTATAAAAAATGAGGATTTATCTGCTGCTGCAGCGCAGAAAGCTCCGCTTCTCTGCGAAGCTCCCTCAGCTTTGTCTCCTGCAGCTTGATTTCATATTGCTTTTGCAGGGCCTCCACGAGATTGCTGCTCATTTTATTAAAGCCTTCTATTACAGCATGATATTCATCGTTCCCGACATCCTCTACAAATTTATCCACCTTCGGTTTCTTCATTTCTTCCATTAAACGGTTAATCGGTTCCGTAATACTTCTTGTAAACAATATGGCAAATGTAAAAGCCAGTACGGCAAATAAAACGGCTGTAAATACGGTAATTCCAAACTGAATAAAAGCCGACTTAAGAAGCGTCTGTATATCTATGAGGTTAACGACGGTAAGATTCGTATTGGAAATAGGCTCTGAAACGGATATGGAAAACATCTTATCTTCGCCAAAGACGGAACCTACCTGTTCTTCGTTAGAAGCGCTGATCACAATATTGTTCTCGTCGATGATCATTACCTCATTTAAGAGATTCGTCACGTTTTCATAACATACTTTATTAAAATAGGATAGGTCCAAGGCGGCGACAATATTCCCGACGCACCCTTCGTTGCTGTATATACTCCTGGTCAGTATTACATAGCTGTTCTGGTCGCTTGGAACCTCCTTGGGACTTACCTTCATAAGTACCTGCCTCGCTGATTGGGAAAGCAGTTTGCTCGTCTTGAAATCACCGTTGGACACCGGAGACGGGTAATAGAAATAAGAACGATTTACAGAAACGATCTCGCAGGCATTCACTGCACCGCTGGAGCCAAACGTACTTCCTAAAACGAGGCGTATATGATTTTCGATATCACTTTTCTGGTTCCAGTCCACTTGATGATAAATCATCAGTTCATTCACGATCTCCGGATTCATTGCGACCTCTTCCAGCAGATTCATATGAGAAAACATGTAATAAGAGATGTTGTTGGCAATTTGAGAGGAAGATTCCTGCAGGAACATTTTCGCTTCCCGTTCGTTTTTCGAAAAAGAATATACCGCATTATAACCGCCGATCAGCAGTATAGGTAACACAGACATATAAACAAAACACCATATCAGCCTTCTGTAAATACTGTATTTGTACAGGTTATTTAAACCCCACTCTTTTATCATGCCAAAACATCTGTTAACCATTAACGCTCCCATACGCCGCTCAATCAGACGCCCATTCACTTATTGTATTGAAATCCCCACAATTTTTCCGCAATGTATGACCAGTGCCTGTTATCATTGCTATTATCGGCATCGATAATATATGGCGGAATCGTTACCTTCGCCTGCTTGCCGGTAATGCTGATATCACAGGTCTGCCAATAAGTTCCCTCACAAAAATACTCCCCTTCCGGAATCTCTTTTCCGGCCAATACATAATCTTCCAATAAATCCACCGTAATATTACCATATGCAATTACATCCTGAGCGACGGCAGCATCTACATATCCCTTGTTGATCAAGCTCACAAAATATGGTTCGGCATCGATTGTCACAAGAATAACATGTCCGTCCTTCCAAAAAGGATACCAATGTCCTGATTCCTGAAGAGCCTCCACCAGTCCCCTCCCCGGATGCTCACTGGAGCAATGAACTGCATCGATTTCCATTCCTTCTTTAAAAGCTTTGGTAAGCTCTTCCTTCACAAGCTCAGGCATCCCTTCCGTTGCCCTCGGTACATAAGTAATATCCGGATACCGATTGATTACTTCTTCAAACCCCTCTTTCCGAAGGCGCCATGCATTGCTTGTTAATTTCCCGTAAGCATTGAACACGGTTCCCCTCGCTTCCCCATATTTCTCGATCAACTGTTCCACAATAACTTCTGCTGCCAGCTGTCCGGCCTTATAATTATCAAAGCTTACATCGATTGCCAATGTTCCTCCTACTGCGTTGGTATCAATGGTACACATAGGTATTCCCGCCTCATTCCCGCGGCGGATTACTTCTTCGATAGAAATGCTGTCAATTGCAGTAGTAATAATCGCATCCGGTTTCTGCTTTATAAAATTTATAATCTGCTGGTTCTGTCTCATAGGGTCATAATCAGCAACAGAGTTTTGGAAAATCCATCCTTTTTCCTCTACCGCTTTCTTGACCGATTCATTCATAATGGCATAAAAATAGGAGTTAAAGCTTTTGTGTGCAAATGCAATCGTAACCGGTTGTTCCTCCGTATCAGCAGCTTCTTCCGCCCTCATACTGTCAGATTCCATACCGGTACATGAAGCGAACAGCATCATGCACAATATAATACCTATTAATATCTTACTGCGCCGCATTCTACCTCTTTGCCGCTTTATCCCCATATCTTTACCATCCTTATATTGCCGCTTGAAATCTGTTACTTGGTCTAAAAATTATAACATATTTTCCGTTATTTGTGGATTTCATCCCTCTTATATTTCCCAAAATGGGATGCCCCTATAAGCAGGAACACCCCAACATTTTACCTTCTGGTCCTCATTGCATCACTTTTAATGCTTTTGAGGCGTTTCATAACATCATTTCCGCCTTTTCCGAAATAATCGTGCAAAATTTTATATTCCTGAAACAGCTTATCGTATCTTCTCACATTGTCGGCATTGGGTATGTATACTTTGTCCTGAAGACGGGACATATGCTCGGAGGCTTCCTCAATGGTATCATAACCGCCTCTTTTACTGCCTGCCGCAACCGCTCCGAACAAGGCTGCTCCAAGAGCCGGTGCCTGCTTGGATGCGGAAATATGAATTTCCTTATTGGTTACATCCGCATAAATCTGCATCATCAGCTCACTCTTACGAGCAATGCCTCCTGCTGCATAAAGCTCCTCAATAGGGACTCCTCCCTCTTCAAAGGCTTCTATAATAATTCTCGTACCATAAGCAGTCGCTTCCACCAAAGCCCGGTAAATCTCTTCCGGCTTCGTCTGCAGGGTAGCCCCTAACAGCATTCCGCTTAAAGATGCATCCGTTAATATGCTGCGGTTTCCATTCCACCAATCCAGTGCAATAAGTCCGCTTTCTCCCGGGAGCTGTTCTTTTACCTTGCTCTCAAGAAGCTGATGGATACTGCTTCCTTTTGCGGCCGCCTCTTCCTCGTAGCTTCCCGGTACACAGTTTCTGACCAGCCAGTCGAAATGATCTCCTACACAAGCCTGCCCTGCCTCATAAGCATAATATCCCGGAACCACACCGTCTTCCACCACACCTCCGACTCCCGGAATAAAATGCTCCTCCTCGCTCATCATAATATGGCAGGTACTTGTTCCCATAATCATAAGCATCTTACCCGGTCCTGTAATCCTGACTGCCGGCAATGCCACATGTGCATCTATGTTTGCCACTGCTACAGGCGTTCCTTCCATAAGTCCGGTTAATTCAGCCGCATCCTTTGTAAGATATCCTGCAAGGTCCGTTGTTGCATATATGTGGTTACTCAATTTCTCCTCTACGAAGTTCTCCATTCTGGAATCCAGCTCTGCAAAAAATTCTTTGCCGGGGTACCCATCCCTCTTAGACCATACTGCCTTATAGCCAGCCTGACACAAACTTCTCTTTTCTTCTCCGACAAGCATCATAACCACCCAGTCGCCAGCTTCCATAAAGCGGTCCATCGCCTCATAAATTTCCTCATCCTCATGAAGTATTTGCATCGCCTTGGGCACTACCCACTCGGAAGACATTTTTCCGCCGTAACGGGCCATAAACTTTTCACCCCTGCGATGGGCAACTCTGTTGAATAAGTCTGCCTCCCTCTGTGCCGCGTGGTGCTTCCAAAGCTTTACATAAGCATGAGGCCTATCCTTGAATTCCTCCTTAAAGCAAAGCGGCGTGCCGTCTTTATCCACCGGAAGTACCGTACAGGATGTAAAATCAACACCGATTCCAATAATCTCTTCTTTGCTTACATTGCCCTTCCTAAGAACTTCAGGCACTGTTATTTGTAAGACATCCAAGTAATCATGCGGATGCTGCAATGCGGTCTCACTTGGCAGACGTTTCGTGGAATCCGGTAAATATTTATCCATAACGGCATGTTTATATTCCAATACGGAATCACAGATTTCCTCACCATTTTCAACATCTACCAGCACTGCCCTCCCGGACAGTGTTCCATAATCGATACCAATGGTATATTTTTTCATTATCCTTCTCCTAGCATCTAAAACTAATAAAAGTTATCCGAATTAGAAACAGCTGAATGCTCCGTCGATCACAAAGTCTGAACCGGTGGTGAAATCACTTGTATCGCCAGCAAGATAAACAGCGATTGCCTGTAATTCGTCCGTATGTCCCAGCCTGCCCATAGGCGCCATTGCGTTCCACTGATCGATCAATGCTTTCAGATGCGGTGCGTTCAGGACGAGTTCGGTTCCCATATATCCAGGACTGATGCTGTTCACTCTTACGCCGCGCTTTGCGAATTCAACTGCCATGGATTTTGTCAATTGGATAACGCCGGCTTTGGACGCATTGTAGGAGCATTGAGGCTGGGGCACGTTAACAATATGTCCGGACATGGAGGCTGTGTTAATAATCGAGCCCTTACCCTGCTTTAGCATAACCTTGGCTGCTGCCTGTGAGGTTAAGAATACACCGGTCAGGTTAATATCAATTACTTTTTTAAACTGAT
The DNA here is from genome assembly GCA_023412855.1 of Bacillota bacterium. Taxonomy (GTDB): domain Bacteria; phylum Bacillota; class Clostridia; order Lachnospirales; family Lachnospiraceae; genus Kineothrix. The sequence continues at coordinate 4,217 of JAEZRJ010000071.1, read as the reverse complement.
CCAAGGTCATCTCTTCCGCCGGAATATTCATACAAATTCCAGCATTGCAGAATGCTACATCCAATTTACCGAATTCTTTTAGAATCGTAGCGATCATTTGGTCGACATCCGTCTGGTTCGTAACATCCGTCATGATCGCCATTGTCTTAACTCCTGTGGCATCGGCAATTTCTTTTGCCGTCTTTTCAGATTCTTCTATATCTACATCTACAATTGCCACATCACTTCCCGCCTCAGCAAGCGCAGTAGCTATCGCCTTGCCAATTCCCCTCGCGCCTCCCGTGACAAATGATGCCTTCCCGTCTAATCTCATTCTTTCCATAATACCCATATGAATTTTCTCCTTTATCCTATATTTAATCTAAACCGCTTTCCACCCTGCCAACTTAAGTTCCATAAACCTTAGGTAAGTGCTCTCTTCTTCTGTAAACTATCAAAACCTACCGCAAGCACAAGCACGATACCTTTTACAACCATCTGCATATAAGTGCTCACATTCATAAGAACCATGCCGTTGGTCAGAATGCCTATAATCAATACACCGGCTATTACGTTAGACATTTTACCGTAGCCGCCGGTAATGGATACTCCGCCGAGCACAACACAGGTAATCACATCGAATTCATATCCCAGACCTGCTGTAGGTTGTGCAGAATTTGTTCGGGATAACATAACAATACCTGCAAGACCTGCAAATAAACCGGATAGTGCATATACCAGATACTTCGTAACTCCTACTCTGATACCGGAAAGTTTGGATGCTTCCTCATTGCCGCCCACCGCATAGAAATAACGTCCGAAATAACTCTTATTCAAAATAAAAGAACCGATTGCAAAGCAGACAATCATAATGATTACCGGGACAGGCACCGGCCCTAAATACCCCTGCCCTATTACTTTGAACCTTTCATCAAATCCATAAATCGGTGTACCTCCGCTGATAAGATAGGAAGCGCCCTCAAAAACAATCTGTGTCGCAAAAGTAGCGATAATTGCCGGAATTCCGATTGTCGATATAAGGCAGCCATTTAAAACGCCGACGAGTATCGATAATATCAAGGATAGGATAATGGCAGCTACCATGCCAAAGCCCATATTTACCATTAAGAATGCAGCAACGATATTAACAAATGTAATAATCGAACCGGTAGAAAGATCGATGCCGGAAATCAGGATGACAAACGTCATGCCTATGGACGCAATGCCTAACATAGATACCTGGCGCGCTATGGTAAACAAATTGCTTGAAGATAGAAACCTTGGGTTTGCCAGTGAAAATGCTACGAACAGAATGATAAATACCATCCAGATAGCTTTTTCCTTTAATATTTTTATGATTGTGCTCTTCATCTTTACCTCCTAAACGGCAGATGCCATTTTCATTATAGTTTCTTGATTAAATTCGTCTTTGCCCAGCTCTCCGGTAATCCGGCCTTCCGCCAAAACTATAATCCTATCTGACATTCCCATTAATTCTTCCATTTCTGATGAAATTAATAAAATTGTTTTGCCACTTGCGATTACTTCGTTCATCAGCTTATAAATCTCAGCTTTAGCACCTACATCAATTCCACGGGTGGGTTCATCAAAGATAAGCAATTCCGAGTTTGCCGCAAGCCATTTACCGATAATGACCTTCTGCTGGTTGCCGCCGCTTAGGTTCTTTACTATTTGATGCAGTGTGGGAGTTTTAATCAATAACTCCTCCTCACATTTCTTCGCTATTTCCAGTTCCTTTTTATTGTTAATTACCGACGCTCTGGATATCTTCTTGTAAATCGGCATATTGATATTGTTTTTTATGGATATGCCGAGCAAAACGCCATGACGTTTGCGATCCTCAGGTACCAGCGCAATGCCGAGGTCAATCGCCTCTCTGGGAGACTTCGGATTGATTTCTTCCCCTTTAAATATCATCTTTCCTTCCGTCTTCTTCGCCGCACCGAAAATCATCTGTACCAGTTCTGTCCGACCGGCACCTACCAGTCCACCCAGTCCAAGAATTTCACCTTTACGAACCTGTAAATTAATATTCTTATCTCCATTGCCGCTTACATCTTGTAACTCCAGAATAATTTCATCCTTCTTATATGCCTCCTCACGCGGAGGAAATGTCTCACTCAAAGAACGGCCCACCATTAACTGAATCAACTCATCTACATGGGAATCCTTTGTAATCAGTGTCTTGATATATTCACCGTCACGCAATACTACGATGCGGTCGGACAGCCTGTATATTTCTTCAAGCCTATGGGATATATATATAATGGATACTCCTTTTTGTCTCAGCAATTCACATACTTTGAACATACTTTCAACCTCAGCAGTGGTAAGCGGCGCAGACGGTTCATCCATGATAAGCACCTTTGCATCCTGTAGAATTGCCTTGGCGATCTCAATCATCTGCTGATAGCCAACGGTAAGATCCCCGACCAAAGTCTTGGGATCGATCTTAATATTTAACTGTGCAAATGCCTTTTCCGCTTCCTTTTCCATCGCTTTTTTATCGACGACGATTCCTTTCCTGATCGGATTTCCCAGAAAAAGGTTCTCAGCGGCTGAAAGCCCTTTAACGTTATTAAATTCCTGATAAATAATTGCTATCCCGTTCTCTGCCGCGAGCTGAGGGGACATATGGGTGAATTCTTTCCCATTAATCACTATCTTACCTGAGGTAGGAATAACCGCACCGGAACAAGTCTTGATCAACGTGGATTTTCCGGCGCCGTTTTCTCCGATCAGCGCCAGAATCTCGCCTTTTTTTACCTCCAGAGAAACGTCCTTTAATGCAACTACACCCGGATATTCTTTTCTAATATGTTGTAGTTCCAAAATATATTCATCTTTCATTATTTACACCACGCATTCTTGTTTTTGAATGTGGAGTTATTCTGAAATAACTCCACATCCATAATTTGTACTACTGTCTTCTATTATTTATAGTCTGCTAAGTATTCCGCTGCATTTGAGCTGTCGATAACAAGAAGCGGTCTTACTAAATTCTGCTCTGCAAAGGTCTCACCATTAAGAAGTCTCTCATAAAGATCGACAACTGCTGCCGCTGTTTTCTTATTGGAGCCTTCAAAACCTACGGATGCTCTCGTTGCTTCCCCGTTCACAATTGCCTCTAACTGCTGCTGTGTAGCATCTGCCGAGAAGATACCCATATCGTCGGGAATATTGCCTTCCATCTTTGTCATAAATGCTTCGTTGGCGCCGATGTCACCGCCTGCACCGATGGAGCAGACAATCTTAGTATCGGGGTTAGCCTGAAGGATCGTTTCCATATTGGTGATCGCTGCCTGAGCATCAAGTGCCGGCTGCTGTGCTACAACCTTATATTTGCCGTTTGCTATCTCTTCGAGTGCACTCAGAATACCCGTTTCTCTTTCAAGAAGAATAGGGGTCTGTGGATAGTTCATAATTGCTACTTCTGCTATGCTTCCATCCGTGTAATGCTCGTTAATGAAGTTAGCTGCTTCCTGTCCGATTACATATCCCAACTTGGTATTATCGAGAATCCAGTTAAGATCGGTATTTGTCATCGCATCATCCCAGCACATTACCTTAATGCCTGCATCCCTCGCCTGTTTTAAATAGTCTTCAATTGCATTAGGATCAGACGGATGAACCATGATCAGATCTACCTGATTGGTTATGAAGTTTTCAATCTGCTGAATCTGTGTCGCTGAGTTATCGTTACAAGCAAGAATGGTGTATTCCCATCCCTTTTCCTTCAAAAGCTTTTCTACTTCTCCAAATACTCCTGCCCAGTAGCTGTTCTCAAGCGACTGAAGAGTAATTCCAACCTTGAAGTTCTCAGCCTCTGCCGTATCGGCAGCTTCTTCTTTTGCAGGTTCTGCCGCGGGTTCTGTCTCCTTGGCTTCTTCCGTCTTCGGGGCTGCTGCTTCTTGTACAGATGCCTTTGTACCGCATCCTACCAATCCGGAGAATGCCATAACTCCAACCAGTAACAAGCTAATGATTCTTTTTTTCATTTACTTTCCTCCTAATAAATTTTATAGTTTCTATATCATAAACAGCTTTGGCCTTAAGCTGCCTATTTCACAGTAGTTCGACCGGCCTTAGGCTAGTACAACGTTTCGCAAATAACTACTCCAAATCGCTTGCCTGCTTTCCCGATTGTACAGTTCGAAAAGCCTCAGCGTAGCCCGCTACGCCTACGTTTTTCGAACTGCACACTAGGAAAAGCATTC
>JAEZRJ010000047.1 GCA_023412855.1 Bacillota bacterium | reverse complement strand
ACCGTATGCTCTAGCCAACTGAGCTATCTCGCCATATAATATGGGACCTATAGGGCTCGAACCTATGACCCTCTGCTTGTAAGGCAGATGCTCTCCCAGCTGAGCTAAGATCCCACATTTGTTAGGTTGCTTTCCGCAACCCGCTTTGCTAGTATACAATTTTATTCCCCTGCTTGTCAAGGGATTTTCTGAAACTTTTTAGCAAAATTTTTAACTTTTTTCAACAATCTGATTTTTCCTGACAATTCCTATACCGGAAGATTTTATGTTACTGTTCACACAGCGGCTTAGCACTTGCTGCTAAGCTGCGTAAGAACGTGACACAAGAGATGATTTCTGCTTCGCGCAGCGAATTTAAATGCAGAAATCATGGGTTGCTGCGAACGGAGTGAACAGTAACGATTTTATCACATTCTCTCCGGTGCCTGGAAACCGAGCACATCGATACATGTTCCCAGCACATCACGCGTCAATACGAGAAGCGCTATGAAGCCTTCTTTCTTGGCAGGATCCTCTTCCGTTAATATCTTTGTCTCATGATAAAAATGGTTAAGCGCATTCGCCAAATCATAAATATAGGCGCACACCTTATGAGGCGCTATTTCTTCATAGGCGCTTTCCATCATGGCGTTGAAGCCTACGAGCTGAAGCATCAGATTCTTTTCCGACTCTCCGGTGGGCTCCTGAAGCACTACCTCCACCAACGACCCTCCCATTTCCTTATATTTGGTCAAAATGGACTTAATGCGCACGATTGTATACAAAATATACGGACCCGTATCCCCTTCAAAAGAAGTAAATCTGTCCATATCAAAAATATAATCCTTCGAAGCCTGATTGGATAAATCGCCGTATTTTATCGCAGACAGCGCCACTACACGGGCAGTTTCCCTTGCCTCTTTTTCCGGTACCAAACGGTTCTCCGTAATTTTTCCATACATCTCTTCATTGATTTCGGAAAGCAGAGATTCTAAGCGCATCACGCCGCCCTCTCTCGTCTTAAATGGCTTACCATCCTTGCCGTTCATCGTACCGAATCCAAGAAAATACAGCTTCGTCTCCGGCTGTACCAGCTTTGTTTTCCTCGCGCAGCGGAATACCTGCTCGAAATACAAATCCTGACGCTTATCCACAACATAAATAATTTCATCCGGGTGTATCCGGTTCATACGCTCCATAATCGTCGCCAAATCTGTAGTATTATAAAGGGATGCACCGTCGGATTTTAAAATCATGCAGGGAGGAATCTCTTTCGTATCCGATTCTTCCTTAACATCCACCACCAGAGCGCCGTCGCTTATATATGCGTATCCCATTTCCTTCATATCCTCTACCATATGGGGAATCAGATCATGCACGTCGGATTCGCCCTTCCAAAGGTCGAATTCCACGTTCAGATTGCGGTAATTTTTCTTCAAATCGGCTACCGAAACGTTAATAATATGTTTCCAAAGAGCACGATACCCTCTCACTCCGCTCTGGAGCTTGAACGTAGCGTCCATGGCCTTCGCCTTGTAAGAAGCGTCTTCCTTGGACTTGCTGCTGGCCGTAGGGTAGATTTCCTCCAGCTGCGAAATGGTAAACGGCGCCTCCTTAGGATATTCTCCCTTGAAAGCTTCGTCGAAATATACAAGCTCCGGGTAACGCACCTGAAGCTCCGTAATGATCAATCCCATTTGCAGGCCCCAGTCGCCCAGATGAATATCTCCGATTACCTCATGTCCCGCATACCGCGCGATACGCTTTATACTCTCGCCAATGATAGCTGAACGCAGATGGCCTACATGCAAAGGCTTCGCTATATTCGGGCCGCCATAATCGATCACAATTTTCTTAGGGCTCTTTGGCATGTCCAATCCAAATTTAGGAGAATGTGCCATCTGGTTCAAATAATCCTTCAAAAATTCCGGCTTCAGCTTCAAATTCAAAAAGCCGGGATTTACTGCACTCACTTCTTCAAATATCTTGCTGTCGTTTAACTTCTGCGCCACTTCCTGCGCTATGATAATCGGCGCCTTTTTGTACTGCTTCGCGCCTGCCATCGCTCCGTTACATTGATACTCACACAAATCGGGACGATTTGACAATGTGACCTTCCCCAGTTCTTCCGCATATCCTGCCGATAAAAAAGCACGCTTCATCTCATCTGATATTACATCAAGAATTTTATTCATTACATTTCTTCCTTCCTTAACCGGGTGGAGCCACCCCTCATCTCACATCTATATATACTATCATCTCGTTCTTATTTTCGCAATGCCAATTTGTCCTTAGAGTCAAATAACCCATAGCAAGCTGCGGGATATTTGACCCTCGCGGCATTCACCAAATGCAAGCAAGCTTGCGCTTGGCTCATTGCCCGCGGGAATAAACACAGCCGCAATAGTCTTGTCTATACAGCCCAAACTGTCCGGACAGCTCAACCGACCTCTTGTACCCGTTTTTCTTTTTAAAATCCGAGGGCAAAAAAGCAACGCCGAATTCTTTTCCCATAAGCCCACCGATTTCATTTAGCTTTTCTGCATTTTTCATCGGACTTATCGTAAGTGTTGTAGTGAAATAATCAAAGCCCTTTCCCGCAGCAAGCTGTGCAGTTTTTCGAAGCCGCAGCTCATAACACAAAAGGCATCGCTCTCCTCCCTCCGGACAACGCTCCAGTCCTTTGGCGATACGGTAAAAGCTCTCCGGCTCATAATCGCCCTCTACTACCTCAATTCGATGTGCACGGAGGGTGGAATACATATTTTCGAATACTCCCGCCTCTACCTGCCTGTTATAATCTGCGATTAAGCGCTTCTGCTCTTCAACCCTTTTCCGGTATTCCACATCTTCTGTAATGTTGGGATTATAGTAAAAAACCGTGATATCGAAATATTCGCGCAAATATTCCATTACATAACTGCTGCATGGCGCGCAGCAGCTATGGAGGAGAAGGCTCTTTCGCTGTTCGCTTTCTTTTAATTGTGTTTCTATTATCCTATCTAACTCTTTTGCATAATTTATCATATTATTTTGTTCTCCTTCCAAAGTCTGTTGGAAGAATATAACCTGCTCAAAAAAGGGCTACCGCAAAACAACGGCATCTCTCCCCATCATTTTGCAGCAGTCCCCCTATTTACAGCGACGCAATGTCAACTAATGTCAGCTTTTCTTCCTTATTGACATGCTCTAAACTCGTCACCAACGCTCTTGCGGTATCTAACGAAGTCAGACAGTTCACACCTGTCTCGATTGCAGTTCTTCTTATGAGAAAGCCATCTCTGGACTTATCCCTTCCCTGTGTAGGCGTATCGATGACAAGGTCAATCTTATGCCCTAGAATAAGGTCCATGACCGTAGGCGATTCCTGCTGTATCTTATTTACCTTGCGGGCATTTATCCCTGCTTCCTTAAGTGCATTCGCCGTGCTTCTCGTCGCATAAATGGTATAACCAAGCTTTTCAAAGCGCTTTCCTATTTCAATCGCTTCTCCTTTATCCGCATCCTTGACCGTGATGATCATCTGCTTGTATTTCGGTAAGTTGATACCGGCACCAAGGAATGCCTTATAAAGTGCTTCATTAAAGGTTTTGGAAATACCCAGACATTCTCCCGTAGATTTCATCTCCGGCCCTAAGCTGATTTCCGCACCCCGTATTTTCTCGAAGGAAAATACCGGCATCTTGATCGCCACATAATCCGCTTCCTTTTGAAGTCCCGGCTCATAGCCAAGCTCGCGGATCGTCTTACCGATGATAACGTCCGTCGCAAGATCCACTATGGGAATACCCGTTACCTTGCTGATATAAGGAACCGTTCGTGAGGAACGGGGATTTACTTCGATAACATATACCTCTTCGCCCACCACAATGAACTGAATGTTTATTAATCCGATGACATGCAGCGCCTTAGCGAGTCTTCTCGTATACTCCGCAATCATTTCCTTTACATTCTTACTGATGCTCTGGGCCGGATATACGGAAATGCTGTCGCCGGAATGGACGCCGGCCCTCTCGATATGCTCCATAATACCCGGAATCAGTATATCGGTACCATCGCAGACCGCATCCACTTCAATCTCCTTGCCCTGCAAATATTTATCCACCAGAATAGGATGATCCTGCGCGATTCGGTTGATGATTTCCATGAACTCCTCCACTTCCTCATCGGAAATGGCAATCTGCATCCCTTGTCCGCCCAGAACGTAGGAGGGGCGCACCAATACCGGATAACCCAATTTATTCGCTACCTTCTTGGCTTCCTCAGCGGTATACACCGTTCCGCCCGAGGGCCTGGGAATATCGCACTTTTCCAAAATCGCATCGAACAACTCCCTGTCCTCTGCCGCATCTACATTCTCCGCGCTCGTTCCCAGTATGGGAACCCCCATCTTCATAAGGCTTTCTGTCAGCTTAATCGCTGTCTGTCCGCCGAACTGAACCACCGCTCCATCTGGTTTCTCTATATTTACAACGTTCTCCACATCCTCGGGAGTCAACGGCTCGAAATAAAGCTTATCCGCAATGTCGAAGTCGGTGCTTACCGTCTCCGGGTTGTTATTGATGATAATCGTCTCATATCCAGCCTTAGAAAACGCCCATGTAGCATGTACGGAGCAATAGTCGAACTCGATACCCTGCCCGATACGAATAGGACCCGAGCCCAGAACCAGCACTTTCTTAAGCGGGTTGGTTTTTACTACCTCGCTTTCGCTTCCGAAGCAGGAATAATAATAAGGAGTGCTTGCCGCAAATTCTGCCGCACAAGTATCTACCATCTTAAAGGCTGCGGTAATTCCGTTGTCATAGCGCATTTTCTTAACATCAGCCTCTGGTATGCCCGTCAGCCTGCTGATAACATTATCGGGATACTCGATGCGCTTCGCTTCTTTCAACAAGTCCACAGTAAGGGGACCCTTCTTCAGCGCCTCTTCCATCTCGACTAAAATTGCAATTTTATCGATAAACCAATGGTCTACCATGGTTATCTCGTGAATCGTATCGTAATCAATTCCCTTTCTGACCGCTTCCGCTATTACGTAAATTCTCTGGTCATCCACAATTTTCAGCCTGTCCAGAAGCTCATCCTTAGAAAGTGCTGTAAAATCATAGCTCATAAGACAATCCACTTGCTGCTCCAGCGAACGGATCGCCTTCATCAGAGCGCCTTCGAAATTCGTGCAGATACTCATGACCTCGCCCGTAGCCTTCATCTGTGTGGTCAGCGTCCTCTTCGCCGTAATGAATTTGTCAAAAGGAAGACGCGGTATCTTCACTACGCAGTAATCCAGTGTCGGCTCGAAGCTGGCATAGGTTTTTCCCGTGATCGCATTCTTTATTTCATCCAGCGTATAGCCGAGCGCAATCTTCGCCGCTACCTTCGCGATCGGATAGCCGGTAGCCTTCGACGCAAGCGCAGAAGAACGGCTTACGCGGGGATTTACTTCGATTACACAATATTCAAAGCTGGTAGGGTGAAGAGCGAACTGCACGTTACAGCCCCCGGTAATCTCCAGCTCATTGATAATGTTGAGAGACGAGCTGCGAAGCATCTGATATTCTTTATCCATCAAGGTCTGTGAAGGAGCCACAACGATACTGTCTCCGGTATGTACGCCCACCGGGTCGATATTCTCCATATTACAAACGGTAATACAGTTGCCCACACTATCCCGCATCACTTCGTATTCAATTTCTTTCCAACCGGAAATACAACGCTCTACCAGGACCTGACCCACGCGGGAAAGTCGCAGACCGTTAGCCAGAATTTCTTCCAGCTCCATCTGATTGTCAGCAATTCCTCCGCCCGAGCCGCCAAGCGTATATGCCGGACGAAGAACGACAGGATAGCCTATTTTCTTTGCGAATTCCACACCATCTTTTACATTTTCCACTACAAGAGATGCCGCACAGGGCTCTCCGATTTTTTCCATCGTCTCCTTGAATTCCAAACGATCCTCTGCTTTTTTGATCGTCTTAGCTGTAGTACCAAGAAGCCTTACGTTGTTTCTCGCAAGAAATCCGGATTCATCCAGCTCCATACCGAGATTTAGACCTGCCTGTCCTCCCAGAGTGGGCAAAACACTGTCCGGCTTTTCTTTTTCGATGATCTGCTCTAAAACTTTCACCGTCAAAGGCTCAATATATATCTTATCCGCGATATCTCTGTCCGTCATAATGGTTGCAGGGTTGGAGTTTACCAGTACGACCTCGACGCCCTCTTCCTTTAAAGAGCGGCAGGCCTGCGTTCCCGCATAGTCGAATTCCGCTGCCTGTCCGATAACAATAGGGCCGGAACCGATAACCAACACTTTTTTCACATTAGGATTCTTAGGCATCTTCTTTCCTCGCTTTCATCATATCAATAAACCTGTCAAACAAATACCCGGAATCCTGAGGACCCGGACATGCTTCCGGATGAAACTGTACGGTGAAAATATTCTTGCCGGTATAGGAAAGGCCTTCGTTCGTTCCATCGTTCACATTAATAAATGCCGGTGTGGCAATCTTAGGGTCGAGTTTGTCCATATCCACCACATAACCATGGTTCTGTGAGGAAATATAGACTCTGCCGGTCTGCAAGTCTTTTACCGGATGATTTCCGCCCCGATGGCCGTATTTCATTTTAAAAGTATCAGCTCCCGTCGCAAGCGCCATGAGCTGATGTCCTAAACAAATTGCAAAAATGGGAATGTTCGTTTGATATAGCTTATTAATTTCTTCTATGATAGAGGTGCATTCCTTCGGATCGCCCGGTCCGTTGCTCAACATGATGCCGTCCGGCGCAGCCGCGAGAATTTCTTCCGACTTTGTAAGTGCAGGATATACGGTAACATCACAGCCTCTCTTCGCAAGAGCATCGGCAATATTATCCTTCGCTCCGAGGTCTAACAGCGCAACTTTTTTGCCGGCGCCGTTTAAGGCTTTTACCATACTCGGTTTCTTTTCATGGGTTCCTTTTTCGTATGCTTCCATATCGAATCTGGCGCTTCCGGAAACTGCACCATTTTCCTCCAGGGAGACGGAACCTCTTATTTCATATTTATGTTCACAGGTTACCTTTTCCACCACTTTTCCCGCAGTGTACTCCTTTAATCTGGGTATGATTTCATTCAAATCGTAATCTTCCCTCGTCGTGATCATTCCGTTCATCGTGCCCTTTTCGCGTAAAAGCTTCGTAAGGGCCCTCGTATCGATTCCCGCGATTCCCGGCACTCCATATTCCTCCAGAAATTCCTGAATCGTCATATCCGAGCGGAAATTGCTGGAAATCCTTGACAATTCCCGTACAATAAATCCATCGGGCCACGGTTTCTTAGATTCCATATCGTCTCTGCATACCCCATAGTTACCGATAAGCGGATAGGTCATGCACACGGCTTGTCCCGCGTAGGAAGGATCCGTCAGTACTTCCGGATAGCCTGCCATGGACGTATTGAAAACTATTTCACTGATGATTTCTTTTTTGGCACCGATATGAGTTCCCTCAAAAACTGTGCCGTCCTCCAAAATTAAAAATGACTTCATTGGAAATACGTTCATTTTTTTCACCCGTCGTCCTCTCTCTAAATTTTATCCAAATTATCTTATTTTAGCACAACATCTTGTATGTTTCAACTATATTATTCTAAAAAAATAACTAAAAAATTACCCAATATGCCGTATCACCTTCGATGATCAACTGCTCCGAAGCATCGAAATAATTCCAATTCTTCCCGGAGAAATAAGTATTATAAATTTCTTCGTCCATATTCACCTTTTCGAAGTTTCTTCCGCTCACAACATTCATCAGAGTATTTGTCACCGTTCCAAGAGCTCTTTCATTAATCTGATCTGTTTTGTAATGCACTTCATCATAACTGAAGGGGCAATCTACATCATTCACAACAGCCAGCTTTGTCACCCGTATATTCCCTGTCTCTTCATACTCCAATATCTTTTCATAAACCATATTCGCATATACTTTATCAAGATTATTGCTCAAGGTTCTGTTCGCTATTATTACATTACAAAATACTATCTGTATGAGCAAATATACGCATCCGACATAACATATGAACGTCTTTAGCCTTCCATCCGTACATGCAAAGGCAACCAGCAGGAGCATGCTCTGCACCGTATAGAACGGCCAAATGATTCTGGGCGGCAGATAGACATACTGCTGAAACATCGGAATGACAAAAATCATCAGGTTGATTCCTATAACAAAAAGTATAAAATACAAAACCGCCATTTTATTCTTCTTCCGAATAAATATGAAAATGACGACACCTATACAAAAGACCATTATCAACAGCGGGAGCCATGTACCAGGCAGCAAGCCTTTGCTGTTTTTCAAAAGAATTACATAAGTCTCCGCTATCGTTTTCAGCTTATCCGTCCAGATTCCTGTGCCTATCTGCTTTCTCATTCCTCCGCTCACACCTACATAAGCAAGTAAAGTATAGCTCAAAATATTTAAAACACCTGAACCAAAAGTATAAAGCCCGCACAGAAGTTCTTCTATTACAGTCTTCTTCGTTATCTTAAAGTCATTATCCAGAAGTATATATGCAGACAAGACAATAGCCGCATATACAACTGTAACCTGATATCCGGTCGTAGCTAATAAGAAAAAGAGAAATGACCGCAATCTCCTTTTTTTAATGAAATAATAAATACCCATTGAAGCAAATAAATATCCTATTCCGAATACCAGCGCACATTCGCTGAACATCAAATTTTCGCCAAACAATACATTGGAAAACAACAGTGCCGTAATTGCATAAAAACCAATTTTTTCTAAAGTCGACGTTTTTTGAATGGCTGCAAACAAGCCGCTTTGTACAAAACAAAGCCCTAAAGCCAGTAAAAAAAGTGCTGCTATCGTAGTTACTCCTGTATGCGTAGTAGTGGATAACCCCATTTTTAATAGAATATAATCTACTAAAGATGTTAAATATCTTCCATCCTGAATCTGAATTAAGATATCTTTTTCTATTGATACCATATGTGTCAATGTGTCACAATTAAAACTCCTTCGGAATAACCCTCCCCACGCAATTAATAATACACTTAGATTAATTAAATATTGATTGATTGTCTCCTTTTTCATCCTAAAGCTCCACTTCTTATTTTAGATAATTTAATTTTTAATAAAACCATGGAAATACGACATGTCTTTCCATGGTTTCATCATTATCTTGTAAAATAATATACGCCTGATTCAAATATCTTCATATCCTGCTCCCCATAAATATTAATTGCAACCGAGCGGTCCCGACGTTCCGCATGTGCCATCTTGCCGAAGCATCTTCCATCCGGAGACGTAATTCCTTCGATGGAGGCATAGGACCCGTTAACATTCCATTCCTCATCCATGGAAACATTGCCGTCGATATCCGCATACTGCGTAGCTACCTGACCGTTTGCGAATAATTTATCCACCCATTCCTTCGGCGCAACGAAACGTCCTTCTCCATGAGAGGCTGGATTCGCGTAAATCTTGCCTACCTCTGCTTCCTGAAGCCAAGGCGATTTATTGGATACTACTTTCATATATACCATCTTGGAAATATGACGGTTAATCGTATTGAAGGTAAGGGTCGGAGAATCCTCCTTCTGTCCTGCGATTTCTCCAAACGGAACAAGACCGAGCTTGATCAGCGCCTGAAATCCATTGCAGACACCGAGCGCAAGACCATCCCTTTCGTTTAACAGCTTCATAACCGCTTCTTTTATCTTCGCATTCTGGAATGCGGTAGCGAAGAATTTCGCGCTTCCATCCGGCTCATCACCTGCAGAAAATCCGCCCGGGAACATGATGATCTGTGCATCGTTGATTGCCTTTTCAAACACCTCAACGGAATCTCTGATGTCCTCTGCCGTCAAGTTCCTGAATATCTTCGTCACTGCTTTCGCTCCGGCGCGCTCAAATGCTCTCGCACTGTCATATTCGCAGTTCGTCCCCGGAAATACCGGAATGAATACCGTAGGCTTCGCCACTTTGTTCTTGCATATATAAACCTTGTCCGCCGTATAAAGCGGAGACTCTACAGGCGTCATTTCCTTCGCCGCCTTCGTCGGAAATACCTTTTCAAGCTTGGAGTTCCATGCAGACAAAGCCTCTTCGATAGAAATATGAATATCCTTATAGACGAACTCCGGCGCCTTCGTCACTTCACCTACTACACGGCAATTCGGAAGCTCGCTTAATTTCTCCAGCTTATCCGTCTCCACTTCCGCTACGATATCGCCTAATCCGTTCTCGAACAATTCCTTTGCCGACAGCTCTTCTGACATTTTCACGCCCAATTTATTGCCGAATGCCATCTTGCTGATGGAAGAAGCAAGTCCCTTGGCATCCTGCGCATAAGCGGACACTATGACTCCTTCATCGATAAGCAGCGTAATCTGCTGATACAAATTCATAACATTTTCATAAACCGGGATATCGTATTCATCCTTGTCAATCCAGAACTGAACCAGACTGTTTCCTTCACGCTTAAGCTCCGGCGTTATGATATTGCGTTCCTTCGCCACATCCACTGCAAAGGATACAAGAGTAGGAGGTACATCGATATCCTGAAAAGTTCCCGACATACTGTCCTTGCCGCCGATGGACGCCAGACCGTATCCGATCTGTGCATCATATGCACCTAAAAGAGCTGCAAAAGGCTGGCTCCAGCGTTCCGGTTCAGAAGTCATACGCCTGAAATATTCCTGGAATGTGAAGCGGATATTTCTAAAGTCACCGCCTGCTGCCACAATCTTCGCCATGGATTCCGTCACCGCATAAATCGCCCCGTGGTAAGGACTCCATGAAGAAAGATACGGATCGAAACCGTAACTCATAAGAGTCACCGCATCAGTTTTTCCTTTTAAAACCGGAAGTTTCGCCGCCATTACCTGCGTCTCTGTCAACTGGTATTTACCGCCATAAGGCATGAGCACGGAAGCCGCACCGATGGAAGAGTCGAACATTTCCACCAGTCCCTTTTGGGAGCATACGTTCAAATCATTGAGTCCCGCAAGCCATGCCGCTTTCACGTCCTCTTTTTCCAGGTTCTCCCTTACCGAAGGAATCGCTATATAATCGAAATAATTTTCTTCTTTTTCAGGAATGTCCACCTTTACATTTGTTTCCTGATGCGCGCCGTTGGTATCGAGGAACGCTCTCTTAATGTTGACAATTTCCTTACCGCGCCATTTTAAAACGAGCCTCGGCTCTTTTGTCACAACGGCAACGGGAACCGCCTCCAGATTCTCTTCCACCGCAAAGTCCAAGAATCTATCTACATCGGAAGGTCCTACCACCACAGCCATTCTTTCCTGGGATTCTGAAATGGCCAATTCCGTACCGTCCAGTCCCGCATACTTCTTCGGCACCTTATCCAAGTCTACAATCAGCCCGTCTGCCAGTTCTCCGATTGCCACAGAGACACCGCCCGCGCCGAAATCATTGCATTTCTTTATGATCCTGCTCACTTCTTCTCTTCTAAAAAGCCGCTGGATCTTGCGTTCTGTTGGAGCATTTCCCTTTTGAACTTCTGCGCCGCAGGTCTCGATAGAGTTCTCCGTATGCACTTTTGAGGAACCCGTAGCGCCTCCGCAGCCGTCTCTGCCTGTTCTTCCTCCGAGGAGAATGATGATATCATCAGGATCCGAATTCTCACGGATAACGTTGCGTCTTGGAGCTGCTCCCATTACCGCACCGATTTCCATTCTCTTCGCCACATAGTCAGGATGATAAATCTCCTTTACATAGCCGGTTGCCAGTCCTATTTGATTGCCGTAAGAAGAATAGCCGCTGGCTGCGCCGCGTACCAGTTTCTTCTGGGGCAGTTTTCCTTTTAAGGTTTCCGCTACCGGTACCGTCGGGTCTGCTGCACCGGTTACACGCATCGCCTGATATACATAGCCGCGTCCTGAAAGTGGATCGCGAATCGCGCCGCCAAGGCAGGTTGCCGCACCACCAAAGGGCTCTATTTCTGTGGGATGGTTATGAGTCTCATTCTTAAAGAACACGAGCCATTCTTCATTTACCATTCCCTCGCCGTAATCTATTTCCACCGGAACAATGACGGAGCACGCATTGATTTCATCGGACTCCTCCATATCGTTTAACTTTCCGTCTCTTTTCAGCTTACGCATAGCCATGAGGGCCAGATCCATCAAACAGATGAACTTGTCCTCTCTGCCTCTGAAAATCTCTTCCCTCGTATCGAGGTAACTTTGATAGGTCGTTTCAATAGGAGTCCGGTAATAGCCCTCGCCGAATTCCACGTTCTTAAGTTCCGTTGAAAAGGTGGTATGGCGGCAGTGATCGGACCAATAGGTATCGAGCACTCTGATTTCCGTCATGGTAGGATTTCTGCGCTCGTCGTTTTCAAAATAATTCTGAATATGTTTAAAGTCTTTGAATGTCATAGCAAGCCCCAGGGACTCGTATAATTCCTCTAACTCTCTCTCCTGCATATTCTTAAATCCATCCAGAACGCAAACATCCTCCGGTTCCTCGAACTGCGTAACAAGAGTATCCGGCTTCACCATGTCCGTCTCTCTCGAATCCACCGGATTGATACAATACGCTTTTATTCTTTCAAATTCATCCTCGGAAACGTCTCCCGTTACGAGATAAGTAACTGCCGTCTTAATAATAGGCTGCTCGTCCTCCCGTAAAAATTTCACACACTGAACCGCGGAATCCGCACGCTGATCGAACTGCCCGGGCAGATATTCAACGCTGAACACCTTTCCGTTCGCAGGTATCTCGAAACTTTCCTTATAAAGGATATCCACCGGCGGCTCTGAAAAAACAATCCTGCAGGCAGCCTCAAAAGTATCTTCTGATAGGTTCTCCACGTCATAACGTATGAACATTCTCACATCCTTTACGCCCGATATGCCTAAGTAACTTCGAATTTCCTCTTTCAGCTCTTTCGCCTTTACGGCAAAGGGTTCCTTCTTTTCTACATAAATGCGTTTCACATTTCCCATGATGAATTTACTTTCCTCCATTTTTTTAACATCAGAAAAGATTGCCTCACAATCCTCCA
>JAEZRJ010000025.1 GCA_023412855.1 Bacillota bacterium | reverse complement strand
AGGTATGGTAAGCCAAAAGGTAGTTATTAAAAACCCCACAGGGCTACATCTAAGACCGGCAGGCATCCTATGTAAAGAGGCAATGCAGTTTAAATCATTAATTACATTCACATTCAGAGAGAATACGGCAAATGCGAAGAGTGTACTCAGCGTACTCGGAGCATGTGTAAAGTGTGGTGATGAGATAGAGTTTGTTTGCGAGGGCGAAGATGAGGAAGTGGCACTTAAGTCTTTGGTTCATGCTATTGAAAGCGGTCTTGGGGAATAAATCTACATAGCTGAAAAATAGCCGGCTCTTCGAGCCGGTTTTTTATACCATAGAAAAGACCTTGTTGCTTTAATGTATGAAAGCGTTGTTTCCTATGATATAAAAAGCCCTTCGGGCCAACGATGCGCAGCTGCAATGGGAAGTGCTCCTATTACATAAAAAATAGTAAAGTGCGTTATAAATATAGAGGGAGGTATGGCTATGTTAAATTATAAAAGATATCAGCGCAATCCAGTCATGGATTATCCGGAAAGAAAGTGGCCGAATAAAGAAATTCAAAAAGCGCCCCACTGGTGCAGTGTGGATTTGCGAGACGGCAATCAGGCGTTGATCGATCCGATGGTAGTGGAAGAAAAAATAGAGATGTTCCAATATTTAATCAAACTCGGGTTTCGTGATATCGAAATTGGGTTTCCGGCTGCCAGCCAGATAGAGTATGATTTTTTGCGCCAGCTCGTGGATAGAAAGATGATACCCGACGACGTGAGGGTACAGGTGCTCACTCAGTGCAGAGAGGAGCAGATCGAGAGGACTTTTGAAGCGATTGCAGGATGTAAACAGGCAATCGTACACATTTATAATTCCACTTCCACGCTGCAAAGGGATGTGGTATTTGGGATGGACAGAGCGCAGATTATAGAGATTGCGGTTCAGGGAACGAAGTGGGTAAAAGAAAGCGCCAAGAGTTTCCCGGGAAAAATTATTTTGGAATATTCTCCGGAAAGCTTTACCGGTACGGAGCTGGATTTCGCATTGGATATATGCACGGCAGTTCAGCAGACGTGGGGAGCGACCAAGGAAGATCCGATTATTATTAATCTGCCGTCTACTGTGGAGATGACCACCCCCAATGTATATGCTGATCGTATTGAATGGATGGACAGTCATTTTAAGAATAGGGAAAGCATTATCCTGAGCGTCCATCCGCACAACGACAGGGGAACCGGAGTGGCAAGTACGGAGTTGGCGCTATTAGCGGGCGCAGAGCGCGTGGAAGGCACTCTGTTCGGAAATGGCGAGCGGACCGGTAATGTGGACGTATTGAATATAGCTTATAATATGTTTTCGCAGGGAATCGATCCTGGGCTGAACGTGGATAAAATAGGCGAGACGATAGAATTATACGAAAGGTGCTGCAAGATTCCGGTTCATCCAAGACATCCATATGCAGGAAAGCTTGTATTTACGGCCTTCTCCGGATCGCATCAGGACGCCATCAACAAAGGTGTAAAGGCGATGAAGGAAAGAAACAGCGAGATATGGCAGGTGCCTTATCTGCCCATCGATCCTGCCGATATCGGAAGAGAGTACGAGCCGATCGTAAGAATTAATTCCCAGTCAGGCAAGGGGGGTGTCGCCTTCGTTATGGATACGTATTTCGGTTTCAAGCTGCCGAAGGGAATGCACAAGGAGTTTGCCAAGACTATTCAGGCAATTTCAGAGAAGCAGGGAGAGGTATCTCCAGACCAGATTATGGAGCAGTTCAGACAGGAATATCTGGAAAGGAAGGAGCCGATTCATTTCAGGAAACTGAAGGTGGACGACTTGAGCGGAGAAACTACTTCCGAATTCGATACAAGAGTTATGGTCATCTATACCGACCACGGTGTAGAGAAATCCTTTGAAGCGGTAGGAAATGGTCCCATCGATGCAGTAAAGCGCGGCCTTCAGGAGGTTCTTGAGGAAGAGATGAAGATATTGGATTATGAAGAGCATGCGTTGCAAAGCGGATCCAATTCTCAGGCAGCAGCATATATTCATTTGCTGGATTCCGATACCGGAATGGTTACTTATGGCGTCGGTGTAAGCTCCAATATTACAAGAGCGTCCGTAAGGGCTATCTTCTCGGCGGTAAACCGCCTCGGAATAGGAAGAAAAAAATAAGTATAAGTATTTAGGACATAAATTAAGATATAAAAAAGGCTTGCGTGAATCTTGCAAGCCTTTTTTATATGGAATAAAATAAGTATTTTATTTTGCGTCAGACTGAAGGGAAGTTCCGTCAACATCGAAGGAGTCGCCTTCCTCTACGATACAAATCATTGTTTTTCCAGTATTTATCTGGATTTCGTTTCCATTATCATCATAATACTTGGTAGGTTCGTAGTCGGCAGTCTTTTTCCACGTTACATGGATACCTTTTCCATTTGTAAAGTAGTAGCCGTCTCTGGTGGTATCGTGTACCTGAAATGCCAGATAGCCTTTCTCGTCCCTTACCTCATGATATGTGAACTGAACCAGTACATTCTTAAAGGAAAGCTGTACTTCGTTGTTAGCAGCATCTACATCCGGCTTGCCGTACATGGAGCGGTAGTACAAACCATCTTCTTCATTATAAGTAAAAGAAGTCTTGGTTACCGGATAAGCAGGCTTCATATTGATTTCCTTTGCTGTAACCGCATCGCTATATGCTTCTAAGATATTCGGTGTTTTTGAAGAAGCGAACTTAAAGTGATCTGCATTGTAGTAACCGTCGCGGTATGTCTTGGAATATCCGAATTTACTGATACCCTTGTTGATTCCTTCTGCGCTGGCGTATGCGTTCTGAGGAGCCTTTTTATCGGTAGCACGGTAAAAAGCGCCTTCGAACATTGCATCGGTTCTCTTGTCGCCGTAGGAGCATCCTGTAATATGATCCGTATCAGCTTTCTCTACAATATCATTGATGTAGAAGGGACCGCCGAAATGGAGGTAAATGGAATCCCATTCAAAAGACCAATATACAAAATAGTCACGGCAGCTTCTAACATTGCCGATACGGTCCAATCCTTCCCAATCTTTAATGACAGCCATGCTTCTCGTTATGCTTCCTTCTACGGGACATTCATAAAGGATGTCCGCTTTGGAAAGATTATAATGCGGAAGTGCTGATGAATCATTGGGAACCATAATGGAAATGGGACGTGCATCCTCTAAATCTCCATCTATCCATTCGTTGGTAAGTGTACTTCTGACCATGCCTTCTTCGGGGGGCACATCATCATCGGTAGCTGTTTCTTCCTTGGCACCTGTCTCATCCGTCTCTAATTCAGGTTGAGGTTCAATGACCTGTGCAACGACAGGCTCTTCAACTTCTTCTGTTTTACCACAACCAGTTAATAAGAGAGTGGAGGATAAAGCGACAAGAAGAAGTACTTGTAATCGTTTCATGTATAATCCTCGCTTTCATAAATAAAATGGGGCTTAGAATCGGAAAATAACGCGCACAAATCCCACTAGAAGCACCACAAGGCAAATTATAGCATATTATATTGACGGAGTCACTAGGGAGAAATGAAAAATATATACAAAAATCTTAAGAATTTATTACAGGAATGTAACATATAACTGCATCGCTGCTTAAAAAGACGATTGTATTTAGGTAAACTTTACATAATTATTGTTCATAGAGTAGCTTAACACTTGCTGTTAAGCTACGTAAAGAACGTGATTGAACAAAAGTGTGCTTGTGTGCTTCCGCAGCCAAATACATTAACAGCACAGCTTTTGCATTGCAGAAATCATGTGTTGCTGAGAACGGAGTGAATAGTAACCTTTAAGATTTTTAATATTATAAGTAACAAGAAACTTTACTTGCATATTTGAATTGCGGGTTGTATTATGATAATGTCCGGATTAGCGCAAAGCGGCCGGATTAGAAAGGAGAATTGTTCTAAATATGAAAAAAATAATAGTGACCGGCTGCAACGGGCAATTGGGAATTGCCATCAATAAGCAATATGAAGGAAATACGGGAATCGAGCTTATCAATACAGATGTTGCACAGCTCGATATAACAAATATAGATGAAGTGATGAAACTGGTAAAAGAGGTTAAGCCTTATGCGATTATCAATTGTGCGGCGTATACTAACGTAAATGCCTGTGAAACTGATGTGGATAACGCGTATCGCATTAATGCCATCGGTCCCCGCAACCTGAGCGTTGCGGCCACAGAAGCAGGCGCGAAGCTCGTTCAGGTATCCACAGATTATGTTTTCTCAGGAAAAGCAGACAAGCCCTATACGGAGTTCGATCTTACGGGACCGCAGGGAGTGTACGGTGCCTCTAAGCTGGCGGGGGAGAATTTCGTAAAGGAATTTGCGAAGGATTACTTCATCCTTCGTACTGCGTGGTTATATGGCGAAGGAAAGAATTTTGTGAAGACTATGCTGCAATTATCGGAGAAGACCGATAAGGTTACAGTAGTGGGAGATCAGTTCGGTACTCCTACAAGCGCGGAGGAACTGGCAAAAGCGATTTATTATTTAATTCCCAGTGAAAATTACGGTCTGTTCCACGGTACGTGCGAGGGTTACTGCCATTGGGCCGATTTCGCCAAGGAGATATTCAGGCTTGCGGGTAAGAAGACCGCGGTGGAGGAAATCTCGACGCAGGAGTATCAGACCGCGAATCCTGCATCTGCACCGAGGCCGGCATATTCTATTCTGGAGAATTATATGTTCAAGCTTACCTCCGATTTCCGGTTTGCCGATTGGCACGATGCAATTAGGACGTATATGCAAAGTCTTTAAATAAAAAATTTCGGTCGAAGATTCGGGCTTATGCCCGAAGTCTTTGGACTTTGAAAGGACTATGATTACAAAATGGAATTTTTGGAAGATTTATTTTATAATCGCGTTTTTATGGCCGCGGTAACCGGCTGGCTTGTGGCGCAGGTGCTGAAAACGGTCATACATATGTGGTTTAACCGTAAGTTCGTGGCAGAACGCCTGATAGGAAGCGGCGGCATGCCCAGTTCTCATTCTGCGACGGTGTGTGCCCTGGTGACGGCGGCAGGCTTTGAATATGGAGGCGGAAGCTTTCAGTTTGCCATGGCAGCAATATTTGCCATCATTGTCATGTACGATGCCATGGGCGTCAGAAGAGAAACCGGCATACAGGCCAAGGTTCTCAACGAAATGATGGAAATGTTCATACATATGGGCAAGGAGATGAGCGTGGAAGACAAGCTTAAAGAATTCGTGGGACATACTCCTTTGCAGGTATTAATGGGAGCACTGCTTGGTATAGGAATTGCCGTATTGATGTATTTATAAGGAAAGATAATGGTAATCGACGAAGGCTTCTTCGGTAGATTACCATTTTTTGCGGTACTCCAGCGGCGTCATATTTTCTGATTGACGAAATACCTTTATAAAATACCCGGCGTCCTGAAAGCCGGTGGCGGCGGCAATGGATTCTACGGAATCGTCGCTGAAGCGCAACATGGATTTTGCATGGGAGATGCGCTTGGCGGTGAGGTCATGGAACAGTGTGACCCCGTATATTTTTTTGTATTCTCTGGAGAGATGGAATTTGCTGATGAAAAAATGTTCGGATAATTTTTCTAAAGTGATCTTTTCGTTATAATTCTGCTCCAAATAGGAATGTATCTGCATGAGCTTTTCGGGAATAGAATATTCTCCTTCGTGCTCCTGCCTGCTTTCCGTAAAGCATAGGGTGATAATATCAGTAAGGTATTTGTTGGAAATAATCTCCATGAACACAGACTTTGTCTGCTGCGTTCGATAAAGCAACGTGAGAGCGTCGGTAAAGGCCACGAGATTTCTGGGGCGAAACAGAAAGGAATTGCCATGACGGATAAAATTATCGTAATGTGCTCTTGCTTCTGCGCCGTTAAAATGAACCCACATCAGGCTCCATGGGTCCTTAGCGCTGCTTTCATGTGAATAAGGGCGGGTACAGTCAATCCAGGCGCAGTCTCCGGCAGAAATGGGATATTTTTTATTTTCATAGGAGACCTCTCCGCATCCGTCCAGCACTACAAAGAACAGATAAGAGTTAAGATTCTGCCGTTTGCTGACATGTGGCTCCAGACTTTGCAGTGTGCCCACTTCCTGCACATGAAGATAATGCTCTTTGGCGTAGGCGGTGGGGGTCGAAATGATGCGGTCAGAAGTGGATTTTGCCATAAGTTGTTTTCCTTTCTCGGTTTATAGTGTTTCCCAAGGCATAAAGGAACCGTCAATATGGAGGCAGCAATATTTTGTTACTGTTCACTCCGCTCCCAGTAACATATGATTTCTGCATTTAAATTCGCTGCGCGAAGCAGAAATCATCTCTTGCATCACGTTCTTATGAAGCATAACAGCAAGTGTTAAGCTGCTGTGTGAATAGTAGCAATATTTTACCATTTTGACGCAATATTGTAGGTTGCTACTTGCATTATACAATAGTATACTCGCTAATGGAATAGCAAAATAACACAATGTGAGGTATGATATATGCTTTCGGTTTGCCTGATCTTCTTGTATGTATTTCTGACGGCGTATTTGACGGGTTTTTTGGTACTGAAGGGTATCGGGCGGTTTTGTACGGGCAGAAATGAAATGGAAGTACCGGATGCATTTTGGCACACGCTGAAAATACCCGACTATTGTATGACCGGACTAGTGACGCTTACGGTGTACGCTCAGCTTTTCAGCTTGTTTTATAAGGTCGGCCTTACGGCGAACCTCTTTCTTCTCCTTTTGTGTGTTGTTATATCTGCAATTTTTCGAAAGGAACTTTTTAAGAAACTTCTTAAGGTTAGTCAGACTGTTACATGGAAAAAGGCGGCGGGGGTGTTTTTGTTTCTGTTGTTCGCCTATGGGACCTCGCGGGGCATTATCCATTATGATACGGGACTTTACCATGCCCAGAGCATTCGCTGGATAGAGGAATACGGCATAGTAAAGGGACTGGGAAACTTGCACTGCAGACTGGCTTATAACAGTTCGGCGTTCAGCTTATCGGCTCTTTTTAGTTTTTCCTTTTTGGGAATACAATCCTACCACTGCATGGCAGGATTTTTTGCACTTATGTTAGCAAAGGTATGCGGAGAAATCGTAGAGGCGTTCCGGCGGAGACGGCTGGTTCTTTCTGATTTTGCGCGGATAACTTGTATTTATTACCTGCTCATTATCTTCGATGAAATGATATCTCCGGCCTCAGATTATTTTATGGTACTTACTGTTTTCTATATTGTCATCCGTTTTCTGGATTTATCGGAGAAAAAAGTAGAATCATGGATTCCATATGGGCTTTTGAGCCTTGCGGCGGTCTATGCCATGAGCCTGAAGCTCTCGGCGGCTCTCATTTTGCTGTTGGTGGTAAAGCCGGCGGCGATGCTCATAAAAAGCAGAAACTTTCAGGGAATCTTTTCTTTTATAGGGCTTGGGGCCATTATCATCACACCTTATTTCATTCGAAATGTGATAATATCCGGCTGGCTGGTCTATCCTTTTACTGCGCTGGATGTATTCTCCGTGGATTGGAAGATACCGAAAGGAATTGCGGATTATGATGCCAAAGAAATACAGGCATGGGGGCGTGGAATTTATGATGCGGCAAGATATGGAGTGTCTATAAGCTCATGGTTTCCGGAGTGGATAAGGGGACTCGGAGCAGTGGATAAGCTCTCTGTTTTCGGGGCTGTCCTGTCGGTTCCGGCTTTAGCGGCAGCAGCGCTTGTCATATGGATAAAAAGAAAAAAAGAAATGTATGACTTCCTGCTTGCGGCGGCGACGGTGAATCTGTCCTTTTTATTCTGGCTTTTTTCCGCCCCGCTCATCCGCTATGGCTGCGTCTATGTATGGCTTGCCTCCGCGCTGACCTTTGGAGAACTGATGTTGTATGCAATAAAGAGAAAAAATATTTGGAGAGCAGTTTATATAGTTCTGGGGCTTGCCGCTTGTTATAAAGTATACGCCTTTGGCAAAGAAGCTGCCTTGGCTTATGACGGCAATTATATGATTAGTCAGAAAGACTATGAGAATTTCGAAATGACCGCTTATGAAATAGACGGATTGACCTTTTTCTATCCTTTGGAGGGTGACCGGACAGGTTATGCGGTGTTCCCTTCTTCTCCCGCGAAGGCGGAGATGGCATTACGGGGAACGAATATGAGAGAAGGCTTTCGTTATAAAAAGGTAAGCGATTAATAATAATTAATATTAAGAAAGAAATGGAGAAGATAATGAATAAGACGGATAAAATTTATGTGGCAGGCCATAGGGGGCTGGTAGGCAGTGCGATCGTAAGGAACCTGCAATCCAAGGGATATACGAACATTGTAGGAAGAACGCGGGGGGAGCTGGATTTGACGGTTCAGGCGGATGTCATCGCTTTTTTTGAAGCGGAAAGACCGGATGTGGTTGTGCTTGCGGCGGCTAAGGTAGGGGGAATCAACGCTAACAACACGAAGCCTGCGGAATTTGCATATGAGAATATGCAGGTGCAGTGCAATGTCATCAAATGCTGTCATGATTATAAGGTAAAGAAGCTGTTGTTTTTGGGAAGCACCTGCATTTATCCCCGAATGGCGCCTCAGCCTATACCAGAGGACGCACTTTTGACCGGACCACTCGAAGAGACGAACGAAGCTTATGCGATTGCGAAGATAGCGGGTCTGGAAATGTGCAAGTATTTTAAGATTCAGTACGGAGACGATTTTATCAGTTGCATGCCGACGAATCTGTACGGCCCTCACGATAATTACGACTTGAAAGATTCCCATGTATTGCCCGCCATGATCCGTAAGTTTCATGAGGCTAAGGCAAATGGCATTTCTTCCGTGGAGCTGTGGGGAACGGGAAGTCCGCTGAGGGAGTTCTTATATGTGGATGATATGGCGGATGCCTGTGTATTTTTATTGGAAAACTACAGCGGTGAGCAGCATGTGAATATAGGAACAGGAAAAGAAGTCAGCATCAGGGAGCTGGCAGAGACTGTTTGCCGTACGGTAGGATTTGAAGGCGAAATCGTATGGAACAAGGACATGCCGGACGGCACGCCCAGAAAGCTCACTAACGTGGATAAGCTCCATGCCATGGGCTGGAAGCATAAGGTTGATTTAGAGGAAGGCGTAAGGCTGGCGTACCAATGGTTTAAGGAAAACATAGACAGTGCAAGAATGGTTGGAAGATAAATAACGGAAGGAAACGACGACATGGAAAGATACGGCATAATTATGGCGGGCGGAGGCGGAACCAGATTCTGGCCTTTAAGCCGCAGGGAAGTACCGAAGCAATTATTGAATCTCACGGGTAAGGATACGATGGTAAATGAAACCATCGACAGGATTAAAAAAAGCGTTCGGGGAGAGAACATCTATATCGTTACGAACGCGGTGCAGGCGGATTTAATGGAGAAGGTAACGGAGGGAAGGCTTGAGGCAAAGCATATTCTGTCCGAGCCTGCGGCCAGAAATACTGCGGCGTGCATCGGCTATGCTGCGATAGAAATCCGTAAAAAGTACGGAGACGGAGTGATGTGTGTACTGGCATCGGATCACTACATTAAAAACGGCACCGCATATGCAGAGGTTATGGATTATGCAATGGAACTGGCGGAAAAGACCGACAGACTGGTGACAATAGGAATCAAGCCTACGAATCCGGCTACTGGCTACGGTTATATTAAGTACAACAAAAAGGTGAAGGAAGTTGGCCATGCGATAAGCAAAGAGAGCGGCAAGCGCATAACAGCGTATCCGGTAGCTGATTTCGTGGAAAAGCCCAGCCTTTCTACGGCAAAGTCCTACCTGGAGCAAGGCTGTTATCTTTGGAACAGCGGAATGTTCGTATGGAAAACCTCCGTTATACTAAAATATTTCGAAGAACTTCTGCCCGACGTATACGAGTGTCTTTTAGAAATTGAAGAAGCTATCGGCACGGATAAGGAGAAGGAAACTATTGACAGGGTATACCCGACTATTCCGAAGATTTCTGTTGATTACGGAATTATGGAGAGAGCGGATAATGTAATTATGCTGGAAGGCGACTTCGGCTGGAGCGATGTTGGAAGCTGGGACGCTCTGGATACACTGTATGATGCGGACGAAAATAACAATGTAGTCTACGGGGAGCAGATTCATATCGGTTCCCAAAATTGCATTGCCTATGGCAGGAATAAGCTGATCGCTACTATCGGACTGGACAATGTTATCATTGTGGAGACAGAGGATGCAGTGTTGGTCTGTGACAAGAACAAAGCGCAGGATGTGAAGAAGATCGTGGAGATTTTGGAAGAACAGGGCAAGAACGAATATTTATAAACAGAGTAGCGTTTAGTGAGCTACGCGAGTTACTGTTAACACAGTAGCTTAACATTTGCTGTTAAGCTACGTAAGAACGTGATGCAAGAGATGATTTCTGCTTCGCAAAGCGAATTTAAATGCAGAAATCATTCGTTACTGAGAACGGAGTGAACAGTAACCTACGCGACGCTTTAAGGTTTACAGAAAAACCGGCATATGGTATGATGAATTTTGCAGGAAATTGCCGGAATAAGCGGGCTTCGGTAACAATATAAGAAATCGTATATATATTATGTGGGGAATTTTATCGTGGATATTGACGGATTAAGAGATGCAGAATTGATAAAACACGTAACCAAAATAATGCTCGATATGGGAGTGCCTGCACATTTAAAGGGATACCATTACCTGCGTGCGGCAATCATTATAGCGAAAAAGGATATGGAAGTGGTAGGAAGCGTAACCAAGCTTTTATATCCTGAGATTGCAAAGCAGTTCAAGACGACGGACCAGAAGGTGGAGCGAGCCATTCGTAATGCCATCGAGGTATCTTGGATGCGGGGAAATCCCGAAACCTTTGAGGAATTATTCGGTTATTCAATACTGACCGGCCAGACACGGCCTACCAACAGTGAATATATCGCTCAGATTGCAGATAAAATAAATCTGGATATGGAAAATGGTGAACTATAAAACAAAAAGCAAAAGGATGGCTTCGGTCATCCTTTTACACTTTCTTGTGATTTTTGGAAATATATGATAGAATGGTACCGTATGTAAGCAGCATGAAAAACGCGGACAAAAAGAGGTATGAAATGGAGTTGCTTAGCGTAATTGTTCCCTGCTATAACGAAGAGGAAAATATTTTTGATTTTTATAACGAATTGATGAAAAATGAGCAGTTTTTGGAGAATAGGGGTCTGGAGATAGAGATTCTTTATATTGATGACGGCTCTAAGGATAAAACGGCGGACAAGGTAAAGGAATTGAACGCCAAAGACCCGCGGGCGCATCTTTTGTCTTTTTCCAGGAATTTTGGGAAGGAAGCGGCTATTTATGCCGGACTTAAGAAAGCGAGAGGAGACTATGCGGTGATGATGGATGCGGATTTGCAGGATCCGCCTTCGCTCTTACCGGAGATGTTTCAATATATCGACGAAGGTTATGACTCGGTGGCGACGCGGAGGGTGACAAGAAAGGGCGAGCCTGTCATACGCTCTTGGTTCGCCAGACTGTTTTATAAAATAATGAACCACATTTCCCGTACGGAGATCGTGGATGGAGCGAGAGATTATCGGTTAATGAAAAGGAATGTGGTGGACGCCATTCTTTCCATGACGGAGTATAACCGCTTTACGAAAGGTATCTTCGGCTGGGTAGGCTATGAGACGAAGTGGCTGGAATATGAAAATATCGAGCGCAAAAAGGGCGAGACGAAGTGGTCTTTCTGGAAGCTGTTTCTATATTCCCTTGACGGAGTTACGGCCTTTTCCACAGTTCCTCTTGCTATCGCGTCAATTATGGGAGTGTTGTTCTGTGGCTTCGCTTTTTTATTTATCATTGTAATCATTGTGCGCAAGATGATATTCGGCGATCCTACCTCAGGCTGGCCCTCCTTGGTATGTATCATATCCCTGGTGAGCGGCGTACAGCTTTTTTGCCTCGGAATCGTCGGACAGTACTTGTCAAAGACGTATATGGAAGTGAAAAAAAGGCCGATTTATCTTGTGAAGGAAGAAATATAGCAATTATTTTTAGAGGGAAGTCTGATGGACAAGTTGGTCAGCATTATTGTACCGGTATATAATGCCGGAGCGTATATAGAAGATACGATTGAAATGGTATGCCGTCAGACCTATGGGCATTGGGAGCTTTTGCTGGTGGACGACTGCTCTGGGGACGATGGCAGGAAGAAAATGGAGGTCTTTTGCCGCAGGGATGAGAGAATCCGCCTCATTGCGAAGGAGAAAAATGAAGGGGCAGCAAAGGCGCGTAATACGGGAATTTCCCAGGCGAAAGGACGTTTTATCGCCTTTTTGGACGCCGACGATGTGTGGCTTCCTGCGAAGTTGGAAAAAGAGCTACGATTTATGGAGGAGAAAGAGGCCGCCTTTGTTTTTACCGGCTATGAATTCGGAGATGAGCAGGCGAAAGGAACCGGGAAGGTAGTGACGGTGCCGGAAGTTCTTACCTATAAGGAGGCTCTTTCAAGGACTGTTATCTTTACATCTACAGTGTTGTTCGATACGGAAAAAATCGATAAGCCACTGATAGAAATGCCCGATGTGAAGAGCGAGGATACGGCAACTTGGTGGAAAATCCTGAGAAATGGATATACTGCTTATGGGCTTAACGAGGTACTCGTAATCTACAGAAGACCGGGAAAATCCCTTTCTTCCAACAAGATTGCGGCGATAAAGAGAATCTGGAACCTATATAGAAGGGAAGAGAAGCTGTCTTTACCCTATAGCATATATAATTTCGTCTTATGGGCATTTGGAGCGGTATTGAGGCGGATATAAACATAAGGGACGAGGTGCATTTGTGAAACATGTAGAATCTTTGAAAAGAATTATCATATTACAGCTTTCGCTGCTGGGTCTTTGCCTGCAAACGGCTGTTTATGCTTATTTTTGGTTTGAAGGCTATTATCCTCTCGTATTGTTGAAGTTGAAGTTTTATATTAACGGACATATTTTGATTATAGGTATTTATTTTGTTCTTTTGTTCTTTTTTACCAATACCTACGGGGGATTGAAAATCGGATATTTGAAGCCCTCAGAGGTCTTTTTCTCGCAGATATTTTCTTTTTTGGCTGTAAACGTAATATCTTATTTTCAAATTTCCCTTATGAGAAACTGGTTGGCTCCGATAGGGCCTATGCTGCAGGTGACAGCCATACAGTTCGTGATATCCGGAGTGTGGACGTATTTTTGCAATACTTTTTATC
>JAEZRJ010000014.1 GCA_023412855.1 Bacillota bacterium | reverse complement strand
ACTGTTTACACAGTAGCTTGACACTTGCTGTTAAGCTACGTAAGAACGTGATGCAAGAGATGATTTCTGCTTCGCGAAGCGAATTTAAATGCAAAAAGTTTGCATTGCAGAACATCATGCGTTACTGTGAACGGAGTGAACAGTAACAGTCTAAAGGATTGAAAAGGAATTTATTTATATTTATGATGTTCAATTGTGCGGCTTGAGTGATATACTGAAAAAAGCAAGAAAAATTACAAGCATTAGAACCCGGAATGAGAGGAGCGAATTTATGAAGACAATCGGTTTGATTGGAGGAATGAGCTGGGAAAGCACCGTTACTTATTATCGGTTGATCAATGAAATGGTAAAGGAGCGGCTGGGAGGCTTTCACTCCGCCAAAATCCTTTTGTACAGCGTGGATTTTCAGGAGATCGAAGAGTGTCAGTCAAAAGGAGAATGGGAGAAAAGTGCGGATATACTGGTGGATGCGGCGCAGCGCCTGGAAAAAGGCGGAGCCGATTTTCTCGTAATCTGCACGAATACGATGCACAAGGTCGTGCCGCAGATTCAGGCGCAGGTAGGCCTTCCTATCTTACATATTGCAAAAGCAGCAGCGGATGAGCTCCTTACAAATAATATAAAAAGAGTTGCCCTTTTGGGAACCAAATATACGATGCAGCAGGATTTCTATAAGGAGAAGCTCATCGATGCTGGAATAGAGGTGTTGATTCCAACGGATGCCGATGTGGAAATTGTCAATCGTATAATATACGATGAACTGTGTCTCGGAGTTATTTCCGGAGAAGCGAGAAAAGAATATTTAAGAATCATAGAACAGCTTGCAGGGAAAGGTGCCCAGGGAGTCATTCTAGGATGCACGGAAATCGGGTTGTTGATTCGTCAGGAACATACGTCTTTACCGATCTTCGATACGACGCAGATACATGCGAGGAAAGCAGTTGAACTCGCTGTTGGAAAGCAGTGAAAAAGGTTGGAGGGAATGAAATGAAGCATTCGGGAACGATAAGATTGGAAACGAAGAGACTTGTTCTCCGTAGATTTGAGCTAAGCGATGCGGAAGATGTGTATCA
Source organism: Bacillota bacterium (assembly GCA_023412855.1). GTDB lineage: Bacteria > Bacillota > Clostridia > Lachnospirales > Lachnospiraceae > Kineothrix. The sequence goes on along the minus strand of JAEZRJ010000014.1, from coordinate 28,113 downwards.
TAATTGGGCCAGCGATGCTGAGGTTACGAGATTCCTTACATGGCCCACCCATGAAAGTATTGAGACCACAAAAGGTTATATGCAGTTCAATGTAGATAATTATGAAAAGGATATTACCTTTTATTCCTGGGGAATCGAATTAAAGGAAATCGGCCGGGTCATAGGCGGTATCAGCGTAGTTAATATCAATGAAAAGGCGGAGTCCGTACATATCGGCTATTGTATCGGAAAGAATTACTGGAACAAGGGAATTATGTCGGAAGCTTTTTTAGCGGTAATCCCATATTTGTTCGAAGTGGTAGAAGTAAACCGTATCGATGCCAGACACGACCCGCGGAATCCTTATTCAGGCAAGGTCATGGAGAAATGCGGACTCGTTTATGAAGGAACGTTGCGTCAGTCCGACAGAAACAATCAAGGGATATGCGACGAGGCATGGTATGGATTGCTGAAAACAGAGTGGAGAAGGACAAATGAAGAATAGATTGCTGGAATGGGCGGTGGAACTGCAAAGCATCGCACAAGGTGCCCTATATTACTGCAAAGATGAATTCGATATCGAACGTTTTAACCGGATAAGGGAGATTTCGGCGGAAATGGTAAGCTTACAGTCGGGGTTACCTTTGGAGAGTGTAAAGGACCTGTTTTGTAACGAAATCGGCTATCAGACGCCGAAGCTGGATACCCGTGCGGCCATTTTCAAGGATGATAAAATATTGCTTGTCCAGGAGAAGAATGGTACGTGGTCACTTCCCGGCGGCTGGGTGGATGTGGGCTTATCCGTAAAGGAAAATACGATAAAAGAGGTGAAGGAAGAGGCGGGGCTGACTGTGAGTGCCGATAGGATTATCGCAGTGCAGGATAGGGAAAAACATAATCTGCCTGTTTATGCCTATAAGGTGTGCAAGATATTCGTGCTCTGTTCCGTGCTGGACGGCGAATTTACGGAGAATACCGAGACGATAGGAAGCGGCTATTTTGCCGAGGACGAACTGCCCGGACTGGCTGGGGAGAAGAATAATGAGGAACAGATCAAGATGTGCTTCGAAGCATATCGGGATGCGGATTGGCAGACATTATTCGATTAAGACAGGCTATGAACCAATTATGATAGAGAGATAGGTGATATACATTAAGAATCTACCAAATATAATGACTATTTTTAGAATTGCGGGAACGATTTGTCTATGCTTTTTAGAACCACTGACTGTTTCTTTTTTTACCGTTTATTTTTTATGCGGGCTGAGCGATATGCTGGATGGCTTTATTGCAAGAAAAACGGGAAACACAACTGAGGCGGGGGCTATGCTGGACAGTGTGGCCGATTTCATTTTTCTTTCTGTGATGCTCATTATCTTCATTCCCCTTCTTCCGTGGAAATTATGGATAGCGGCATGGATTGGAGCCATTGCACTTTTACGTTTGGTCAGCCTCTCCATCGGCTTTGTAAAATATCATACGGCGGCTTTTTTACATACGGTATTAAATAAGGCAGCAGGATTTTTTCTGTTTGCATTTCCGCTGATATATCTTTTGGCCGGAATGGAAAAGACGGCAATTATACTATGTGCCATTTCGAGTCTGGCAGCAGTCGAAGAATTGCTGATAACGATGAAAAGCGATTCTCTTAACAGGGATATTGCAGGATATTTGCAGCAAAAGACAGCCAATAATAAAAATAAGCACGATATACAGGACGTGTAAAAAAGAAAACAGGGAAAAGAAAAAAGAGTAAAGCAGAGGAATTACATGGAAATATCAGAAAAAGTTTTAAAGCAATATTTTGGATATGATACCTTCAGAGAAGGGCAGAAGGAACTGGTGGACAGTATTCTGGAGGGAAGGGATACCTTTGGAGTGATGCCTACGGGGGCGGGGAAATCCATATGCTTTCAAGTGCCCGCTCTTATCATGGAGGGAATTACTCTTGTGGTGTCGCCGTTAATCTCGCTAATGAAGGACCAGGTGGAGGGACTGAATCAGGCAGGAGTACACGCGGCATTTTTGAACAGCTCGCTGACCTCTAACCAATATTTTAAAGCGCTTGAATATGCGAAGAACGGTAGGTATCAGATCATCTATGTGGCCCCTGAGCGCCTTGCAACGGAAAGCTTTTTGGATTTTGCCCTGAATGTAAAGATTTCCATGGTAGTAGTGGATGAGGCCCATTGCGTATCCCAATGGGGGCAGGATTTCCGGCCCGGCTATTTGAAAATAGAGGAGTTCATAAATAAACTGCCGTCCCGTCCGGTAGTCAGTGCTTTTACGGCTACGGCGACGAAGGAGGTGCGTGAGGATATCGTTTATCTTCTGGCACTTCAAAATCCTATGATAGTTGCCACGGGCTTCGACCGCCCCAATCTTTATTTCGCGGTACAGTCCCCAAAGGATAAGTATGCGTCCATGAAAAACTATTTGGAGCTTCACCCCTCACAAAGCGGCATTATATATTGTCTCACGAGAAAAATGGTGGAGGAGGTTTTTGAAAGGCTTCGTAACGATGGATTTTCTGTGGCGAAATACCATGCAGGGCTTTCCGACAGGGAGAGAAAGACGGGGCAGGAAGAATTTATTTACGGAAGAAAGGATATCATGGTGGCTACCAACGCTTTCGGAATGGGAATCGACAAATCGGATGTCCGTTACGTAATTCATTATAATATGCCTAAAAATATGGAAAGCTATTATCAGGAAGCAGGAAGGGCGGGAAGAGACGGGGAATCGGCGGAGTGCATCCTGCTTTACGGAGGGCAGGACGTGGTGACGAACCAGTTTTTTATCGATCACAATCAGGACAATGAAGCACTGGATGAGTCTATTCGTGAAGTAGTTATGGAGCGGGACAGGGAGCGGCTTAGAAAGATGACCTATTACTGCTTTACCAACGAGTGTCTGAGAGATTATATTTTACGTTATTTTGGGGAATATAAGGAGAACTATTGCGGTAATTGCTCTAATTGCTTAAGCAAGTTCGAGAAGACGGATGTAACAGATATTGCGAAGGCGCTGATCGGATGTGTGAAGACATGCGGCCAGAGATATGGAAGCGGCGTTATCATAGATGCGGTGCACGGAGCGAATACGGCGAAGATACGCGGCTATGGGATGAATCATAACCCTTATTACGGAGAACTGGCGAAGGTTCCGGTATTTAAGCTGCGTCAGGTGTTGAATTATCTGTTTCTAAGCGAATATTTGAAGGCGACGAGCGATGAGTATGCCGTTGTGAAGCTGACGGAGAAGGGGAAGGCGGTGCTTGCCGGAGACGATATCGTCGTTATGAAGATGCCGAAGGAAGAAGAACATCCGGCAAAGATGGAAAAAAGCAAAAGGGGCGGGAAAAGTGCATTTGCCGGAGGAGAGTTTTCCGGAAGAGAGGAGACGCTGTTTGAAGGTCTTCGTGCGCTTCGTTCGGAAATTGCCAGAGAGGAAAAGGTGCCGCCCTATATTGTATTTTCGGACAAGACACTCAGTCATATGTGCGTGGTAAGACCTCAGACGGAGGAAGAAATGCTGACGGTATCCGGTGTGGGAGAATTTAAATATAGAAAATATGGAGAACGGTTCTTGGAGGCAATTAAGAATGGAGAAACGTAATCGGGAGAAGAGGAATAGATATGACAGGAATCAGCGTATTTGAGGTAATCGGACCGAACATGGTGGGACCTTCCAGTTCTCATACGGCGGGAGCGGTATCCATGGCGCTCTTGGCGCAGAAAATGTTTCGGGGAAGGATAAAAAGAGTAGATTTTACCCTATACGGTTCCTTTGCAAAGACCTATCGGGGACATGGAACTGACCGGGCACTTCTGGGAGGAATCCTTGGATATGAAACCGACGATTTAAGAATCAGGGATTCTTTTGCGCTGGCGAAGGAGGCAGGGATCGAATATTCCTTCTCCGTCTCCGAGGAAGAGGACGTGCATCCGAATACGGCGGATATGCACATCGCGGGCGAGGATGGAAAGAAGCTGTTCGTTCGGGGAGTATCCCTTGGCGGAGGAAAAGTAAAAATTGTCCGGTTAAACCGGGTGGACGTGGAATTCACGGGGGAATACAGCACTCTTATCGTGAGCCAGAGCGACAGGCAGGGAGTGGCGGCCCATATTACGAAGAGCTTGAGCGATCACAATGTGAACATCGCCTTTATGCGCTTATTCCGGGAGGAAAAGGGTGCGGCGGCTTATACGGTGGTGGAATCGGATGAAAAGATACCGGAGGAAGCCCTGGAATGTATCAAGGAAAATCCTTACGTATCCGATGTGATGTTAGTACAGGTCTGAAAATTATAATGTAGAGGAAAAAAGAAATGGATTTTCGAAACGGTAAAGAGTTGTTGGAACTGTGCGGGCAGAATGGTCTGCCTATTTCACAGATTATGAAGCAACGGGAAATGGAATTGCAGGAAATTACGGAGCAGGAAGCAGACCGCAAGATGGCGAAATCGCTTGATATTATGAGGGTTTCTGCGAAGGAACCGTTAGGAAACAAAATATCCTCCATGGGCGGACTGATCGGCGGTGAAGCGAAAAAGCTTGATAAGCTGCGGGCCGAGGGAAAGTCGCTTTGCGGAGCGACAATATCCAAGGCCATGACCTATGCCATGGCGGTATTGGAGGTGAATGCCTCTATGGGAGTTATCGTAGCTGCTCCTACGGCGGGATCTTCCGGTGTTCTTCCGGGGGTTCTGCTGGCGCTTCAGGAGGAACTGGGCCTTTCCGACGAAAAGGTGATGGATGCTCTTTACACGGCCGGAGCGGTGGGATATCTGCTGATGCGCAATGCTTCTGTTGCGGGCGCACAGGCGGGATGTCAGGCGGAGGTCGGCTCCGCGTCAGCAATGGCGGCGGCCGCCGCGGTGGAAATAATGGGCGGAACGCCTGAGCAGGCATTGAGTGCAGCGACCGGAGCTTTATCCAATCTCTTAGGATTGGTCTGTGACCCGATCGGTGGTTTGGTGGAAAATCCATGCCAGAACCGAAACTCTATCGGTGCTGCCAACGCGCTGTTGAATGCGGAGCAAGCACTGGCAGGAATCGAGCAGTTGATTCCCTTTGACGAGATGGTACAAGTGATGTATCGTGTAGGCAGGAGCCTCCCCTTCGAGCTTAGGGAAAGCGCTCTGGGCGGCTGCGCGGCAGCGCCTACGGCATGCGGCATGAATTGCATGCCGAAACAATAATATAATTATATTTCTCTTTATTTGCCCATATTTTTCCTTAACAATTCATATGCTGCGAAGGCATGGACAGATACTTAGTGATATAATTATGCATCAAAATTTAACGTAAAAGTGAAAAATATTGTATTACAGCTTCTCACGTCAGGACGTTATGTTGTGGTGTGGGAAACAAGAAAAAAGACAAAGTACAAAAGGAGTGAAACCATGAGAAGAAAAGACAGAGAAGTGACCGATAGAGAAACGATAGAAGAAATAATAAAAGCATGCAAAGTCTGCCATCTGGCTATGGTAGATGATGGAAGGCCGTATGTGGTTCCGCTGAACTTCGGTTATGAACTTGGCGCGGATGAGCTGACCTTATACTTTCATAGCGCAAAGGAAGGCAAAAAGCTGGATATTTTACATAAAAACAGCAGTGTATGCTTCGATATCGCCAGGGAAGGAATGCCTGTACATGCGGAAACGCCTTGTAACAGCGGCTATTACTTCTCCAGCATTATAGGTACGGGCAGCGTGGAATTTATAGAAGATACGAAGGAAAAATGCAAGGCTCTTTCCCTTCTGATGAAGCATCAGGCGGATAGAGAGGTAGAGTTCAACGAGGTGCAGGCGAACAGTGTATGCGTGTATAAAGTGAGCACTTCGGATTATTGCGGCAAGAAGAAACAGAAGCCGCAATAAGTCCGGTTTCTTGAAGCATGTACAGTTCGTGAAATAGAAAATGAATATACGCGTAATGATTCAGTCATTTGGTGATGAATTTTTATAATATTTTATCTTTCCGGCTAATGAGGTAATGAACATAAATAAAAATACAATAGATTGAAGAAAAAGATATCTTGCGTTATTTGTCAGAATAAATGCAACAGCGATAGCGAGACTGAGGAATAAGGTTACATCAGTTCTTTTGATAAATAAACGATTCTCCTGACCATCTACCTCTCTGTTAGGATGGTTAACAGGGCCGATTATTTTTATTGCAATGGCACATATTAAGTAAATAAGAAAAGAGATAATCCATGGAATGGCCAGGTATTTTACTGCCAATAAAGTAGATATAAGTATAATGCATGAGAAAAACAGGCAGGCAAAATAAGTTTCCATGTGTATTCCGCCGCTGTAAGATCTCATCGGAATAAAAAAAAGAAAAAATAATATGCATTCGAGCATCATATCGAGAGACAAGCCAATAATTATGCTGCATACAACACTGATGGAAATTTCTAAAAAGCATTGAAATCCATACTGGTAGACATCATAATTTTCTTCCTTGATAGCGCCTTTTTTTAATATGTAATCCGTTAATCTGTTTGATAAATATTCCATGATAGAATCACCTCGTATCTATTATAGAGGAAAAGTGAGGATTGACATAATACATGTTGAAATTCCGGTATATCATGTCATTTTTCCCCGTGTCCGCTTTCACGAAATCCGCAGTTTGGTGAGAAGCTTACCAGCACTTTATAATTGTACTATCTTGATTTCATCCCATATGTTGTCTGAAATTGAACTGATCGCAGATGACATTGGAATCCTGAATCATGGGAGCCTGCTATTCGAAGGAAGGTTGGAGGACTTGCAAAGACGTGCATCGCAGGAGAGCTTTGCGGCGGACCATTTGGAAGATATGTTTTTATCCATCATTGAAAAGGACAATTTTGCCAGAAAGAAGGAGGCAAAACTATGAGAATGCTTGCAATTGAGCTTCGCAAGGAGAAACGGACCGGCGTCACTGCGGTATTACTGGCAGTGGGCGTTCTGGGGGCTGTGTACGCCTTTATCAATTTCTTCGTGCGAAAAGATACCCTGCTCGCTTTGCCGCTTGCCCCTATGGATGTTCTGCTGACGCAGCTATATGGCATGATCATGGTGCTGAATATGTTCGGCATTGTGGTGGCTGCCTGTATGATTTATGAAATGGAGTTTAAAGGTAACGCGATAAAAAGAATCCATATGCCTCCCGTAAGCGTTGCAGGAATGTATTTATGTAAATTTTTGATTTTGACCGTGTTGTTTTTGCTGGTGGTTTCTTTTCAGAATCTGGCGTTAATGAGAATAGGAATGAATGATTTGCCCAAAGGTTCCTTTGAAATGAAAACGCTGGTAATCTTTGCCGGTTATTCCCTTCTTACATCAATGCGGTGCTGTCCTTTATGCTTTTGGTGTCGTCCAGATCCGAAAATATGTGGATTCCCTTAGGCATAGGCGTGTCAGGATTTTTGAGCGGTATGGCATTGGGAACATCAGACACTGAATTGCTGCTGATACATCCATTTATAGTCATGTTGAAGCCTGCCGTGGCCATGAGTGCACAGCCTGATTATATGATCCTTATTATTTCTTTGATCGAGACAGTTATTTTCCTGGAAATAGGATTATGGATGGCAGAAAAACTGCGCTATGAGTAAGGAAAGCCTGATCAAACAAACTGTGTTATTACAGTTTTGCACCTAAGCGAACCGAAAGGAATGAGCGTTCTAAAATCATTCCCCTGATTTTTATTGCCCCTCTTCTGGTGGTGACATCCGGGGTAGCGAACCTAAGCAGTTATTTTACGCCGGAATCTTCTGATACCGCGTTTGCAGTATTTCCGTTCCTGCCTTGCGCGATAATGATTTTTGCAATGAAAAATAAAATATTAAAGATTTACCAAGGGGAGCTATCGATGGAAACATCTGAAAAGAACAGGAGGAATACAGAAAATATTTAGTCAACCGAATAGTATTTGAGTAGAATTATCTCTCCGAAACAGACATGGCGGGTGTTAAGATGTATATCATTCCGTTATGTCTGTTTTATTAATTAGTGGCTGCTCAACAAGCGCTGCCGGAATAAGATATTTTTATGAACAGAGTTCACAGGAAACGCGAGCTTGGCAAGCGCAAAATACTACGTGGCATCATTTCTGCGCATGAATTGCTGCTGGGAGTTACTGTCACTCCGTTTTCAGCAATGCATGATTTCTGCAATGCAAAAAATTTTGCATTTACATTCGCTCCGCGAAGCAGAAATCATCTCTTGAATCATATTCTTACGCAGCTTAACAGCAAGGGTTAAGCTACTGTGTGAACAGTAACGAATAGTAACATTTTCTGACATTACATGACTTGCTCATATTGCAAATGTGCGGGAAGGTGAATATAATAATTGTATTGATCTATTTATCTGATTAGTCAATGACGATTGAATGAAAACTTAGAAGTTATCTGTGTGCGATGATTGCAGGGGACGGCACAGAAGGAGGTCGACGGGCTTCTGCAAGGCACCAGAGGGAAGTAAGAGGGGAAAAATGCTTAAGATAGCGATTTGCGACGATAATACCACATTTACCGGTAGTCTGGAGACTGCGGTAATGCGGGAGAGCCGTGACCTGGCCATCCAGGTGGAGACGGATGTGTTTTTTGGCGGGGATACACTCCTGGCGGCCATGCGGGAAGGACAACGTTACGGGATAATCTTTCTGGATATTGAAATGGAGAATGTGGATGGAATCAGGGCAGCACACGGCATACGGGAGATGGATCGGTCCGTGCTGCTCATCTATGTGTCGGGATATGACCAGTATCTCCGGGAGTTGTTTGAGGTGGAGCCTTTCCGCTTCCTTTCTAAGCCACTGGATACGGACCGTTTCCGGCGTTACTTCCGGGAGGCCTGTCAGCGTATCGGAGAAACAGAGGTATATTTCCAATTCAATTTTAACAGGAGAATGCGCAAACTCGCTTTGAAGGATATTGTGTACTTTGAGAGCCGCAATCGGGTGGTGTATATTTTCTTGCGGGATGGAGGCTGGGAACAGTTCTATGGCAAACTCAACGATGTGGAGGAGAACCTTCTGGAGAGCCGCAGCTATTTCCTGCGCATCCATCAGTCTTTTTTAGTCAATTATGATTACATACGTAATATGAATTTCTCAGGCATCCTCCTCTGCTTTGGAGGAAAGGAGATGGAGCTTAAGATCAGCGAGGACAGGCAGAAGTCTGTCCGGCAGCGTCTGTGCGAGATTGCCGGTGGGAAGACGGTGATAGAATGAGTACGCCTTTTCCGTTTTTGCCGGATTTGCTCCTGCCGGTCCTCCATCTGCTCATTATGCAGCGGTGCATGAAGGCTTTTTTCGGTCCGCTCCATAAATCTCTGCCGGGATACGCAGGCTGGTTCCTTTATTATGTTTTCCAGGTATTTTCAGGTCCGGGCTCAGCCCTGCCTTCTCATCTGATGCTGGCGTGCAATATACTGCTTGTATTTCTCACGGCATCCCTTTCCGGGTGCGGGAGCCTGAAAAGGCGGTGTGCCTTTTCGGTGCTTGTCTGTACGGTATGGATGCTGGTGGAGATTATCGTGCTCATCCTGCTGGAACTATTTGGCATGGGCGGGGAAAGCTTGCAGATGGCAGGTAGTTTTATATCCAAGATGGCGGTGTTCATCCTCGCCGTTACTGCCGGTCGTTGTCTGCCGGGCAGGAACCGCCGGGATGTATCGGTCCGATATTTCTTGGCTATCCTTGTGATTCCGATATGCAGCATCTATCTGATGCACTACATATTCCTGATAGCCTATATCCATAGGGAATATTCTTTTTTTGCTGTCTCTGCCGGTATTCTGCTTCTGCTGGTAAGCTATGTGATTTTTGAGGTTTATGACTGGATGGCCAGGGATGCAGAGCTGAGGGAACAGAATTGTTTGTATGAGCAACAGTTGGAGCTGTGCGGCCGTCAGGCGCAGGAACAGGAGAGCCTGTACCTGGAGCTGCGGCGGATGCGGCATGACATGAAGAACCATCTGTCGGGAATTCTGGGCATGGTGCAGGCGGGGGATGCGGAAGATGCAGCGCTCTACCTGCAGGGCCTTTTGGATGACGGGATTGCCGGACAGCCTGCGGAGGCGTTTCGCAGCGGCAATATCGTAGTAGACTCTTTGGTGAACCACAAATATGCCCTGGCCCGGAGGGAGGAAATCGCGTTTGAAGCGGATGTGCTCCTTCCTGTAGGCTTGCCATTCCAGGGGAGCCATCTGGTCATCATCCTGGGTAATCTGCTTGAAAATGCGCTGGAAGCCTGCCGGAAGCTGGAACCCGGAAAGGGGTACATCCATCTGGATGCATCCTATGTCAAGGGGGTACTGCAGATAACCGTGAGAAATTCCTATGAAGGAAGCGGGAGGAGAGACGTGGAGGGGAGGTTTTTAAGCACCAAGCCGGACGCAGACGGTCACGGCCTCGGCTTGTTGTCGGTGGAGCAGGCAGCAGCCTGCTACCGCGGGCAGATGAAGATAACGGATCAGGGAGGGGTCTTTCAGGTGACAGTAGTCATGTATGGAAGTCTCGGGGAAAAATGACATGCTATCCCGGAATTTCAACATATAGCATGAAAGTATAAAAAAAAGAGGTACAATATCGATATTAATCTTAACAGCAATATATAAAACAGCAATATCACAAAAAGGAGGTATGTAAATCATGACGAAGAACGAAAAGAATGTAGCAGCAACCTTGATGGAGAAAATCGCACGCAAATCTGTGGAGGTGGCCGCAGACAGCAGATGTGTATATGTTCTGCATCAACCTAAGCAGCCGATGGGAATAAAAGAATTTAAGAAATAGGTCGGTGCTTATTATACTTATTTTGTCGAATACCCTTTTGTATTGAAATATTGATACAAAAGGGTATTTTTTTACATAATTAGGAAGGTGTTCCTATTATATAAAAAGTGGATGCGCAGCACAGCTTTTGTTCTATCCGTCTATAATGTAGGTGCGGCTATATTGTTATTGACAAATATGTTAATAAGAAGTAATATAAGAAAGCATAAACATTATCATTATTGATAATAATATTAAATATGAGAACAAATGACAGGAGTGTGATAACAGGAATGGAGCAGGATATATCGAAACTCGTTATGAATCCGATACGGCTCAGGATTATTCAATATTTGCTCATTCATGGTTCAGGGACTCCTTCGCAGATAATGGAGGAGATGAGCGATATTCCGCCGGCAAGCTTATACCGGCATATTAAGCTGCTATATGAAGCGGATTGCATAACGGTGGTGGAAGAGAAGAAGATAAGGGGAACTGTGGAGAGAACATATGCGATGAAAGGCTGCAAGCCTTGTGAATTCAGCAACGACAGCGTGGAACACATGATCCAGTCATCGCTTATGTCTTTAATGACCTCTTTTGGAAAATACTTTTCCAAGGAAACAGCAGATCCGGTCAGGGATTTTTTAGCGCTTTCCACCTCTACTCTTCTTTTGACAGACGAAGAATTTATGGTGGTTATGGAAAAAATAGGGGAAGCGATAGCTCCCTACCTTTGCAGTACGGTGGAAAAGGGGAGGAACGTAAGAAGGCTTACCTTTATCTCTTCTCCGTGCGAAGAGGATGAAAATGAATAGGAAGGGGTGATGGAAGAATGCTGAGCATAAAAAATTTGACCAAATCATACAAGGGCGGTAAAAAGGCCGTATCCAACTTAAGTCTTGAAATTGAGCGGGGGGATATTTATGGATTCATCGGTCATAATGGAGCCGGTAAAACGACGACAATTAAAGCGGTAGCCGGAATTATCGATTTCGAAGAAGGCGAGATACTCGTTGATGGGCATTCTGTAGTAAAAGAATCGATATTATGTAAACAAAAGATGGCATATATTCCCGATAATCCGGATTTATACGAGCACCTTACCGGAATCCAATATCTGAGCTTCATTGGAGATATTTTCGGAATAGACGCAGAGACGAGAAAAGACAGAATAAAAAAATATGCGGATGCTTTTGAGCTGACGGCAAGTCTGGGCGATTTGATAGCCTCCTATTCCCATGGAATGAAACAGAAGCTAGCCATTATTTCAGCGCTCATCCATAAGCCGGCACTGTTAATTCTGGACGAACCCTTTGTTGGTCTGGACCCGCAGGCCAGTATTTTACTGAAAGGATATATGCGGGAGCTTTGCGAGGAGGGCAGCGCCATATTTTTTTCTACTCATGTGCTCGATGTGGCGGAGAAGCTGTGCAATAAAGTTGCAATTATTAAGGAAGGAACGTTGATCGTGTCCGGGCAGACAGAGGAACTCACTCAAGGGAAGTCTCTGGAAGATGTATTTATGGAGGTGGTAAGGCATGGAGGAGATGCAGCTAAGGAAAAATAGCTCCGTTGTTATGCAGATCGTGAAGCTGCTTAAAATACAGCTTTTACAATATATGAGCATCAATGAAACTTTGCATTCAAAGGATGAAAAGAAGCGGCGCAGCTTATATCTTCTCTTGGGAATCTACATTTTTCTCGGTGCGATAATTGCCTTTTACATGAGTGCAGGAGCCTATGGGCTTTGCTTTCTAGGATTGCCTCATATTGTTCCCGCATACCTATTGTCCATAACCAGCATTCTTATCCTGGTGTTTACCATATTAAAGGCAGGAAGTATGCTGTTTCAGATTAAAAACTATGAAATGCTGATCTCCCTTCCGATAAGTCCTGTGGCGATCGTGGTAAGCCGGTTTTTGAATATGTATATAGGGAATCTTGTTCTGGCGTTACTGACAATGCTTCCGGCAGGGATTATTTACGGAGTCTTTGTGAGTGCGCCGGCTGTTTTTTATATTGTATATGTGATCAGCATATTTCTGGTGCCTCTCGTTCCGCTGACGGTAGCGTCCATAGTCGGGGCTGCGGTAACGGCAGTGGCAGCCAGAATGAAGTACAAGAACGCTCTGACGATTGTGACTTCCATGGTATTCATTATCGGGATTCTGATAGTGTCTTTCTATCCGGCCTTTTGGAAAGGAGAGATTACGACGCAGCAGATGACGGATTTCACATCGCTTCTTAGCGCTCAGATAAACAATCTGTATCCCCTTGCCAACTTATACACGGAGGCCATTGTGAAAGGAAGCCCGTCTGCTTTTGCCGTCTTTGCGGCAGTTTCCGCAGGAATTTTTGCAGTGTTTACAGGAGTGGTGCAATGGAAATACGCCTCCATATGCGCAGCGCTCATTACCCATACGGCGAAGAAGAATTATGTGCTCGGGAAACAATACAGCCGGAGCCAGATAGGTGCGATGTATGGAAAAGAAATGAGGAGGTATTTTTCATCATCTATTTATGTCATGAATACGGCAATCGGCTATATTATGATGATTCTGGTGGGAGCCGCTCTCTTGCTTGTCGGAAAAGACAAAGTAATGAGCGCGATGGAGGTCGCAGAAGTGGCAAGGAGTGCGGCAGAAAAAATACTGCCTTTTCTGTTGGCTCTGATGGGAATGATAGGTACTACCACTATCAGCGCGCTGTCTCTGGAAGGAAAGCAGTGGTGGATTCCAAAATCTCTTCCGCTAAGAACGAAAGTGATACTCGACAGTAAAATACTCGTAAATCTCACCTTGTCTGTTCCAAGCTGCGCTATTGCCGCTATTTTATGCGTGGCGGCGTTAGGATATCAGGGAATGAGCTCGGTATGGATGTTTGTGATCCCACTTACGTATTGTGTTTTTGCTGCGGTGATGGGTATGGCGATAAATATAAAGTTCCCTCAGTTCCATTGGGATAATGAGGCATCGGTAGTGAAACAGGGAACCGCGCTCTTGGCAGGTATGCTGTTGGAATTCGCAGCGGCTATAGTGGGAATCGTGTTGACTCTCCTGGCCGGTGGAGCTGCGTATCATATATTAATGAGTGTGATAATGATATCTTTGCTGCTGATAACGGCGGTCATTTATAAAAAAATGGTAAATTTTGAATTAAGAAAGTTAGATTAGGGTGTAAAAAAAATATATTAGCTGTATACTGTTATGGAAAAAAGTGAAAATAATTACAACGGATAAAAATCTGGTGAAAGAGGAAGTTATGATTGAAATTAATTGGAAAAAGATAGGAACTGAAGACGAAGAGATTATTCAAAGCTATTATGACGTGGAGCCGGTAAGGAACTGTGAATTTACCTTTGCGAATAACCTGTTATGGTCGCCTTTTTATAATATACGCTATGCGGTGGTTGAGGATATGCTCGTATTCATCTCTGACGAGGCGGAGGTCTCCATAAGCTGCCCTCTCGGAAAAGGAGACCTTGAAAAGGTAATAAATGTTCTTACGGAATATTTTAAAGAGAAGAACGCCTCCTTCAAGCTGCATCTGGTATCGCCGAAGCAGTTTGAGAAATTAGATAGATTATATCCGGGAAGATTCAAGGTGGAGTATAACAGAGATACTGCGGATTATGTTTATGAATCGGAGCGCCTGATTTCTCTTGCAGGAAAAAAGCTGCACGGAAAGCGAAATCATATCAACCGCTTCAAAGAAGCCTATCCGGATTGGAGCTATGAGCGCATTACCGATGAAAACGTGGAAGAGTGTATTGCCATGGCTAAAGAGTGGAGAAACCAGAACGGATGCGAGGAAAAAGGCCCCAAGCACAACGAGTTTTGTGTGACGCTGCATGCGCTTAAGGAAAGGGAAGCACTGATGCTAAAGGGCGGACTTATCCGTGCGGGCGGACGCGTAGTAGCATTTTCATTAGGAGAGCCCTGCGGTGAGGATATGTTCGTAGTTCATATCGAAAAGGCGTTTGCCGATATTCAGGGCGCTTATCCTATGATCAATCAGCAGTTTGTGCTGAATGAGGCGTCGGAATATCGTTATATCAATAGGGAAGAAGATACGGGCGACGAAGGACTGCGAAAAGCGAAGTTGTCTTATGATCCGGCCTTTCTGATGGAAAAGGGGCTTGTTACGGAAATATAAATTGGAAAGCTGAAACGTAAGATGGGAAGCTGAAACAAGGTCAAAATAAAAGAGTTCGAAAATGTGAGGAAACGCCATAATGGATAAACATGGAAAGCGTATGGACGCTGTATATAAAATGTTGAAGTTTATAGAAGAAAGCCCTACCTGCTTTCATGCGGTGGAAAACGTGCAGGAGCAGTTAAAGAAGGATGGTTACCTTCCGATTAATGAAAATGAGGAATGGAAACTTTCGGCAGGCGGGAAATATTATGTAAATAGAAACGGTTCTTCTCTCATTGCCTTCCAGTTACCGGAGAAGGCGATAAAGGGTTTCCATATGATAGCCTCCCATAGCGATTCTCCCTGCTTTAAGATAAAGGAAATTCCGGAAATGGCGGTGGAGGAACAATATGTAAAGTTGAACGTAGAGCCTTATGGCGGAATGATTATGTCAACTTGGATGGACCGGCCTCTTTCCGTCGCCGGAAGGGTAGTGGCAGCCGAAAATGGCAGGCTGGTCAGCCGGACAGTAGCAGTGGACAGAGATTTGCTCATCATTCCCAACATGGCAATCCATATGAACCGGGATATCAATAAGGGTATGGAGTACAATGCGCAGACGGATATGCTTCCGTTGTATGGAGGAATAGATAGCAGGAATTCCTTCCGGAGCCTGATTGCCGGGGAGGCAGGAGTGAAGGCGGAGGATGTTTTAAGCAGCGATTTATTTTTATATAACAGGGAAGCCGGAAGAATCTTAGGTGCGGAAGGAGAGTTCATCGCTGCTCCCAGACTGGATGACTTGGAGTGTGTCTACGCTTCCTTGCAGGCGATGCTCGCATCGAAGTCGAAGGAAAATATAAATCTTATGATCGTATTCGATAATGAAGAAGTGGGAAGCATGACGAGACAGGGTGCGGCCTCTACCTTCCTTCAGGATACCTTGCTGCGGATATGCGAAGCGCTGTCTTTGACCAAAAGCGGCTATTGCAGACTGCTGGCGGATAGTTTTATGATATCTGCGGACAACGCTCATGGAGTGCATCCCAACCATCCGGAAAAAGCGGATTCCACCAACCGGCCCTATTTAAATGGCGGTATCGTCATCAAGTACCACGGAAGCCAGAAGTATACGACGGATGCAGTTTCAGCAGCGGTGATGAAGGATATTTGCAAACGGGCGGAGGTTCCCTTTCAAACCTATGCGAACCGCTCCGATATAGCGGGCGGCTCTACGCTTGGAAATATTTCGGCGGCACAGGTGCCCGTCAGCACGGTGGATATCGGCCTTGCCCAGCTTGCAATGCACTCTGCTTACGAGACGGCAGGAAGCCGGGACGTTGAGACTATGATAAAGGCACTGAGCTGCTTTTACTCCATGTGAAGTATTGATTGGAATACCAGTACATCGTCCTCAAATGAACCTACCCTATTCCCCAAGCCTCGGCGTAGCCACCGCTACGCCGAGGCTTGGGGAATAGTACTCTCAGAAAATTATTCTGCGTCAAATATTAAGGTATTTCATGTGGATTATACTAGGAAGAAAAATAACGGATGATTTCGTCATTGATTTTATCCGAAATTTCATGATTAATACCATGACCTGCTTCAGGATAAAACTTTGCATTCATCCGATACCGGATCAAAGCATTTTTTCCGCCTAACTTGGCAAAAGGGTCCTCATCTCCTACAAGATAAAGAGCTTTATCGCGTATAGACGCAACTTGCTCATCGCTGAAAGGCTCTACTTTATGATAAGCCATCGCCATATTGTTAAATCCTTTCAACAAAGCGCGATAATGCTCGAGTATGAATGGATTTTCTGTGAATACGCTGCTGTTTTCGCCGCTTAGTTTTTTCAAAAGTTTAATGGTATTTTGTTTGGTCGGGAATAACGCTTCCGGTAAAAATATTTTCATCATGGTTTTCATGGGACTGGAATTGCCGACAGGGACTGAACCGGCCATGCAAAGAATCTTTTCGGTCCGTTCGGGCCTGTGCAGGGCGTAATATTGTGCCAGAAAGGCACCATGTGACACGCCGGCAATATATACTTTATCGAGTGCAAGTTCCGATAGTACTTCATCAATCCATTTTGCATCGTCGAACTCTTTATTGTAATTCTCGTTTGGCAGGCTTTTGCCCGATCCGCCAATGGTATCGATCGCAATAATATGAAAATGGCGTGAAAGTGCTTGTGCATTGTAAATCCACATTAGGGCAGAATTATCGCCCACACCATGAAAGAGTACGAGCGGAGGTTTTCCTTCATCGCCGCAAGTGATTATATGGGTTGTGCCATAGGTACCGGTTATATCTTTTTCTTCTTTATCTGCATTCCACTTCTTAAGCAGTTCATTGTATGTATCATGGATTTGCTTTCCTGCTTTTTTGCTTCTATAAATTTTCATAAAGTTTCCTCCTTTTTACGATTCTCGGCAATCACTTCTTCTAAATAAGCATTCCAGGTGGCATATTCTACTCCCAGCCCTTGAAAACAAAACTGAACGACATTTCTAAAAACTTGAATATCACTTTTATATGAAACTTCATTTCCGATCATCAATTTCGAATACTCAAAGACATTTGCAACAAAAACAGACCAAAAACTATTGGCAGCGCTGCCTGGATTTGTCTCGGGAATTAAGCCCTGTTCCATACCTTTTTCTATTATAGTTGTCAGAGCTTTTCTGTGCATATCCGATTTTTGTGCGCCTTCTTCCCATTTTTCGGGCCCGAATATGGCATAGGCATCAAAAGGTACACGCATACTAAACTGCATAAATCGCAGGTCGGACCGGTTTACTCCAAACATTCCGTAAGTATAGTACATAAGCTGCTCAATTGGATTCCGCCTTTCAACATTGTCTAATAGGGCAGCAGAGAACGAATAGGATTCTTCGTACATCCATGTGTATAATTCTACAAACAGTTCTTTTTTTGTCTTGTAGTAATAATAAAGCAAACCTTTTGCAAGCCCCGCCTGTTCGGCCACAGCATCCATATCAGTTCCATGGTATCCGAAACGGATGTAGACAGTAAGCGCAGCGTCAAGTATTTGTTTTCTTCTAGCCTCTCGCACAAGGGCGTTTTTTTCCGAATTGCGCGGCATACAAATCCCTCCCAATGTTATTGACTTTATATTAAGTCAATAATACTTTTATTAGATTAATTTGTCAATTTAAATTTGTTACATTAATTATATTTGAAAATTATATTTAACTGTCCCAGATCCCTGATTTATCAAATAGCAATGGTTTCTAAGGAAGGATTCTGGATTTATTTGGAAGTCGTTTAAGAATATGGTATAATTATATCAATTATTTTGTATGAGGGGGTGGAGGTATGTCGGTTCAAATAGCAATTTGTGATGATAGGGAGGAAGATATCGTACGGTTGTCAAAAGCTCTTTGCGCCTATGATCCTTTATTTGAAATCACCTCCTTTACCAGCGGAAAAGAACTGGTGGATGAGTTGAAGGAGGATAGCTTTTCCGCAGATATTTTATTTTTGGACATTTACATGCCGGAAATGGATGGGATTAAGACAGCACAGGAGATACGCAGCAAACAGGAGGACCTCAAGATCATATTTCTTTCTTCCAGCAGGGAGCATTACCCGCAGGCGTATGAGGTATTTGCCTACAATTATCTGGAAAAGCCGTTCGATCAGGAACGTTTGTATAAAGTATTAGATCGTGCGCTCGGTGAAATCCGGAAAGAAAACGGATACAAAATCAGTATCCGGTATAAAGGCTCCGTACATAATGTAGATTGTCGCGATATTTTTTATATTGAAAGTCGGGACAAGCTTCTTTTGTTCCATTTCTCCGATGGAAATACCCTGCAGTGCTATGGCAAGCTGGAGACAATCCTGAACGAACTGCCGGGACAATTTTTTATCCGCTGCCACCAAAGCTTTCTGATTAATTTGCTTCAGGTAACGGAAATGAAAGAGAACTATGTGCGAACGGGGCAGGTAATGATCAGTATTTCACGGAAATATAGTAAGAACGTAAAAGAGCAGTATTATGCATACCTGTTTTCCCGTATGGAGGAAGAGCGGCTGTAAAAGGATTGCATAAAACGAAATGATTGCTCATTGGACGGCAAATTTAAAATATACCATACCAATCAACCCTGTCAGATTCTTTGGCAGGGTATTTTTTGTCAATTTCGGCATTAGAGGTGTCAATTTCGCTATTGACCGCAGGAAGTAAAATCAGGATGTATACTGAATCTTGTGATCGGAGGTGAAGGAAATGATCTACCGGATAGTTCCGCAAACAGGACGGAGCGGAATATTCGTAGAGCCGCGCAGCGGATGCGTCATCCGATATGTAACCCGAAAGGAAATGTCGGAACAGTACCGGGATAAAAACTTCAATGTAATCGGAGAAATCGGGGGCTTTGCCCGTGCACCGGTTCAGGGCGATATTCTGATTACGGAAAACGGCAGTAACTTACCCATCCTTCCGAGAGGAAGCCGGATCCCCCTTCTTGAATGGGTCATCGGTTATGCCTCGGTAGAAAAAAGCAGTTATCTTGCGGTAGTCAAGAGCTTGCTTTTCTGTCCGATGTGCCGCCGGAAGAACAAGAGATAATCCGTTTCACGGGTGTGTCTGAATCAGGCTTTCAGCGATTTGGATAATATGACACTGAAAATTTTATTTATGTAAAGGAGAAATGAACAATGGAAGCATTTATTGGAACAATTTTAGCATGGCCTATAGATTTTGAACCGGTAGGCTGGCTTTTTTGCAAAGGACAGACTTTAAACATTAATCAATATCAGGCGCTATATTCCCTTATCGGGAACAAATACGGCGGTGACGGCAGAACTACATTCATGCTCCCCAATCTTTCGGGAAGGGTTATTGTGGGGGCAGGACAGAGTGCCGGAACATCTATCTATACCACGGCACAAACGGGAGGTGCAGAAACGGTTACACTTACTACAAATCAGTTGCCTGCTCATTCGCATCCAATCCCGGCAAGTACAGAAGACGGATCAACGAACGTTCCCGGAGCAAATACTGTTATGGCTAAAGTGACAGATAATTCGTTCGAACCATTAAATATTTATAAGGCAGCAGCAAATACAACATTATCACCGACGGGCAAAGAAGGGCAAAATGCACCGCATGCAAATGTTCAGCCGTATCTGGCAATGAATTATATTATCTGCATCAATGGGTATTACCCGCCGCGGTCATAAATGCAGCCGTCTCTTCTTGAAGAGCAGGAAGAGGACAGAGGGGATGAAGGAATGAATCGAGTATTAAAAAGAATGAAAAAAGCAGCGTTTCTTTGCATGGCTGTTCTGCTGGTATTGAATACCCTTCCCGCGAACGTGTTCGCGGTTGAAGGGGCAAGCATAAGCACGGACAGCAGTGGAGGGCCGGTATCAGCGGTTGGTAAAAACCCGAGTGCGGACAGCGGTGGAGAGCCGGCACCTGCGTCTGGTGAAAGCCTGAGTGCGGACAGCAGTGGGGAGCCGGTACCTGCGTCTGGTGAAAGCCTGAGTGCGGACAGCAGTGGAGAGCCGGCGCCTGCGTCTGGGGAAAGTGCAAGCATAGACAGCAGCGCTTCGCCTGTATTTACGATTGAAGTAAGTGCTATTACAGACAGCGGCACAACGCTTGAGTTTACTTCCGATCAGGATGGCACAATATATTATCTCATACAGGAAACAGCAAAGGACAAACCGGACGTGGACAGTCTGAAAGCATCTGAATCATTCAAGATAACTGCTGGTTTACCGGTAGCAATTGATACCCGGGGCCTTTTGTACAACACGGCGTATACGGTGTATGGTATAGCGGTAATAGAAGGTGGGCCGGAAGACAGCATCGTATCCGAGAATTTCACAACAGCCATGGGCGAACAAGCTGCGCCGGTGGTTTCTTTGCTTGCGGCGCAGCTTACGTCAGATGGCGCAGAGCTGATCTTCGAATCCGATCAGGCCGGGACCTATTATTGCCTGATCAATGAGGAACAAGCAGATACACCTGATGCACAGGCTGTGAAAGCGCCGGATGAGGAAGCAGTAAAGGAAACCGGTGCTATCCTCGCAGACTCGGCAATCACAGTCTCTGTTACCGCAGAACTGGATGCCAAAAAGCAATACACCGCGTACCTTGCGGTGGAAAATGAAAATGGCATGCTGTCCGAGGTGCAGTCTCTTCCGATTACAGCGGCAATGATGCTGCGAGGGATTATGGCGGCGGGAACGCCGGATACGAGCTGGTATAATATAAGTGCCTCATCATTTGAAATCAGCACTGCTGACCAACTTGCAGGGCTGGCACAGCTGTTAACAAATGCGGACTCATCAGGAGTAGATAACTTTTCAGGTAAAAGCATCAAGCTGACCAATGATATCGATCTGTCAGCTTATCAAAGCGGTACCGGATGGATACCTATAGGTAATAGTCCTTCCTTTAGCGGTACCTTCGACGGCAATGGAAAAACGATTACGGGATTGGAAATTACGGGAGTGGAAGATGGCCGCAATTGTGGATTGTTTAGCACTGTTGTGGATGGCACAGTTAAAAATTTGCGGCTTGAGGGGATTTCCATCCAGCTTAGTGAGAGTCACTATACCGGCGGAATTGTGGGTAATATGGGTAGCGGTATTATCGAGAACTGCTATGTCAGCGGTATGATTTCTGTTAATGGAGGTATCAGAATAGGTGGAATTACCGGTTTTGCGTCAGGAGGGAATATTAGAAATTGTGTCAGCACCGTAAATGTTACCGGTCAAAATAATATCGGTGGTATTGCCGGAGCGCTGACGGCTTCCATAGAAAATTGCTATGCCAGAGGAAGTATTGCTGCCACAGCAGATAAAAGCTATAGCGCCGGAGGGATTGCGGGAACTATAGCCGGCAGTGCAAGTATTCGTAACTGTGCGGCACTGAATAGTAGCATCAAGGGCACTAACGACAATTCCGGCAGGATATTCGGCTTAAAAAGCGGTGCGCCAACAACGACCAATAATTATGCTTCCGGTGCTATGAAGGTAAATAATGAGGTTGTTGTGGGCGGAAGTGCTGACAATAAGGACGGAGTATCCAAGTCCGAAGAAGAGTGGATTACGGCTGCAACCTGGGGGAGCTCTAATCTGAACTGGGATCCCGCCATATGGGATATTTCGGAAGGGAATCTGCCTTCGCTGAAAGTATTCGGCGCGGCGGCACCTCCAGCGTTCATCAGTATCACAGAAGATCCTGTTTCTATCACAAACGTCATCGTGGGCAGCATTTCCGGTACACTTTCGGTAGCGGCTGAAGTAACGCCGTCCGGATCCTTAAGCTATCAGTGGTATCAAAGCGCAACGGATTCCAATGCCGGCGGTACGGCAATTTCAGGAGCAAATAGCAGCAGCTTTACTATACCGACAACCCTTTTGGCGGGAACCTATTACTATTTCTGTGAGGTCAGCGCAGGAACGACCTCGGTCCGTTCCAATGTGGCCAGGGTGAACGTGTCTGCGGTAGCGGATACAACGGCTCCTGTTCCGGGAGCAGCGGGGGCGCTTCAAATTGCGTCAAACTTCTTCTCTCCTGAAAGGATACTAGTGAGCTGGATAAAAGCAACGGATAATGTATCGAGCCAAACCGGACTGAAATATTACGTTTACCGCTCCACTGCCGACAATATCAGTACGGTACAGGACTGTGAGAGCAATGGAACGCTGCAAAACTACGGAGGAACATCGGATACCGACAGCTATTCTGCCGCATGGCCGGGCGCCGGTACCACTTATTACTTCAACGTGGTAGTTCAGGATGAGGCAGGTAATAAGGCAGTTTACCAGCCGGTGCTCAGAAACGGGATTGCTTTTGCCGGACAGCCGGAGGCAGCCACACTGGCAGTCGGCTATATCAGCGGCTCCTTATCGGCAGCGGTTGCGTCCTCTCCGGGGGAAATCCTCAGCTATCAGTGGTACCATACGGTTAACGACGGATACGGCAGTCCGGATATACTTGACGGTGAGACCAACGCCAGCTTTACACTTCCAACGTCTCTGGCAGTGGGAGACCATTACTATTTCTGCAAAGCCAGCATTAAGGGCGGCAGCATTTGGGCATATTCGGACAGAGCAAAGGTGACAGTCCTGAGCGAGGCGACAGTGCCGACGATTGCCGGCCCCACCAGCATGACTTTGGAAGAAGGGTATGCGGCTGCCTCAACCGGGATGTATACCATTACGGGCACTGAGCCTATTGGTGTACTTGTCAAGTCAGGTGATGCCAAAATAACATGGAATGATACGACGAAAAAACTGGACATAGCCGCAGGGCTTACTGCGGGAACCTATCCGGTCACATTGGAGGCCTCTCACCCTTCCGGCAAGAAAGGGACTTTGAACTTTACACTGACCGTCAATCCGTCACCGGTGAGTTCTATAGCGATCAAGACTTCTCCGTACGCACTCACTTACAAGGAAGGGGATATTCTTAATCTCAACGGTCTTGTGGTAACGCTGACGAAAAGTGACGGCAATACGGAGGATGTAACCCTCGCTGATTTCGGAGCAAAGGGAATCGTCGCTGATCCGGCAAACGGAGATACGCTTTCCGGAGGTACTTCCACCGTTACCATTACAATAAACGGCAAAACTGCCAACCAGCCTATTACAGTAAAATACTTTTCACCAATTCCGGGTAAACCGATATTGGTGGAGAAAACGGTATCCAGCGTAACCCTGCAAACTATGACGAGCGCAGCTACGGATGCCAGATACCGCTTGGGTACAGAGGGAACTTGGCAGAACAGTCCTTCCTTTACCGGTCTTTCGCCTAACACGAGCTACACGTTCTATGCACAGTATCCGGAAACAGCAACCTATGCGGAATCTCCAATCAGCGAAGGGCTGACAGTCATTACCAATAAAGCCGCTTTATCCGGAACGGTAACGATCGGCGGCACACCGAAATACGGTGAAGAACTTTCGGCAAATACGTCTGCTTTGACATCTGTGCCGGAAATCGGAGCTTCAAATCTGGGTGTACTTTCTTATCAGTGGAAACGCAGCGATACCGATATCACAGGCGCAAATAATGCGCTCTATACACTGGAGGCTGCCGATATCGGAGAAACGATTACCGTAGTGGTGACAGCTGCAAACTGTGAAGGAGCTATAACCTCCACTGGATTAGGCCCGGTAGCAAAGCAGCAGCAAGCCGCTCCTGCCGCGCCGACTCTTTATAACAAAACGGCAGATATGGTCACATTAGATACTGTATCAGGCATGGAATATTTGAAGGACGGCGCCACCTGGCAAACCAGCAATGCGTTTGGCAGTCTCGATCCCGATACGGAATATACCTTTTACATGCGGCTTAAAGGTACCACGACCAAAGAATCGTCGCCTGCCAGTCTGCCGCTCATTGTAAAAACACACAAGGCAGCGTTATCTGGAACAGTGACCATCGGTGGAACTCCGAAATACGGTGCACTGCTGCTTGCGGTCACAACAGGGCTGAACACAACCCCGGCGATTCCTGATTTGGGCGAGCTGTCCTATCTATGGAAACGCGACGGCAGCGTTATTGCCGGAGCGAACAGCGAGAGCTATATACTCTCTTCCGACGACATAGGTAAAACCATCACCATTGCGGTCACATCTGCCAACTGTGAAGGAAATGTAACCTCCGCAGCTACCGCAGTTGTAGAAAAGGCGGACGGCGGTACAGCGCCTATTGTGACCGGCAGTTATACCGGTAACGGCAGTACCTTTACCTATACGGTAAACGCTATTACCGGCGCGGAATACAAATTGGACAGCGGCATATGGCAGGACAGCAATGTGTTTACCGGTATTGCACCCCTTTCCAGCCATACCTTCTATGTCCGTGTCAGGGAAACGGCCACTCAAAAGGCAGGCGAGTCGGGCGACACAGGCGCGATCATCTTTGCCAAGCTGAACGACCGCCCTGTTCCGGCACTTAACTATACTGTCAGCGAAGGTGACTTCCCTAAAACCATTACGATTACGGAAGCCCCGGGCGCAGAATACAGCTTTAACGGCAGCAGCTTCAGCAGTGCACGTACCTATACCTCAAATCATTCAGAAAATGTGACCCTGTCCATTCGCCTGGCAGAAACAGATACCCATAGCGTATCTGCAACCAATAGCCTGAGCATCAACACTGCGAATAAGAATCAGACAGCACCGGATGTATTTACATTGATTTATGAGGGGATAAACGATACGAGTTACACCGTGACTATTCCCGAAACGACCGGAGCAGAATATAGCTTTGACGGTACGAGCTGGAGCGGTACGTATACCAAAACAGGCTGTATGCCCGGAGAAACCATCACCGGCTACAAGCGCATGGCGGCAAGACCGGGCTATAATGCCAGCGCCGCTGTCAGCGATAGTGCAGCTTTGCCTATGTTCAGGGTGAAAACACCTACGGCATCGCCAAATGGCGGCACATTTACCGGCAGCCAAAGCATAACACTTTTCAGCCAAACGGAGGATGCGGAGATTTACTACACCACGGACGGCAGCATGCCTACAATAGGCAGTACCCTTTACACGGCCTCTTTCAGCCTCGTTCAAACAGCGTCTGTAAATGCGATTGCGGTGAAAACGGGTATGATGGACAGCGAGGTTCTGACGGTGACCTTTACAAAGCAATCCGAGAATAAAGGCAGCAGCGGTGACGGTTCCTCTTCCGGTAGCAGTTCCTCTTCCGGCGGCAGTTCTTCTTCCTATGGCAGTACAACGAAAAACACCGCAACATCATCAGGGAAGAAGCCTAACCAGCCTGTTACAGCTGCGGCTTCCGTAATGGCTACAGCCGGAGTAAGCGGTACAGCCAGTGCGGCCATTTCGGATAAATCCGTTACGGATGCCATTGCCAAGGCACAGGAAGAAGCGAAAAGGCAGGGAAAAACAGCAAACGGTATCTCTGTGGAACTCAATGTAACAATACCCAGGGGAGCAACCTCGTTATCAGTCACGTTGACCAGCAGTTCCCTGAACAGTCTTGTGAGCGCCGGAGTAAGCAGTCTTGAGATTAATGGTTCTTTCATAAGGGTGAATCTTGACCGAAAGGCGCTGACGGAAGTGAAGAAACAGAGCAGCGGCAGCATCAGCATCACGATTACTCCTAAAACGAAGCTTTCCGCTTCTGCAAAGGCCATGACAGGCACACGACCTCTGTACGACATCACGGTCAGCTGCCTTAAGGATGGTAAGACAACCGCAATTTCAACTTTTGACGGCGGAATCGTAACCATCGCCATCCCTTACAAGCCGGGAAAAAATGAAGCTGCTGGTTGCCTCTATGGCGTATATATGGATGCAGCGGGCAAAGTCACCCGGGTTGAGGGGTCAGCCTATGATGCCAGCACAGGAGCAGTACTTATTCCGACCGGACACCTCTCAGTTTATGGTGTTGGCTACACCGCGCCGTTACAGAAGTTTGTCGATACCAGCAATCATTGGGCGAAGGATTCTATTGACTATGTGGCAGGAAGAGGGCTTATTACCGGCACCTTTGATATGACCTTTTTCCCGGATAATGCCATGACACGCGGAATGCTTGCAACCGCCTTGGGCAGATTGGCTGGTGTAGATACAAAGCTTTATCCCACGAATAGTTTTACGGATGTAAAGGCGGACAGCGATTTTCGCCCTTATATCGAATGGGCACACAAGAACGGTATCATTCAGGGTATCGGTAATCAACAGTTTGCGCCTGACAGAGCAATTACCCGTGAGGAAATATCCCTGATTCTGCAATACTATGCTAAAGCCACCGGCTATACCCTTCCCGTGACTCGTGATGCTGTCACTTATGCGGATGCTTCCCGTATCGGAAACATGTACAAAACTTCAGTAACGGCTATGCAGCAGGCAGGTATCATGATGAGCGGCAGCGGAAATAAGTTTAATCCCGGGGATAATGCTACACGTGCCGAGGTTTCGGCTATGCTGCATCGCTACATCAAGCTGACCATTGATCCTTCCACCGCTCAGGGCTGGGCATTGGACGATGCGGGACAGTGGTTGTATTACAAGAACGGAAAGCCGCTCACCGGAACGCAGATTATTGACGGCGTGGAGTATTATTTCAATGCCGATGGGATACGGGGAATCGGCCGATAAAAAACAGACAGAGCCTGTCTCTATTGATATTTATATTCTGATATGCTCCCTTCCAGGTAAACAAGTGAAATAATAAAAACTTGTTACTTAGGAGGGAGTATTTCTATGTCTAAAATATCATCACAGGATAAGTCATACTATTGTCAACAGTACCGTGAAGGAAAAAATGACACAAACGCAAAGCGCTCAGATTACTCAACTGAGAAGATTATCCATTCAGATATGTGGGCAGGCTCTTTTTATGTAATAGGAAAGACCTTGTTGATTTAATGTATGAACAAAAGCTGTGCTGGTGAAGTATTTAGTCGCGAGAGTGTACGAAGCACACTTTTGTTTTGTCAATAATCAGAAAAGTTAGCCGTTGCCCCTTTTGCTGATTTATGAGAAAACGGGAAGGGGTCTGTATAAATAATATAAATTTGGCAGGGAATTAATAAAAAAGATAAAAAGTGCAATAATACAATATTGTGCTATTTTATATCGTAGAAAAAACCTTGCTGTTTTAAGGTGTGACAGTATTGACTTCCGGGTCAGCGAAGAACGGTTATACGCGTTAAGCATAGGCTGTGCTGCCGGAGTGCTTGTCTGCGGGAGTATACGAAGCATATTTTTGTTCTATAATAGGAAGCTTCTATTACAGAAACCATGGATGCGCAGCTGCGTGCCGGAATAAAGGCTGTGTTTTCAGAGTATTTGGCAGCGAGAATGCGCGAAGCACACTTTTGTTCAAAAATAAGCAAGTTGTCTGTGAAGAGATGTAATTATGTTTGAAGGATTTCTTAAATAAGGAGGAACTTCAATTGCAGGATTTATTGAAAGGGATTATTTTTTATATAAATTCACCGTTTATGCTGGTCGTTTTATTGCTGGTAATCGCATTATTTGGTTTTGTTCTATTAATGTTATATTACCGACTCAAATATTGGGGGAAGAAAGTGCATTTCCCGGTAAACGCCCTGAAAGAGGAAGAGAAACCCGGCCCGAGTGAGTGGGAAAAGCAGATGCTTATTCTGGCAGAAAGCCATAGTCAGGTCAAACTGACCAGATATAGCTTTGTTCTTAGCGACTATAATCAGGCTGC
>JAEZRJ010000005.1 GCA_023412855.1 Bacillota bacterium | reverse complement strand
GGATTTAGTACATCTTGGGAGGATGAGACTATGCGTAAATATCTGGATGAAAAAAAGACGGAGCTTTCGGCCGTTATTTGTAATCATTGTAAAAAAGAATTATTGGTAGAAAATGGAATTTTAAAAGAAGGATGTCTGGACATCAATGCTTCTTTTGGATATTTCAGCAAAAAGGACGGGCAAAATCACAGCTTCGATTTGTGCGAAGACTGTTACGATGCAA
This sequence comes from Bacillota bacterium, assembly GCA_023412855.1. Classification (GTDB taxonomy): domain Bacteria; phylum Bacillota; class Clostridia; order Lachnospirales; family Lachnospiraceae; genus Kineothrix. The sequence continues at coordinate 3,807 of JAEZRJ010000005.1, read as the reverse complement.
TGATTGCCAAGTTCAGGATACCGGTGGATTGTACAGATATTAAAGAATTTCTATGAGTGTTCCATGAGTGTTTTTTACTCATTACTCATTTGTTCATTACTCATTATCGTACTGTCTGGAAACCGTTGCTCCGATTCTGAACGAGGCGTCAGGATAGGAGTGTTCATGTTAGATGTTTGTTTGTTAGGAACTGGAGGAATGATGCCGCTTCCTCATAGATGGCTGACTTCCTTAATGGTAAGATATAATGGAAAAAGTATATTGATTGATTGCGGGGAAGGAACGCAGATTGCCATGAAGGAAAAGGGCTGGAGCCCGAAGCCTATCGACATTATCTGTTTTACCCACTATCATGCGGATCATATCAGCGGACTGCCGGGAATGCTTCTCACTATGGGAAATGCGGAACGGACAGAGCCGCTTATTTTAGTGGGGCCGAAGGGATTGACCCGTGTAGTGTCGGCGCTGCGTGTAATTGCGCCGGAACTGCCCTTTGAAATAGAATGTATGGAGTTGACGGAGCCGGAGCAGAGCATTGAGCTGGATGGCTTCCGGATAGAAGCTTTTCGCGTCAATCACAATGTGATATGCTATGGATACAGCATTGCAATCGATCGTATCGGGAAATTCCATTTGGAAAAAGCGATGGAACTTAACATCGACAGAAGGTACTGGAATCGTCTGCAAAAAGGATAATGCGTGGAGGTGGATGGACAAACCTATACTCCCGATATGGTTTTGGGTGCCGCGAGAAAGGGACTTAAGGTAACTTATTGCACGGATACCAGACCTACGGAAAGCATCGTGAGAAATGCAGCGGGTGCCGATCTTTTTATTTGTGAAGGAATGTACGGAGAGCCGGATAAAAAAGAAAAGGCGAAAGAATATAAGCATATGACCTTTTACGAGGCGGCCGAACTGGCTAAGCAAGCGGATGTGGGACAGATGTGGCTGACCCATTACAGCCCGTCTCTTGTTAGGGCGGAGGAATTTATGGACGCCGTAAGAAAGATTTTCCCGCGTGCCGTTGCAGGCAAGGACGGCAAGACCATAGAGCTTATGTTCGAGGAAGATTAGAGCCTGAGTAAAGGAGGTGCGCATGGGAAAGCCTAATAATAAAAAGAAGAATAGACAAAAAAGCGTAGGCAAGACGATAATAATAGGAATCATTCTTGTGTCACTTTTAGTATGCTTTTATTATTATGTGTCTGCCAGGGCGGATCGTGATAAGGCGAAAGAAAGCGATAAGGTTACGAAGACTGAGCAAATGCTTCAATACGATTTCGATAAGAAATATCCGCCGTCACCCAAAGAGGTAGTAAAGTATTACAGCGAGATTACCCAGTGTTTTTATAATGAAGAGAACTCGGAAGAAGATATTTATGCACTGGCCATGCAGATCCAGAAGCTCTATGATGATGAGCTGACGGGAAATCAGACGGAGGAAGAGTACATAGAGAAACTGAAAGTTGAAATCGCCTCCATGAAGCAAAATGGACTCATCATATCCAGTTATTCTACCTCTTCGAGTACGGATGTGGAATATTATACTGAGGACGGACATGAATGGGCTAGTTTATATTGTGTGTACGGCATCCGGAAGGGAACAGCGGTAAGGAACAGTAACGAGAAGTTTTTGCTTCGAAAGGATGAAGCGGGCCACTGGAAAATATATGGCTGGACATTGGCTGATAATTGATGATAGAGGATATGGATCTAAGTGTGAAAAGAAATTCTACGCTGATAAAACACATCCTATAAAATTTCCATAGTTTCATACGGAGGAAGCCTCTCTGAGTATTCTTCATGGATTATTTGTGCCGCAGCGCGGCATGTTTACAAGGTTGAAAGGAGCGTGAACATAAGGATGAGCAATGAAATAAAAAGCGATAAGGATGTGCTGATTCTTGCAATCGAAAGTTCTTGTGATGAGACAGCGGCTTCCGTTGTTAAAAATGGCAGGGAGGTACTCTCTAACGTCATTTATTCTCAGATAGCGCTTCACACGGTGTACGGCGGAGTCGTGCCTGAGATCGCTTCTCGCAAGCACATCGAGAAAGTCAATCAGGTAATCGAGCAGGCACTTTCAGAGGCGGGAGCAGAACTGACAAATATCGATGCGATAGCTGTTACTTACGGGCCGGGACTTGTAGGCGCGCTTTTAGTAGGAGTGTCGGCGGCAAAAGCCATCAGCTTCGCATCAGGCATTCCGTTAATCGGAGTGCATCATATTGAGGGGCATATCAGTGCGAACTTCATTGAAAACAAGGAATTGGAGCCTCCCTTTATTTGCCTGGTCGTATCCGGCGGACACTCCCACCTGGTAGTGGTGAAGTCTTATGGCGAATACGAAATCATAGGGCGTACGAGAGACGATGCCGCAGGGGAAGCCTTTGATAAAGTGGCGCGTGCCATAGGGCTTGGATATCCGGGTGGCCCTAAAATCGATAAGGCAGCAAGGGAAGGTAATCCGGAAGCAATTCGCTTTCCCCGGGCAAAGGTGGAAGGATCAGAATACGACTTCAGTTTCAGCGGTTTAAAATCGGCGGTGCTGAATTATCTGAATTCCTGCGAAATGAAGGGAGAGGAGATAAACGTTCCGGATGTTGCGGCCTCTTTCCAGAAGGCAGTTATAGACGTGCTGGTAGAGCATTCCCTTGCAGCAGTCAAGGAATATGGATACGATAAATTCGCCATTGCAGGCGGGGTAGCATCCAACAGCGCGCTCAGGGGAGCTTTGGAGAAGGAATGCGCAAAAAGAGGCGTTGCATTTTACTCGCCTTCTCCCATATTCTGTACGGATAACGCAGCGATGATCGGTGTGGCCGGTTACTATGATTATATAAGAGGAATTAGGCACGGTTACGATTTAAACGCGGTACCGAACCTGAAATTGGGTGAGAGAATTTAGCGAGAGGGATTAAATTTGAAGACGAAATGTGCAGCAGTCGTATTGGCAGCGGGGCAGGGAAAGCGAATGAACAGCGGCGTGCCCAAGCAATACCTTTGCATCAAGGATAAGCCGATACTTTATTATTCCCTGAAAGTTTTTCAGGAGAGCTTCATAGATGAAATCGTGCTGGTAACAGCGGAAAGCGATATTGAATATTGTAAAAAAGAAATTGTGGAAAAGTATGGATTCCATAAGATTTCCCACATAACTGCAGGCGGCAGAGAAAGATACCATTCCGTCTTTGCCGGAATAGAGGCGGCAGGTGAATGCAGCTATATTTTCATTCACGACGGAGCCAGGCCCTTTGTGACGGAAGCAATTTTAGAGCGTGCTTACGCAAGCGTCAGTGAATATGACGCGTGTGTCATAGGCATGCCCTCAAAGGATACCGTTAAGTTAGCGGATAAAAATGGCTTTGCCTCTACGACGCCGAAGCGAGATTTCGTATGGACGGTGCAAACTCCCCAAGTGTTTTCCGCCCCTCTGATAAAAGAAGCCTACGGCATTTTGATTCGGGACGAGAAGCGCCTTCTGGCAGAGGGAATGAATATTACCGATGATGCTATGGTTGTGGAGACTTTTACCGATACAAAAGTAAAGCTTGTGGAAGGGAGCTATGAAAATATAAAAATCACAACGCCCGAGGACTTAAAAATAGCGGAAGCTTTTTTGGATAAAGCCGGTAAATAGCGCCTTAAGAATGGGAGCCGAAAAACTTTTAAGAAAAGTTGTGAAAAGTTGTTGACACAGCACTCCTTTTTTGCTAGAATAATTTTTGCGCTGCTGAGCGGTGCACGAACATGGAGAGGTATCGAAGTGGTCATAACGAGGCGGTCTTGAAAACCGTTTGTCCG
>JAEZRJ010000022.1 GCA_023412855.1 Bacillota bacterium | reverse complement strand
ACTGGATAAAATAATAAACAGCATCATCTATCAGGACGACACATCCGCCATGGTCTGCTCTCAGCTCGTCTATCAGATTTATTATGACTGCGGCGGCGACTACCGAATCCGTATCGAAAACGGCTGTGTCTTCAACAGCCAAGACGCGGACGGCGCTCCGGGCTCCATAAGACTTATAGACTTGGCAAGGGATAACACCTTTCCGGAGCCGGACCTTCTCATGTCAGCTCTCTCGTCAAGCATTGCAATATCCGATGGGCTGATGCAAGAGCTTTATGAGCTGCTCGTAAGCTCTGAGCAAGGTTCTGATACCAGCGTGGCACACGTCGGCCTGCTGCCGCAGGAGCTGAATAAAACGCTGGCGCTCACAGCAAAATTCATAGAACTGCTGGAACGCCTTTTAGAACTAACGGGATATAATATGCCGCTGGAAGCCCTGTTCGTCACCCCGGGAGACTTGGTCTATCATGCGGAAAATTTAAAAAACACGGGAACAGTAACGCTTACGAGGCTTCATACCTCAAGAGACCTCATCTTCAAATAGGCATATCAGAGCACTTCCTTCTGCTCCGCCTTTTCAAGGCTTGCGCGAATGATTTTCTCATTCTCCTCATCTAATTGGGGAATCCTGGAAATCATTCTGCGTATGTCCTTGCCGCACTCCTCCCACTCCTGCTTCTTTAGCCGGCAGGCTTCATAGTTCAGACGCAGGAATTCCTCTTTTTCCATTTCATCCTTCAAGAATTCATCATAATATCCTTCTATATTGCAGAATATAGGCCGGTTCTCATATATTCTGCAAAACATCGTCTCCATATCCAGATGCCTGCAAATTCCGTCGCCGTCATGAAGCTGCGCCGTTATCTCATTCCTATCCAATCCGATACAGCATAATCCGCATTTGTCACAGTCGAACATAATCTCATTCCCCTCTTTCGTTTTTCTTAGATTTCTCCAAATTCAGCGTATCATGTCATTTATCTTAAGTCAACGTCTTTGCGTTTACTACGATTTATTTGATTATTTCTCGGTTACTGAGAACGGAGTGAACAGTAACTATTTCTCCCGTCCGCTATTGATTTCCTGAATGAGCCTATCCTGCCTTTTGGCACTGCGAAACACTGAACTGTAATAAATAAAAGCTCCTATCATATACGGAACCGTAAAGCTGATTATGATATCCTTATATCCGCCCTCGCTTACTTCAGTGAAAAAGCTGGAAATGAACACGAGCAAAAGTACAAGCCCCATTGCAATGACATATTGAATGATAATCATAAGGACCGGTGACCACTCGTCGAACAGATGATGGATAGAAAGCACCAATACCGCTATCGTACACAAAAGAAGCATAGCTATTGAATTGTAATGACTGCCTGAAGCTCTTCCCCGCAGCAAATCAATAATTACATTTATCATCGATAATATCGTATAGCTGATACATATGGCAATCGGTATTTCAACACCTCTTAATATTCTCATCTTCAAGCTCCTTTCTAAATCGATTTCCTGATTTCCTGCAAGTAATCTTCAAACGTCTTTTTATACCCTCTGTTGATCTGAAGCCTTTCACCGTTTTTTAGTATAGCGCTGATCCTCATATTGGGTTCCGGCTTTATTCTTTTTATCTTATAGATATTCACCAGATTGGATTTATTAATGCGGATAAATCCAAAAGGCTTCAATTCTTCCTCCAGTAAGGAAAGCGTCTTTGCCACCTGATAAGTGCTTTCCTCCGTATAAGCGAAGGTTCTCCGGTCTACGGTATCAAAATAATAAATATCTTCCGTCTCCAGAAGAATTTTCTCTTCCTCCGCCATTCCATACAAAACCGGCCTTTCATTTTGGGCAATGGATATGATTTGCTTCACAGCAGGTGTCATTTTCGAATAATAAATATCGATTTTCTCCTCGCCTTCTTTTGCCTTACGCAGGTTTAAAACAAACATAAGCCTCCCTCATGCCCCTTTCCCTTAAGCTGCCCTATTCTCCCAAAAAAGAAAAAACAGCGTTTTCATATTCCTTCGGATAATCGATAATGCCTTTTACATGCTCACTATCAAAATAACATATCTTTTTCTCTTCTGCCACTATATTCGCGAACATCTCCTGCGCCTTTTCATCAGATACGATCACATCCTGCGACATTTGAAGCATCAGAGTATCGATATGATTCTCCTTCATCTTCTCACAGACATCCGCATCGTCAAAGCCAAATCCATAAAAATTCTTCAAATACCAGTCTCCGCATGCAACTACATAATCCTCAGGTATTCCTTCCGTATCCATCTCTCTCCACACACCGAGAAACATACTCCTCATACTGTCAAAGCAGGAATCCAAAATTACAGCATCTACCTTCTCTCCTGCGTTCTCCGTTGCCGCATAGAGGGCCACCGTAGCCGCTCCCATCGACTGTCCGTGCAGCACAACTTTTTGAGATAATAACTCGTCTTTCGCATATTGGACTGCAGCTTTCACATCCAGCTTCTCAAAGTATCCAAAGCTTACCTTATCGCTGCGAGAATCCCCCGAAGCCCTTTGATCAATAGCAATCACATTCCATCCATTCCTCAGATAAATCTCTGCGACCGGATACATGCTCACATGATCACCTCCTGCTCCATGTACGAGAATTGCCGTATTCTCTCTCGTATCATCTGCAAAAACTGCCATAGGCACCTGATTCCCGTCCTCTGCCGTCGCCACAACCATTTCCGGTTCATACTGCTCCTTAAATCCATTCAGATCATATCCCCAGATTTCCAACTGTTTTACGCTATTTCCCTTCGTATCGTTTCCCTCATTCATATGAAGAAGTCCTTCCGCCACCTGTTTTCCCACATATATGCTGAATATGACGCAAGCAGTAGTTAAAACTGCCAATATCACTCCTATAATGATTCCTACTCTTTTCCCCATTCTCTTTTTCACTTTCATTCCCATACCCTTTCCTCACACATCAGTTATTTACCCTATACAGTTGCTTTCTAACTCAACCCCGGGCCGCTTATCTTATTATATATGAGAGAAATTAAAAAAACATGGATTCGTGCATATCCTGCGCTCCTCCATGTATAAACTGCATTTACTGCCGGTACATCCCATCGATTTCTCCCGCTGTATCCTCCGGCAGAGAATCAAAAAGATAATTCTTCTCCCTTGGCTGCTTATTCGAATAATCCTCTTTTATTTTCTTATTTGCCGCCTCAATCTCTTCCCTCAGCTCTCTGGCAGAGAACAGGTCACAGCCCTGTCCTCTGATAATTATCTGCTCCAGCCCATCCGAGGTCGCCACTGTTACCTTGTATTTTCTCCCGTTCTCATGGGCGAATTTCTCGATATACATGTCCGCCGTCTCGGCCTCCTTCGTATAGACCACATGGATATTATGATAATCCAATATCTCCGTATCATGCCCTTTTACCCGATAAGCGTCGAACACTACAATGAGCTTGCATCTCTTGATCGCCTGATAATTACAGAGAATATCCATCAGCTTCCCTCTTGCGCCATCGATACTCACCATGGCTAACTCCTTAAGATCCTCCCACGCAAATATTACATTATAGCCGTCTACCAGCAAATATTCCTCTTTCGGCTCCGGCTTCTTCCACTCGTAGACCGCAGGAGACGAAGACACCGGGGGCTTCCTTTCTCCGCGTTTCATACTTCCGCGATAGCCCCGTCGCACATCATCCTTGCCTTTTTTGTTGGCGTAAAGCGCCTTCTCCAAGATAGCATCCACTTCCTCCGTTCCTATCCATCGTTCCTCTTTTTCTGACGACGCCGCTTTCCTTTCGCCTCCTTTGCTCTCCGTTTCCCTCCCCTGATTTGGCAGGCGGCTTTCCACATGCATGTATTCCTTAACCTTATCCCAGCTCACCGTAAATCCTGCTCCATGAGCACAGAACACGGAGCCTGTAGGATTCTCAATATCCGTCTCCGAATCATATCCTGCTTTTTCTATTATTTCCTCCGCATTGTGGCAGGGAGCATAGCCCTTTACCGTACAAAATAGCCTTCCACAGCCCTTGGTATATGCAGTTACCTCTTTGGAATAGTCCTGCATCGTAATGACAGGAGCATATCCGGTCAAAACTGCACTCTCCCCTTCGGCATGAGGCACCCCAAAGGTTCCATACATTTTCTCGATATCCGTCATCGCTCGTCCTACCAGTTTTTCCGGCACTTCCAGACGAAACTCATAATAAGGCTCCAGCAGTACCGACTGCGCCTCCTTTAACCCCTGACGCAAAGCCCGGTAGGTAGCCTGCCTGAAATCGCCGCCCTCCGTATGCTTTTGATGTGCCCTTCCTGCAACCAATGTAATCTTCATATCGGTGATTCCCGCACCGGTCAATACTCCCTTATGCTCCTTCTCTTCCAGATGCGTCAATACTAAACGCTGCCAGTTCCTATCCAATAAATCCTCGCTGCAAAATACCCCAAAACTCAGCCCGCTTCCTGCTTCCGCAGGCTCTAACAGTAAATGAACTTCCGCATAATGCCTTAATGGTTCGAAATGCCCTACCCCTTCCACACGGTTTGCAATGGTTTCTTTATATACGATATTTCCCGTGCCGAATTCGACTGTTACTCCAAAACGTTCCTTGATCAGGCTTTTTAAGATTTCGGTCTGTACCTCTCCCATAAGTTTGGCTTGTATTTCCTTTAACGTCTCGTCGAAGACAATATGAAGCTGAGGGTCCTCTTCCTCCAATTGACGAAGCTTCGGCAGCATTACCGTCGTATCACAGTCCTCAGGCAAATCAATTCGGTAGGTAAGCACCGGCTCCAGTACCGGCTGAGCGGAAGGCTCCTCGGCCCCCAGGCCTTCCCCCGGGCGCGTCTTACTAAGACCGGTTACCGCGCAGATGCAACCCGCCTGCACCTCCTCCGAAGTTCTATACTTTTCACCGGAATAAATGCGGATCTGATTAACCTTTTCCTCCCAGATTTCTCCATTCAGATACCCGGAAATCACCTCTCTTGTACGCAGGCTTCCTCCTGTAAGTTTCATAAAGGTAAGCCGATTGCCCTGCTCGTCCCGGGCGATCTTAAAAACCTTCGCCCCAAAAGCGGCGGAGTACCTTGGCCGGTCTGTATAGGTTTCTATTCCCTGCAGAAATTTCTCTACTCCATCCAGCTTCAGCGCCGAGCCAAAATAGCAGGGGAATAAATTCCGCTGTAAAATAAGCCTCCTTATTTCCTCCGTATCCACTCTTCCCAGCTCCAGAAACTGATTCAGCGCCTTCTCATCGGTCATAGCTATATTCTCATAAAAAACTTCCGTCTCTTCCTCAAAACAGATACAGCCCTCCTCCAGACGACCTTTAAGCTCCGCAAGAAGCGTTGCCTTATCCGTTCCATTCTGGTCCATCTTATTGATGAATAAAAAGGCAGGAATCTGATATTTCTTAAGCAGGCGCCATAAGGTCTGCGTATGTCCCTGCACGCCGTCCGCTCCGCTTATAACGAGTATCGCATAATCCAGCACTTGTAATGTTCTCTCCATCTCCGCAGAAAAGTCTACATGGCCCGGCGTATCCAGGAGAGTGAGCCGCATATCCCCGAGCTCAAGCACCGCCTGCTTGGAAAATATGGTAATTCCCCGCTCCCGCTCCAAAGAATAGGTGTCCAAAAATGCATCTTTGTTATCCACCCTTCCCAGCCTTCTGATACCGCCGCTTTCGTATAGCAGCGCCTCCGATAAAGTTGTCTTTCCGGCATCCACATGTGCCAATATTCCAATTACCAATTCCTTCATTACGCTCTTCCGTTCTTTACTCTATTAAGATATTATTTTCCTGAATAAAGGTGTTCTTCGCACAGCTTTTGCTCCGCACGCATAGCTGTGCATCCATATTTTATGTAACAGGAATACTTTCCTATTACATAAAAAGAACTTATATATCACATAAATAGTAACATATAAGTTCCTTATTGTAAAAATTATATCCACTTCATAAATATATGTTACTGTTCCTCCGTTCTCAGTAACGCATGATTTCTGCAATGGAGAAATTTTACATTTGAATTCGTCCTGCGAAACAGAAATCATCTTTTGCATCATGTTCTTACGTAGCTGAATAGTAACCTATTTCTATCCGCTTATATCTTAGCTCACATAGTTATCGAAATATCCCTGAACGAGGATAATCGGGGTTCCCTTATCTCCCGAGCCGCTGGTCAGGTCGCAGAGCGAACCGATCAAGTCTGTAAGCTTTCTGGGCGTTGTACCCTGAGACGCCATATCTCCTACCAAATCGTCCTTCTTCTCCTTGATACGATTCGTAATCGCGTCCTTTAACGCTTCACCGGACAGATCCTTGAAATCATTATCCGCAAGATATTTCAGCTTTATCTCGTTGGGTGTTCCCTCCAAGCCCGGCGTGCTGGCAGGAGATACGCAAGGGTCGGCCAGCTCCCAAATCTTTCCTACGGGATCCTTAAAAGCTCCATCGCCATATACCATAACTTCTACGTATTTTCCGGTTTTTGAAAGGATTTCCTTCTGGACGTCCATAACCAAATCCGTACAATCCTTAGGGAACAGCTTAATCGCATCCTCGGTGGATTTATTAGAACCAAGAAGTCCGTATTTTTCATTATAGCCGCTTCCGTCAATGGAGCTTGTAAGAATGTCGTCCATTCCGTAAACTGCCTCTGCTCCGCATGCCTTCAATATCTTTTTTGTGCGGAAACGGGTGTGGATATCACAGTTAAGAACTTTTTTCGTATATCCTAAAATCTTTCTCGAGTCATTAGCAAAAATCACTTCAACCTCGGCTCCTGCCTCTTTGATCAAATCGCTGTAATATTGTACGTAATCCACTCCGGTAAAAGGATGCTTATTCTCTCCGAACAATTCTCTATATTTTTCAAGGGTAAGCACGTCGCTGTACGGGTTTATACCGGCTTCATCCAGCTTGTCGATAGAAACGAGCTCATTTCCGACCTCGTCGCTGGGATAACTCAGCATAAGTACTATTTTGTCAGCACCCTTCGCAATTCCCTTTAAGCAGATAGCAAAACGGTTTCTCGACAAAATTGGGAAGATAACACCAATCGTTCCGCCTCCCAGCTTCTTTTTTACATCTTGTGCTATATGGTCAATGGAAGCATAGTTTCCCTGCGCGCGTGCGACCACAGATTCCGTTACCGCGATAACATCTCTGTCCCGAAGCTCAAAGCCTTCACTCTGCGCTGCTTCCAGCACGCTGTCCGTTACGATCTTTACCAAATCGTCCCCTTCCCTGATGATCGGGCAACGAATCCCCCTCGATATTGTTCCTACTTTTCTCTCCATAGTTTCCCTTCTTTCCTGTGCTTTTGTCGTGCGCGCAGCTTGCCGCACACTTTATTATTATAATAGAAAATGGATATAAAGAAAAGAGGATTCTACTTTTTCCGTCTTCATATTTATACAAGACGCTGTCAGCATGGATATAACTTATCAAAAATAACCGGTCTCATTAATTTACCAAGGTCGACAACGCCCGTAGAATAGCTGCAGTTTTCCCAATAGCCGGCCGTTCCGATCTGCATATTATCATAAACTTTAAAATAATATTCACATGTTACCGTATTTATAAAAGCCGTATATTTCGTATAATCATAAGTATCTCGGCCGGTCATTACCACCCCTTTCGGAATGGAAACGCTTTCCATCGCATGAAAGCAGGTCATGACCATACCGATCTCGTCCTTAGGCAGCTCAATATGCGTCTTGATAAATGCCGTCCTTACGAACCTCTCCGGAGAAGTATATCCGCCAGGCAGCAGCATAGTACCCCCCGCTTGCCCAAAAGGAGTCAATTTCGTATTTCCCCACCATGCTTCCGGAATCTGTTTCGGCGATACGTTCAAGTAATTTCTTAAATTAATCATCTGCCATTGATAATCAGGGCTGTTAGCCATAACACCGATTTCATTGTCGAATAATTGAAGGCCTATTTTGGTTTGCTCTATAATAATACTTTTTCCGCTTCTGTCCGCAGCCACCCAGTGAAGAGGAGCCACCGTCTCTGTTACGGGATCCGGCATACCGATAAGATATGTGTTCTGTATAAGCTCTTTCAGTCCCGCTATATCACTGCATCTTCCCAGAATATACTGAAGAAAATCCCACGAATTAACCGGATTCTTACCCATATGTACGATTTTCATATTGTTCTCGTTATATTCTTCATATTGGGCATAGTCAGCAAAATAAAGTGCCGCTGCGGCAAAACCTCTTTCGTTTACTCCATCAAAAAAACCAAACTTTCCATCTTCTTCCTGTCCGATTCCGATGAAGCCGAAGTGATTTCTTATAACGTGCATGTTTAAGATGTTATCCCATTCATAATTGGGCGGCACAATATACAAATGCGGTTCTATATCATAAGAAAAGTCCATATTCCGCCCAAAAAAAGTTTCACCGCTCTGTGACTGTAAGGTAATCGCTGTACACATAATTTAACTCCTTTCCATACATTATATTGTACACCGAATCGTTCTATACCATCACGCCCCTTTTCCGGTACTGCTTCATTCTGTTCTCACCAATCCCTGCAAAAATCGGCACATAAAAAAAGGAAGGAATATACACCGATTCCTTCCAATCATAATTTTATTTCGTTCGAATAAACCATTTGGCAGATTCGGATAAATCGCCGTAATCATAATCCGCCGTCTTGGTACAGGAGGATTTGAAGAATGCGGATGTTTCCTCTTTGTTTGACAAATTCCAAGCTATATAACTGATATTACTGCTTTCTAACAGTTCTATCCATTTATCGGCTTCCTCTGCGTTGACGGCTCCGCTGCCAGAGGCATCACAGATGCCAAACTCACTTACAAAAATAGGAAGCCCGCCATCATGTGCCAGCTTTAGCTTGCTGCGCAACTCTTCTCTGTGTGTATCCGCATAAAAATGCAACACATACATCAGGTTGTCATAGTCTTTAATAGGATCTTCCTGCGCTCTATCTACTTCCTGAGACCATGTCGGGGTGCCCACCAAAATAATAGCATCCTCATCATTTTGCCTGATTACCGGAATCACCTCATCTGCATAGGCCTTTATCTCCGGCCAATCCACATCTCCATTCGGTTCATTACATATTTCATAAATCACATTATCGTACTCTTGATACCGTTTTGCACTTTCCTTGAAAAAAGCAAGGCTTTGCTCTTTGTTTTGATTAGGATTCCCATCGCTTAAAATGTGCCAGTCGATAATAACATAAAGTCCAAGATCTGCCGCCGCAAGAACTCCTTTATGAATGACATCCTTAAGCATCTGCCGATTGTCATCGTCTCCCACACAATAGCCGTTCTCCTCCGCCGTATACATCGCCAGACGAACCACTTCAATCCCCCACTCATCTCTCATAAACCGAAAACTTTCCTGATTTACATATTGAGGATACCATGACAATCCGTGTGTACTGACCCCTCTTAAAGCAACCGCGTTTCCATTTCTGTCTACTAATTGATTGCCCTTTACGGATAAGGCCCCATAGCGCTCCAGCGGTGTTGTTCCTGTTATCTTTACCTTTTTATTTATTGCATCCCCCATACCCGTTTGTTCCCCCATACAATATGCGTGATATCTGTGCTGTAAAAGTAATTTATGAAATTATACCATACTATTATTCTGTAAACAATAAATTATGATACAAGAGTGAGAAGTTCCGTTACTATTCATCAAACACCAGGTGCTTTCTGTGACCAAAGGCCACAGAAAGCACGAGTTTTACAGGCGTAAAAACTGCTGCGCAGTATTTCTGTGCATAAATTATTGCATGAAGCCGCAGGCTGAACAGTAACAATTTTCCTGCCCAAAAGCTGTCATGTAATACTTTTCTTCTACTCGTACAAATTACTGGAAATATATCGCTCTCCCGAATCTGCGAAAATGACTACTATGTTCTTTCCTGTATTCTCTGCCCTTCCCGCAACCTGAATAGCTGCAAAGAGTGCCGCTCCTGCCGATATTCCAATGGATATTCCTTCGGTAGCTGCCGACAGTACGGCCGTGGTGAAGGCTTCCTCGTCGGTCACTGTAATCACTTCGTCGTAGATTTCCCGGTTAAGGACCGGGGGAATCATACCTCCGCCAATTCCCTGAATCTTATGAGGTCCGGGCTTTCCTCCCGATAAGACGGGGCAGCCTGCGGGTTCTACCGCAATGATTTCCACGTCGGGCTTTTCACTCCTCAAATATTCCCCGACTCCTGTAATCGTTCCTCCGGTACCGGCCGCTGCGATGAAGATATCTACCTTGCCATCCATATCCTCCCAGATTTCCGGCCCTGTCGTGTCGAAATGGGTCTTGGGATTATTCGGATTTCCTCCCTGTCCTACGATAATCGCATTCTCGGTGTCCGCAAGGATTTCGGCCGCCATCTCATTGGCCCCTTTCATATTCTCCTCACCCTTTGTGAGCACCACTTTCGCGCCATAACCCTTCAGCATACTAATACGTTCCCTGGACATATTATCCGGCATACATAACACCGCCTTATATCCTTTTGCCGCCGCTACCGCCGCCAATCCAATGCCTGTATTTCCTGACGTACCTTCAATAATCGTTCCTCCGGCTTTTAATTTTCCTTCCTTCTCAGCTGCTTCAATTATCCGAAGTGCGATTCTATCCTTCACGCTTCCCCCGGGATTGAAAAATTCCAGCTTCGCATAGATATGTCCCTTCAAAGACTCCTGTTCCTCAATCTTATGAAGTTCGACAATCGGGGTCTTTCCGATCAATTCCAAAATACTATGATAAATCTTGCCCATCCCGCATTACCTCTTAAATTTCTCCTCAGGCGTCTTGCTAAGTTCCTTTCGATTCTGCGGAGCAGACCAAAAACCTTCATAATCGATCTGATCCACAAACCGGGAATTGAAGTCCTGAAAGAACGCCGTGTTATCGCCTTGCGGCGCCGCTATATCCCTAAAATAGGTGTTGTTCCTAAACGCAGGTATCTCATACAAATCCCTGCAATAACCCCAGATATTTTCATAATCCACGATTCTCTTCTTGATTGGTCCCAGGTTTCTGTAATAATGAGTGTCGAATCTCGCCAAGGTCACGAAAAGCCTTACATCGCTGTCCGTCACATAGTCTCCGAACAAAAACCGGTTCTTGGAAAGCCTCTCCTCTATAATATCCAGCGCATTGTAAAAATCCTCGAACGCTTCCTGATATGCGGTTATCGACTGAGCGAACATCATCCGGTAGGTTCCGTTATTCACATTGGGAAAAAGCCAGTCATTGAAATCGTCGATTTCTTTTCTGAGCTCTTCCGGGTATAAATCGGGAGCATTTTCTTTCTGATATGGGGCAAAAGCTGTTTCGAAATAATTGGTCAGCCTATGATAATCGTTATTGACTACCTTTTTCGTCGTAACGTCTACCAAAGCCGGAACTGTACAGCGTCCCTCATAATCAGGATCTGCGTTATAATAAAATTCACTTAAATACTGCGCGCCAAGTACCGGATCTTTTTTATCCTCGTTATATACGAATTCCCATCCGTATGATCTGTTCTCTTTACTGTGTCCCACCAGATTGATACCAATAGCGTCTTCAAGCCCTAACAGTTCGCGCACGATGGAAGCGCGGTTCGACCAATGGCATCCCTTTGCCCAGAACAAGCGGTATTTCCCATTCTCTGCTTTTAAATCTTCTTCTCCGCTTCCAAAAGATGCCGTGAAACGGTTCGGCTGTCTGATAAAGGCTCCTCTTTCATCTATTTCATTCTCTATTTCCTTCGGACGCACCTTAGGTCCTGTTACTCTCTGTGCAATGCTGCAACTAGACATATTCTATTCCTCCTCTAATTTAAAATTTTCTCCGTATAAATAATCGGGAACACCCCCGAATCCAGCTTTTTCCCATAATCCGCTTTGTAGCCCAGCGCTTCATAAAAGCCTACTGCCTCGTCCCTGCTGGTAATACATACTTTCTTAATCCCGTATTCCGAAAGCCAGCTCTCCGCCGCTTCGATCAGAAGTCTTCCTACCCCCATCTTCCGGTACTCCTCCAAAACGCAGACTCTCTCTATCTTCGCTTCTTTACTCTCTCCCAGCAGATGAAGCCTGCAAGCCGCCACCGGATAAATATCGTCGAGTACAAGCACATATAAAGACTTTTCTGTATCTCCTTCATCGAATTCCTTATCCAGAGGAATTCCAAAGCCCTTGACCATCGCCTGTGTTCTCACATAATGGACACCTGCAAGCTGCCAATGCTCAGTCACTCTCACTGCCTTCATTTTACGGTCACTCTCCTTCTTACTGAAATTCCCTCGCATCTCTGCCATGGGGCTGTCTCCAAACGGATAAGTCCGGTCCCTTAGGTACGATACCGTAAGGATTGGTGACAACGGCACATAGATGATAGTGTTTTTTGATCGCCTCGAAGTCTGTCGTATCACCGAAACCCGGCAAGCTGTATAAATCTCTCGCATATCCCCAGAGATTTGGGAAATCTGTCAGCTTATTGCGGTTTGTCCAGAATCCGTTATAGTAAGCTGCATCAAATCTGGCTAAAGTTACATACAGCCTGATATCCGATTCCGTAATCCGGTCTCCGAATAGATAACGGCTGTGTGAAAGCTTCTCTTCCAGCCAATCCAGCCTATCGAATACAAGGTGATATGCCTCCTCATAAGCTTCCCTGCTTCTGGCAAATCCCGTCTTGTATACGCCGTTATTTATGTCATGGAATAAAATATCGTTCAGCTCGTCGATTTCCTTTCGCAACTCCAGCGGATATAAGTCCGGCGCCCCGGGCTTATGATAATTCTTCCATTCCACTTCCAGGTATCTCGTCAAATTAAAGTAATCGTTATTTGCCACCTTGCCGGTCTGCAAATCCACCACGGCAGGTACCGTAAATCGTCCCTTATACTCAGGGTCCGTATTCAGATATGCTTCACTGATATACTTTATTTTAAGTACGGGGTCCTCATCGTTTTCGTCCAGAGTAAACGCCCAGTCTGTTCTGCCTACGTCAGGACGAACCGGATCCAGAGTTCCCAGGCTGATGACATCATTAAGTCCTAAGAGGCTCCGGACTATAACCGATCGATGGGCCCAGGGACAAGCAGGCGACCACAGCAGCCGATACCGTTTCGCCTCCACCGGCAGCTTCCCTTCTCCGTCACCGAAGGGCGTTGTAAATCTATTCTTTTGACGTTCAAATTTTCCGTCTGTCTGTATTTCATCCGTTATATATTTCTCCGACATTTTTTCCTCCTCTCGATTGGTTCTTTTTCAGATTTTCCGATTTGTTCCTTTATCTTATATTTATAGCTCAAAATTTTGAAATCTCTTCCGTGAAGCGATAATTTTCAGGGAGAAGGAATCCCTCCTGCTCCATCCATTCCTGTTTCTCTTTTTCTACATCGAATATACACATCGCCGTCTTGTTCCTTCGAAATCCCATTTTTTCATAGAGGGCGACTGTTCTCGGATGGGTGTACAAAATGATGTTCTGCCCCTTTAGCTGCTCCAGCAGCGCGGTAATCAGCCTTCTACCGATTCCATACCCCTGGTATTCTTCATCCAGAGCGATATTGTAAACAGCTGCCTGACAGATTCCGTCCGACAGCGCTCTTCCTACACCCACTATTTTATCTTCGTCATAGACGAACACTACCGCATAGCTGTTATTAAATATGATTTCCTGCTCCCTCGCAGAGTGGTCAGACAAACCGGAGCGCCGCAATACATCGGATACCTCCTGCCAGTTGACCTCTCTTTTGGTAAGCTTATATGTAATGTTATCCATTGTATACACCGCTTAGAGACCGCTTTGCCCCTTCTTAAACTTTTCTTCCGGATCTGCGCTCAAGTACCTCCTGTCGGCAGGCTCCTCCCATACACTCACATCTGGTCCCTTTGCTTTGATGGAATATATATTTCCCCAAAGGGGCTTTAAATGAGGAGACAACTGGTAGTGCCTTTTATAGGTGTCGAAGTAAGTGCTTTCTTTTATTTCCGATACTTGATACAGCTCTCGTGCATATGCCCATAGGTTCTTGTAGTCGATAAGCTTCTTTTTATTTGCATGAAACATCTGAAAATATACTGCGTCAAATCTAGCCAAGGTCGGATACAGCCTGATATCGGAATCCGTGATATAATCTCCGAACAGGAATCTTCTATCCTCCAGCCGCTTCTCCAGAATATCCAAGGCCTCAAAAAATCTGCGGTATGCCTTTTCATAAGCCTCCTGCGACCTGGCAAAGCCCACATCATAAACTCCGTTATTAATCCTCTCGAAAATAAAATGATTCAACTCGTCGATTTCTTCCCGAAAGGCCTCAGGATATAAATCAGGCGCCCCTTCCTTATGAAAAGGCTTCCATGCTGTATCGAAATAAATGGGAATCCAGAAATGGTCGTTGTTGACCCCTCTTCCCGTAACCGTATCCGCGATAATCGGCACCGTTGGTCTCCCCTTATAATCGCCATCAGAACAACTTCTGTCATAGATTTCCTTCAGGAAATGAACGCCAAGCACAGAATCTTTCTCATCTTCGTCCTCCGTAAATACCCAGCCCTTAGGGTCGCGGAAGATTCCCGTAGTTCCGAGACTGATAACCTTATCCAGCCCCAAAAGCCTTCTGGTAATTACTACCTTGTGCGCATGGGGACAAGCAGGCATCCACAGCAGTCTGTACCGATTCGCCTGAACAGGCCACTCCCCTTCTCTATCTCCGAACTTCTTTGTGAAAATATTTTCCTGTATCCTGATTTCTCCGTCAGGCTGTATCTGATGGCGGAATGTATTTTCAAATACCTCAATTCCTTCAGCCATAACAATCTCCTTTTTCCGATTCCTATATGCTGTATTCCACATTCTCCAGCATATGGATCTTTACAAGAAAATCCTTTAACCTATCACTTTTCGGACTTTCAAATATTTCCTTCGGCGTACCGTCTGCAACAATCTTACCGTTTTCCAGAAAAATAATTCTATTAGCCACATTTTTTACAAAATTCATTTCGTGAGTGACGAGCAAAATAGTGTTTCCTTCCTGTGCCGCCTTTTTTATCGTTACCAACACCTCACTTACCAGCTCCGGATCTAATGCGGAAGTGGGTTCATCCATCAGCAGAAGCTCCGGCTCCATCGCCAGCGCTCTCGCTATGGCCACTCTCTGCTGCTGCCCGCCGGATAAGTGTCTCGGGTAATGCGACAGCCTGTCGGACATTCCTACTTTTTCCAGATGCCTTAAGGCAATTTCCTTCGCTTCCTTTTTCTTAAGCTTCTTTACTGTCACAAGGCCTTCCATGACGTTTTCCAGCGCTGTTTTATTTTTGAAAAGATTGAACTGCTGAAAAACCATTTCCGTATTCTTTCGCAGCTCCAGCTTTTCCTTTGCTGATTTTGTCGTAAGACTTATTTCTTTATTATTTATCCTAATCGTTCCCTGCTCCGGCTTTTCTAAAAGGTTAATGGAACGGAGCAAAGTGGATTTTCCGGTTCCCGACGGTCCTATGATAGCGACTACGTCTCCCTTGTTGATGGTTAAATCCATATTGTCTAGCACTATGTTGCTGCCGAAGCATTTACTCAATCCCCGAATCTCAACTAAGCTCACTGGAAAGTCCCTCCTTTTTAGGCAGCCGCCCTTTTTTCTCTGTTTCCACATCCTCAGGAACGCTCATTTTTTTCTCGATATATGTGAATACGCGTTCGATTACAATGGTCAGCACAAAGTAAATGATTGCTAATGAGCAATATACTTCAAAATACCGATAGCTGTTTCCCGCAAGAATCTTGCCCTGTGCGGTGATTTCCACTACAGAGCAGGTAAAGGCCAAGGAGGTTCCCTTTACCAGCCCTATCAGTGAATTGCCCAGGGAGGGTATCGCAACGGTTATCGCCTGAGGGGCAGTCACCCTCTTAAATATTTGTATTCCGTTCATCCCCAGAGACTTTGCAGCCTCTACCTGCCCCTTTTCTACGGATAGGATAGCCGCTCTTATCGTCTCCGAGTCGAAAGCCGATTGATTCAATCCCAGAGCCACAATCGCAAAAATAATGGGCGGTATTCCGTTTACGTTATAAGATGTTCCATAGTAATAATTGATGTATTTCAAGGCTATGGGGATTCCGAAATATGTAAGATACAATTGCACGATAATCGGCGTTCCCCGGATGACCGAAACAAAGGCTGTGCTTATCTGCCTGAGAATAGGAACATTATGTATCTTAACGATGGCCATCAGCAATCCCACTACCCACCCGATAATCATTGCGATTGCCGTTAACTCCAAGGTCACGGGAAGATATTTCAGCACCGCCGGAATCTGCGTGAACACTAGCTGCCAGTCAAATATTTTACTCATCTCTAAGTTCCTTTCTTACTGCCATCCATCATAAATAAACTATTTATACGATATTATTCGTAGGAGGGTGAATAATCTGAACCAAACCACTTTTCATTAATTTCCTTGGAGGTTCCCTCTTCGATCACTTCCTTCAATGCCTTATTGATATCATCTACCAGCTGCTCATTTCCTGCGCTGACAATCAGGTAGCTGTAAGGCTCTTCCATCAAGTCTCTGGAAACATCGTTGCTGATCGTAATTCCCGTTACATCAAAGTTAAATTCGTTCTGGTAATACTCGAACATCGGTTTATCCATTAATACAAAATCATATTTTCCTGCTTCCACATCCTGAATCTGAAGCACCAGATCCGATTCACTGTATTCTATTACAATGGGATTGTCAGGATTTGCCGTATTATAATTTTCCAAGGCCGTCGTAATATTAATGCCCGCCTGAGATATGGTCTTAAGTCCTGCTAAATCATTCCATGACTCAATGGTTTCCGCTTTTTTATTATCCTTTGCAAAAATAGCAACATATTCGTTAGCAAAAATAGGGTCGGTAAATAAATATTTTTCTTTTCTCTGCTCATTCTTTGCAAAGTTGTTCACACCAATCTGGTATCTGTCAGAATCCAGTCCTGCGAAAATCGATGCGAAGTCTGTCACTTCGATTTCCAGCTTATACTGCGGAAGCTTATCGAAGATCGCCTTGACCAAATCGATATTGTGGCCCGTAAGTTCGTTGCTGTCGTCTACAAAAGTAAAGGGCTTGGGCGAACCGCCTGTTGCTGCATAAATTGTAGTTACCTCACCTTCCGTAAGTACTGCTTCGTCTGTGCCTGTTTCTTTTGTCTGCGCTTCCGCCGCATCCTCTGCGGGCGCTTCAGGCTCAGCCGTTTCCTCTGCTGCTGCGTCCTTGGCCGCCGTATTCTCTACGGCTTTAGAACCGCATCCGGTAAGTGCGCCTACCACAAGTACTGTTGCAAATATTCCTGCTGCTAATCTTTTCACAAATTTCTTCTTCATATTTTTCTCCTCTTTCTTTATCAAATTTTTTCTTCTTTTTATTAGTCTGCATCTCTGCCTTCATTCATTTTTATCACTGATATGTAATTTAAGCTTTACCGAATTTCTCATCTCTGTTATTCGGTTCGTTCCAATTAGAGGTATCCGGTCCTAGCGGAAGGATATCATAAGGATTATGGGAATGCTGACCCAAAAGATATCCCCTCTTTATCGCATCGAAATCCGTCGCTTCCTTAAACGCCGGAATAGTATATAAATCTTTGGCGTAATTCCAGAGGTTATCGTAATCCGCAATCCGATTTCTATTCGTCTTGTGGCTGAAATAATAAGCCACATCGAATCTGGCGAGGGTTACATACAGTCGGATATCGGAATCCGTCAGCCTGTCACCGAACAAATACCTGCCCTGTCCCAGCCGTTCCTCCAACCAGTCCAGCCGATCGAACAAAATGTCATATGCTTTCTCATATTCCTCCTGCGACTGTGCGAATCCGGCCTTGTAAACGCCATTGTTCACATCGTGGAACAGAATAACATTTAATTCATCGATTTCCTTTCGCAGCTCCTCCGGGTATAAATCCGGCGCTCCCTGCTTGTGGAAGGGCTTCCATACGGTTTCCCAGTAATTGGTCAGACGATGGTAGTCGTTGTTTACGACCTTTCCCGTCTTCACATCTACAACTGCAGGAACTGTGGCTCTTCCCTCATATTCCTTATCTGTCCGGGCATATATTTCCGGCAGATAACGAATACCCAGTACCGGGTCCACGCCCTTCGGATCCAGGGAAAATTCCCAACCGTTCTCCGTTCTTACAGGACTTACCTTACCCACACTTATCACGTCCTCAAGCCCTAAGAGTTTCAGTGCTATGATCTGCCTCGTAGCCCACGGGCAAAGGGAAGTCCATATCAGTCTGTAACGCCCTGCCTCTACCGGCAGCTCTCCCTCTCCGTCTCCAAAAGGAGTGATAAAATAATTATCCTGTCTCACAAAAGCGCCCGTAGCAGACACCTCATGAGTATCCTCCGATGTTGCTACCTTTCCAAAAATTACTTTTCCACTGCTTCCGATATTATTTCCCATTTCGTTTTTCCTTTCTTCCTTGTGGAACCTTACGGCTTCTCTTTATTTCAGGAAGGTCAGTGCCTTCATTTTCTGTGCTGACAACACATTCCATCTTTTATCGTCCGAAAGCCTAATCTCTTTTTTATCGCTCTCCTCTTTGCTCTCCTCTTTGGTCATTTCCTTGTTATGCGCATATCATATCATTCCTATATGAATTTGTATAATACATGAAAGAAACATCTGGCAATAGATTTTACTTATAACTAAATGTCTTTTTATTCCTTCTCATAAAACATGCCCTAATTTCGTTTGCAAAAGTTACGTTACGATTACAAACCCTGACTGCAAGTATTCAGCCATCAGTTACAAATATTGCATCTTACTTTACAAAATGTCATCTTGTTCTACATTTAAGGTGTTATATTTGTTATATTTGTTATATTTGACACTTAAGTTCTTTGGCAAATAAATGGTGTATATAAATTGCAAATGTAAAATATATTTGACACATTTAGGATGATGATATATACTCAAATTGAGGTCAAATTGTTAAAAGTCAAAGAGGGATGGAAAGTACTGAATTATAACCCGTAAGCGGACACAATAAGTGAAAAACTCCCTATAGACTAAATACAACTTAATAATCAGTCACAGGAACGAATATTTAATATTCGCTGCACTAGGGAAAGGACGAAAAAAATGTTTGAAAATGACTACATTATGCGCCTGATTTATGATGTTATCAGGACACTGAAAAAATTGATATTCAAAACCAACGAGGAAAATGGTGAAGTCACGGAAATGGACGCACAGGTAGCGGAGGATTTCAAGAAATTGTCCGCTCTCATCGATGAAGGAAAAATAAACGAGGCTGAAAATCTTCTGACAGAAGAAATGGAGGCAGAAAACTCAAAGGCTTTCCAGACAGCCCTCCTATTTTACGAATATTTGAATAGCAAGGATAACGATTTTCTGGAAGACAACGATTTTTCAAGAAGAGAAATATCGGACGGACTCAAGTATGCCGCCGGCCTCTATGGCTACAGCAGTATGATAGATGCCCTTTTAGCAAATGCCGGTGATGATCAGGACTTTGCATTATAAAGAAAAGTGCTTTCAACTGTTGATTTTGAGCCCGCCAAAGAGGACATGGGGTATAAAAATGAGGAATTTAAAGATGAAACTGGCAAGAATGGAAAAGGAGCTGTCTCAAATCGAGTTAGCCAAAAGGACGGGCGTTACCAGGCAGACGATCGGAATGATCGAAGCCGGTGCTTACAACCCTTCCCTTAACCTATGTATCTCCATCTGCAAGGAATTGGATAAGACATTGAACGATTTATTTTGGGAGGATGAAGAATGAAAGATCACTTAGATGAAAGACAGTATCAAATAGAACTAAAAATTGCCTATCGCTGTTTTATAGCTATGTATATTGCCTGTGCCGCCCTCGCTCTCATAGGACTCATCGCAGGAAGTGACTTAAAATCGGTGTTGGGAGAAACCGCCGTATTGGTGATCGGAGGCTGTTTATATTTATTCGGCATAGTGAAAAACGGGCTTTGGACCTCGAGCAAAACAAGCGGAGAAAAGAATTCTGACAAGATGAGCATCCTCCGCAGCCTGATAGGCAGTATCCTATGCTCCGCCGTTTTCAGCGTATTTTATGGAATCGCTATCAGCCGAAGAGCTGGCGGGAGCGTATCCTTAGGAATGCCCATCGGATTCTTTTTTATTGGAATTACTCTTCTATGCTTTCTAACCCTATTCCTTCTCGGCAAGTTCTCCAAACGCGAGGCCCAAAAGCTTGAGAATAAATACGAGGACTAGGATCAGGAAAAAATACACGATGCAGACTATTCTGATAGAACAAAAGTGTGCTTTGCACACTCCCGCGGCCAAGAACTTTGACAGCACAGCTTTTGTTCCGCGCGCGCAGCTGCGCATTATTTGCCCGAAGGGCTTTTATGTAATAGGAGCACTTTCCTATTACATAACAAAAGTGTGCTTCGCTTACTCTTGCGGCCAAGTTCTTTGACAGCACAGCTTTTGTTCCGCGCGCGTAGCTGCGCATCTACTTTTTATGCAATAGGAGCACTTTTCTATTACATAAAACAAGGAAGCGGTATGATTTAAACGGCCGCTTCCAATCTTTTCAATGCCTGACGCAATATCTCCCTTGGACAGGCAACGTTGATTCTTTCAAACCCCTCTCCCGGCTCCCCGAACATAGTTCCAGCATCCAGCCAAAGCCCCGCTTTCTTGACAATTAACTCTTTCTTTTCTTCTTCTGTAAGCCCAAGCTCTCTGAAATCCAGCCAGACGAGATAAGTTCCCTCAGCCTCTATCACCTTTATCTGCGGAATTTTCTCGCGTAGATAATTACGGACAAATTCGATATTTCCCCTCAGATATTCCATAAGCTGCGTATGCCATTCCTCTCCGTACCGGTAGGCCGCTTCACAGGCAGTAAGCCCGAGCGTATTCAGCTGACTGTAACCAGAAGCGACTATCTGGGCTTTGAATCTGTGCTTTATCTGGGGATTGGCAATCAATATGTTGGAAGTCTGCAGCCCTGCCAGATTAAAGGTCTTGCTGGGTGAGGTGCAAGTAATCGTTCTATTTTTCAATTCCTCACTTAAGCTTGAAAAAACAATATGCTTTCCACGGAAGACGAAGTCCTGATGAATTTCATCGCTTACCACGAGGATATTCCTCCGGATGCAGATTTCTCCCAGCTTCTCAAGCTCTTCCCTGCTCCAAACCCTTCCTACCGGATTGTGAGGACTGCATAAGACGAAAAGTTTCACGTTATATTCCTTCGCTTTTCTCTCGAAGTCCTCCAAATCCATATGATATTTTCCATCCTCGCCAAGAGAAAGGGGATTGTCGATCATTCTCCTGCGATTGCTCTCGATAGTCTCCCGAAACGGATAATATACCGGCTGCTGGATCATAACTGCATCCCCTTCTTCCGTAAAGGCTTGTATCGCCATAGCTATCGCATATACCACCCCTGGAGTTTTTATCAGCCACTTTCTTTCGATACTCCAATTATGCTTTTTTTCCATCCAGCCTTTCAGGGCTTCGAAATACTCCTCACCCACCTCGGTATATCCGAAAATACCATGGGCCGTCCTTTCCTGAATGGCCGACAGCACCTTTTCAGGAACCTTGAAATCCATATCTGCTACCCATAAGGGCAGGACACCATCCGGCATTCCTCTTTGCTTCCCGAAATCATATTTTATACTGCAGGTGTTTCTGCGCTCGATAATTTCATCGAAGTTAATATTCGTTTCACTCATAGAATACTCTCTCCAGTTCCTTTACTAAATCTTCTTCATCTTCGATACCTACCGACAGCCTGAGTATTCTATCGGTAATTCCGTTTGCCGCCAATGTCTCCTTCGGCACATCCGCATGTGTCTGGGTAATCGGATAAGTAACAAGAGTCTCCACACCGCCGAGGCTTTCTGCAAACTGTATCAGACGAACCTTTTTCAGTATCTCCAATGCCAGTTCCTTTGTCTCCACCTCAAAGGTGACCATGCAGCCGAAGCCTCCCGCCTGACCTTTGCATATTTCGAAACCGGGACTTTCCGGTATTCCCGGGTAATAAACCTTGGTTACCTTTTCCTGACAGCGAAGCCACTCTACAATTCTTCCCGTATTCTTGGATGCTCTTTCCATTCTTATCGCCAGCGTCTTGATTCCTCGCAGAATCAGCCAGCTATCGAAGGGCGCCAGACCGGAACCTACAGTCTTAATGATAAACCTGAGCCTCCCGGCAATTTCTTCCGAAGAGGTCACAAGAAAGCCTGCGAGAGTATCGTTATGTCCCCCCAGATATTTGGTTCCGCTGTGTACCACCACATGAGCCCCAAGCCTCAGGGGATTCTGGAAATAGGGCGTCAAAAATGTATTATCCACAATGAGCAGAAGCTTATTTTTTTCCGCGATCTTCGCCAGTTTTCGAATATCGATAACGTTCATCATCGGGTTAGTGGGTGTCTCGATAAAAATAGCCTTCGTCCTTTCATTCACCAGCTTTTCAAAAGTTTTACCATATTCATCATCGCTCAAAGCTTGCGAGCAGTTGACATGGGTAAATGCGATTCCGTTTTTCTTGCTGATATTATTGAAAAGGCGAATGCTCCCACCATAAAGATCACAGTCCGTTATGATGTGATCTCCCGGCTCAAACAATTCGAACAGTGCGGTAATAGCCGCCATACCGCTGGAAAAAGCCAACGCATCTATTCCGTTTTCCAAAGAAGCAACTACTTTTTCAAGCTGCTCTCTCGTAGGATTCTGCAAACGGCTATAATCGTAGCCTGTGCTTTCACCTACCTCTTGATGGGCAAAGGTAGCCGTTTGATAGATTGGAAAGCTAATCGCTCCCGAGGTATCGGGGGAGGATAGCTGTCCGTTCCCATATAAACATTTTGTCGATATACCATATTCCATATTTCTTCTCCGTTTTCCCAGTATAATCAGCATTAAATGCCTTAATGTTTGGTGCAGAATATTTTTCTGAGAGTGCTGTTCCACAAACGCAGGCGTAGCGGTGGCTACGTCGAGGCTTGGGGAATAGTGCTATCTGGAAAATAGGCAAGCAAAACATAAGGTTATTTAGTGCTGATTATACTCGTTACTAATCTCTGAAAGTTTTCAGAGCATCTATCGTCTCTTCTATCAGCTTATCCAGCTCCCAGCCTAACATGTCCGCTCCCGCTTGAATCACTTCTCTGGAGCA
Organism: Bacillota bacterium; assembly: GCA_023412855.1. Classification (GTDB taxonomy): domain Bacteria; phylum Bacillota; class Clostridia; order Lachnospirales; family Lachnospiraceae; genus Kineothrix. The sequence continues at coordinate 29,478 of JAEZRJ010000022.1, read as the reverse complement.
TGCTGCAGCAAAGCCTTTGCTTTTGAATTTCTTCTTTATCGATTTCACTTCCAGATCCTGAACGCTTTTGGAGGGCCGCATGAGTACTACTGCTCCGATGAGTCCGGTCAATTCATCTACCGCATACAGTACCTTCTCCATTTCATGCTCCGGCTTTATATCTACCGTAATGCCATAACCGTGGCTTGCCGTCGCTCGAATCAGCCGTTCTTCCAAGCCGGCTTCCCGCATGATTTCCTGGGACTTGATGCAGTGCTCATTCGGATAGCTCTCGAAATCCAAATCGTGCAAAAGTCCTACATTTCCCCAGAATTCCTCTTCTTCCGCATATCCCAGTTTACGTGCGAAATACTTCATCACACCCTCAAGAATTACCGCATGCTCCAAATGAAACTCATCTTTATTATATTCCGTCAATAAATTCCAAGCTTCTTCTCTCGTCATTTTTATACCCCATATCCGCTTTGCCGGACTCAATATCAAATAGTTGCAAGCGCTTTTCTTCCGCCGTTTTCTGTCACCTTGAATCAAAGCACATTTTTCTCATATTTTTCTAATTCTTCTATATATTTTAGGGCGAGGATACTTAAAGGCATCTTTTTCTTCTTGATATATCCAATTCTCATCTTGTCGTTCGTCTTAAGAGGAATCGCCCTATATTCGTTATTATAAAGATCCTCGCATATGATTCCAGAACACAAGGTATACCCGTTAAGTCCGACCATGAGATTAAGCATAGTGCCCCTGTCATTGGCCTTTATAATCTGTTTATATTCGTAAGTACTGAACACTTCTTCCGCCAAATAAAAAGAATTATTATTTCCCTGTTCGAAGGACAGGCAGGGATATTTCTTCAGGTCCTCGAAATCAATTTTCTTTTTATCGGCCAAAGGATTCCCCTTCCATACAAAAACATAGATCCCGCACTGAAATAAATCTACGAATTCCAATTCCTGATCGATGAATATTTTTTCCAGCGCTTTGGAATTAAAATCATTCAAGTACAAAATGCCTATTTCGCTCTTTTGATTTCTCACATTCTCGATCACTTCATAGGTCTTTGTCTCCCGTACCGCGAACTCATAATCATCCATTCCGAATTCCTTCGCCATCTCGATAAACGCCTGCACGGCAAAGGTATAATGCTGCATGGATACGCTGAATTTCTTTTTGAATCTCTCCCTCTGAATGAACCGTTCTTCCATCTGTCTGTATTGCTCTATCATCTGCCTTGCATAACCGAGAAATTCCTCCCCTTCTGGAGTAATAACGATTCCCCGGTTTGAGCGCAGAAATATTTGTAAGCCGATTTCATTTTCCAAATCCCGTATGGTACTGGATAGGCTGGGTTGTGTGATAAATAGCTGAGCTGCTGCCTTGTTCATGGATTTTTCATTCGCGATGCAGACCGCATAGCGAAGCTGCTGTAATGTCATATTTTCTTTCCTCCATTATAAATGAGTAAAAAACAGCCATATGAATAAAGAACACTCATCATTCCATGTGACGTATATAGCTGCTGCTGTACAGCACCGTTATCATTCCCAGTCAAATAAAAGCTTACTTATAGGTCGCAAATCCTCAGCAAATACTGCCTTCTGATAGCTCCTGTCCCGTTTATAGAACCGCCTTAAAAGCTTCGTCTAAATCCTCGATAATATCGGCCGCATTTTCCGTGCCTATGGAAAGTCTGATCGTATTCGGTGCAATACCCGATGCCTCCAGCTCTTCCTCCGTCATCTGGGAATGAGTAGTGGAGGCCGGATGGATTACTAAGGATTTTACGTCAGCCACATTTGCCAGTAGGGAGAACAGCTCAAGTTGATCGATGAAATCCTTCGCCTTCTGCGCATCTCCCTTGATTTCGAAAGTAAAAATAGAGCCGCCGCCGTTTTGGAAGTACTTCGCATACAGCGCTTTCTGCTCCGGGTCTTCCGTTACCGCAGGATGATGTACTTTTTCAACCTGAGGATGACCGTTCAAATACTCCACCACCTTCAAGGAATTCTCCACGTGACGCTCTACGCGAAGCGACAGCGTTTCCAATCCTTGCAAAAAGAAGAAGGCATGGAAGGGAGATAAGGTTGCTCCTGTATCGCGAAGCAATATCGCCCGGATTTTCGTCACATACGCAGCCGCGCCTACCGCCTTGGTGAAGCTTATGCCGTGATAACTGGGGTTAGGCTCTGTGAGGGAAGCGAATTTGCCGGAAGCCTCCCAGTCGAATTTGCCGCTGTCTATTATGACCCCTCCGATAGTGGTGCCGTGGCCTCCGATGAACTTTGTAGCGGAATGTATCACGATGTCCGCTCCGTATTCAATAGGCCTTACTAAATAAGGAGTTGCAAAAGTATTGTCCACAAGAAGCGGAATCTTATGCGCATGCGCAATTCCCGCAATCTTCTCGATATCCACCACATCGGAATTAGGATTTCCCAAAGTCTCGATGAAAATTAATTTTGTATTCTCTTTTACAGCACTTTCTAATTCTTCATAATTGAAAGGGTCCGCAAAGGTCGTTGTAATACCGTACTGAGGCAGGGTATGAGCCAGCAGATTGTAAGTGCCTCCGTAAATATTCTTTGCGGATACCACATGGTCACCGTTTTGCGCGATATTTTCAATGGCATAGCTAACTGCTGCTGCCCCCGATGCAACCGCTAAAGCAGCGACTCCGCCCTCCAGCGCTGCTATTCTGCGCTCGAACACATCCTGCGTGGGATTGGTCAGCCTTCCGTAAATATTTCCGGCATCTGTCAGTCCGAATCTCGCGGCAGCATGCTCGCTGTTATGAAATACATAGGAAGAGGTCTGGTAAATCGGAACCGCTCTCGCATCCGTAACTGCATCCGGAGTCTCTTGTCCCACATGTAACTGCAAGGTTTCAAATTTAAAATTTCTTTCTTCTCTCGTTTTCTTAGCCATTTCTATATCCTCCTGATATTTTTAATATTGCCCAACGGCATCCCTTATTACTTGGGACGCTCGGTTTTTAGCTTCTTAAGTAACATTATACTTATCCTGCCGTTCAGGTGTTAATATTTAAAAACATCATCCGGTTATAGGTTTTGTCTATAACAACATTATATATCCTTTTGCTGTTATAGGCAAGCAACTGGTTTTACAATTACCACCGTCAGATACCCGCTGTCCTCTGAAAGCGCCTCCAATCCCGACGTAATTTCTTCGTTTTCCATACCGCAATTTGAAACTGCATATATAAGAAAGTTCTCCGCTGCGGCTTCCCGCAATACATTTTTCAGCTCTGCCAGCTTTTTCCCCGACTTCATATAAATTCTCGTCCCTTTTAAATGAAGCGTCTCCCTTATGTCATAAGAACCGGGTATTACATGGATTTCCTCCTTATTATCTCCAAGAGAAATACCAAGCGCAGCGGCGGCGGCACAAAAGGAAGGCACACCGCTCACCATAAAAGCATTTCCTCCCTCAGCCAGCACCCTCCTATGAATATAACTGTATGTGGAATAAATCGACGGATCGCCAATCGTCAGAAAAGCAACATTTTTTCCACTCTCCAATAGCTCCGAAATATTCCGGTATATTTTATTATGGGAGTCCTCCAATTTCTTTTTTTCCTTTGTCATTAAAAAGGGCATACATATAATTTCTTTTTCATCGATTTCAGCAAATACCGCTTTTGCTATGCTATATGCGTAGCAATCCTCCCTGGGTTCTGAGGGAAGAATGATCACATCACTTTCCCTCATACATCTTAAGGCCTTTATGGTAATCAGCTCCGGATCCCCCGGGCCCACCCCTATTCCGTATAAAATACCTCTCATCCTTTTTTAATCCTTTCGAAATAAAAATGCATTTTCCCCTCTTCGTCTGAAAGTTTCTTAGCCTTTACTTGAAATACCCTGCTTATCACACCGCTTTCATACACGTTAACAGGGGTATCCGAGAGCAATAGCTCCCCCTGTTCCATAACCGCCAGCTTGTCGGCTATCCCCATAGCGTAATCAATGTCGTGTAGAACTACAATTACGGCCTTCCCCTGCTCCCTAAGCTGTACCATAATGTCCAGCAATTCCAATTGATATCCCACATCGAGATAAGTGGTCGGTTCGTCAAAAAGAAAAACCTGCGCCTCTCCGGCTAATGCCATAGCAATATATACCTTCTGTTTCTGCCCTCCGGAAAGCTCATCGAGTTTTTTACCTTTCAGCTCTGAGATACCGGCCTTCTCCATCGCATGATAGCAGTATTCATAATCCTTTTTTGCGTATTTTCTCGGATAAGTCAGGTAAGGAAACCTTCCGTGCAATACCATCCGTTCCACTGCAATAGCACCACTGCTGTGACTTTGCGGAAGATAAGATACATGCTTTGCAAACTCTTTATTCCCAAGGCCGTTTCTTTCCTTTCCGTCCAGATATACCGCGCCTCCATATATTTCACACAAATCCACAGCCGCCTTTAAAAGCGTGCTCTTACCGCTTCCGTTCGGGCCGATAAGGGCCGTTATTTTCCCGCTCTCGAACTCGATATCAATATCCTTTATTACCGGATTTTTATTATATCCGGCAGTAATGTGCTCCAGCCTAAGCATTCCGCGTCCCTCTTTTCCTTCTGACAAGCAGCCATAGAAAGAAAGGCGCTCCGATAAATGATAAAATAATGCCTGTAGGCAGTTCATACGGCGAAAACCATGTTCTCGCTATATAATCACAAGTCAGCAGAAACAATGCTCCCAGTATGGCAGATGCTAAAATATAATATTTGCATTCTTCCCCTACTAAAAGCCTTGCAATATGAGGAACGATAAGCCCCACAAAGCCCAAAAGTCCCACAAAGCTCACCGAAGCGCCTGCAAGGACAGCCGCCAGCGCAAGAAACACAAAGCGATAAAAGCCTACGGGCAAACCGAGAGTCTTTGCTTTGTCCTCTCCCAGAGACAAGACCTCCAATTCATTATGCAGCAGGAATACGAGAATCGCCGCAATAGCCACCGCAATAGCCGCATACTTCAGAACACTTGTATTTATTCCGCTGAGTCCTCCGATCTTGAAAGCATTACTTGCGATCAGAGAGCTTTCACTAAAGGCGTTAACGGCATCGGTGGCACTGTTTAACAGGCTGTTTATCGCAACGCCCGCAAGTACAAGCGTAATCTTCGAGGACCCCGTTTTCTTTCCCAGATAATAGACGAATACCACAGTTCCAAAAGCCCCGATGAAAGCAGCAAGGGGAAATATTCCATACGACTTGGGAAACAGAACGCCGCAAAGCACTACCGCAAAGCCGGCTCCTGCATTTACCCCGATAATATTAGGACCTGCCAGCGGATTATTTAAGACAGTCTGTATGACGGCACCTGCAACAGACAGTCCCGCTCCCGCAACGATTGCGCCCACTACTCTGGGCAAGCGGACATACAGAAGAATTCTTCCGCTTTTTGTCAGCTCGTCCTCCGTAAACAGACCTATAAAGTCCTGAGGCGAAAGTTTCACAGCCCCGCTTCCCAGACCTACCAAAGCCATAAATATGAGCAGGCACATAAATAACAAAATTCTTTTATTTCTTTTCATATAAACAATCCGCCAATATACGATAGCTTTCTCCCCAACGTTCGTTCGGTTTATTGTGGAACAGTTCCTTCGGCAGCACATAATAGTGATTGTTCTTTACCGCCTTCAGGCCATTCCATGCGGGATTTGATCCAAGCAGTTCCTCCACCATATCCATTGCAGCTTCCTTGGATTCTCCCATGGTCGTTACGAAAATGTAATCCGGCTCTGCATCAATAATCGCTTCCATACTCAAGTCCTCTAACAGACCATTTTCGCTGTCTGCAATATTAACACAACCCAGTTCTTTCAGCATCTCCCCCGTCATGCTGTCACTGCCTTTGGCCTTCACTCCCGTGGAATAGGCCCGCAGGAACAACACCGTAGGACTGCTCCCATCCACCCTCTCCAACTGTTCTTCTATTTCCAGACGTACATCCTCCACATTCGTCTTATACAAGTCCTTTCGACCTGTGATATCCGTCATAATCCTCATCATGTCCGCATAATCCTCAAAGGTCTCCACCTCAAAATAAGCGGCATTAATTCCTGCCCGTTCCAAAGTATCCTTCAGGTTCACATGCTCCTCAATCGCAGCAGAAAGTATAATGAAATCCACATCCTCTGCAATCAGCGTCTCTATGCTTGGGTTCTTCAAATCTCCCAGCATTACCATATCGTCGTCTACCGTTATGACTCCCTTCGCATCCTCCGTCACCGCAAAAAGACTGCCTCCGGCCAACAGCCATGCGTCCGCATAACTGCCGGATAATACTGCGGTTCGCTGGGGATTTTCCACCGTCACATCCACGCCGAGCGCATCGGTGAATTCCACGCTTGTCACTGTTTCTGCCTCTGCTTCTCCGCCAACTTCTTGCTCTGCTGCGATGTCCTTTCCATCAGGTACATCTGCTCCGTCAGCTTTGTATGTTTCGCCGGTTTCATCCAACCTCTCAACGGTAGACTGTTCCGCTTCCGGCAATACTTCCGCCGTACCGCATCCTGCGGCTAGGCATGTACATAAAAATAACACTGCTAATTTAACTTTCATTGTTTATCCTTATCCTCTTTTTCCAAATGCTGTAAATATATCAGGCGGATGCCTTCATATTCTCCCAGTCCTTTTAATATACATTCCGCTTCGTATCCTTGCGCCTTTACCTTCGATAGGAAGGAATCCTCCTCGCCCGCCATATCGTTGACGGCGTGATCCCCCGCTACAAGCATAAAGGGCGTGATGACCACACGGACCGTTCTCCTCTTCTGCTGCTCATACCGCATATTCATATGCTCAATTACATCCTCTATGGAAGTGCGTCCCTCGACCGTAGCGATATAGATTTCTTCTCCCGAATATTCTATGAGAGCTTTCTCCATTTTCTCATAACCTTTATCCGCCTCATGCCAGGAACCATGTCCCATGAAGATAAGGACACTGTTTTTTACTTCATCCTTTAAAGAATTCCACAGAGCCTCTGCCACAAGGCCGTAGTCCTCCTCCTTTCCCAAAAGCGGATCTGCAATTTCAAGCGTTTGAAAGCAGGGACGGTACTCCTTTATTATTTGTTTCATCTTATTATTTTCTACTCCGTCGATTACATGGGTAGGAAGTACCGCCAGATGAGTGACACCACTCTCCGCCATTCTCTCCAAAGCATCTTTTATACCGGGAATGTCAATTCCATCCCGTTTCTTTATAATGTCTCTCACTCTGTCACTGGAATATGCCTGTAAAACCACGCAGTCCGGTTTTTCCTGCCGGACTGCGTGTTCTATGCGATCGATGTTTTTCTCTCTCGTGTCTTTGTAGGTTGTTCCGAAGCTGACGATCAGAACTCCTTTTTTCATACGTTCTCTCCGTTATCCGCCCACTTTTTGCGTTCTACGAGGCGTCCCATGCAAAATGCAATGATTCCTACTCCGATTCCGGTCTGAAGGCAAAAGAAAAGGCTTTCTACCTCTCCGGGAAGCTCCCCGTCTATCATCGTCTCCAATACAGGGGTAAACCATGGCTCATAACTTCCTGTGATTTCTTCAATCATTACACTTCCCGCATCATCTGAGCCTCCGAATTCTGCTCCCTTCAATGCGAAAAGCGGTACCAGCGCGATGAGAACAGCCGCGACAATAAGTGCAATTACTAAGTTTTTCGTCTTCTTCATTCTATTTTGCCTCCTTCATATATCCGAGCATTTTCAATTCCGGTTTTGCATAAGTCTCCAGAGCAATCATGATAAGGAGAGTAAGAATTCCTTCCAAAACTGCAAGAGGAAGCTGTGTCGGCGCAAAAACACTCAGGAACTTAACGACAGAAGCGCCTACTCCGCCCTCCGGGGAAGGATATGCCATAGCGAGCTGGAAGCTGGTTACACAATAGGTAAATATGTCTCCGATAAACGCTGCCAAGAAAATGGATACCCATTTATTGACCTTTAATTTCATACAAAGCTTATAAATGCCGAAGGTTAAGAATGGTCCGGCAATCGCCATGGAAAAAGTATTGGCTCCAAGAGTGGTAAGTCCTCCATGCGCTAACAGAATGGCTTGGAACAACAGCACGATAATTCCAAGGATGCCGACAGCAGTAGGTCCGAATAAAATGGCTCCAAGTCCGGTACCTGTCATGTGGGAGCAGCTTCCCGTTACGGAAGGGATTTTCAGAGAAGAAATTACGAAGATAAATGCTCCTGCCATAGCGAGCAGCGTAATATTTCTTCTGCTGTCTTTTAACTTCATTTTTATAGACAGAAATCCTGCCACTAAAAACGGGATACACAAAATTCCCCATGCGATGCTATATTTAGGAGGCAGATAACCCTCCATAATGTGCATTGCATTTGAATTGACAGTAATACTCATGATTACTGATACAACTGCCAGTGCCGCAATCGTTTTTCTTTGATTTTTTGTCATCTTTAAATTCTCCTTTTCTCTATTTGCATACGCGTACATTTTTTATGTAAGAATAGCTGTCCGCGTTAAATAGCTGTGTAATGCCTTATAAAAGTGCCTCAATATCCGCAAGGGTTCTCGGATAACTCTCCCCCTCTTTCGATAACATACCTTTCGACAACGGATTCTTCTGCAGAAGATTCTTCCGCTTTAACATTTCATAAATCTCAATCAGCATGGGCTTCTTCAAATTCGCCTTTTTAAGGATTTCCTCATCCCGGAAAATGTCCCCCGGCTTCCCATCGGCAATAAGCTTTCCTTCACAGAATACAAGCGCACGTTCTGCAAAACGGTAAGCGAAGTCCACATCGTGAGTGGACAGCAGAATAGTTTTCCCCTCCTGTTCCAGCTCCTCCAATATCTTTTCCAGCATGTCCGCATTTGCCGGGTCCAGGGACGCAGTCGGCTCATCGAATATGATGATCGGCGAATCCATTGCAAGGATATCCGCTATGCTGACCCTCTTTTTCTCGCCTCCGCTCAAATAATGGGGAGGACGCTCCGCATAAGCCTGCAGATCCAGCCTTCCCAGCGCATCTATCGTTCTTTCCTCCACCTCCTGCCTCGGAAGCTTCATATTCAACGGTCCGAATGCCACCTCTGCTTTAACAGTAGATGCTATGATCTGGCTGTCCGCATCCTGAAAGACGATGCCCACGTTCTTTATGAGCTCTCGTCTGTTTTTCTTATCTATCCGGTTTCCATAAAGGAAGATCTCTCCCTCCTCCGGCTCTCTGACACCGTTCAAATTCAGGAAAAAGGTGGATTTCCCGGCTCCGTTGGCTCCCAAAACAGCTATTTTTTCTTTTTCATATATTTCCACCGATAGATGATGTAACGCCATCCGTCCTTCTTCATAGGAAAATGACAAATCCTTCGTTTCTAATATTTTTCTGTTCATTTGTCCTCACTCCACGCTTGTTACTGTTCACTCCGTTCTCAGTAACCTATGATTTCTGCATTTAAAATAAGATAATCAAAATAACTGCCGCTCCCACATAGGCGGCTCCCCAAAACACCTGCTTCTTCGTCAGCTTTTTCTTCTCCTCCCAGAAAAGACAGTTTCCCTCATATCCTCTGGACTCCAGGGCGTCATAATATTCCCCCGATTTTTTCATCGAAAGAATCAAAAGATTAGCCAACTCACCGCCAAAGGTGCGAAAAGAGGTCTTCATATCGCAGTAACCCAGTCTGGACTGAGCCGCCTCCTTCTGCCCTGCGTTCGTTTCCAAAAGGATAAAGATATAACGGTAAATTAAGTGCATCAGTTCCAATATAACAGAGGGAACTTTAACCTTGCCCAAGGTCGAAATAATTTCTCCCATTGGCGTAGAAAGTGCCAGCATATAAAGAGCGCTTACCGCACCGAAGGCTTTGCCGAAAAGTCCCAGGGATTGTCCGAGGCTTTCCTTCGTAATATAAAGATTGGTGCTGAAAAAAGGAACCCGAAGCAGGCTCTCCGCTCCTGTGCCGACCTGTATTAAAACAGCAATTCCCCCTGTTATGATAAAAGCGGCAGGTACGAGCATTAGTCTGAAATAATCCCCCGGCTTAATCCTTCCTGCTCCTATAGACAACCCTCCCATAAAGGCCATTGTCATAATGGAAACCGCAGGAGAATCCGCCGTAATGACCGCAAGGATTGCTAGCAGCGCAAAGCTGACCTTATACGGTGTATTCCACTCTTTCAACCCTGAAATATAAGCATAGCTGTCGATGGATACGTGCCGATGGAGGCTATGATGACCATGGCGATGCACCTTTTTTCTATCTCTTTCCATTTGCATATTCCACCGCTCTTTCCATAAAATGATAAACATATTGGGGGTTCGAATAATAATACAAATGGGGAAATCCCCACCAACAGTTTTTCGTCGTATGGACACATTCCCAGCTCCTATTGGATGCCGGCTTTTTTGCGGTGCACGATGTTCCGTTATTCGTGCTGTCGAAATAATGAAACTCATGCCCTTTTATCCCCTCATTCTCTCCCAGAAAATGCTTCTTCTCTTCTGCCACTTCGATATAACCGAACCGCACCAGCTTTCCGATATAATGACATTCCCCTTCCAATGCGCCCACCATCGGATAACTTTGCTTCTCTGCATCCTCCATTCTCTCGTGCAAATACATAAAGCCGCCGCACTCCGCGAGGGAAGGCATACCTTCTCTTACCGCACACAGCACGGACTTTCTCATCTCTTCATTTCCGGCGAGCGTCGCCGCATGCAGCTCGGGATAACCTCCTCCCAGCAGAACGCCTCCGATTCCCTCCGGAAGACTCTTATCCCGCAAGGGTGAAAACGGTACGAGTCTCGCTCCTGCTCTTTGCAGCAGCCTTAAATTATCCTCATAATAAAAGCAAAAAGCTTCATCCACCGCTATCCCGATAGGCACTTGCTGCTTTCCGGACATCCATGGTGTATAGGAAAGGAGCATTTTTCCTTCCAGTTCCTGCGCTTCTTTCGAAAGGGAAAAAAGCGCCTCCATATCTACAGAATCCTTCAAAACCCCGGCTGCTCTTTTTATCCGGCATTGCAAACTCTTCGTCTCCTCAGGAAGTTTCAGCCCTAAGTGCCTGCTCTCTATATTCAAATCCGTCTGCAAAGGAAAATAACCGATTACCTTAACGGGCAGTTCTTTTTCAATTTCCGGCCTGATCATTTCATAAAACATTTTTGTAATTTTATTCAAAATAACTCCGCCGATCAAATGCTCGCTGTCGTATTGCAGAAATCCGGCGATAAGGGGAATCAGCGACCTTCCCATCCCATGAGCATCTATGACCAGAACAATGGGAGTTTTTGTCACCTTTGCCAAATGATAGGAGGAAGCCTCCTCCCTTATTCCCAAAAGGCCATCGAAAAGACCCATGACTCCTTCTATGACAGAAATGTCCTTTCCGGCTGCATCCTCCAGAAAAAGTGCCCTCGTAAGCCCATCCTCCGTAAAATAAGTATCAAGGTTCTTGGATGGAATCCCCAATACTCTTTTATGAAACATCGGATCGATGTAATCCGGCCCGCACTTAAACGCTGCCGCCGTTTTTCCCATATCCACGATTGCCTGCAAAAGTGCACAGGTTATGGTTGTTTTACCGCTCCCGCTTCCCGTGGCGGCAATCATAATTCTAGGTGTTTTCATTTTCTGTCAGCCCCTCGTGAAAATTGAATGAAATAATATAAACAGGATTTTCCGCCTGCATCAAATGATACGGCCCCGCTTTTTTCGCCCGGTTTATCTGTACCTGAACGATGTCCTCTTCCTTTACCGGGAATTGATCCAGCAAGCCGGTTATCTCGCCCAAAGTTTCTAACGTAATTACATTTATCACCACTCTGAGAAATGGATTCTTCTCATATAAGGCCGCCAGAATCTCTCTCATCCGGCCTCCGCTGCCTCCGATAAACGCATGAGTCGGTGCGGGAAGGCCTTCGAGTCCCTCCGGAGCTTCCGCTTCGATGATCTCAAGATTGGTAAACCCGAAAAGGTCACTGTTTTTCCCAATCAGCTTTACCGCCTCCCTATCTCTTTCTATGGCGTACACTCGTATATCCTCGGACAAGCGGGCGCATTCTACGGAGACGGAACCGGTTCCGCTTCCCACATCATAGAGAATGGAGTTCGGCTTAAGTCTCAGTTTACAAACGGAAACCTCCCTTACCTCCTCTTTCGTCATCGGAGTCCTTCCCCTAAGAAACGAAGCATCCTTCAATCCATGGGAAATTACCTGAACTGCCGCCCTGCTGTTCTCTATAAAGCAGCAATAAAGGCCTTCCTTTTCCAGGCTCCCGCACATGGACGGAGTAAGCTCCATGATTTCCTCTTCCGGATAAGAAAGCCGGTATCCCGCGGTAATCCTTAGTTCACGCCATTCTTCGCCGGCAAACAGTTCCCCTAAATGTTTCATATCTATAAGTCCGGAAACAAGCACAAAAGTCTTTTTTTCCCGTCTCACCGTTTCCAAGATATTCGCTTTCCTGCCATGAAGGCTTACAACAACAGCATCCTGCCAGCTCATTCCTGCTTTGGCGGCCAGATAGGAAATGGAGGATATTCCGGGCAGCACTTCGATATCCGTTTCCAGTCGCTTTTCCTCCAAATCTCTTTTCAACTCTTCATAGAGCTTTGATGCGCCGCTGTAAAATCCGGTATCTCCTGAAAAAAGAACTGCAGTTTCCATGCAAGGGCTGTACCTGTTTCCCTCTTTTACTATCTTTGTCAACTGCGGAATAATATCTGCCGCCAGATAATACGGATACTTTTCTTTTTCTTCTCCTACTTCTTCAAGCAGCCGCTGCGCACCGAAAATTACATCCGCACGTTGTATCTTTTCTTTCGCTTCCATGGTCAGAAGGCCTTCCGCTCCCATTCCCATTCCTATCAGAGACACTCTCAGTTTCGGACCTCTTGGCGTTTCTCCCGACAGCCGGTATATTTCCTCCGCCACCTCTTCGAAGGAAAGCCCCTGCTCCTCCTTCTCGGGATTCCCAATTACCATTACCGGTATCCTGGTATTGCCGGCTGCCCTTACCTTTTCAAAAAAGCCGCCGGTATTTCCGCTTTGCTTCGTCACCAGATACGATATGTGAAATTGCCTTATGATAGCCTCGTTCATTTCTGTGGAAAAAGGCCCCTGCATAGCTATGATCTGCTTTCCGCAAATTCCCTGCTTTTCACAAAGAGCTATGCTTTCTTCGTTTGGAAGAACCCTTACATAAAGACGCTTTTTCAATTCCCCTTCGCAAAAAGCATCCAAATCCTTGCTCCCTGTGGTCAGAAGCACATTTCCTGTTGTTTCCTGCAGAGCCTCCCCACAAGACTTCATATCACGAAACCAAAGGAGCTGCTCCTTCTGTGTTTCCCTTACATCCGTGTCTCTTTTCAGGCGAAGATAGGGCAGAGACATGTCGGAAAGACTCTTTCGTATATTTTCAGATACCTCCACAGCAAAAGGGTGAGTGGCATCCACGACCGCAAAGAATCCGCCTTCTTTTATGAATTCCTTCATTTGCCTGGCATCCAGCCTCCCCCTATGGAGCGTGAGAGATGGCATTTCCTCCATGACCTGTTCCCCATACTGCGTCGCTACGGATACCGTACAAAAGAAACCTGCTGCACACATAGTTTCCGCCAGCCTTCTTCCTTCTGTCGTTCCGCCGAATATGAGAATTTGTTTTCTCTCTCGCTTCATAGTCGGTATCCCCTTTTCGTAATAAGCTTGTCCTCTCTCCTTTCGGTCTGAGAGTTTCCAATAAAAACGGTAGTAAACATATTTACCTGCGAGTCTGAAAGCTCCTTAAGGGAGCATACGGTAATTTTCGTTCCCTCCCGCCCGATATTTTCCACAAAGCCGCAGGCTCTTTCTTCCTCAAGCTCCTCCAACAGAATCTCGCAGGCTTTTTTTAAATAGTCCGCTCTTTTATGACTGGCAGGATTATACAAGGCTATGCAGAAATCACCCTCGGCCGCGGCGCGAAGCCTTTTTTCTATCTTTTCCCAAGGGGTCAATAAATCACTCAGACTTATGACACAGTAGTCATGATTTAACGGGGCTCCCAGCACTGCTGCGCCGCTGTTGGCCGCCGTAATTCCCGGGATGATCACAAGCTCACAATCGGGGTATGCGCCCCCGATTTCATACATCAGCGAAGCCATGCCATATACTCCCGCGTCGCCGCTGCATACCAGCGCCGTCTTTTTCCCTTTTCCCGCTTCCGCAAAGCATAACAGACACCGCTCTGCCTCCTGCCGCATGGGAGTGGAAAGAAATTCCTTATGCCCGAAGCGCTCCTTAAGCAGGTTCAAATAAACAGGATATCCGACAATGACATCGCACTCCTCCAAGATACGTATCGCCTGAACGCTCATCATTTCTTCACTGCCCGGCCCTATCCCCACCACATAAATTTTATGCTTCATCGAATGATACACTCCATTTTCTCATCGCTATTGCTACCGTCACTCCATTTTGTGCCTGCTTGCCAAGCACCAATCCTGCACCTTCTTTGCAAGCCGCCATAGCGGCCCGCTCGCAGACGTTATCCACACCAACCATCGACTTCACAAAAGAGGAAGATTTGTAATTCCCCGGAACACTTTCTAATTCCTCCTTAGAAAAGGTCTGAAGGTTCCAGCCATATTTCTCCGAAAGCTCACAAAGCCCCTTCTCCGCCTTCTTTACATCAATAGATGCAATGCCTGCAACCGCTTCTGCCCTTATCCTTGTCTGCTTCAGGCATTTATCTACTTCCGCTTCTATTTCAGCCGCGGTTTTTCCCCTCCTGCATCCGACTCCTATTACAACGACCCGGGGTACAAGGTACAGCACAGCCGTTATATCTTCTTTTTCATAAGGAGACAAAAAGATGGATACTTGTCTATCCTCCGGTTTCGCAAGGGTAAGCGCTTCCGGCAGCCTTCCTCCATAGATTCCATCCATTGCAAAGGTCACTTTTTCCTTTGCAAGAATAGCTGCGGATATTTTTTTTATTCCCCCTCTGTTGCAGATAGCAAGATGATTCTGTCTGGCAAACACATCTACAGCGAACAGCCGGTTCACGTCTGTCGCCGTAGTGATGACGGCGGTCATCCCCATAAGCCCTGCAATTTCCTCCGCCAGCTCATTCGCTCCTCCAAAGTGCCCGGACAAAAGGGGAATGACAAACTGCCCTGCCTCATCCACAACAAGCACAGGAATGTCCTGAAGCTTGTCCCTTACCAAAGGAGCAATTGCCCGCACTGCAATGCCGCAGGCTCCGATGAAGATAATCGGTCGTCTATATAAAAAGCAGTTTTGCGTCCACGCAAAAAGGCTTTCTTCACAGAAGGTCACTTCTGCCTCTTCGCCTGCATATTTATTCTCATGAAGGCAAGGGGACAAGGGCAGACTCGATTGACTTCGATGACTTTCTTCAGGGTATTTGCCCCACTTCGTGTACAAAGAAGCGTGAATGCCCGCCTTCGTTCTATCCTTCAATTCCCTCGACAGTTTCATCCCCCGTTCGGTAAAACTGATTATACTAACGCTCTTACGTTCCACTTCTTCTCCCTCGAAATTCTGTTTCAAAATCCGGTGCATACAATCTGGACCGTTTATATCTCTCATGGGCGATAACGTCTCCTACGAGAATCAAAGCTGTTTTTGTAATCCCATAGGCTTTCGCCGTCTCCTCCAAAGTTCCCACCGTACAGATATACTTTTTTTCCTCCGGCCATGTTGCCTTGTATACAATGGCTGCAGGCGTCTTTTCGCTGTAACCGCCCGCTATGAGGCGTCTGCTCAATTCCCCGGTCATTCCGCTGCTTAGATAAACTGCCATGGAGGCCTGGTGCGCTGCGAAGCTTTCAATGCTTTCCTTTGCCGGAACGGCAGTTTTCCCCTCCATCCTTGTGATAATCAAACTTTGAGAGATTCCAGGCAGCGTATATTCCAAATTCAAAGAAGCTGCCGCTCCGAAGCAGGCGCTGACACCGGGACAGCTTTCATAAGGAATATTCCATTCTCCTAAAATATCCATCTGCTCGCGAACCGCACCATAGATGCTGGGGTCGCCCGTATGTAACCGTACCGTTTTCTTTCCTTCCTTTTCGGCAGCTTTCATGACTTCCACCACTTCCTCCAAGGTCATTTCTGCGCTGTTATAAATGCTGCAGCGCTCTTTCCCATAGCTTAACAACTCGGGATTTACTAAAGAGCCCGCATAAATTATGACATCTGCCTCCTCAAGCAGACGCTTCCCCCTTACTGTGATTAAATCCGGTGCTCCGGTTCCCGCCCCCACAAAATAAACCATAGTGTCTGCCTCTCCTTTTCCCTTTTGATTGTTATTTATCCTTAATGCATTCGTCATAATTTCCTACTACGAATCCTGACCTTTTATTTTAAAAAGCAATTCCTGAGCTCCTTCGCTCCTTACCAGCTCGCCGTAATCATTGGCGTACATAATACATTCTATACGAAGCCTGCCCGACGCCCTCCTCGCTAAATATCCCTGCGCCTTTTCCATCACGATATCCATTGCAGACTCAAGCCTTCCGGCAGTCTGCAAGATGGAAACAGCCGGCTCCGTGGCCACACAGTTTAAAATTTCCTTTGCCGACCCTGCATCTATACCCGCTGCGATTCCCGCCGCCGCAAGCAGCTCCATCCGGCAATCACCTTCCTTGGAATGAGTGTTCATCATTCCTCCCGAAAGCTTGATCAGCTTCCCGATATGCCCGGTCAGCAGCATTTCCTGAAACCCCGCCTCCGCCGCCATATCGATGGTATCACCGATAAAATTGCTGCACTTCACACTCTTATCCAGATCATATCCATAGGCCCGCTTCATAAAATCGAGGCCATAGTTCCCCGGCGATACCGCTACTGCCTCCGCGGCTGACGCCCTCTTCACACTTAGCTCCGTACGAATGGTATCCAGCAAGGCCTTACTGCTCATAGGTTCTACGATTCCTGTGGTTCCCAGGATAGAGATGCCTCCCTGAATTCCCAAACGCGGATTAAAAGTTCTTCCCGCCAAAGCCTCTCCTTCCGGCACCGAAATGGTAACGGACAGGCAACCCTTGAAATCGGCAAGTTCACATACCTGAAGCACTTCCTTCTCTATCATCTCCCTGGGAACATGGTTGATCGCCGCATTTCCCACCGGCTGATCCAACCCCGGTTTTGTTACCCTTCCGACTCCAATTCCTCCATCGATGGAAATGCGCCCTCTCTTGTCCTTCGCATCGTCAGCTTCTATGGAAACTTCCGCAAATACAAGGGCCCCCGTGGTAATGTCCGGGTCGTCCCCTCCATCCTTTCTCACGGCACAGGAGACCTTCGCTTCCTCTCTGGAGATTTCTTCTATGGAAGCCTTATAAACAATTCCCTTTGGAGTATCGATAATAATATTCGTTTTTTGCCTGCCGGTCAACAGCATGTAAGCCGCTGCCTTAGCCGCCGCAGCAGCGCAGCTTCCCGTCGTAAAGCCGTATTTCATCGCTTACCTCACCAATTCATATAAAATAGCGTTGCAGATGGCTGCTGCCACATTGCTTCCACCCTTCCTGCCCCGGTTGACGATATGGGGAACCCCCGTACTCATAATCAGCTCCTTGGCGGGCACCACGTTAACGAAGCCCACCGGGACACCAATGATGAATTCCGGTACCAGTGTCTTCGCTTCTATCATCTCATACAACCGCACAAGCGCGGTAGGCGCATTTCCTATAGCGAAAATCAAGGGCTTGCCAATCTCTGCTGCAAGCTCCATACTCACTGCCGCTCTTGTCGTATTGTTCTCCTTCGCCAGCTTTGCCGTTTTCTCCTGAGCCATAAAGCAGTGAACCTCGCCGCCGAATCCCTCCAATATCTTTTTGTTGATTCCGGCAAGTGCCATATTGGTATCCGTTACAATATGCGCGCCGCATCGGATCAGCTCCTTCGCCTTGTCCACCGCGTTTTCCGAAAAAGTCATAGTGTCCGCATACTCAAAGTCGGCACTTGTATGAATGACGCGTTTTATTACCATTTCCTGATCCTTCTTTAAAAGAATATTTCTATCCTCAAGCTCCTCTGAAATAATCTCGAAGCTTCGCTTCTCGATTTCTTCCGGAAGAACAAATTCTAACTCACTCATCCTTACTCCTTACTCTGTCTTCTTCCTCGATTTTTCGCACCGCATGAAGCAATACTTCATTTTCCTCATGGTCCTTTACCGCCAAACGGTAAAATCCTTTTCTCATTCCCCTGAAATTACTGCAGTCACGAATCAGTATCTTATGCTCCAAAAGCTTCTCATATAGGGGCAGAGAAGAATATATAAGCAGATAATCCGCCTCGGAGGGAAATACCCTTATTCCTGCTTTCTTGAGTTCATCCCTCACGTATACCCGTTCTCTCTTTACAAGTCCCGCCGTACTTCGCACATACTCCGTTTCCTTGCACGCTTGTATTCCCGCCGCTTGGGCCAATACGGACAGATTCCACTCCGGCAGTTGATTTCCGATCCGCTCCAACATGTCCCGATTGCCGCAAAACAAATATCCGAGCCTTACGCCCGGCATGGCGAAAATCTTAGTGAATGAGCGGACTATGATTAAATTAGGGAATTCCCCCAATCGTGACTTTAATGACCTTTTGATATCCTCTCCCGTAAATTCCAAAAAGCATTCATCCACAACCAGCACTATGTCTTTTTCCAGACATATTTTTAAAACCTTCTCCAGCAAGCCGCTGTTTATCATATTGCCCACAGGATTATTGGGGTTTGCCAAAAAGAGTAAATCCGTCTCCTCCCCCAAAATCTCCAGAAAATCCGGTTGTAAACAAAAACCTGCTTCCTCTTGCATTTCATAAAAAATGATTTCACTTCCTGCCGCCCTCGCCGCATGCTCATAGCCATAAAAAGAGGGCACCGGAATCATGATTTTCTTCGGCTTTACCCCATGTACGATTGCAAGAAACAGCTCCGATGCTCCGTTTCCGCAAAGAATATGCCGCTTATTTACTCCGCTCATCCTTTCGATGGCATCCCTCAGCTCCTGTGCCCGGATATCGGGATACCTTCCGCAAACTGCCAAAGATTCCCGCAGCGCTTCTTCCACACGCTTTGGCATGCCGAGGGGATTGATATTTACAGAAAAATCAATATTTACTTCCTTTCGATAAATATCTCCTCCATGAATCATCATTTTTTCTCTCATCCATTTCTTTCAATTTTTCTCTATCGTGCACACAGTGTCTGACTTTTCAGGCACCGGCGTTGGTGCACTGCCGCCATAGCAACTTCTTCCGTTTAAACTCTATGCGCATCCCACTCAGTGTAACTTTTGTATACAATAGGCTCCAAACATAAGCAGCAGACAAATGCCCTGACATAAAGCTGCCGATATGTATAGGAGCTTATTCGCTCTCACAATATCCTCGTATTCCACGGCACGCACCTCATCTCCTATATACGATTTTTCTATTGTTTTCCCAAAATAGCTGGCATCTCCGGCGATCCTGATTCCCAGTGCTCCGGCGAGGACTGCCTCCGTCTGAGCGGAATTAGGGCTGGCATGTTTATACCTGTCCCTTTTGTAAATCATAAGCGCCCGCCTTCCGTCAAAGTCCTTA
This sequence comes from Bacillota bacterium, assembly GCA_023412855.1. Classification (GTDB taxonomy): domain Bacteria; phylum Bacillota; class Clostridia; order Lachnospirales; family Lachnospiraceae; genus Kineothrix. The sequence continues at coordinate 9,891 of JAEZRJ010000022.1, read as the reverse complement.
CCTGCCAGAAACGCGGCGGCAATCATCAGTACCGCGCTAATCCTTGCCGGAACATAATTGACCCCATCGTCCAACTTAGCGGCCGCTCTTCCGAAATGAAGATATTTTTCATTCTTATATCCGACCATGGAATCCATCGTATTGACCGCCTTGTATAAAAGTCCCGGTACCGGGCCGAATGCGGCCAGATAAAGCATGGGCGCTATGACTCCGTCGGAAAGGTTCTCCGCCACCGTTTCTATGGCCGCTTTTGCAACTCCCGTTTCATCCAGGATATCCGTATCTCTTCCTACAATCATGGAGACCGCTTTCCTTGCCCCAGGCAAATCTTTTTCTTTAAGCCTCGCGTAAACCTTCATGCTCTCCTGTTTCAAGCACTTCGCAGCAAGGACTTGATAACTCATAATGCTTTCCGTAATAATTCCTAAAACAGGATGCAGCATATAGGCCACGCATAGAATCATGAGGGAAATGCCCCCTGTCAATATCAAAACCGTAATTACGAGAATTCTTCCCGCCCTTCGTTCCTCTTCTTGCGTTTTAGCCGTTCCATCCTTTTTCCTGATCAGCCTTGCTTCCAGCTTAGTGACTAATTTGCCGATGGCTCTAACCGGATGAGGAAGCCAATAAGGATCTCCCAGCATAAGGTCCAGAACGAATCCGGCGAAAAAGCCTAGTATATGGTACAGTATCATCTCCCGCACTTCTTCCTCCTTATAACTTCTGTATGTCCTCTATCCGTATTCCTCCATCCATGAAAACCTCAAAGCAATAACCTTCTGCATTTTTACATTGGAAATCGTAATACTCTCCCATTCCAAACGAACTGAGCACAGCCATGATCGTTCCTCCATGGACGACGGCGGCGGCAGTTTCCGCCCCCTCTGCCTTCATATATCCGCAGAATTTCCCAAAACCTTCGCTGCATCTTTCTATGAATTCTTCTCTGCTCTCTCCCTGCGGGAAGGGCAGTACCCCATTGCTGTCCAGCCATTTCCTGTAGCAGTCATCGTTTCTTAATTCCTCATAATTCTTTCCCTCAAAGCTTCCGAAATTTATTTCCCGCCATTCCTCTATTACGATGGCAGGCTCTCTTTCATAAATCAGTTTTGCAGTCTCAAGGCATCGTTTCATCGGACTGGAAACCAAGACTTGTACCGAGGGATATTTCCCCCTCGCTTTTTCCTCCAATATGTGCCTCTTTCCTCCTTCGGTAAGAGATTCTTCCGTTCTTCCGCCGACATATCTTCCTTCTTCGTTTGCTTTCGTAGCTCCGTGGCGTATCAATAACAGCCTCATTTGATTTTTTGCCCCAATCCGCTTATAATCCTCTCAACCCTATCTGCCTTTTGGGCAATATCGCAGAGGAATCTGCCAAGCCTCTCCCGGTATTCCCGCTGCGTTTCCTCCATAGGCACGATGCCGCAGCCCACTTCATTGCTGATAATAATCAGGTCCTTATGCTTTGAGAGTATCTGCTTTATTATTTTTTCCGGCTCTTCTTTTTGCTGAAGCTTCAAGAAAAACCATTCATGAAAATGGTTTATGATTTCTTTCTCTTGTCCGATATCCGCGAAATCCTCCAACGCTCCATCCACCACACGATCTAACCCGCAGCCATTTTTTTTCAACACATAACTCAGCTTCCCCTGGGCATATCCGCCTATATACAATTCCATCCGCCTGCCTCCTATCCGTTACGATTCAGCCTTCGGCTTCCCACTATAGTGCCAATCCTCTCATCAATATGCAGCCTATCGAAACAGTTAACATAATAGTACCTTCACAAAGTATCGTAAAATATCCCGAAGTATCTCCTGTGACTCCCCCGAATTCCTTTTTACATTTTTTCCAGTAATAAAAAAGTGTTAACAGACTTAGCAGGATTGCCGCAGCGCCTATACCTTTTGATAAAAAAAGCATCACTGCGCCGCAAAATGCAAGCTGCAAATACAGGAGCATCCTTACCAGCCTTTTCTGTGCACTGCTGGAAAAGGTATACAACAAGCCATCCTTCTTGGCACATGCAAAGGTCACCGCACCGATTCCGCTGAGAATTCGGGAAAGGTAAAAGCCTGCTGCCAAAAGTCCTACGGCCTTCATCCCCTCGATTTCCAAATATGCGCCTATATATATAAGATAATATACAAGTAAGAGAATGACTGAAAATGCTCCCACATGAGCATCCTTCAATATTTCCAGCTTCTTCTCCCTATCTCTGTAAGAATGAAGTGCATCCATCGTATCCATATAACCGTCCACATGGATTCCCCCGGAAATAACGATTGGAAGGGCCGTTCCGATAAGGACGAAACAACCTTTGCTCATTCCCAGAGCCTGACAGAGCATGGCCCATAAATAGACTGCACCTCCGATTACCACGCCGACCAAAGGGAAAAAGGCGATCATATACTTCATTTCTTTTTCCCTCCATTCAAACTGGGGAACCGGAATGACAGAAAACATAGAAAAAGCAATTCCCATAGCTTTTATTAAAAACATATCATTTCACCTCTACGGGTATTCCTGCAACTACCTCCGTCACCTCATCCGCAAGCTCCGCCAGCCTGCAATTAATCCGTCCCAGAGTCTCCATATAGCGCATGGTCCCTTCGTCATAGCACTCTCCGTCCTCGAATACGTTGTTGGTCACGATGACCAGATGCTTTGTCTTCTTCACAAGCCTCCGTATTCCGTCCATTACACGCTCTTCTACTTGTGATACTTCCGGCAGTCCGGTATCTGCATTTACAAACATTTCATTCGCGGTCAGATTGGACATACATTCTAGCAGTACCGACGCCGGCCCTTCTGCTGCATCTGCCGCTGCCCCAACGTTTAACGGCTGCTCTATTGTGATAAAGCCCTTTCCCGCTCTCAGCTTCCGATGTCTCTCCACTTTCTTTTTGCCTTCTCCGTCATATATTTGCATAGTCGCCAGATAGTAGAGCGGCTCCGTTCCTCTCAGCGATAATATTTTCTTCTCCGCATAAGCCGATTTTCCGCTGCCGCTGCCGCCGGATATGACAATTATCATTTTCGGGCTCCTTCTCTCATTAGTTAAAACGCATATATTGCTGTACACTGATATCTTGAAATCCTGTCCTGTTCTCATAAACGGATAGAGCAATATCCAAAAGCGAAAACATCATTACTGCACCGGTTCCTTCTCCAAGCGCCATTTTTCCGTCGATAACAGGATGCAAGCCAAGCTCCTCCATAATCCTTCCGGCTGCAGGTTCCCTGCTTACATGGGAAGGAATAATAAATTCTTTTATGCCGGGTACAAGCCGCTGTGCCGCCAGCGCTGCTGCCGCGCTGATAGAGCCGTCCATCACTATCGGCACACGGTACAGCCCTCCGCCGATAAATATACCGGTGAGCCCCGCAATATCCAAGCCCCCGACTGCTGCCAGTATGCCCAGGGCATCCGTCATTTGAAACCGGTATTTTTCCAAAGCTCTGTTGATCACCTCATACTTACGGCTTAATCCCTCGTTGCTCAGCCCGGCTCCCCTTCCTGCAATATCCTCTGCCCGGCAGCCCAAAAGTGCTGCCGTCACCGCTGCGCTGGTGGTAGTATTTCCGATACCCATTTCTCCGGTGGCAAGAAGAGCATATCCTTTTCTTTTGCAGTCCTTTACCAGCTCCATTCCTACCAAAACGGCCCGCAGGGTCTCTTCCTTTGTCATGGCAGGCTCTTTTAAAAAGTTTCTTGTTCCGCAGGAGATTTTCCTATCTACAATTCCCGTCCCGCTTATCTCGGAATTGATCCCTATATCCACTGCTATCACATCCGCTCCGGCGGCCTTTGCCATCCTGCACACACTGCTTTCGCCTCTCCCCATGCTCTCGGCTACCCGCGCCGTCACTTCCTGGCCGGTCTGGCTGATTCCTTCCTCAACGATTCCGTTATCCGCGCATAGAACAATAACCGCTTTCGATGAGATATCGATCCGGGTATCGCCCGCAATGGCTCCTATGCGGGCAATCATCGTTTCGAACTGCCCCAGGCCGTCAAGCGGCTTTGCAATACCATCCCAGATTTCCTTGATCTTTCTTTCGATTTCCATATCCGGCCCGTCAACTTTCAGGCACTTTAATTCTTCTTCCGTCACCCGTCTGCCCTCTTATGCTTCACTCCCAGCAAATCATAAATGTAATCCATATCCAAGTATTCCCTGAGTACCTTTGCCAGCTTATCATACTGCGTCTCCCTGAACGCCTCATAATCCATGGGCGTCCCGCTGTCATAGGCGATTCCTTTTTTTTCTGCCAGGCATTTTACGATTGCAGGCGCGATTTCTCCATGATCAAAAATTCCATGTACGTAGGTGCCGTATACATTGCCCAGAAAAGTGCCGTCAACCTTGTTCCTGCCGTCCTTTTTATCCGTAAGGAGACTAAGAGCCGAAACCTCCGGTCCCCCGTGGCTTACACCCATATGTATTTCATAGCCTTCTATCGCCATGCCTGAAAGTATAGAAAGTTCCCCTCCCAGATGATGGAAGCTTCCCGTTACCTGCGTTCTTATTTTGTCTTTCTCTAATACGGTATCTATCGGAAGCAGTTCCATTCCTCTCATCTTTCCCCCTTCCTCCGCGGAAAAAGGGTCGGAAATGCTTTCCCCCAGCATCTGATATCCGCCGCAGATACCGAATACGACGCAGCTTTCGGACAACTTTTTAATTGCCGCCTCCAAACCATTCTGACGCATCCACGTTAAATCCCCCATCGTATTCTTACTTCCCGGAAGCAAGATCATATCGGGCCTGCCAAGCTCTGCGACACTTTTCACATACCTCACGGAAACATCTTTTAACTGTTCGAATCTGTCGAAATCCGTAAAGTTAGAAATTCTAGGAAACCGGATAATCGCTATATCTATTAAGGCTTTTTCTTTTTTCTCAAAGCGAGTGGTCAGACTGTCTTCATCCTCGATGGAAATATCCATATAGGGGACAACTCCCACCACCGGTTTTCCGCCTTTTTCCTCCAACATGCTTATACCCGGATCGAGTATGGTCTTATCACCTCTGAACTTGTTAATGATCAGTCCCTTTACTCTTTCCTTCTCTTCCTTTTCCAAAAGCATCAGGGTTCCGAGAAGCTGTGCGAAAACTCCGCCCCTATCGATATCTCCCACTAATAATACGGGGGAATCTACCAGCTTCGCTAATCCCATATTCACAATATCGTTTTCCTTTAAATTTATTTCCGCCGGACTGCCGGCCCCCTCGATTACAATGATTTCTGCCGTTTCCTGCAATTTATCATAAGCTGCTTTAATAACCGGAATAAGCTGCTTTTTATAGGCGAAATAATCTCTTGCATTCATGTTTCCAAACACTTCTCCGTTTACGATTACCTGAGAGCCGATATCGTTAGTTGGTTTTAGAAGGATGGGATTCATAAGCACGGAAGGTTCCAGACCGGCGGCCTGCGCCTGCATGACCTGTGCCCGTCCCATTTCCAGCCCTTCCTTCGTAATATAAGAATTCAAAGCCATATTTTGTGATTTAAAAGGTGCCGCAATAAAACCATCCTGCTTGAATATCCGGCATAAGCCTGCAACGAGCAGACTTTTCCCCGCATTAGACATCGTTCCTTGTATCATGATAGATTTGGACATAAAAAAGCCTCCTTACCACAAATGGGTAAGGAGACAGAAAAGACATAGTAAGACCTATCCCTTATCTATTCCAGACCAATTACTCGTGGCTGTACTATGCTTCATTCAAGGCAGGTCTCCTGACTCAAAGATTATCGTATACGGCAGCCTTCCCAATTGTTATCAGTGGCTGTTTGCCGCAACTCCCTTTTCACAGTGACGAGTTCGTACAGGATTTGCACCTGTTTCCCTTTTCATCGAAACGAGCCTCCGCTCTTTCGACACCTTAAATGGATGAAGTTTTGTTCACGAGTATCATAATACTATAGATAAAATGTTTTTACCAGTATTTTTCTAAAAATCGTTATTTATACGTGTTACTGTTCACTCCGTTCTCAGTAACGCATGATGTTCTGCAATGCAAACTTTTTGCATTTAAATTCGCTTCGCGAAGCAGAAATCATCTCCTGAATCACGTTCTTACGCAGCTTAACAGCAAGTGTTAAGCTTCTGTGTGAACAGTAACTTATACGTTACTGTTCAGCCTTCCATACCGTAAATCTTCCGATAGAACGGTCTAGCGCATCCGCTTCCTTCTTCAATAATTCCACATCCTCTGTCAGACCGGACACGATTCCGACCTGCTCATCTAACGTTGCCGTCACTTCTTCGGTCGCTGCTGCAGATTGCTCCGACACCACAAAAATACTGTGGATGGACTTCTGTACCTGTTCCTTTTCCTCAGCGATTTCCTGTATGCTGTCCGCAACAGTTTTAAGCCCTCTCACAAGGTTCTCCACACAGCGGTCAATCTCCCCGAAGACCTGTATGGTCTCTTCTAAGGAGGCGGCCTGTGCGAAAATGATCCGCTCTGCTTCTTTGGCCGATCCGGTCGTCCTCCTTGTGGTCTCCCCGATGTTCTCTACGATATCCTTGATGCTCTTGCCTGCCTGCATAGATTCGTCCGCGAGCTTACGGATTTCCTCCGCCACCACCGCAAAACCCCTGCCGTTCTCACCTGCCCTTGCAGCTTCGATGGAAGCGTTCAGAGACAGAAGGTTGGTCTGTCTGGCGATGTTGTTAATCGTATCGATAAAGCCCTCAATCTCCGTGGAACGCTCCTCCACATCCTTGATATTGTCTACTAACACCTTAGTGATCGATACCGTTGTCTCCGACTTCTCATTTAGTTCATGGACAATGACGCGCCCCTGTTCCACCACAGCCGCGGCCCGGTCTACGGTATGGGACATGTCGTTTGTCCCTTCACAAACACCGTCAATTTTCACTGCGAAGTCCGCCATCTTATGATTACTCGTATCCGCTTCCTTCGCCTGGATCTGTACCCCTTTTGCCACTTCCTCTACCGCTGCCGATATTTCCTTGACGGACGCGTGAATGGTCTCCGATTTCATCGCAGTCCCTTCTGCCATTTCCTTTACTTTATTTCCAAACTTCTGCATATCCTTCATAAGCGTACGCATACTTTCCAGCATATCGTTTAAACCGCCGGCAAGAAGGGCAAATTCATCCCCCCAGTCTGTCTTGAATTCCTGTGTCAGGTCGCCCCCTGCCACTTCATGCAGTCCCTTGGTAATGACCTTCACAGACTTGCTCATTCCTGCTGCAATCTTGCTTCCTATGACAAATGCGATCACAGATGCAAGAAGTACCATCACGATACATAAACTACGGATGGAATTGACTTCCTTTACAATGTTATTCTGGGGAATCAGACCGCATAATAAAATTCCCGTATTTCCTACCGGAGCGTGTACGTACAAATACGTATCTCCGTTGTATTTCACATAATTGCCGCCCGCGTCCTTTACTTCCAGGCTCTTTTTATAGAAATCCTTATCCGCAAATACGGCCTCCGCGCCCTCCGGCAAGAGCACTTCCGCACTCCCCTCTCCCTGCTGCCGGCGTACAATCTCCCTCCCGTCCGGAGAAATCAGTGCCTTTATACTGTTTTCACCGAAATCCATCTCATCCAGCATCTTGTAAATCGTTTCCGTGGTAATATCCAGCACGAGATACGTATCCGCCTTTGAAAATTTCTGAAAGAATGCCAGGCCATACCACTTTCCTGATATGTCTAAACGCTGGTCTAAAAAAGAATGGTAACCGAACCATCCATTCTTCCGCGTTTCATTCTCCAATCTGGAAATCAGTACGGTATGCCGCCCGACGCTTTCTACTGTGGAGCTTCCGCTTTTCGATATTGGCCACGCTTCTGCCCGCATTCTGATCGACAAGATCGAAGGCACAAAAGAGCCTGCAATAGGAGAAATATATTTGGATTGCCAGATTATCGAAAGGGAATCGACACAGCTCTACCGGAAAAAATAACAGAACAAAAGTGTGCTTCGAATCCTGTTTTTACGGGGGATATGCAGCAGCTTATCAATAAGATGAGCTGCTTTTTTTATATCATAGGAAAAGCCTTGCTGCTTTAATATGTAAAGGTATTGCCGCCTATATATAAACACGAGTGGAAAACACTCGTATTGCCCTCCGGGCAAACGATGCGCAGCTACGCGCGCGGAACAAAAGCTGTGCTGTCAAAGTTCTTGGCTACAAGAGTATTTGAAGCACACTTTTGTTCATTTACAAGAAAAATTTAAACAAAAGCTACCGGAAGAATTATATGACGAATTTACTGAAGTTTGTACCGCATATATGACAATGAGTAAAATGGATTTGCAAGGAACATACTGTCAAGGTTTTGCAACAGGATTACGCATTGCTGTTGAATCATTATCTTTTAAAGAAACTGAAAATTAACTTTATTATAAAGATAGAGATAGACAAAATGTATCAATCTTTTAACGGGCATCGTTCTAAAAACAAATATTTATAAGAAAAAAGTGACGGATTTTGAATAAAGCCGCCACTTTCAGACTTGAAATTATATAATATCGTCCGATATTTGCTGTATCAGTTTCCCTTATGTAAAATTTCCTGCAACACCTGTCAAATATGTATTATAGATAATATTTCATATCTGATTTCGCTTGAATTGGTAACTAGTTCCGTTATTATCGGGATAAAATTTATCCCAAATTTCAAAAAATCCATTTATTATGTTAGCTTCTTTAAATATTTCAGACCATGCTGTAGCCTTTTCAAAATCGATATTAGAAAAAAGATTTTTTCTGGCAGTCGCATAGTATGACTCTGACATTTCAATCTCCCAAGCTTTTTTAGGGTCGCCATCATAGGGTATATAAGTAATTCCATTAGGTGTCAAATATGTAAATCCTTCCGTTCCTCTTCTAAGGTTCCCTGATATTTCCCACGCCGCATACAAAGCAGCAATGTCTTTTGTACCACATACTGAATATTTAGCAAATTCATCTACCAACTTATCAAACACTTCTCTATCTTCTTTTGAGGTCATAATAACCGCGACACCTTTTGCTTCATTTCCCTTCATTGATAAATATTTCAGTCCAGTTTTCATATCTTGATTTACTACTAATCCCCCCTGCATGTCAGTTTCTTTTAAATCAAAATTCCTTATATTGGCTATTTCACCTAACATGCTTTTTAATTCATCCGTCATTAGCACATATGAGCAAAATGGCTGTTCCATATTTATCACAAATTCCATGCCGCTACTAGTATCTTTTTGGATAACTAACTTATCCTCTCTTATATATAAACCTTTACCTGTTTCTTTATCACGTATGATATATGCCTGGACTCCTTCCAGCTCATTTGCAAGTTCAATCTTATAACGCTGTGTTTCCAATGGGAAATCAAGTGAGTCTTTAATATCAGTCCTTGAATATACCCCAATATCATGCATACTTAATGTTGAATTTCTCGTATATATATCTCTATTATTATGATTTTCTGATACTTTTAAATTCTCAACTATTTTTTCAAAAGCCATAGTGTTTGCTTTTGTTCTACTTCTGGATATATCCTGCAAAATAGATATATTACTTCCTATTTTCATCATATAATCTCCCTTCAGAAAATACGCAAGAGTACACAACTCTTGCGTATTTTCAATTCTATTACCTAAATTTATTATTCAGTTTTATACCAAACTTCACACTTTTGGGTAGTTCCAATTGCATTTCCGCTTACAGTTACCGTCCAAATCCCTGAGCCAACATTAGATTCATCAAATATCCATGTGTCTGTTCCTAAATTTGTCACATTTTTTGTTACCGTAGTTAATCCACTTCTAAATGTAACTGTTCCTTGAAATAAATCCAAATTATTATTTTTAGGGAAATATACATATAGTTTAGAACTACCTATCA
>JAEZRJ010000069.1 GCA_023412855.1 Bacillota bacterium | reverse complement strand
CCGCTTATATCCGGCTCTCTTGACATTCGCTCCACGGAAAACCTGCCTTTCGGCAGCAACCTCACGCTTCATTGCTATCATGCCACAGCAATAAGTAGTATACATGATGTTTCCTCATGTTTCAAGTGTTTTTTTATATTTTTTTAATTTTTTTTAAAATGACCATTCTAAGGCCATTTTTCGCAAAAAAATACCTACTCAGCATTATAGAATATTATATAATAGAAGTAAACAATAAAAGAATTTATGGAGGTAATACTTTGATAGCCAGAAAAATCAAACCGGAAGAAGTAAAACGCACAGAAGAATTGTTCTCTGTTTCTTTCGATTCTTCTTATAATAATGAAGAAACATCTATGGAATTATACCGGAAATACATAGACACTCCGGAAAGCAGAGAACAGGAGCATTGCCTGGAACGGTTCGCTGCCTTTGAGGACGATGATACGACTATGATGAGCTGCTTCATCGTGCAGCCTTTTAATATCCGTTTCGATGGTCACAAGGAGAAGATGAACGGCATCGGCGGAGTAGCTACTCTGCCCCAATACCGTAAAAGAGGCGGTATTCGTTCCTGCTTTGCATCTGCTCTTCCTTATATGTATGAACAGGGCGCCGCTTTTTCATACCTATATCCCTTCTCCACCGCTTATTACAGGAAATTTGGTTATGAAATATGTTGTAAACGGCATTTGTATCGTATCGCTCTTCCTCATATTCCGGCTTATCCGACGTCCGGTACTTCTTATCTGCTGGAGGAGACTACAAAGGCCGATGCCATGAAGGATATTCCTTATATATATAGGAAATGGCTGGAAAAATATAACATGATGGTGGAGGATACGGATTATGACTACCGATTTATCGAGACTGCAAGTCCTTTTAAGGATCAGGTATTTACCTATGTATACCGCTCCGATAAGGGAGAGGCGCTCGGTCTTATGACCTTTAAGTGCAATACTTCTCCGGAGCATAGATTAATAGAATGCAGCCGTTTCTTCTATATTAATAAGGAAGGACTGCAGGGGCTTTTGACTCTTGCGAAAAGCTATGCCGCCGACTATCGTCATATTCACTTTTCCCTTCCCGCGGACATGCCCCTTGAACAGGTCCTGCCGGAATGGTCTATGGGAGCAGTGAGCTGCGATTCGATCCCCAATGGTATGGTTCGTGTTATCAATGTAAAAAAGGTACTGGAGGATGCACAATATATTGGAGACGGGGCATTGTCGCTAGAAATCTCAGATCCTTTTATTCCGCAGAACAATGGAGTATTCACGGTAACCTTCCGAAACGGAACTTGCGAAGAACTTGCAATGGGCAATGGATCACCTGATATTGCACTTCCTATATCGGCGTTCTCTGCGTTGATTGCAGGCGGGTATGATACGAGTACCGTTCCTCTGTGGGAAGGGGTATCTGTATATGGAGATATGAAGGATATTTCTAAGGTATTCTATAAAAAGGCGGTGCATATCGCTACCTACTTCTGATTTTGAGCATCCGACCTGATGCCGCAGTGTTTTTCCTAATATAAAATAAACCGAATATGAAGCTTAAATATTCGTCTCTTCTACAAACTAAATTTATATTTTACGGAGGTGTGTCTGAAAATCGATAGTACTTGGTTGGGTGCTCCACTTTGCGAACGGTACAATGAGTTTTCAGACACGCCCCGGGCTCTTCAAATCCCAGCAATTATTTTTTGTGAGATAAAAGGCTGTAAATTATTGTTTTTCATATAAAAATTTCTCCGGCAAGCTAACCTTGAAATCCTTGGCAAGGCTTCTGAATTCATTGGGCAGAATCGTCTGCAATTTGTCCGGTCTCATGGATAGCATTTTTACGAGGATCTCTGCAGATTTCTCTACTGTGTGCATCAGTCCGAAAGTTAAGTCAAAGTCCTCGCCTGCCGCAAACATTCCGTGGTGAGCCCATATAACCACATCATATTCCTTCATCAGCCTGCTCGTCTCCACCGCAATATTCCTTCCGCCCGGTACCATCCACGGCACAACGCCGATTCCGTCAGGAAATACTACCGGGCACTCCGTTGACATCTCCCATAGTTCTCTCGTAAACACCTCATCTCTTAAGGGAAGTACAAAGGTCAGTGCAATTACGTTGGTGGTGTGAGCATGGTAGATTACACGGTATCTGCCATTTGTGGCGAGTGCCTTCACCTCATGGTTCATCAAGTGAGAGGGCAGCTCGGAGGTTGGTCTGCCGCCATTTACAAGCCCCCATACAATACGATATTCTACTCCTTTATCGTCCAGTTCAATCATACAAATGGAATCTTCCGGCCTTAAAATAGCATTTCTGAAATATTTTCCGCTTCCCGTTACAAGAAAATATTCTTCCGCAAGCCCCGGTACACTGGTGCCTATAGGCTGCCATTCCCCTATCTGAAAATTTTCCTTTATTCTATCTACTTCTTCAGGCTTGACACGATAGGAAAGATTTCCACCATTTCTTTCATGCCAGCCCTGTTCCCATCCGTCATTTGCCATACGGATAAATCCTTGTACAAATTCTGCATCTAAAAACTTCATATTCATTCCTCCGCATATATGATATTTATTGTTTCTTTATCCACTGCTTGCATAATTATTCTAACGGTACATCAATACTTCAGCTTCATATTTTTGTATGTCCTTAAACCAGCTCATATCCTCCGGTACGCCGCACTGCCTGCAATACTCTGACCATATGTCTCCGAGGGGATAGGTTTTCAGTTCCTCCTGCATTATCATAAGCTCTGTCAGACGGTTTTCCTCCTGAAGCCCTTTCAACGCTTCATTAGGCGTACATAGTGCGCTTAACAGTGCTTTCTGCCAGCTTCTGAAGCCTACGGTCCACGCTGCAACGCGATTGATGCTGGCGTCAAAATAATCCAGGGCCATGTATACACGGTCAAGACCTTCACAGCGGACAATTTCCTTCGCCATCTCTCTGGTCTCATCGTCGAACAGTACTACATGGTCGCTGTCCCAGCGAACCGGTCTCGTAATGTGCAGGGCAATTTCGGGATAATAGCATAATAGCGCAGGAATCTTGTCAGATACTACCTCCGTCGGATGATAGTGTCCGTTATCCATTAGCGGCAGGCAGCCTTCGTGAGAAGCGGCAAAGCTCAACGTGAACTCCCCGGAGCCTACTGTATAGGATTCCACACCGATTCCGAACACCTTAGATTCCACACAGGGCTTCACAAGCTTTTTGTCATATTGCTCCGATAAAATCTGTTCAATGGAGTCTTTGTAACGCAGTCTCGGTCCCATGCGATCAGCCGGCACATCCTTATAACCGTCTCCGATCCATATGTTCATGACACAGGGTACGCCAGTCTCTTTAGCAAAATATTCCGAAATACGGATGCACGCTTTTCCATGGCCGATCCAGAACTTTCTTGTAGCCTCGTCGGGGCTGGATAACGTCAAGCCATCCTTCACTTTCTCGTGGGAGAAGAAGGTGGGATTGAAATCGATACCCATATTTCTTTCCTTGGCAAACTCCGCCCATTTCACAAAGTGCTCAGGCTCCAGTTTATCGCGGTCCGCATATTCACCCTTTTCAAAAATAGCGTAGCAGGCGTGGAGGTTCAGCTTCTTTTTGCCTGGCATCAGACGAAGTGCCTGGTCCATGTCGTCCATAAGCTCTTGCGGTGTTCTCGCTTTTCCAGGGTAATTGCCGGTGGTCTGGATTCCTCCGGTCAGCGGCCCTTCATGGTCAAAGCCGGTAACGTCGTCCCCCTGCCAGCAGTGCAGGGATACCGGAACTTCTTTCAGTTTTGCAATGGCAGCATCGGTATCTATGCCGATTTCCTTGTACATTTCTTTTGCTGATTCATATCTTTCTTTACTTGTCATTATTTACTATCCTTTCTATTATTTATATTTTCATTTCTTTCATTTCTGCAATTTCTGTAAGCCCACCTTCCATATTTATACTATATCCGCTTTGATGGACTCAAAAGCAATATCTGAAAGCGGTAATTGTACCAGAAACTGCTTTATGGTTCATAGACCTCTATCGGAAACGAACGAAAGATGCACTCCCTCGCGTCTTTCAAATCCCGCAGTTCTCCTCCGGCGATCATTTGGGCCGCAATGTTGCCGATTGCGGTGGCTTCTATCGGTCCTGCGATTACGGTGCGATTGGTCGCTTTGGCAGTGAGACCGTTCAAATATCCCGCATTCGCACCGCCGCCCACAATATGAATCTTATCATACTTCTTTCCCGTGATTTCTTCGATTTCCCCGATAGTTTTCGCATAACATTTAGCCAGGCTGTTGTAAATCACCGCCGCAATCTGTCCGATTCCCTCCGGTATCTCCTGTCCCGAGTCCCGGCAGGCATATTTCACCTCTTCCGCCATACTTGCCGGTGCAAGAAAACGCTCTTCGTTGCAATCAACAATGGAAGCTATTGTTTCCTCGGAGGCGATCCTGCAAACCGTCCCGTAATCCATATCTTGCCCAATTTCCTTCTTCACTGACTGAATCATCCAAAGTCCCATTATGTTTTTCAGATAGCGAAAGCGGAAGTTATAGCCGCCTTCGTTCGTAAGATTGTGCCGCTTGCTTTTTTCAGAGCAATCCGCGCGCATTAGCTCAGTTCCCATTAACGACCAAGTGCCGGAGCTGATATAGAGCGTATCCTCCTCGCTGCTTGGCACGGCCATCACTGCCGAGCCGGTATCATGAGTGGCAGGAAGGATTACCTTGCAGTCATATCCCAGTTCACTCCGTATCTCCTCTGTCAAGCTCCCTAACACTGTACCGGGGGTCCGGATCTTTTGGAATATTTTTTCGGAATAGCCAAGCCTTTTGATCAGCTCCATATCCCATGTCTTCGTCTCGGAACTGACAAGCTGCGTCGTAGTTGCATTGGTGTATTCTGCTGCTGCCGTTCCCGTGAGCAGATAGTGAAAGTAGTCGGGAATCATTAACAGCTTTCTCGCCTTTGCAAGCTGCTGCGGCCGCCTCTTTTTCAGTGCCATAAGTTGGTATACGGTATTGAACATCTGTTTCTGTATTCCGGTCCTGCTATAAAGCTCTTCTTCCGATACGATCCGATAGACCTCAGCATCCATTCCCTTCGTCCTGGCGTCTCTGTAAGCCGCGGCATTGCCGATTCTCTTATCCTCTTCATCCAAGAGAACGAAGTCCACCGCCCACGTATCGATTCCTACGCTTACCGGAATCTTGCCCTGTACCGCACACTTTTTCATTCCCTCTTTAATTTCTGCAAATAAACTGTCCACATCCCAGACCAGCTCTCCGTCCTTTTCTGTCATGCCGTTCGGAAAGCGATGGATTTCCTCCAAGACCATCTTTTCCCCCTCCTTGCGGCCCAATATATGCCGCCCGCTGGAGGCACCGATGTCAATCGCCAGATAATATTGTTCCATTCGTCATACGGTTCCTTTCTTCCATAAAATAAGAACATGAATTATGATTTTATCTTATCCGCTTTTTTTGTAATAAAAAAGAACACCTTTTGTTCAAAAAAGTGTCCTTATTTGCCATTTATCCTATAGGTTCTCGGAGTGACTCCAAACTGCCTTTGAAAGATTCTATGAAAATAGCTGATGTTATCATATCCCACTGTCATGGCGACCTCCATGACCGACATGGAGGTGGTGCTAAGAAGATATGCCGCCTGATTTAGCCTTTTGGTCTGGACTAACTCCGTATAAGTCTTGCCGGTGCGCTTCTTTATTTCCTTAGACAACCAGTAAAAGTCGTAATGCAGGCTGTTTGCCAACTGCGTCAGTTCTCCGTCTCTATAGTGCTCCTCGATATAGCTTAAGACTGTAATGATCAGCTTCTGCTGCCCGCTGCCTTCGCCGGTCTCCAGCTTGTCCATGTGATTCATCAGTTGAAGGAACAAAAGACCCATGGTGGCCTGATTGATGCTCCGTTTGTTGGACTGCTTGTTTACAATAGTCCAGATCAGGTTTTCTACCAGATTCTGTATCGGGAGAATGTCCGCCACCTTAAAGTGCAGATAACCGGAGGAGCTGCTTTCCTCGCGCAGGGAATCGATGATAAAGTCGCGGAGAAGGTTCTTCTCCGCCCCCATCATCCTGAGCGCAGAATCGAAAAACTCCGGAAGAATGATGAAGTTGACCGCAATATCATTCTCTTTTGCCGGATAAATCTCCTGCGTGGCACGCTGGTTTAAAAACAGCAGCTCACCTCGCTCCAGCCTCACGTCTTCGCCGTTCACTACATGGTGGGTAGCGCCGGAACACATATAGATTACCTCGATATAGTTGTGCTTGTGCTTAGGAAAATGAACAAACCGGGTATGGGTGCGTACCTGGATCAGTTTTCCCGCCTCTAACAGTTTCCTGGAATCGATGGTATCCGTTTCAGAAGACATGTACAATTCTTTTTCGATTTCAGGCGCTCCCGAAAGAAGACGTTTTTCTTCCGGAGTGATTTTCTTTAATTGGGATAGCAGTTCTTTTGTCATTGTTCTTACATCCTATTCCGAAAAAGTTAACTTGTTGATATCTTCAAAAATAAATCGGAAGAATACAGCTCTTTTGGCAGGTTCTTCGCAGAGCCGCCATACTTCATATATTTCTGGTCCATAATAGGGCTGCACTCTTATAGGACTGGATTATATTGTCTTTTGACTCAATAGATTTCGCTTAGTACAACAGTACCTGAGAATTGGTTCCATAGAAGATTTCTTCTTTTCCTGCAAGCTTGTCTAAGATTTTCTCCATCCGGTCCCAGTTATTGTTGACGTCGAATTCATAACTATGACCCCATATATAAAAAAGCTGTGGGGTTTCTTGCCGGAAATTCAGGAAGTCGTCGATTAACGCCATTATATCCGTATCATCGTGGTGGCAGGTAGGCTTTAGTCTAAGAAGGTCCTGCGGAATATCAAAGGCCTTTGAACTATCTACCGTTCTTGAATATTGAATACCACACTTTCTCAGGATTTTTACTACCTCATCGTTGTAAGTACCGAAAGGATATGCCATTCCATTCATGCTTCGGCCGAACATTCTTTCTAAATTCTGTTTATCCACCAAGACTTCATTATAAATGGTATCTTCATCGCATTCGGTCAGGTTGGCATGGGTCAGGCAGTGGACTGCAATTTCGTGACCTTTGTATAATTCGGGGAGGTCCAAGGCATTCATGCGATGAATCGTCAGACCCTTGTTATCCCATGAGGACGCGTAGCTCTGTAAACCGCTGTTTAGGTTGAAGGTGCATTTTGCCCGATAGTAATTGAATAACTCTGTAAGTCGCTTGTCCTGCGTTACGCCATCGTCATAGCTGAAAGTAACTGCTTTCTTTTTTTCGTTCCACATATGTTTCCACCACCATTTCTCAAGTTCTTTTATTAATATTTAGGATGCTCTCCTATGGCTGATTTTTTCCTGACGTCCTAAGGAACCGATTTAGCATCCTATATGTCCATATTATAGCAGATTCAGGATTTTTTCTACGGATTTTAAGCGAAAAAACAGCAAAATGTGTTTTATATGTTACTGTTCATTTTATACGTTCACGGCTTTTTGGCCAAATACATGGCGATCACCCTAAAACGGAGAAATTGTTGAATTGAATCTGGAGCAAAGATATTAAATTTTATTGTACATGAATCTCTATCTGCAAAAGATACTTTGTGGAATCGCTGGTAGAGGTCTCATCGAACAAATACTCCTCATATGCGTTACCGCATATTTTCAATCCTGCTCCTTCAGCATAATTTAAAACCCTTTCATAAAGGCCGGCGCTTTGTGAATATTCGCCATATTCCCGCCCAATTACATATAAGCCTTTAGGCTTTTCTGAATTGCTCGGATAACTACTCCCGGATAAAGGGGAATAATAATATCGGGAGGGATGAGAGAATTTTCTCTGCAATAAATCCAAATGAGAAATAATCGAACCGGCAGGCAATCCACGAATGATCTGATTGTCGTTGCAGAAATCATAGAATTCCACAAGATAGTACCATCCATCTAGTATATGGCTGGTTTCAGGAAGCTCCGGTCCCAGCAAAATCGGCACGGCATCGTATTCCTTTACTTCAATAATGTTAGTATCATTTCTCAAGCCCATTCCCTTTTTCGTTAAACTAATGCGGGTATCCAGCATATCGTTAATCTGTTCCAGCGTTTGAATTTTTTCTTGAACCACATCTTTTTGCGCTTGCAGCATATCGACCAAATTCTCCGGCGAACGGTTATTTAGATATTCCTTAATTTCCTTTAAGGGCATGCCTATTTCGCGCAAAACAGTAATCACATTAGCAATATCGATCTGCGAATAGGCATAGTAGCGATATCTGTTATCTGCATCGACTTCTGCAGGCGAAAGAAGACCTATTTTGTCATAAAACAAGAGTGTCCTTCGACTAATTCCTGTTACATGAGAAAATTCACTGATTTTCATACAATACTTTTCCATCTTCTTCTCCTTTTCATCATTTTTTAATTAATGGCTTGACTGTTCAGTATATGAACAGTTTATAATAGCCAATTGAACTAATCAATACATTTTTTGGAGGAGTGTATGTTAAACAAATTTTTAAGCATGAAACATATCAATAAGCAATTTTCCCGATATGTAATCCCATCGGTAATAGGAATGCTCGTTCAGGCTCTTTATGTTATCTTGGACGGAGTTATCGTCGGACAGGGTATCGGTGAGGTAGCACTCGGCGCTATCAATATCGTTTTCCCATTCAGCATGCTGGTTATTGCACTAGCTATGCTTATAGCCGTGGGCGGCGCAAACGTATACTCCTTTCATAAGGGACAGGGGGAATCAGAAAAGGCGAACAATATATTCTGCCAGTGTCTGGCCTTGGCTGTCATGGCAGGCATCGTGCTGGCGTTAACGGGCTTCTTCTTTCGGGAAAGGATCTCTATCTTCCTGGGCGCAAACGAAGAATTGCTGGTCCCCGCAGTTGCCTACCTCAAATGGTCAGCTCCCTTTTCCCTTATACAAATGGTCACATTCGGTCTTTCTGTTTTTGTGCGCAATGACAATAACCCTAAAATCGCTATGCTCGGTTCCGTCTTTGGAGCTGTCATCAATGCAGCTCTCGATATCCTTTTTATTCTCGTCCTTCATTATGGAATCGAAGTGGCCGCAATTACAAACGGTATCGGTATGGGTATTGAATTTCTGTTTTATATCAGCCATTTTATTTTTAACAAAGGAGCGCTGCGCATTCGCAAGCCTGTATTCCATTTTGGCGAAATAAAAAGAATATTGAGCAACGGTATGGCTTCTTCCCTGATGGAATTCAGCGTACCAGCCTTTACCTTTTCCTATAATCTTGCTGTAGTCCAGATTACAGGAACGCTTGGCGTATCCGCATATTCTATCGTAGGCTATGTATGCTCGATCATCAATATGGTAGTAATGGGTGTGGCTCAGGGCGTACAGCCTCTCATGAGCCTCTATCACGGTCAAAATGAGAAGAAGGGATTTTCTTATGTGTACCATCTCGGAGTCATTACCAATATTGCTGCCTCTGTCGTATTAGTTGCTATTTGCGTGATCTTCGGCGAAAATATCGCCCCACTGTTCCATACCGGCAATGTCGAACTAACGAAGTTAACTGCGTATATGCTCAGGCAGTATCCATTTGCATATATTTTTATAGGAATCTCTTTAATGAACATCCTTTATTTCCAAACCATGGAACGCAACATCTATGCAACGCTGATTTCGTTTTTACGCTGTTTCGGTTTTGTTCAGATTTTTTTACTGCTTTCCATATTTGTATTTCATGCTAAGGGTATCTACCTCACCTTTTTGGCAGGAGAATTATGCCATTTTATTATTTCACGGATATTGGTGCGCAGGACAATGAAACAGAATATGGCTTAACCCTTTTTTATTGATTTTTACCTAACCATGTGGTTGTTCGAAAGAATGATGCGGAATCGTTTATTACATTTCTTTCTTAAAACAAGCGAGCTATAATATAATCAGGTCGACCGAATAAGAAAATAAGGAGTGTACATTAATGAAAAATAGTAATTTCGTTACAAAATGGGTTTTAGATACCATCAGAGAGCAATATGCTGATGATATCGCATTAGTTGTGTCACATACCACACTAAGGATCGATGACGGAGAAAAAACAATGAGTTACTTCGTGCCGATTACCAAAAGAGGCTCAGCTTTCAGTCAAACTTTTATTTTATCCGGTGAAGGCTTTGATATTTGGGGAATAGACTGGGAGCGTCTGGAAAAATTTTCAAACCTCGAGGAATATAACATTACATGTTTGGCTGACGGGGAGGTTTTGTATGCAAGAACACCCGCTGATGCTCATCGATTTGAAGCCTTAAAAAAGCAGCAGAAAGAAAATCTTACCAACAGCACCCTAATGCGGAAGTGTGCATTAGAAGCCTATGCGCAAGCAAAAGACATTTATCTTGAAATGTTGTTCTCACAAGGCAGTGATGTCCGGTTGGGGGCAGGCTATGTGCTGGATTACCTCGCTCGCGCAATTGCTTTTACCAATCTTACTTACTTCAAAAAATCTCAGGCCGCACAGTTGGAAGAGCTTCAGACAATGGAAAACGTTCCACACAACTTTTCAAACCAATACCTTCAAGTCATTATGGAGCGCAACGAAGAAATACAGAAGAAGTTATGCTATGAATTAATCCTCACAACGCAAAAATTTCTTTCAGAAAATGCCCTGCCTCATAAACTCTCAGGCATTCAAAGGAAAGAACATAATTTTCAGGATTTGGCGGACTGGTACGCCGAACTGTCTTACACATGGCTGAGAATCCGCCATTATGCTCAGGAACGGGACGCTGTTAAAGTTTATATGTGGGGGATAATGCTTCAAGAAGAACTAAATAATGTCTGTGCAGACTTCGGATTGGAGAAGATGGAGCTCATGACAGCCTACGACCCGGATAACTTAAGCGACTTTGCCGGCTGTTCAGATAAATATGAATCAGAAATGAGAGCAATAATCGAAGAGGGCGGCGGAACAATCCGGGAATTTAAGGATTTTGAGGAGTTTCTAGATGAAGTATAAAAATGCACAGGATGTTTTGCCTGACAAACTTCTTAAGGAACTACAGACCTATGTTTCAGGTGAAACCTTGTATATACCCAATGCTGAATCTAAAAAGCAATGGGGAGAAGCTTCCGGAGCACGCAGCTACTACAAGCAACGCAACACGCAAATCCGTCAAAAGTATATGCAGGGAGGCACCTTGGAAGAACTGGCAAAAGAATATAATCTATCAATAGATTCCATCAGAAAAATTATATACTAATATTATGAGCTATCACGCAATATATCCCGGCACCGTCTGTTTGATAATTCATTCCACCGTATTCTCACCATTCCCCAAAAAAGGCTCTTCAAAAACTACACAAAGGTGCCGCAGCCTAACATTCCCCGTCAGGCTGCGGCACTCCGCATATCTATCTCACCCCGGCATAATCATGCCAAGATTTCAATTTTTATTCTTATTGCTCATTTGCAAAATAAGCATCCAACTGTGCGTTTGCTTCATCTACTACCTTGCTCATTCCAGCTGCTTCCAGCTTGTCAAGGAACTCAGGTAATGCGGTTGCAGGATCAACTGAACCTACGCTCAATGCTAACGCATACTGCTCACCTACGTTTGCCAAAGCAGCGAGTTCTGTTTCAACGCTGGTAGGGTCAAACTGATATCCGAATGCAGGAATAGCTTTTGCGCCTTCATAGTAAGGGATGAATGTCTTCGTAAAGAAGTCTTTGCCTTCACCTTCCTGAGGCGGAAGCAGAGTAACGTTACCCATACCGTTTCTCCAAGGCTGATAGTTATCATGTTCTGCAGTAAATACTACGAGTCCGTCATCATTTAAGTTATAGTGAGTACCTTCAACACCATACTCTAACAATGTCATTAAATAAGGATCTGTGTTCAGCAGGTTAAGGAATGCCATCGCTCTTTCAGGATTCTTGGAAGCTGTGGAAATAGCCATCATAGCGCCCTGTGTAGATGTCTTATCTACGTAAGGAGGTGTACAAGGAACGAATGCAACATCAATACCACGTTCCGAACTTGCCTGTACTTCGTATCCCAAAGCGTAAGACTGCGTACCGATTAAGTATTTGCCATCCAACTGAGCAGCTGTACGTAAATCGTTTGCCGTCTGCTTGTTTGCACATCCGGGATCGATATAGCCTGCCAGATAATATTCACGAGTCTGCTCTACGAATTTCTTATATTCTTCTGTAGCAAATTTATTAACAACCTTGCTTCCCAAATCTTTGGAAACGTCTGTAGGATCAATGTAGTAAGATAATACGTTAAGGCTTCCAGCGTCGCCGTTTACGATGATGGAGTTGTCTACCATTCTTTCCAGAACCGCACCTTCAACAAGCAGCGGATAGAAGTCAGCGCCTTCGCCTTCTTTAACGGTCTTAAGAATATCGCCGAAACCATAGTAATCGGTATTCCTGATATCGTCTAAAGTATAGCCGTATTTCTCTAATAACGTTACGTTAATATCCCATGTGTTCTGTGTTCCAAAATCTTTGAATCCCGGAAGAGCATAAACGCCGTATCCGTCAGAACCTTCGATTTCAGCACCGGTCTTGAGAACTTCCGGAAGAGCGTTCCAGATGTCGCTGCCGTAGTTTGCAAGTAAATTGGTTTCCGGATCATCAAGACGTACCCAAGCACCTTTTTTCGCAAAGGAGTTGTACTCATCTGCAGACCAAGAGCATGTAAAGTAAATATCTACATCGTCGCCGCCGTTGATTGCAAGCGTAGAGCCTTCATCGAAATCGCCCCATGTTCCCCAGATAGGCTCAAGAGTAACATTCAATTTCTCACCAAGGTATTCGTTTACTTTTTCCATAACCGCCTTATCGTCGTTTACGGTGCTTCCATGGAGATACCATTTTAAGGTAACAGGTGTGGAAGTATCCAGAGTTGCAGCTTCTGCAGGAGCCTCTGTTGTTTCTTCCGCAGCAGGCGCTTCTGCTGTTTCCGTTGTTTCTGTTGACTCGGTAGCTGTTTCCGTGCTGCCGGTGCTGCCGCATCCTGCTAACATCGTAGCAGACATTGCGATGCAAAGTACGAGTGATAATAATTTTTTCTTCATGCTTACCTCCCTAAAAATAATTTATAGTTTTTATGTAAGTGGCGTTATTGCCAGACCTACCATGTGGATGGGCATCAGCCCTTTACGGAGCCTATCGTAAGACCCGCGATGATGTATCTTTGGAAGAACGGATAAGCAAAGGCGATGGGAACTACAATCAATACTACCATGGCCATTCTAAGGCTCTGCGTAGGCAGCTTGCTGGCAGCCGAGGCTGCATCCGCTCCCATGTTGGCACTGTTCTTTGCCAAGTATTCCACATTCCTCTGCATCTGCATAAGTAAGTATTGAAGCGGAATTTTTGCTCTTTCTCTTACATACAGCAATGCGATGAACCATTCGTTCCAGTATGCAAGGGCATTAAGCAGTGCAATGGTCGCAATACCAGGCTTCGCAATCGGTACAATAATGCGGAACAATGTATTGTATTCCCCGCTGCCGTCAATAGCCGCCGCCTCAATCAATTCATCAGGAACAGAACTTTGGAAAAACGTTCTCATAACGATAATATTAAATGGATTTACCAAAAGCGGTACAATGAGCGCCGCATAGTTATCACTGAGTCCCAACATCTGCTTACATACCATGTAAGTCGGTACCAATCCTCCTCCGAAGAGCATAGTGAAAAAACTGAAAAAAGAGAAAAAACTTCTATACTTAAAATCTCTGCGAAAGAGCGCATACGAATACAATACACAAATCAATACGCTGAGCACTGTACCTACTATTGTAATAAAAAAGCTGTTGAAGTAGGACAACCATAACTGATCTCCCATTTTCATTACGTATTTATAAGCCTCTACTCCCCATGACAGCGGAACAAAGGAGTATCCAATCTGTCTAATGCTTTCTTCCGTCGTGAACGAAATGATCACAACGAAGATGAATGGAATAACGCATGCCGCGCAGAACAATGTCATAATAACGTTGATAACGATTTCTGCCGGAACACTTACTGCGTTAAAGGGCCTTTTTTTCTTGTTGCCTAAAGCCATCTGTGCATTTTTACTCACTTTGATTCCCTCCATTAGAACAAGCTGCTGTCTTTGTCAAATTTACTTACAATACCATTCGCAACCATGATACATATAAATCCAACAACATTCTGTAATAGTCCAGCCGCCGTCGTCATACTATAATTCTGCGTCGCTATCATCGCACGGTATACATAAGTATCGATTACCTGCGTTACAGGCATAAGAGGTCCAGAGCTCATCGGCACCTGATAGAACAAGCCGAAATCGGCGTTGAAAATCTTACCTACCGCCAGTATGAATAAAATAATAATCATTGTTTTCAAATGAGGCAGCGTCACATAAAAAACCTGCTGCAGCTTTGATGCTCCATCGATGCTGGCCGCCTCGTACTGCGTGGCATCGATACCTGTAATAGCCGCCAGATACAAGACTACCGAATACCCGGTGCTCTTCCATATATAAGCTATCGTCAATATGTATGGCCAAGGCTTTGTGTTGTTATAAAAGTCGATAGGCTGCATTCCCCATTCCTTCATCGCATGTGTTAAAAATCCGTTTGTTGGATCCAGGAACGCCTGAACAAAGTAGCTCGCTACTACCCAGCTTAAAAAGTAAGGAAAAAACATCAATGTCTGATATGTTTTCGCAACGAACTTCTTGGTAACCTCATTCAATATGACCGCAAAGGTTACAGAAAGCAGCAGTCCTAATATGATGAAGACTATATTGTAACCTAAAGTATTCCGAATCATGACCCATGAATCTTCGGTCGCAAACAAGAACCTGAAATTCTTTATCCCCACTAACTTGCTATTCATTATATTATTAATTAAAGACGGCGCTTTCGTGTATATTTTATAATCCTGAAATGCCATCACGATGCCGAACATCGGCAGGTAGCGAATCAGTATCAGCCAAATAGCTCCGGGCGCCACCATGGTAAGCAACATAAATGTCTTCTTTCTTCTTGCCGAAACTGTCGTATGTGCCTTCCTCGCAACAGATACTCTTGACATTCTATCTCTCCTCTCGTTTGTCCTTATCTTCAAGTCTGAAATCATTTTGTGTCTTGTGATTTCTTAAGTAAATCATACACAAAAGCCTTCATTCTTACCATTTCTTATGTTGCCCTTTTTTGTATATTATTGTTCACATATTTCGTTACTGTTCACTCCGTTCTCAGTAACGCATGGTTTTTGCATTTAAATTCTCTTCGCGAAACTGAAATCATCTCACGAATCACGTTCTTACCCAGCTTAACAGCAAGTGTTAAGCTACTGTGTGAACCAATGTGACCATATTTCTATTTTAGACAGTGTCTTGTGTATAATTTGTTGCCAAAGAAGTGCCGTTGGTGTATATTTAAAGTAAATTTTTATAAGGAGTTATGGAATATGTGGATTGCAGATCAGTGGAAAGATTATGAAGTAATAGATACCTCTTCCGGGGAAAAATTGGAAAGGTGGGGCGATTATCTCTTAGTCCGCCCGGACCCCCAGGTCATATGGAATACGGATAAAAAAAACGCCGGATGGAAGAAAAAGAACGGCCATTACCACCGCAGCGCTAAAGGCGGCGGCGAATGGGAGTTCTTCCATCTTCCTAACGAATGGAGCATAAAATATCGGGATCTCACCTTTCATTTAAAACCGTTCAGCTTCAAGCATACCGGACTTTTTCCCGAGCAGGCCGTGAACTGGGACTGGTTCTCCTCCTTGATCGCACAAGCGGACAGGCCCATTAAAGTGCTTAATCTGTTCGCTTACACTGGAGGCGCTACCCTCGCCGCAGCAAAAGCCGGAGCTCAGGTCACGCACGTGGATGCTTCCAAAGGCATGGTGAATTGGGCGAAGGAAAATGCTGCCGCCTCCGGCCTTTTCGATGCTCCTATCCGCTGGCTGGTGGATGACTGCGTCAAATTCGTAGAGCGGGAGGTTCGCCGGGGCAGCACCTATGATGCCATCATTATGGACCCGCCCTCTTATGGCCGCGGGCCAAAGGGAGAAATATGGAAAATAGAAGAGAGCATCTTTCCCTTCATCGAACTGACGGCAAAAATACTCTCTAAGGACGCTCTTTTTTATTTAGTTAATTCTTATACTACCGGGCTGCAGCCCGCAGTTCTTTCTTATATGATCCAACTGGCCGTGGCTTCCAAGCTCGGCGGACACGTAGCGGCAGAAGAAATTGGCCTTCCGGTAACGGACAGCGGCCTCATTCTTCCCTGCGGCGCTTCCGGGAGATGGCAAAGGAATGCATAAGCATTCCTTTGCCATTTCATAGGAAAAACAAACTGATGCGCAACTGCGTACTGCTCGCAGTTATATACCTTGAACGCTCAAAGCGATCATCACAACTACCACAATAAGGATATAAATTGCCAGTAACACGCCTGCAATAATCAGGTAAGCCTTGAAAAAGTTGGATTTACTTTTCTTTTCCGTCTTGCTGAATGCCCATACAAAAACCAGAACGATGCCCACACACGGTACGAACATAGCTAAAAGCAGCGAAACTAACCATTCGCCCACACTCATAGGCTCCTCCAGCTCCTGCTGGTAACCGCCCTGCGATGGATATTGGTATCCTTGCCCGCCCTGCTGACCGTAGCTGTAGCCTTGATTCCGGCCGCTGTTCCCATAACTATTCTGCTGGCCATAGCCCTGATCCTTGTCTTCGTAGCCGCCCTGCTGACCGTAGGTGTAGCCCTGGTCCTGATTACTGTTTCCATACGGCTCCGGCCCGGTTCCGGTAAATACTCCGCCTTGCTGCGTCCCGTCATTTGGGTACAGATTGTTGTTATCCATCGTATGATTTCCTCCCTCACTTATGTATCCTTTTTTCTTCACTATATACAGCATTCATTTTATCATATACCTAATAACCTATGCAAGATTTCTCTGTATCCGGGAACATATCTTTCCAAAAAGCTGCCTCCCGTATAGACATATGGCGGCCTTTCGGGAAACACGGTGCACATCCGGCAGACATATACCACAAACATAGCGATTCCAAGAATTATCAAGCCGCTCTTCCAGCCCCTTATCCTTTTTCCGAGGATATAACGGCATACCACGCAGTAGCCGACAAATAACATGACAGGAAGCGCCATCGGATTGAGATTCCATGAGCGCACGAACTGCCCGGTCAGCATGAAAAATACGGCCCGCGTCATTCCGCAGCCCGCACAAGGGAGGCCCGTCAGTATGACCAACGGGCAAAAAGCATGATATATGGCGTGTACAACAATATAGTAGGCCGTAAAAGCGAGAAGGGCTTCCTTCGCATTCCACAGATCCGCCCCTATTCGCCTGCCTATCTCCTTTATCCTCCGTTTCATGCTCCCTCCCACCAATAATTCTTTATCCTATTTCTTCACTGCGATATATTCGCGTCACTGGCTTTCTATCCTGCTTTTCAACTCCTCAAGATACATCCAGCGGTCCATCTTCTCTTCCAGTTTCTGCCCGGTTTCTTCCTTTTCCTTCGTCAGCTCATTTAACTTTATGAAATCTGTGGAAGCCTTGAGAATCCTTTCCTCCAACGCATCAAGATGTTCCTCCAGCTTTGCGATTTCATCCTCAATAGTTTCGTAATCCTGCTGCTCCTTATAGGTGAACTTAAGCTTAGATGGTTGTGTCTTCCAGCTCTTTACTACCTTCGCTGCAACGCTTACTCCCGGTTCCTGCGCCGCCGCAACAGCATTCATAGCTTCCTTCTTATTCGAATAATCTGTATATCCACCTTCATATTGGCGCAGCTTTCCATCTCCTTCGAAGGCAAAAATCCTGCGCACCGTTCGATCTAAAAAGTACCTGTCGTGCGAAACGGTTATAACGATTCCGGGAAATCGGTCCAGATAATCCTCCAGCACCGCCAGTGTGGTAATGTCCAAATCGTTGGTAGGCTCATCCAGAATCAATACGTTAGGCGCACCCATAAGCACTTTCAACAGAACCAGCCTGCGCTTTTCCCCTCCCGACAGCTTGCCGATCAAGGTATACTGCTCGCTTCCTGAAAATAAAAACCGCTCCAGCATTTGGGAGGCTGTAATACTACCGTCCTCGGTCTTCACATATTCCGCCACGTCCCTGATATAATCGATGACCTTTTTATCCTGCGGCATATCCAGAGCTGCTATCTCTTGGGCATAGTAACCGATTTTTACAGTCTGTCCTATCTCCACGCTGCCTGAATCCGGCTCACACTGCCCCGTCAGTATCTTCATAAGAGTAGTCTTGCCGCATCCGTTCCCGCCAATAAAACCAATTCTGTCTTCCTTCAGGAAAAGATAGGAAAAATCATCGATCAAAACCTTTTCCCCGTAGCGCTTGCTGATATGGCTGATTTCGACTGTGGTTTTTCCAAGCCGCGAGGCCACCGAACTCATCTCCACCTTCGCATCATAAGAAGGCGCCTGCACCTGCTTCAATTCATCGTATCTCTCCAGTCTCGCTTTTTGCTTGGTGGAACGAGCCCTCGCTCCACGCTTCACCCATTCCAGCTCTGTGCGCAGAATCGACTGCCGCTTCCTCTCTCCTGCAAAAGCTTCCTCCTCGCGCATTGCCTTTAGTTCTAAATAGCCGGAATAATTCGCCTGATAGGAATATATCTGTCCTTTATCAATTTCTACGATTCTATTCGATACACTGTCAAGAAAATAGCGGTCGTGGGTTACCATAACGATAGCCCCGCTTCTCTTTTTCAGCATGTCCTCCAACCAGTCTGCCATCTCGTTGTCCAGATGATTGGTAGGCTCATCCAAGATGAGGATATCCGCCGGAGAAAGCAGAGCCGCCGCTAACGCCAGCCTTTTTCGCTGTCCGCCGGAAAGAGTACCGCATTTTGCCGTCATATCTGCGATTCCGATCCGCATCAGCATGGCCTTTGCATCGCTTTCCTTCGCCCAGGCTTCCTCGCCCACTCCTTCCGCGCGAAGCTTCTCCTTCGTCTCCTTCAGTACGGCCTGTAAGGCCGTTTCCTCTTCATTGAAGTCAGGGTGCTGGGACAGATAGGTGCAGATGACATGATTAGCCCGGATGACATTCCCTTCATCCGGCTCCTCCATTCCTGCCATCATCTTCAGCAAGGTGGACTTGCCGGTTCCGTTGATGCCGATAACTCCCACTTTCTCCCCCTCCTGCAAATAAAAGGAAGTATGGTCGAACAATTTCCGTTCGCCGTAGGATTTCACTATATTTTCAACTGTAAGTATATTCATAAATGTTATAACTCCTAATATCCCCCATACGGTATTCCGCCTCCGCAGCACATCCCGCCGCCTCCGCAGCAAATATTACATATTATATTAGCGATACACAGCTTGACGCATATATTTCCGTGACCAATATAGGGATTTCCATAAGTATACTGTCTCTGCTGATACTGAGTGCCGCCGTTTTCAAACCGGTATGCCAGATTACTGTAATCCGGATTCCCCGGTTCCATGGCTGCCGCCCGTTTGGCATGCTCCATCGCCGCTACGTTATTTCCCAGTCCCGCATGGGCAAGTGCACTATAATAATACCATCTTGCACCCTTTTCGTCCATGCCGTCAAGCACAGTTCTCGCTTCTTTATAATATCCGTTTCTTATATAATTGCCCGCAGCACGCAAATGACCATCCTCTTCATAACCCGTGCTGGTGCTGTCTCCGAAGCCTCCAAATCCACCGAATCCGCCATAATAGCCGCCACTGCCATAACCACCGCCTCCATAACCGCCGCTTCCGTAACTTCCATAGCCGGAGTCACTTCCATAGCCTTCCGTACGCTCCTTCATGATCTGGCTGTAGGCCTCCTGAATAGTCTTGAACTTTTCCTCCGCCTGCACCTTATTCGGGCTGTTGACATTAGCGTCGGGATGGTATTTTCTGCTCAGCGCTCTGTATGCTTTTTTTATCTCTTCTTCGGTAGCATCCGGGGATACTCCCAGTATTTCATAAGGATTTATCATTGTTCCTGCGCCTGCCCCTTTTCTCTTGCTTCTCTTTCCGAGTGTATTTTTTCGTAACGATACCATACTCCCGAATAAATGATATTTCTAAGGATTTCGATATAATCTAAAATCGGCAGCGTTTCAAATTCCTTGGAACATTCCGCCATCATCATGACGAGAATGCTTCTGCACTGCTCCTCGAAATCAGGATATTTATATAGCTGGTAAAAGGGATTATAATTTCCTTCCTTTAAATCTTTTTCTATATCCTCATATGCATCGCACAAATAGATGAATTTTCCCAGATATAATCCCATTCTATAAAGAGTCTCCTTCCATTCGTCCTCCTTATATACCATGATTTCGGCCATGACCTCTCCAAACAGGCGGGACATCTCGTCAATATCCGTGCTACCGCTTATTTCCTTTTGGGTAATTTGCTCCATCAATACTTCGATACGGCGAACTTTGCATCCATACTTCCGCTCCAGGTGATGATAGCCCTTTTTTAGCAACTGGGCATATAACAGTTTGCCGTATTTCTTATTATCCATCCAGTCGTCCTTGCATTTGTAATAGGACAGCAAAATGTTCATATCCGCCGCATATTCTGTGTACTCATTTATCTTCGTCATATGCCTTTCGAAGGGATGTGCAACGCATTTGCAGTAATCCGTTTCTGTCTGTGATTCGTACAAGCCGGAAAGCAGCATGATGATAAAGGTCATATCATAGGACAGAGTCATCTGCCCGGTCAAACCGTATTTTTCCTTTAATACTTTGCATAAACCGCAGTAATAGGCTTGATAGACATCAAATTCCTTGAATTTCATATCTCCCTTGTTGATAATTATATATCCGAACATCGTATCACCTCTTAATATTACATATAGTAACCAACATTTTTATTCTTCTATCAATACTCTATTATCCTACCGTTTTAAGCCCTATATATCAATAAAACTGCTATAAAGAATTTATTAAAAAAGAGTCCGTTTCAAGCATTCTCCGAAAAGACTCCTCAAACCGCACATCGTCCTCCTCCGTCCTCTTCCTCGGTCCTTTCAAATGGCTCTTTCCCGATTTACGCCTTTCGGATTTGGCAATATGACGTTCCATAAGCATAGTGTCAATGTTCTCGTTGGTATACCACTTTCCGCTTTGGTGAATGGCCCTCACTCCCTTTCCCAATGCCATGACCGCCACACCGTAATCCTGCGTTACAATGATATCTCCCTTTTCACTTAAGGAAAACAGCTTAAAATCTGCCGCATCTGCCCCTCTGTCCACAATTACCACCTCGGAATATTCCGAGCGGAGAACATGGGCATTGTCACAAACTAAAATTACCGGAATATTTTTCTCTTTCGCCACTCTTTCCACAATTGCCACTACCGGGCAGGCATCGGCATCCACAAGAATCTTCATATTAACTCCTATCTGTGTACTTTAGCACACGTATTTTCTTCCTCGTGCCCGAACGTAAATCGCTTACCCGAAGGTCAGCACGAGTGTTTTTCCTATCATGCCACATCGCCTGCGCTGCGTCAATAATCTTATTATTATTCAATCCCCGGCTTCATAGTAGTTACTGTTCACTCCGTTCTCAGTAACGCATGATTTCTGCAATGCAAAAATTTTGCATATAAAATTAACTCCGCGAAGCAGAAATCATCTCTTGAATCATATTCTTACGTAGCTTAACAGCAAGTGTTAAGCTACTGTGTGAACAGTAACTCATAGTAGCATAATCTTCGACTTTTTCCGACTTTTATATTGACTTATCTTTTCGTGGCCCTCATACTTAAAGTATCAACCATACTCAATGTGTGATAAACGGAAAGGATGTGATTGCCGATGGACATTACAGTATCGGATGAGATTGAAGCGGAGTTTTTAGAGCTCATACAGAGCATACTGGGTGATAGCGAATTCAAAAAGCTTACCATGTATAGACAGCATTTTGGGACTACCCGTTTGATGCACAGCTTGAATGTCTCTTATCTTTCATGGTTAATGGCTTCCAGATTCGGCTGGGATACCAGCGTTGCTGCGCGAGCAGGTCTGCTGCATGATTTTTGCCTGTATGACTTTAAGGAAAAATTGCCTAAGGGCACATTTCAGGCTTTTCATCATCCGAAGATCGCTGCTAGAACGAGTGGAGAGCGTTTCAAGCTCCACGAAAAAGAACGTCAGGCTATTTTGTCACATATGTTTCCTCTAGGGCCTTTGCCCCAAAGCAAAGAAGCGTGGCTTATCAGCCTTACCGATAAGCTATGTGCAGTTACAGAGGCGTGCAGACTGAACATAGCACTGGCAAGACAGAACAGGGTTGTTATAACCCTTGCATAGTAATCTCTTTAAAGTTAAAAAGTGTGTTTTGCCGAAGGCCTATATGGCTTTGGCAAACACACTTCTTTTTATGTAACAGGAAAGTGCTCCTATAAAACAAATGGATGCGCAGTTGCATGCGCAAAAAAACGCTGTGCTGCCAAAGTCTTTCGTCACAAAGTATTCGAAGCACACGTTTGTTCTTTATTCCTTTATATCTGCTTAGCACAGATAATAAGGGGCTTTATGTTTTCCTTCGAGGAATTATCGCTGGACTTTTCAAACAAGCTAATCATTTCCATATCCTGCTGTGTCTTTTCCTTCTTCTTTTTCATCACTTTATACATAGTCTTTAGCATGATTCTTGGGATGAATCCCATCTTTTCAAAGTTAATCCCTCCTTCTAAATAAAAAAAGGGGATTTCCTTTTGCTCCTCCTTGGTTAGATTATTATCTTTTACTGTAAGAATAGCCTCCTCCGCCTTCATAGGCATGCCGCCAACCGCATATAAGATCAGCTTTTTGCCGTTCAGTTCCGGCATGTTCTTTACTTTCTCCCATCCGCTTATCTTTCCTGCCATAATCCCTGCACCATAGATAATTACATCATTCTCCTTTAAACGCTGCTGCGTTATCTCCTTGTAGCTTACCGCTTTGCATGCAAGCTCCTCCGCTATCCACTTTCCGTATTTCTCGCTAAACCCCGTCTTACTGTTATACACTACGATTCGCTTCATTTATATTTCCTCCTTAATTGCAATAAGATTTTTTTCAATTTTTGTCATTACCTTATAGGTAAGCTTCACTTCATCCTTTGTGACTCCATCATAAAGTCCCGCCATAAATTTCTCTTCCTGCTCACGGTATCTGTCGCTCAATATTCCTATTTTCTCCGTCGCTTCCACCCTCACTTTTCTTCTATCTTCCTTATCGTAAAAAGTAGTAACGAACCCAGCCTTCTCCAGCTTATTTACAAGCTGCTTCACATTCTGATGCGAGCTGCCCATCACATCCGCCAGTTCATTAATCATAGGCGGTGTCCCTTGAAACACCGAAAGACAGATGAGAAGGAAAAACTGCTTACATGTAATTTCTTCATAAAAAGTGTCTCCCGCTGCCTGCAAACGGTTTCCGAATGCGAAGAACAAACCGAACAAAGCCCTCTCATCATCAAGGCCTTCCAGTAATTTATCTCTATCTATACTCATAGTATTTAACTCCTTAAAGTATGCAATTTGGGCACATATTTCGTTTTTATCATTGTTTTTTCTTTCTTGATTTTCTCGATTCCATGTTTTTTATTTTCTGGTTTCTCTATTTTCCCGGTTCTTCTATTTTCCCGGTTCTTCTATTTTTCCGGTTCTTCTATTTTTTTGTTTTCCTAATTTTAAGTTTTTTATTATATTATGTAATATATTACATAATTGTATTTTTGTCAATCCTCTAAGCTGAAAGCGTGTTTCACCACCACTTCTAACAGTATAACAACTATAACCAACATATTTCTCTTGAAAAAAATGCGGCTTCCATTATAATATTATTTGGAGATGATATTTATATGAATTATTGGAAAAAAGTAAGAAATCAATTGATTTTTATAGGGCTTGCAGTCCCCTTGGGCATAGCTGCTGGATCTATCGCGGCCTTGTTCGGCAGGGTTCTGCTTTCTATTGGGAATATTAGAGACGAGCATATTTACTTTCTGCTTCCTTTTCTCGGGGCCATCGGAGTCCTCATCCTATGGAGCTATCAGAAATTCGGAGGCAGAAGCAGTAAGGGGATGACTTTGCTCTTTGAAGCCGGGCACGGCTCCAGAGACGTGATACCTCTGCGTCTGATTCCTTTTGTTATTATGGGAACATGGCTCACTCATCTATTCGGCGGAAGTGCCGGAAGGGAAGGGGTTGCCGTTCAGATAGGAGGAACCCTCGGCCATTCGCTCGGCAGACGGCTTTCCATAGAAAACGGGGAAAAAATATTATTGATTACGGGAATGGCAGCCGGTTTTTCCGGTCTATTCAGAACCCCCCTCGCTGCTACCTTTTTTGCCATAGAGGTGCTGACTGTAGGCGTGTTGGAATACAAGGCCCTGCTTCCGGCTTTGACTGCGGCGTTTACCGCAAGCTATATTTCCGGTGTACTGGGCCTTGAAAAATTCTCCCACACTCTGTCAAAGGACTTTCCGTTTTCACCCTCTCTGCTTTTCAAGCTGCTTCTCCTCGGCATATTATTCGGGATAATAGGGTGGCTTTTTTCTTACCTTCTGCATAGGACAAAAAGATTTTTTTCAGAAAAGGGGAAGAACCCTCTTCTGCGTATTCTGATTGCCGGTACCGCAATCGGCCTCCTTTCGCTGCTTTGTTTCCAAGGGAGATACTCGGGTCTGGGCACCAACTTAATTTCTATGAGCCTTAACGAAGGTATTTATTCTTGGGATTTCGCTTTGAAATTTCTCTTTACAGTGCTTACTTTATCGGTAGGCTTTCAGGGAGGCGAAGTTACTCCTTTATTTTCCATCGGTGCGACTCTTGGTGCATTTCTCGCATCGCTGCTCGGTCTCCCCGTCGCTTTCGCTGCAGCCTTAGGCTACGCAGCAGTATTCGGCAGCGCCAGCAATACTCTGTTCGCGCCCATCCTGATAGGCGTGGAGGTCTTCGGTCCCGAGCTGCTGCCTTACTTTATCGCAGTGTGCGGACTAGCATATGTCTGCAACGGCAATCTGTCCATTTATCCTCTTCAAAAAAAGAGAACCGGGAAGAGAAAAAATGAGGCTATCTAATCTCCAGCCGCCCGAAGCTTTTTAGCTGCAGCAGCTTTTCAATGGCTTTGCTGGACTTCCACCAGTTCTCACTGATCGCGAACGCCTCGGGATACTTACCGCCGTTATACCACTCCCATGGAATATCCCAGACACCGTTTTCGGGGCGCTGTTCAATTATGGCATCTAATGCGTTCTCCACTTCTTCTTTATTTTCCTCATAATACCTACTCTCCGGAGACCAGACGAATTCCAGCGGATTTGCCATGAAATTATCCTTTTCCGTCTCTATCTTTTCCCGCACCGCCCAGGAAACCTTTTCACTTAAATATGTAAAGTCAAAGTCCTCCGTAAGCCCTGCTGCCTCTATATCCTCCAGCAGCTCACAGTAACCTCCTACTCCCATATCCCCCAATTGCCCTGTTCCCCCTAACCTCTCAATCAACGAGTTCGTATACTTCTTCGCCATCCGGTACAAGCCTGATTCTTTTTCCCCATACCGAAGGATGAAACCGCATAAGCTCGCTGTCGTTCCTGTACTTTGGAATTCATTGTCCTTCGGATTATAATCCCACCAGACACCGTGCGGATAGTTATCGTTAGAAGGAATGGTAAAAATCCATCCGTAATCTGCCCTGTGCTCCGTATTCTCCAAATAACGGAAGATTCCACGATAAAACGGATGCTCCATATCGAGGAACTCTATCTGCCGAAGCAGTCTGATGACGATTTGTGCATTGTACGGGGTGGAATCCGGGTTCCAGCTATCCGGGTCAATCGTATTGCCAAAGCCGCCATCATTATTTTGATAGCTGGACAAGGCCAAGAGAACAGCCTCCTTGCTTCCACCTTCAAACCAGTATTGCCATAATGCGAAGTCCAGAGGCCTCGCGTTCCTATAGACCCAATTCTTGATTTCCTGAAACGCGCTAAATCTCAGTTTTTTCATGTTGTTTCTCCTTCGGATAATTTATACTTTATTCCATAATAAAAGATATCCGTCACCTTTTGTTGTAAAAAAGCGACGGATTTCCTGTTACTGCTCCGCATTAATCGCTATAATCTTCAGTCCCTGAGACTGCATATCTTCATCCAGTTCCTTCATCGCCTGAACTCTACCGGATACTCATCTATAATCTGCTGATATCTAAAGCAATGAACATCATGATCATTAATAATCCCACACGCCTGCAAATGAGAATACACCGTAATGGAACCAAGATATTTAAATCCTCTTTTTTTCAGCTCCTTGCTTACTGCATCCGACAAATCATTGCTCGCGACCGGTACTATTCTATGATTCTCATAAACAATACTCTTATACTCGCTATACCCCCACAGAAATCGATCAAAGGAGCTGAATTCATCGATTATCTTCTTATACGCTCTCGCATTATCGATAACTGCGCGGATTTTTCGGACAGATTTTATCATATCCTCTGTCCCCATGATTCTTTCTATATCGGCATCCTCATACAGAGCAATTTTCTCATAATCGAAATTATCGAAGCACTTACGGAAGGTTTCTCTCTTCTTAAGCATCATCGTCCAGTTCAACCCGCACTGCATGACCTCCATCATCAAAAATTCGAAATGTTTCCTGTCATCATGCAGGGGAATCCCCCATTCCTTATCATGGTACTCTTCATTGATTCCGCCATCTTTGCACCAATTACATTTATCCATACATGACCTTCCTTTCAAAGCTTATACCCCTATTGTGAAATTGCCGCATAAACATCTTGAATCTCCTGAACAGTCTGCTCAGGAATAGGCGCCGGCTGCGGCTGCGGTTTGGCAATATAATATCCTTGCAAATAATCAACCCCTAAGCTGATAAGAGTGCGAAGCTCTTCATAAGTCTCCACTCCCTCCGCAATCACACGTATACCGCGGCCTTCGGTATAAGACAGCAGATTCTGCAAAAGCTTGCGCCGGTTCGCATCGTTATCGATGTTGCGTACAATAGAAATATCCAGCTTTACAAAGTTCGGTTCAATCGCCAGCAAAGCTGCATCGGAATTGTATCCGGTACCAAAATCATCCAAAGCGATCTGGCAGTTCCACTGCGCAGCCCACTCCAGCTTTCTGCGTGTTTCCATTTCGGTGGAACGTTCCTCTTCCGTAATCTCAATAATCACCCTCGAAAGCAGATGCGAAAACCTCTCCTGAATATACTTCTCGTCCTTGGCATTTAACTGCTGACTGGCAATGGAATTCACAAATATACGGATAGCAGACGATATATCCGGCAGCCTCTCAAATGCCGCAAGGCTCTGCCGCCAGGTCAGCCGCTCTATCGCATAGAGCTTAGACTGCGACTTTGCTAACATCAGCACCTCCGTCGGAGACTTGATACTCTCCAAGGTAGGCCGCATTAAAGCTTCATATCCGAATACCTCTCCATTTCTCGCATCCACGATAGGCTGGAAGTGGAACGTTACCTTCTCCTTATCTATAAGACGGTTGATTTCCTCCTGATTCTGCAATAAATAAGAGTCTCTTTTATAATGCTCCATATCGAATTCGCCGAACTCGCCCTTCGTAGTATTCTTCACCTGATACATTGCAAAATCGGCATATTTAAGAAGCTTGTCGTAGGAGGTCGCATGGTCGGGATACCAGGCGATTCCAGCAGAGGCACGGATGTTGATGCTGGTATTGTCCGGCAGGAGAAATATGGTCTGCCGTACGCCCTCCTCCAGCACATGAATAATTTCCTGCACCTCTTCCCTCGAGGAATAGCCCGAAAAAAGCACATAGAA
Organism: Bacillota bacterium; assembly: GCA_023412855.1. GTDB lineage: Bacteria > Bacillota > Clostridia > Lachnospirales > Lachnospiraceae > Kineothrix. The sequence continues at coordinate 7,185 of JAEZRJ010000069.1, read as the reverse complement.
CTCATCCCCTGACATACGGGCAATGAGCGTCTGCTTCGGCGAATAACGCCGCAACGCCTCTGCCGTACTGCGAATGTAAGCATCTCCACTGTCATGTCCATAAGTATCGTTGATGAACTTCAGATTATCCAAATCCAGCATTACCATCGCTGCAATGCCAAGCTCTTGCGGATTGTTGAAACGCTTTTTAAGCTCTACGCTGAACGCCCGCCTGTTGAGCAGATCCGTCAGCAAATCATAATCCCTCTCCCTCTCAATCTTGCGCCTCTTTAAAATTTCTTGTGTGACATCGCTGACTACTCCTGTGATATGCTTATTGGAGGAAACCACGTGAAGCCTAACCCATCTCGGCGCTTCCTGGGGATGCCCTATACGAAGAATCTTCGTGCTCCCATCCTCCGTTCTATCCTCTACCTGTCCGTTCAAGGTCTCCATCCATTCACCGAATTCCTGCTTATCGACAGTGCCGTCTGTAGCCAGCTCACTATTGAATCCCAGCATCTCGAAAAAACGTCCTGTACAAAATACCCTATCCGAATCCGGCTGAGTCTCAAAGGCACCGATTTCCACTCCCGCCATATCGATAATCTGAGAAAGGCGGCTGGCCTCCCTCGCTACCCGCGAGCTAAGCGTCTCAATAGCCCCAGATAACTCGTCGATTTCCGAAATCTTCAGCTTGCCGAGTGCAAGAGGATGTCTGGGGTCACTCTCACGAAGCTGCTTGAGAAGTCTGGTAATAGGATGCGCTACCATCAAGCCTGCAGCCCAAGCGGCAGTAAGACCCAATCCGAGGGAGATTCCCCAAGTCAGCCAGATTGAACCGGATACTCCTCGCGAAAAGCCCAGAAGCTGTTCGTCATCCAGCATTCCAATCAATGCCCATCTCTCATTCTCAAAGGGCGTATTGGTATTATAAAGATTGAAATATTGTATACATCCGTAGACGTCTCTCTCATGGCCGGAAGTATCATCGATTACCCGATAGGCGTCCGCATATTCATCTTCCTGCATAAAACTCATCTGCTCTGCCATTCCGAAACGATGCTTAAAGGCCGGACCGGTGGAAAGCTGCGTATGGAAGGCCAACTCTTCTCCTGTTGCGACGCCGACAAAGTACATTCCTTGTTTCTCTGAATTCAATTCCTGATACGGCATCTGCTTACTCAGGTAATCAATGGAAAGCTCCACTCCCAATATCGCGCGTACCACTCCGTTCTGGTCCCTCAGAGGCATTGAATAAGTAATTATATCCAGACTGTCTCCTGTCGCACGGAAAACCGGGCTCCAATATCCCAAATCCTTTTCCCCTATTTCAGGGTACTGCAAGGCCGCCTCATAAGGCTTGCTGTAATAATTCCAGCTATTCAAGTCTCCGCGGTCGAAGCTCACATAAGACTGCCAATTGGAATCCAAAGGGATTGCAAGATTCTTGGAAATACGTACTGGTGCATGCAAAAGCAGCAAATCAGAGTTATTGGCCGAATTGGTTGCCGGATCCATATCGCGGATGTATAGGCCGTGCTTTTGCATCTGCCCGGTCTTATCATCGCCTTCTCCATCTGTAAGAATAAGAAAAGCTCCCGTCACCAAATTGCGACGCAGCAAACTAATCAACTCCGGCGCACTTTGTCTCAGAATATCATTTCTGAGAGAGGTTCCTGCCTCACCTATCTGCATCGGTTCCTCTCTGAATATTCCCCGGATATTCTCTGCTGCCGGATCCAAGTTTGACCAGCGCGACAGCATCTCGCTTTGAAGATAGTTACGGCGGTTATTCACTTCCCCATTCAGAATATCAAAGGCATTGTGATTCAGCTTTTCAAGGGTACCGCCCCAAATGATATTTACAGAAAAAAGTCCTGCCTGCACGAACAAGGCAACAATTACCGGTATCAAGATGCGGTTCATAATCGAATTGCCGGACTTGAAGGATTTATCTTTTGATTTCTTTCGTTCCATTTACGTCCTCTTCCTGTCAATTCCCATCGATTTTCGCGCGGACAGTACTTATCAATTCTTCATACCAGCTTTGGAAATTTTCATCCGTCGCAAATTGTGCCGTTGCGTCCTCCACGGACATTCCGCCTTCCATCAATGCGAGAACTTGCTCACGGTCGGCTTTGGCACGGTCTGAAAGAGAATACTCAATTACTTCTCTGGCATCGGAGGAACCAGAAAACGCCTTCTCAAAATACAGATCATATTCATTGACCACGTCCACAGACACAGAAAGAGCATCCTTCAGCGACGCAGACAGCTCCTCAAAGCCCCCTGCACCTTCAATTAAGAACATGTCGTTTGCTGCTTTCTTTACAGGCAGATAAGCGGAGGAAATTGCGAAATCAATATTTTGCTTCTCCTCTACAAACCATTTTAAGAAGGTCGCCGCTGCCAGCTCGTTCCGGGGATTCGATGAAAGAACCGCCATTCCCGCCCCCTGCTGAATAGCACTAAGCTCCGTTCCCTCAAAGCAGGGAGCCGGGAGAACTGCAGCCTCGATTGGATAGCTGGATTCATCCTCCAATGTAACCTGCTCCGGAAAATAAGTCGCTCCCGAAGTAGATCCCACCAACGCAATCAAATCTCCGGTCTTGGCATCATCCGAACGAAAACGTCCGTAAGCACCGAACCAGCCGTTGATATAAGGAATATAATAGTTATCCCACAACCTGCGGAAAGCCGCCTCGTCCGGTTCAAAGGAAATCGTTCCTCCCTCATGGGCAAAAAGAGAATTACCGGTCAACTGATAATAACCGAGAATAATGTAGTTCGCCATAGCATCCCGCCCGAACATAGCCTTACCGTCGCCCGGAATATCCGGTGTCTCCCCGTCAGTCCAGTTATAGTAAGACTCCGAGGTCTTCACAACTCCCTCAATGGTTTCAAGCTCCGTCATCGACGTTCCGGTAGCAGCCGCAAATTTATCCCAATCAGTTTTATTGATCATCATGATTTCTGTCGCCTTTGCTATCGGGATGATCTTCAAGCCCTCCGCCTCGCCAAGCCGGCCTTCCTCGATATATGCATCCACGTATCCTGCCAGTTCCTCTTCGGTAAAATACCCGCCAAGGTCAGCTACCAGTCCCCGCTTGTCCAAATCGTACACCGTATCTGTATAGGCTGCAAAAATCGTCGGTACCTCGCCGGCTCCTACCTTCTTATCCACAGCGTCATGCACCTTTTCATAAAGCTCATTCACATTTCCCTGACCGAATGCCTCTACGACAATGCCTTGTTCCTGCCCCATCGTCTCATTAAAACGTGTAACAAGACTATCGAAAGCCAGCTTCTGAGGCCCATTGTAATAGTGCCATATCTCAATGGAAACCGGATTATCAGGGTCCAGCACCGCCTGCTCCTCCTTCGTTCCTTTCGTACATCCGGCAAGCAGAATCGCGGCACCCGACACAGCAGCGATAATCTTAACCACAGATTTTCTCATTCGTAAATTTCCTCCCACAGTTTATTTGCTATATTATACTACAGTAATAGGAGAAAATGAAGTAAAAACCCGCATTTTATCGCGCTGTGTCCTGTTTTTACCGGCCGCTTACCTGATAGTTTGCATAGACTCTTTTACCTGCCACAGCAAATATCCCCCCCGCAAGAATATACAAAATGGGAACCGCCTGCCACGCTGTAAATGTTCTGCCGGCAAGTGATACCGTCCGCGAACTGAGGATGCTCCATACGGCAACAAACTCGCTGGGAATATAGCTCAAAAGCTGGGACGCCGCCCGGTACTGTTCCGGTATGTTAAAAAACAATAATAATATAATCATTCCCGCTACCAGCGCCAGCGTACCGATGCCGCTATGAAGCAGTTCTGACAGCATCATTACAAATATGCCGGTCAGAACTCCCGCAATTATTAGCATGCTATAGGAAATCAGAACCGCCTCTCCCACACTTAACGGATAAGAATAATTGGTATACATCAATTGAAATGCACCGGAAAAACCATCCGCACCATATAATGCAAACGCAAGGCCAAAAGCCAGCACAATATACATTATCGACACAAGAAGTGAAAAACTGATTCCTGCTGAAATCTTGGCCCAATAAGCCTTATGCCTTCCATATTTGCTGCAGAGTATAAGCTGATCCGTTCTTTTGGCATGTTCCTCTGCGAATACACTCGACAGGCATACCGTGATCATGATAAGCATCATCAGGCCTATTGTGTTCAAACAATCAAAAAGCTGCCAATATCCGTCTTTGTATACAAACGTCATGGGCCATTCCAGTCTATCCTCCTGTTCCTGCCAAAAGACCTTTTCATCCTGCGTCAGATGGAGTTCTTCTCTGGTTTTTTCTAACATTCTTTGACGCATTGCATGCATATCCTCTTCGTCTGCCGCCCACTGCCGCGCTTCAGAAACCGTCATATTTGCCGTATTTCTGACAAATTGAAATATTGCGCTATATGGCCGGGCATATGCTTCATACTCTTTTGTCAATGTATATGCCTCCACATCGGAAGGAATTTTATCATACCCGGCCTTCATTTCCTCCAACAGGCTTTGATCAATGGACCTGCCGCTTAATCTTTGCTGATACTCCTTATCAGTCTGGAACATATGATAATGGGTATCGATTTTAACACCATTTGCATAATAATCTCCAAGAAGAGCTGCTATTACCGTAAATATGACTATAGGCAGCATAATAGCAGCGGTGACCAGAACGATTTTACGTCTTATTATTTTCTTAAGTTCATATCCATACAATGTTTTAAAATTATCCATGATTTTTTCCCTCTTCAAACTGCTCTAAGTAAAACTGTTCCAAATCTCCGCGATTCTCGTCCCATCCTCCCTGATATATGAGCTGTCCGTCCTTCATCATCAAAACAGTATCCGCGATATGCTCGATATCGGACACGATATGGGTGGAGAGCAAGACGATATTATTCTTTCCAAGCTGCGCGATCAAATCCCGGAATCTTACTCTTTCCTTCGGATCAAGCCCCGCAGTAGGTTCGTCCAGTATCAAAAGCTGCGGTTCTCCGAGCAAAGCCTGAGCGATTCCCAACCGCTGCTTCATGCCCCCGGAATAGGTCTTAATCTTCTTTTTCCCTGCATCCTGCAAAGCCACCAGTCTAAGTAATTCCACCGCCTTCCGCTTCGCCTGCGCCCTGTCAAGACCTTTCAAAGCGGCCATATACAGCAAAAAATCCATTCCCGTAAAATCAGGATAATATCCGAAGTCCTGCGGAAGGTATCCCAGCCGTGAACGGTATTCCTCGCTGGAAACATCCTCACCATCCAAGGAAACGCTCCCGCCCGTAGGCTTTAAAATGCCGCATATCAGCCTCATCAGAGTAGTCTTTCCTGCACCGTTAGCCCCCAGCAGACCATAAACTCCTTTTTGTAATTTAAGTGTTACTCTGTCCACCGCGATTCTGCTTCCATATTGCTTGGACAGCCTGTCTATTATAAGCTCCATAAAACGCTCCTTTCTTTTAAATCAATTCTTCCGTCCTTACTACTGTCTTTCTATATTCCACTGCGGTAGCGACACAGAGAATCGCCAATAAGACCAGCCACCAGCCAAATGCTTCCGGCTGGTACAGCAATGTTATAGTATATTTGCTCACGATGGGAAAAGCGCTGATAATAATGGCATATCCCATGCAAACATAAGAAGTCTCCCTGCTGCGAATTTTGCGTACCAGCCATAAACCCCCGGCATTGGTAAGAAGATAGGGCACCAGCAAGTAAACTCCTGTCTGAAGCGCCGTAGAGACGCCGTGCATATGCCCCAGCGGAACAAGCAGGCCAAGCAGTATCAAATGAAAGCCTCCCAATATCCCCATACGGGCCAGCACTACACTCTTTAACGAGAATCTTGATGCCATTTCCAACTCCGCCATCCCGTACACCTCTGAGCGGACATTTTCTGCTATTGAGACTGCTGCCAGATAGGGCATCAGTGCCGAAAGTACCCATATCACCTCTCTCTCCATAAAGCCTCCGCCTATGAGAGCCACTGCAAAAACCGCAAGTGATAATCCCCATACCCATTTTCTGATATAAGAAGCCTGGAGCAGTATAAATTTAAAATATCCGATTCCGGGCTGCCTTATATTGTTTAAAAAGACTTTCTTTCTCTGTGACTCCGGCGCTTCAAACGCATCGTACAATGCCCTTCTTAATTCTTTTTTCATAGAAAATCCTCCTCTCCAAGCTTATCCTGCAGCGATTTCAAGATTGCCTGTGTCCTGCGGTAAACCGCAAACCGTGAGATTCCAAGCAGTCTGCTGATTACAGACACCGGAACCTCATTCACATATCTAAGAAGCATCAGCTCCCGATCTTCCTCACGAAGTTCTTCCAAAGCCTCTCTTACCGCAATAGAAGTAAGCAGCTTCTCCTCCATGTCATGCTCTGCACTATCATGTATTCGTCTGTGATAATCCTTCTCATCCTCGGGCAATCGTTCATAGGATTTTCGTCTGTATTCGTCAATACAGAGATTCCTCGCCACCGTATAAAGATACTGCAAAGCCTGTCCGGTATTTCGATATGTCGCGCTCTCCAGAAAGCGCAAGAAGGTTTCTTGAGCGATATCTTCTGCTATATGCTGCTGCCGCAGCTTAAAATAGCAGTACCGGTATATCTTGTCATATTGTTCTTCTATGTCCATGGACTCTCTTAGGAACCTCCTTTCATAGTATTTAACGGTTGAAGGGTGACGGATGTGCGGCGTTTGCATACAAAAATAATAAAAGCCCGGAGAGCTGCTACGCTCCGGGCTTTATCCTGCTCTCCTCTATTAACTATTCTGTCCGATCTCGGCTTGCTATCAAACGCTCCTGAAAAATCATAATAATCTGAGATATTTAACTTCTTAATTTTATGGACTCTTTCATAACTCGATCATTTATAGATAAAAATATATCATGTGGTACGTTTTTTATTGGGAGATTTTTTTACCTTCAGCAGCAAAACAATTTCACTATATAAATTATCGTCTTCCACATCAAACATTAGCCATTTCCCATCATGATATACCTCTGTTCTATCATATATTTCCTGCAATTCATGTGAAAACTGATTCCCTATCTCTTCAAATCTGCTTCTTTCTTCCTTGCCGAGTATGACCCAGATACCTAATTGTTTCTGACGAAAATATAAGGTACAGAGCGTCTTTCCGCTGCGGCTGTAGCGAAGGCAGATATCT
>JAEZRJ010000088.1 GCA_023412855.1 Bacillota bacterium | reverse complement strand
AATATCGTAGGATCTTTCGCCCCTGCTCGTTTGTTCAATGACATAAGGCACTAAACTCATTTTAATTCCTCCTAGCCTGATCCGTTATTTCTCTGTCAGAGATGTTTTAATCATAATTCACACGATTCGTTTTTGCAATAAAACAGGCACTGAATTAAGAGAATTTTAATTGTTTTATAAAGTTTTTATGCTTTACTTTTCCTTCGCATTTTCCACAACAAACTCTACTGCCTTCTGAATAGCGAGATCTTTCATGACTTGTGCTTTTTCCTTCTCACCGAGCATCTCTCTTACTTTTTCAGCTTCCATCTGATATGCTTCAGCCATTTTTTCCGTTTCCTTTACGTATTCTTCTTCGGAAACTTCGATCTTCTCTTTCTCCACTACGGCTTCGAGCACCAGTCTGGATTTGATTCTCTTCTCCGCCTGAGGCTTAACCTGCTCTAAAAGCATCTCGTAATTAGAGCCGGTGAACTGGAAGTACTGCTCCATGGAAAGGCCCTGCATCTGCATTCTTTGTGCAAAATCATCCACTGTCTGTCTCTGCTGCGTGGTTATCATAGCTTCAGGAATCTCCATATCGGAATCGTTAATAATCTCATCGATTACCGCTTCTTCCTTCGCATTCTTAGCATCTTTTTCCTTCTTCTCTACAAGATTTTTCTTTATATCTTCCTTGTACTCTGCCAGAGTCTCGAATTCGGATACTTCTCCCGCGAATTCATCGTCTAATTCAGGCAGCTCTTTTTCTTTGATTTCTTTTACCGTACATTTGAATACGGCAACTTTCCCTTTCAGTTCTTCCGCCTGATAATCTTCGGGGAAGGTAACGTTTACTTCTATTTCTTTGCCAATCTCTGCTCCTACAAGCTGCTCCTCGAAACCGGGGATAAATGCACCCGAACCGATGGTGAGAGGATAGTTCTCTCCCTTGCCGCCTTCGAAAGCAACGTCGTCTACAAAGCCTTCGAAGTCGATAACAGTCATATCGCCGTCGTTTACCGCTCTATCGGTCACGTTAATATTTCTTGCGTTTCTTTCTCTTTCTTTATCGATTTCCGCAGTTACTTCTTCCTCGGTAACCTCTGCGTCCACCTTGTCGATCTTTACGCCTTTGTATTTGCCAAGCTTCACTTCCGGCTTCAATGCAACCTCTGCCGTGAAGATAAAAGGCTTTCCGGCTTCGATCTGCACTACCTCAATCTTCGGAGAAGATACGATTTCTTCCTCGCACTCGTCATATGCCTTCTCATATGCCTCAGGAATCAATGCGTTAGCAGCATCTTCGTAGAAAATCTCTTTACCATACATCTTCTCCACCATCGGACGAGGCACTTTGCCCTTTCGAAAGCCCGGGATGCTGATGCTGTTTCTATTCTTTTTGTAAGCACCTTCTATCGCCTTTTCCAATTCTTCAGCAGAAACTTCTATCGTAAGTTTTGCCATGTTCTTTTCTAATTTTTCTACTTGTAAGCTCATTAAGTGATTTCCTCCTACTTATTATATAAATGGTCATGTCCATTAATTCATTGACTTTTGTAAAAAAGTACACAATCACAGTCATTTTACGATTATATCACATCGATTCCAAAAATACCAGCATTTATTCGTAAAAACAACCCGCCTGATTTACAGGCGGGCCGTCTTTACCTCTTATCGATATTTCTTATTGGCACTACTTACTTCTTTACGTTATTTCATCTGCTCTTCTTGCTTCTGGATCATTCTACGAACCATCTCGCCGCCGATAGAACCGGCATCCTTAGACGTCAAATCACCATTGTAACCCTGTTTCAGGTTAACACCTAATTCAGAAGCAACTTCTGTTTTGAAGCGATCCATAGCTGCCTTAGCTTCAGGAACCTCTACTCTATTAGACCTGCTACTTGCCATCTTAATTCACCTCCACTTTACTGTTTCTAGCTTTCCGCTATCTATATTTGAGATAAGCACTTCTGTTCTCTGCTTACCTCAAATGCGTTTCCGTATTCGAACCAAGCACGAACTTAATTACTTATCTTGATGTTAGTATTTACGAAGATGAATTAATTATGAAGGTAAGTTTTGGAAAAAAATTTGATTCTTTAAAGTAATTTTAATAAGGCCCCGATATCTGCACTCTCTGTCGCCCAACCCGTAGCGATGCGGACTACCGTATGTTTTTCGTCATAGACCTCCCAGAAGCCGAAAGACACTTTTTCCTTCAGCTCTTCGATCTTTTTATTTTCCATAATAAGAAACTGCTGGTTAGTGGGCGATTCAAAGAACAGCTCATAGCCCTTTTCCTTAAGCCCTTCCTTCAATTCCAGAGCTCTTTCAATCGCATTGCGGGAAATCTTCATATATAAATCGTCCGTAAAAAGTGTATCGAACTGCAGCCCCAGAAGTCTTCCCTTGGCCAGCAGTCCGCCATGCTGTTTGATTGTCGTAAAAAAGTTGGGAACAAGCTCTGCCTTGGTAAATACCAGCGCTTCCCCGAAAAGAGCTCCTACCTTCGTTCCGCCGATGTAAAATGCCTCGCAGCACCTTGCAATGTCACTAAGCGTCACATCCGTATTATCCGCGGCCAGCCCGTAGCCTAACCTTGCTCCGTCAATATACATTGGAATATGATACCTTTTGCAGACCTCATGCAGTCCTTCCAGCTCCTCTTTCGTATAAATGGCTCCGTATTCCGTGGGATGCGACACATATAGCATTCCCGGTATCACCATATGGGGCCAATTTGCATCCTGATAAAACCTTGCCAAATAATCCTCCACCGTCTTCACTTTAAGCTTGCCTTTTTCATGAGGCAGCGTCAACACCTTGTGGCCGCCCGCTTCTATCGCTCCGGACTCATGAACGCTGATATGTCCGCATTCTGCGGCCAGAACGCCTTCATACCCCCGTAATATCCCGTCGATTGCTGTCCGATTGGTCTGCGTTCCTCCCATAAGGAAAAAAACTTCTGCCTCCGGCGCATTGCAGGCTTTCTTTATCTTTTCCTTTGCATTGTTACTGTATTCATCCGTTCCATAGCCGGACGTCTGTTCCATGTTGGTCTCCATCAGCCTCTTCATAATAGCCGCATGTGCACCTTCCATATAATCGCTGTCAAAATGAAGCATTACTTTTTTTCCTTCTTCCTATGCTTACTTATTTAATCCGCACTTTTCTGTCAAGTATTGTATTACATCTTTTCTCGTAATAATTCCAATGAAGCACCGTTTATCATCGATAACCGGCACGAAATTCTGATTCATGACTTTGCTTATCAAATCTTCAATATCCGCATCCGCCTCCACCGGTTCATTGTCTCTCTTTCTCTTTATCGAAAGGATAGGAATATCCTCCGCCTTTTTGAGTGTCAGGTCATACCGCTCCTTTACATCCCAAAGCAGGTCGCCTTCCGTTATCGTTCCTATATATTTTCCATTCATATGGTCGATAACCGGAATCGCAGTATATCTGTGATGCTCCATCTTTTCTAATGTCTGTCTTAGGGTATCGTCGTCGTAAATATAAGCGACCTCATTTTTCGGTGTTAAAAAAAATAGTATATTCATAAACTTTTCTCCAGAAGCTGTATCCGTCAATAATGTTCGTAAACGATTTTATCCGCAAGCGCTCTTGCCGCATCTTCTCCCCGAAGCTTTTTCACTATAGCAAGTCCGAAGTCTATGGAGCAGCCCATACCCCTGGAGGTTATAATATTGTCCGCAATTTCAGCCGGATTTTTCGTTACGTCAGCACCCTCAAGGTGGCTTTCGTAGTCGGGGAAGGAGCAGGCTTTCTTTCCCTTCAGCATTCCTCTATGTCCTAAAATACTGGGAGCTGCGCAGATTGCAGCGATATCTTTTCCTTCCTTATAAAACGCGTCTATTCGATTCATCAATGCCGTGTGCGCCTCCAGATGCTTCGTTCCGGCGCCTCCCGGAAGAATAAGCATCGTAACCTCGCTAAAAACCACGTCTTCAAATAATTTATCCATCTTTACGGCGATTCCGTGAGAACCCATCACTTCCATTTCTCCGGTTATAGAAACCAGCTCCGTATCGATTCCCGCCCTCCGCAACAGATCCACTGCCGTCAGAGCTTCTATTTCCTCAAATCCCGTCGCGAAAAAAACACATACTTTATCCATTTCATTTCCTTTCCGTCCGTTTTATTTTTCCAAAAACGGACTGGGTATATTTATGCCATATTTATTTTACCACTCCTTTCTGTTTTTTTAAAGCTGTCTATTTCTCTCAGGTTATATTGCAAAAAATTATTTTATCTACTAGAATAATTTATATTAGGAAGGGAGTGATTTGCATGAAAATATTCAAAATAGCATTTGGCGGTGCACTGGCAATTATATTAGCAACCTTATTAAAACTGGAATACAGCACTGCTGCGGGCATTATTACACTTCTTACCATACAAGATACCACCAAAGAGACCATACGCATTTCTTTCAAAAGAGTTATAGCTTTTTGCATTGCAACTCTACTTTCCTTTGGCCTTTTTAACTTAATCGGGTATCATGCGATTTCCTTCGGCCTTTTTCTCCTTGTATTTGTATGGATTTGTTATACATTTCAATTGCAAGACGCTATTGCAATGAATGCAGTCCTGGCTACTCATTATTTAGTTTCTTACCATATGCCGCTTTCTCTTATCCAAAACGAATTTCTCTTATTATTCATCGGAGCAGGTATCGGCACACTTCTTAATCTCTTTATGCCGGATAAAGTAAAACACATAAGAAATACACAGGCGGTACTGGAATCAGATTTAAGAACGGTACTATCCGGAATGTCTGAAAACCTTTTAAAGGAATCAAAGGAAAATTATACCGATGAATGCTTTCACGTTCTTGCATCTCATATTGAAAGAGGTCTGAAGGATGCCTACGATAATATGAACAATACTCTTACCAAGAATACAAAGTATTTCATTGATTACATGCAAATGCGGAAACAGCAATGCCAAGTACTTCGAAATATTTATCAGAAGATCAAGACACTGGATTATGTACCGGAACAAGCAAAAGATATTGCAACTTTTATTGACCATATTGGAATAAGTTTAGAAGAAACCAATAACGCTGCCGCTTTGCTTTTGGAATGCGAAACATTATTTGAAAAATTTCAGGCAAGTGATCTGCCCTCTACAAGGCAAGAATTTGAATCCAGAGCAGTACTCTATATGCTCTTAAAGGATTTTGAATATTTTCTGCAGGTTAAGCAAGATTTTGCTGCTTCTCTCTCCAGCGAGCAAAAGAAAAATTATTGGAAAACTGTATCATAATCATTTTCTTTTTTTCCACTTTAATAAGAACGCAGAGTTAACTATGACGATAACGGAGCCTGCATTATGGACAAGCGCACCTACCACCGGATTTAATATTCCGGAAATTGCAAGAACGACGGCGATAAAATTTAAGGCCATAGAAAAGGTAAGGTTACACTTTATCGTAAGCATCATGCGTTTAGACAGCCTGAGCAAATGCGGAAGCTCCTTGATGTCATCGTTTATAAGCGCAATATCGGCTGCTTCCACCGCAATATCGCTGCCGCTTCCGCCCATTGCAATTCCCACATAAGACCTTTTCAATGCGGGAGCATCGTTGATTCCGTCTCCTATCATGCAAACCTGTTTTTGGTTCTTCTGATAGCTATCGATCCATTTCAGTTTATCTTCCGGCAAGCAGCCGAAATGTACTTCGTCGATATGAAGCTGCCTTGCAATATGGCCCGCCGCCTTTTCATTGTCTCCGGTCAGGAGCACCGGCATAATACCTGTTTTCTTTACTTCCTCCATCGTCGTGACAGCGTCTTGCCGCAGAGTATCTGCCAGAGCGATAATTCCGACGGCTTCCTTCTGCATAGCAAGAAAGATAACCGTACAGCCTTCATTTAAGTATTTTTCCGCTTTTTTCAGTATATTATTTCCGATGCTAATTTGCTTTTCTGAAAGCAGCTTCGGATTTCCGGCAATGATTTCCTGTCCATCTACCACGGCTTGTACGCCTCTGCCCGGAAGCATATGAAATTGCCGAACCTGATAAAGCTCCTTTTTAAATGTGCTTTTATAAGAGCGTACCACTGCTTTGCCCAAGGGATGTTCAGAGTGCTGCTCTGCGCTGGCTGAACATAGGTATAATTCCTCTTCGGAAAGCTCTTCCTTAAAGCTGTGGACCGCCACTACCTGAGGCTGTCCACAGGTGAGAGTGCCCGTTTTATCGAAGGTAATCTTCCCTACACCAGCCAGCCGCTCCAAAGCATCTCCTTCGCGGACGAGAAAGCCATGCCTTGTCGCATTCCCAATCGCCGCCATAATTGCCGTGGGTGTTGCCAGAACGAGAGCACAGGGACAGAAAACGACCAGTATCGTTACGGCACGTATAATCTCGCCGCTTATCAGCCACGTAAGGGCCGCCGCAGTCAGCGCAATTACAACGATCCACGTCGCCCATCGATCCGCAATGCCTACGATTTTCGCTTTTCCGGCGTCAGCAGACTGTACGAGGCGTATCATTCGCTGAATGGAGCTGTCTTCTCCCACCTTTGTGGCTTCCATATCAAAAGAGCCGAACTGATTGACCGTACCGCTTGATACGGAGTCTCCGGCTCCTTTATCCACAGGAAGAGATTCTCCTGTCATAACGGCTTGGTTTATCGATGTCTGTCCTGATCTGATGAATCCGTCCACCGGAATGGTCTCCCCCGGAAGCACCCGCAGAATGTCGCCGACTCGCACCATTTCTGCCGGAACGGTCTGCTCTTTACGATCTATTATCCTTCTTGCCGTCCTGGGTGTTAAGCGAACAAGCTTCTCAATTCCCGCTCTCGCCTTCGCCACGGTCAAATCCTCCAGCAGCGCACCGAGCTGCATAATAAAAGCGACTTCTCCTGCCGCAAAGGTCTCCCCGATAATGATAGATGCAATCAGTGCTATGGAAACCAGTACGTCTGCCTTGATGTCAAAAGCCGTGATCAGACCTATAATCCCCTCCAAAATAATCGGTACGCCGCATAAAATAATAGCAATCCAAGCGATAGGAAAGGGAAACGGATTGAAATCCAAAAGGCTGGCCAATAGCGCAAGGGCGGAAATTATCAACAATGTGATATCCTTTTTCACTCCTCCCCATTCTAACAATCCTTCTATCTTTTTCATCACATATGTCCTCCTCTTATACTCTTTTATACCCCTAGGGGTATCGGTACATATTATACCCATAGGGGTATGTGTTGTCAAGAGCAGACATACATAGAGCATGATTCGCAAATTACTTTTATCTTAAATAAATCCATCAAAAAACCGGCCCTTTATTTTAGGCCGGTTTTTCTCTCTTATGATTAAGTCATATTGGCAAAGCGTTCCACCGCTTTTGTAAAACTCGCTATCGTCTTATCGGCATCGCCGTGCTCGATTCCATCCTTTACACAATGGTTAATATGGCCCTCTAAAACTACTTGTCCGACTTTATGGAGAGCAGATTTCGCCGCATTGATTTGGGAAAGTATATCTTCACAGGGAACATCCTCGTTCACCATTCTGTCAATTGCCTGTACCTGGCCGGCAATCTTGCTCAGGCGACGATGCAGGTTATCGGTATCCATACACTGTTTCATATTGCACCTCCTTATACCATTAGGGGTATCTGTATGAAATATTATGAGATAAATCGGAGAAAATGTCAATAAGCTGCTTTTCATTTAAAAGCAAGCAGTAGTATAATAGTTACTGTTCACACAGCAGCTAACACTTGCTGTTAAGCTGCGTATGAATGTGATTCAAAGGATGATTTCTGCTTCGCAAAGCGAATTTACATGCAAAATTTTTACATTGCAGAAATCATGCGGTGCTGAAAACGGAGTGAACAGTAACGTATAATGAACAAGAAATCCCCAGGAAAGGAATAGATACTATAATGAACGGCATGGAAATCGAAAGAAAATTCACAATAAAGAAACTACCCGATAACCTCAGCTCCTATCCGTCCCATCATATCGAGCAGGCTTATCTGAACGTAAACCCCGTCGTCCGGATCAGGAAACAGGACGAAGAATATTATCTGACCTATAAAGGAAAAGGACTCCTTGCGAGGGAGGAATACAACCTGCCCTTAAACAAAGAATCCTACTATCATCTGCGCAAAAAATGCGACGGCAATACAATATCAAAACGAAGATATTTAATTCCCGTTGATGGCTCTTCACTTACCATCGAGCTGGACATCTTCGATGCCCCCCACTCTCCTCTCATTATCGCCGAGGTGGAGTTCTCCTCGGAGGAGGAAGCGAAATCCTTTCTTCCGCCTGAGTGGCTCGGGGAGGACGTGACCTACGACCATAGATATCATAATTCTAACTTGATTTAGTACTTCACCGGCTCCATCGATTCCGGCACGTTTCAGCCCTTGGCTGTCCCTGTTGATTCCCGCACGATCAGCTCCGCCGGAAATACGATATGCTCATAGGATTTGCGTCCGGCAATGATATCGAACAGCAGCTTGATGGTGGTCTTCGCCATATCCTTAACCGGCTGCCTGACGGTAGTAATTGCCGGATTATAATATTTTGCAACGTCTATTCCGTCGTAGCCTGCAACAGAAACATCCTCCGGTATTCTCATCCCTGCTTCCAAAAGCGCCCGGCATGCCCCCACCGCCAGTATATCCGCGGTAGCGAATACCGCGGTAAACTTTTCTCCGGATTCGACGAGCTTTTTTGCTGTAATATATCCATTTTCCATGGAATAATGCTCAATGTCATCTTCAACCTGGCGCACCAGCCTCTCGTTGAAGGCGATACCGGCCTCCGAAAGAGCATCCTTATAGCCCTCAAGACGAAGCTGCCCAATGCTGTTAATTTCAGATTCCGCCGACAGAATCGCTATGTCCCTATGCCCCAGACCAATAAGGTGAGCGGTCATAGCATAGCTTTCCTTTCTATCGTCCACCGCTATACTGGAATATAGCACTCTGCTGATATTCTCCGGCACAGCAGTTCCTATGGTACTGAATATGTAAGGTACCCTAAGATTCTCTATCTTCTCCTGTGAATGGAAGAAATACCCCCCCAGAAAAATAATTCCGCGAAGTCTCTTTTCCTTCACCAGCTCTAAGGCGACATCCACTTCATCCTCATAATACTCAACATGCTTAAGCACAAGAGAATACTTTTTCTTCTGCGTCTCTTCTTCAATTACCTTGATCATATCGGAAAAAAGCGGATTCGTAATACCCTTTACGAGCACCGCAATGCTTTTTGCATCGATTCTTTTCAAATTTCTCGCGCTGTTATTCGGAACAAAGCCCGTAGCCTTTATCACATCCATAATCATGTTCTTCGTCTCCGGATTGATGTCCGGATGATTATTGATGGCTCTGGAAACCGTACTGATGCCTACCCCGCATTGCTTTGCAATATCCTTTATCGTAATTTCAGGCATGCTACATCCCTCCATATTTCTCCCATATTTGACCCCTGATACTTACGGATTGTTTCGTACTTTTGACTCCGGTATCATATTATAGCACAAGATATAAATAGCCAGGAATACCCAACAAATATCCCTGACTATCACAGCATCCCGTCGCCTAAATTCTTCCGTATAGCTTTGTCATCTTCCGAATTTTTTCCGCCAGCTCATCGTCAAGCTGATCCGGAAGCAGCCGCCATTTCCAATTATCACCCAAGGTGGAGGGCGTATTGAGTCTCGCCTCCGAGCCAAGGCCCAGATAATCCTGAACCGGAATGATCGCCGTGTCCGCAACGCTGGCTAACGCGGCGCGGATAAAGTCCCAATGAATATCCTTTTTCGTCTTGATGTTCAAATACCGCTTGGCAAAGTTCTTATCTCTTCTGTTAAAGGTGGTATACCAGCCCACCGTCGTATCGTTATCGTGAGTTCCCGTATAAACCACGGAATTGTTCGTATAGTTATGGGGAAGATAGTCGCTTTCCTCTCTTGAATCGAAAGCGAACTGCAATATCTTCATGCCCGGGTAACCGGTCTTTTTTACCAGCTTGATAACGCTTGGCGTAAGGAATCCCAGATCCTCCGCAATCACAGGCTTGTTGCCAAGCTTCGCCTTTATGACCTTGAAAATGTCGTAGCCCGGCCCCTTCTTCCACTCTCCGAACTCTGCGGTAGGATCCCCATAGGGAATGGCATAATATTCGTCGAAACCTCTGAAATGATCGATCCGCACCACATCATACAGCTCATAACAATAGGTAATCCGGCGCACCCACCATTCATAGTCCGTCTTTTCGTGGTATTCCCATTCATAGAGAGGATTCCCCCACAACTGTCCGGTAGCAGAAAAAGCATCCGGCGGACAGCCTGCCACTCCGATAGGCGTACAAGTGCCATCCAACTGAAATAATTCCGGATTAGCCCATGTATCCGCACTGTCAAAAGCTACATAAATAGGAATATCTCCTATAATGCTTATATTTTTCTTATTGGCATATTCTTTCAGTGCAAACCACTGCTTCGCAAAAAGGAATTGCTGGAATTCATAGAACTCCACTTCCTCCGCGTATTTTTCCCCGTAAGCCTTCATTGCGGAAGTCTTGCGCAGCTTTATATCCTCAGCCCATTCTATCCAGCTTACTCCCTCGAAGGAATTCTTTACTGCCATATAAAGTGCATAATCGAAGAGCCAGTACTCATTTTCCTTCTTGAATTCCTGAAACTTCTCATTCTTTGCTATCTTGCTTTTCTTATGTGCCTTTTTCAATATCTTCGACCGCGACAGGTAGATTTTTTCATAATCAACATACATGTCATCGCTTCCGAAATCGCACACCTCGCAGTCTTCTTCTGTAATCCAGCCTTCCTTAACGAGAGCCTCCAAATCTATGTAATACGGATTGCCTGCAAAAGTAGAAAAAGATTGATATGGAGAGTCTCCATACCCTGTAGGACCGAGGGGAAGTATCTGCCAATATTTCTGCCCTGCCTTTTCCAAAAAATCGACGAACTCGTACGCCTGCTTAGAAAACGTACCGATGCCGTACTTAGACGGAATGCTCGATATCGGTAATAAAATGCCGCCTTTTCTCATAGTTCCTCCCATTAGCCCTTCACCGCTCCGGCTACAACGCCTTCGATAATGTATTTCTGACATGTCAGATAGAATATAACAATCGGAATAATCGACAATACCAGCATTGCCATGAGCGCGCCCATATCCTTATTTCCGTTAGATCCCACGAGCATCTGTACAACTACCGGAATCGTCTTATACTGCGTACTGATACCGATTACCAAATAAGGCAGAAGGAAATCGTTCCATATCCACATAGCATTTAAAATAGCTACCGTAATCGCCGTAGGTTTAAGTATCGGAAAGACCACTCCAAAAAATGTCTGCAACGGATTGCAGCCGTCGATCATGGCCGCCTCTTCTATTTCTAACGGAATGGATTTCACGAAGCCTGCGAACATAAAGACGGACAATCCCGCTCCGAAGCCTAGATACAGCAGGCACATTCCCAGAGGATTTCTTAAATGAAACTTATCCGCAAGGCTGGTCATCGTAAACATGACCATCTGAAAGGGCACGATCATGGAAAACACGAACATATAATAAAGAATCGTGGAATATCTGGATTTTACCCTCGTAATGTAATATGCGGTCATGGAGGTGAACAGTATGATCAGTCCGACGGAAATAATCGTGATGAAGAAAGACCAGCCGATGGCCTTGAAAAGCCCCGTCTTAATCAAACCATTCACATAATTTGTAATCCCTACAAAGGTCTCCGAATTGGGAAGGGAGAACGGGTCTTTACTGATAAAAAACTTTCCCTTAAAAGAGTTATTCAAAATAAACAGCAGGGGATAAAGTATAGCAACTGTCAAAACGCATAACAACACAAAAAATATTTTATTGGAGAATCTGCTCTTTGCTGATGTCATCAATGCTCTACCTCCTTACTTCTCGTAAACGATAACTGCACTAACGCAATAAGCGCCACTATGACAAAAAATATTACTGCCTTCGCCTGACCAACGCCTTCATACCCTGTCTTACCATAGAAGGTCTCGTAAATGTTCAGCGCCAGCATCTGTGTCTTTTTCATCGGCGCGCCGTTCGTAAGCGCTTTATTCTGATCGAACAGCTTAAAGCTGTTTGACAGTGTTAAAAACATACAAATCGTAATGGAGGACATTACCATAGGGATCTTAACCTTGATCAAGGTCTGCCATGGTGACGCTCCGTCAATCTTCGCGGCTTCTACCAAATCTCCCGGCACGTTCTGGAGGCCGGCGATGTAGATAATCATCATATAGCCTATCATCTGCCAATTCATAAGAAGCACTAAGCCCCAAAAGCCGTAGGTAGCGCTGGACACGATCGTCGTTTCATATTTATATAAAATAGCATTAATCATCTGCTGCCATGTATATCCGAGTACAATACCGCCGATTAAGTTCGGCATAAAAAATACGGTTCTGAATAGATTCGTTCCTTTGATCTTTCTCGTAAGTAATAACGCAATCGCAAATGCAAATAAATTAATCGTCAGTACACTGATTACCGTAAATGCCACCGTAAAACCCAAAGCGCTCGTAAATCCCTGTCCGCTGGAGAAGGCCGTTTTGTAATTGTCAAACCCTACCCATTTCGCATTGCCTACCGTGGTAAATTTGCAAAAAGACAAATACACGCCCTGCACGAAAGGAATGATAAAGGCAAACGCAAAGGCTTTCACCGTAGGAAGGGTAAATATCAAAAAATATTTTTTTAATGTCTTTTCCATAGTCCGTCCTCCTCTTGGCAAATTTTGAAAAACACTCCGCAGCCGAGGCTGCGAAGTGTCTCTTTACTCAACTTGCTGATAAACAAATATTCATTAAAATATTAATCTTATGTCTATATACTACTCTGAATTGGAATATTTATCAAATCCTTTTTCTGCAGCAGGAAAGTGCTCCTTACGTTACTGTTCACTCCGTTCTCAGTAACGCATGATGTTCTGCAATGCAAACTTTTTGCATTTAAATTCGCTCCGCGAAGCAGAAATCATCTCTTGCATCACGTTCTTACGTATCTTAACAGCAAATGTTAAGATACTGTGTGAACAGTAATCTCTTTACTGTGCAGTTGCAGATTTCTCCTCTGCCCATCTCGTAACTACTAAGTCTTTTACTTCATCCCATGTCATGTTTTTGTTGCAGTACTCGAGAAGAGCTGCGCCGAAATCATCCTTGAATGCCTGGCTGGGGAATGTCGTAAAGTTCCATGTTACGCTGTTCTTTCCATTTTCCATGTAGCGATACATCTCTTTTGCAAGAGGATCGGTAGGTTTCTCATCATCGCCGAAGGTAGTGAACGGTGCAGAGTTTCCTAAAGAATTAACCATGTAATCCTTGCCTGTATCGGAAGAAATCATCCAATTAACGAAATCTAAAGTAGCTTTCTGATCTGCTTCGGAAGCCTGGCTGTTTACACACCAGAAGTTCTCTGTACCAGTGCAAAGTCCCTGGTTCTCTTCGCCGGAAACGCCGGTGTAGATAGGCATAAATTTAACGTTCTCTTCCTTTACCGTATTGCCTTCTACTGTAGAAATCTGTCCCCATGCCCAGTTGCCGTTCTGAACCATAGCGCACTGTCCGAGAGCGAACTCAGCCATGGAATCCGTGACCGCCTTGCTTCCAAGAAGTCCGGGAGCAACCGTGGAGTTGTTGATGTATAAATCGAAAATGTTCTTGTAGTTATCGGAATATGTGAATTCGATAGCTGCCATGTCACTTACCTTGTTGTCTTTGTATTCGTAGTAAACAGGAATGTTTGCAAGGTGTGTCTGCCATCTCCAGTCTTCGCCGGGAAGAAGAGACGTGGAAGCGAATACGCCTTCAATACCCAGATCTGCTTTCTTTGCTGTCATATCTTCTACAACTTCTTTCAGCTTATCGAAGGAATTGATTTCGTCAACGCTTGCTGCTTTTGCTCCGTCCAGTGCGAAATATGCCTGCATAATAGCGTCATTATAAATGATACCATAGGATTCTACCGTGTAAGGAACGCCGTATGCGCCGCCATCTTCACCGGTAATAGCAAGACCCTTGTCAGAAAGAGCGTTGTAAAGCTCGGAGCCTGATAAATCAAGGCAGTAATCCTTCCAGCTATTGTAACCAACCGGTCCGTTAATCTGGAACAGAGTAGGTGCATCCTGACCTGCAATTTCAGATTTCAGTACTTCTTCGTATGTACCGCTTGCTGCAGTTACGACCTTAACCTCTACACCAGTCTCTGAAGTGTAAGCTGCTGCGATCTCCTGCCACTGCTCATCAACCTCGGGCTTGAAGTTCAGGTAATATACGCTTCCGCCTTCTGCCGCTGCGGTCTCTTCTGCCGGAGCTGCCGCTTCGGGTTCTGCTGTCTCTTCCGCAGGAGCTGTCGTCTCTTCCTTCGCCGCAGGTACTTCTGCTGCAGTGCTGCCGCAGCCAACCAGCATGGAAGAAACCATTGCTACACAAAGTAATGCACTAATCAGTTTCTTTTTCATAATGAATACCTCTCCTTTTAATTGTGAATAAGTTTCTTGGTACCGTTTTCGGTATCGTTATCGGTAACGTTTCCGAACATGTATAAAGCATAGCATCCTGATGAACAATTTGCAACAGTTTTTTCGTAATTTTTCGTATTTTTGTCACAAATCGCTTAAACAGGATGCTTGTTTTTGTATATATTGAATAATTATCTGCCTTTTACATATTATTTGCCGCCTGCATGTTCTTTCGATACTCGGTGGGGGATACTCCGCATACGTTTCGAAAAATTTTCATAAAATGCTTTTCGTTCTCGTAGCCTACTCTTTTACTGATTTCCACCACACGCATTTCTGTCTGGGCAAGAAGCTTCTTCGCCTCTTCTATCCGGAATTCCTTCAGATAATTCACGAAGTTCCTTCCCGTATATTGCTTGAACACATAGGAAAACAGTGAATAATTCATGGATACGTGATTGGAAACCACCGCCATGTTCAAGTCCTTGTCGAAATTCTCCTGAATAAAACCGATAGCTTCCTGCATTTTCTGCTTGTTTTTATAATCGTCGAATTCCTCGTCCAGCCGGTCATGAAATTCCATCAGCCAGCCGGTAAATTCCTCCGTAAAGGAATCAATATCGGGGAAGCTGTAAATATCCTTGAATCGTTCGGCCTCCTGGGCTACCTGCTGCATCACATTCTGGTAAATCCCCACTACCAAATCGATCAGCGACAGAATGTCTTCTTCGAAGGTGACCGCGGAATATTTCTTCCGCTTCGTATCCTTAACGATCTGCCTTATGCTTGTCAAAGATTCTTCAATCCTGCTTGTCCCGATTTGCTGGGCTATTTGGCGCATCTTCTCCGTATTGGGCTTATCGGTATCCGTACGTATCTCTTCGAAGCTCACCTCATAGCGTCCGGTACAGAAGGCTTCCTTTCTTGCCGCCTTTGCTTCCTTGTAAGCGGCCTTTAAATATTCCACGCCTTGATATCTTTTGCTGATTCCTGTATGGCATCCAGACAGCTCTTCCTTAAGGAACCTGTCCTTCTCCGTTCCCATAATTATGTAAACCGAACTCTTTTCTATGTCCCGCCAGTACATGAATTCCTCACCTGAGACTTCCGTGCTCTCCTGCCTCTGGGTACAGAGGATATAGTAGTCCTTGCTTACAAGCATACCGTCAAACCACTCCGCAACCATCTGCATTTCCTTGCGAGTCACATCTGACGTCATTACATATTTCAATTGGTTTTTCCCGATGCTTTTTAACTCTGCCTCCTGTGCCTCCCTTTGAATAAGCTCTCTCTGGAAGGTCTCAAGGATCGTTTTTACCTTATCCCGCTCCACAGGCTTCAAAATATATTCCCTCACTCCTCCCCGCAGCATCTCCACCGCATAAGAAAAGTCGTCGTAACCGCTGACCGCCACGATGAGAGGCTTATGGGGAAGCTCCTGAATAGCCGAAACCAGTTCTATCCCGTCCATTTTGGGCATACGGATGTCAGTGAACATTACGTCTATTTTCTGGCTTTTCAATATCTCATAAGCGCTCTGTCCGTTGTTGCACTCTAAAATGGCAGCCACCGGAACGCCGGAGCGCTGTATCATCGTTTTAATGCCTTGCCGTATCATTTTTTCATCTTCTACAATGAGTACTGTATTCATTATGCTCCTTCTTTTCTCCGTAAAGGTATCCTTACCATAATCTTCGTGTAACAGCCCAGCTTAGAGGCTATCTCGATTCCATAGCGCTCTCCGAAACTCATCTTTATTCTATCTTGTACGTTCTTTAAACCGATTCCGTTACCGGAGCCGCCGCCGGCTTCGATTTCTCCCGAAATCTTTTTATAAAGTTCGCTTACTTCCTTTTCACTCATTCCCTTTCCTGCGTCCGTAATCTCTATGATACAGTCGTCGCCGTCCACAAAGCCCTTAATGTATATGCTGGTGTCCTCTGCCATTTCTTCTATACCATGATAGATAGCGTTTTCCACAATGGGCTGTAAGGACATCTTGGGAATTTCCTGCTTATAAATGATGTCGTTCATATTCAGGGACAGATAGATTTCGTAGTCGAAGCGGAGGTTGATCAGCGCAAGATAGTTCTTGATATAGTCGATTTCCTCCTCCACCGTCACGTTGCCGGATACCCAGCGCATACTATAGCGCAGCAGCTTTCCAAGGGAGGTCACAGCATCCGATATTTCATATTTTTCATCGATTTCCGCCATCATCTTAATGGATTCCAGCACGTTGTATATGAAATGCGTATTGATCTGATTCTGGAGCGCTTTGATCTCCGAATTTTTCACCAGACGCTCCCGGTTGATATTATCCTCCATAAGCTGTCTGATACGCAGAAGCATCTTGTTGATCTGGGTGCCAAGCTCGCCCATTTCATCGGTACCGCAGCCTTCGATCACAACACCCAGGTCACCCTTTTGCACCTCTCTGATAGAAAAGAGTATGCTGTAGAACTGGCTCAAAAGGCTCTTTACTACGAAGTTGATAAGGACAATCAGACACATGAGAATTCCCAGCATAATGAGGATAAAAAATGACCTCATATTGTGGATTCTTCCGATTTCCGACGCGATACTGTCTACATAAATCAGACTGCCCGACAGCTCCTTTACGGGGAGATAGCCTACCACGAAAGGCTCTCCGCCTATTTCTATATAATAGGTATTGCTTTCTTCCTCTCCCCCGGAAACTGTATTCTTCAGAATATATTCTATATAATTGTCCTGATTTTCCTTTTCCGCACCGTAATGGCGTTCTCCGCTATCGTCGGCAAAGCAGCTCCACCGCCCCAAACGATTCTCATACAGTTCGGGAAACATGGTGTCCATGGACATGGCTACCTCCAGCACGCCCAGATCGCCGTTTTCAAAATCCTCGATAGGCGTTACGAGAGACATTATTTTTTTATTCTGATCCATCACATAGGAATCGAAAATCATATCCGTGTAATCATATTTCCAGCCATAAATATCCGCATCTTCGGCCCAGTCCAGCCGCTCCATTCTCTCTTTTTTATAGAGGATGGGCATCATTTCCTGAAGAGAATTGCTGTCCGCATAAACCCGAATCTGATAAAGGTAGGGATTGCTGTTTACCATTCTCTCCAAAGAGGCGATGTTGACATTATAAAATTCCCGAAGCTCCTCCGTGCTCATTGGCTGTCCTTTTTTTATGTTGCCCAGACAATCTGTCAAAAAGGCGTCGCTTAGGAAAAACTGGGTAGACATATTGATGGAATCCACATTTTTCAGTATCCGGGTATAGCTGCTTTCCATACTGTACTCCATACTGCTGCGCTTTTCCCTGACTGCACTTTCCTCCATGCTGTAAAAAAGGTACATGGAAAAAAAGACGATGGGCACGATAACGAAAGCAATGATAATAACCGTGAACTTTATATTTAATTTTAGACCCTGCCATTTTTCTCTTATCTGCTTCATCTTTTTCCATTTTCCATTTTATTGCCGTTAATGAATTCCAAGCTTCTCCTTAGCCTCGATCATCCGCTTCGTCTTTTCCTCCATGACGGCGTCAAATCCGAGCTCTTGCCTCTTTTGCACAAACTCCTCCAAAATGCTGTCAAATTCCTCGTCGGAGGAAGAAAGCAGCAGTTTCGGCAAAAATCGGCCCCAAAGATCTTGTATTTTCATATCTGCATAGCCCACCTTAGAGTTCGTCTCCAGATCTATCGTATACTGCTCCAGATAACAGGTGTACGGGTAGGTCCACTCTTCCATCTGTCCGAGAGGCTCCAAAAGCGGCGGCTTCCACTGAAGCTGCATTACATTGTTCTGGAACATCCAGTAGGCGTCGTCTCCGCCGTACAGTCTGTCGTATTCCTTCCTATCCGTATTGAGGAGATTCCTTACATCCTCTCTTAGGACGGGTTCACCATCCACCTCGTCATAAGTTACCCCTTCTACACCCAGGTACGTCGCTTTCTGGCCTTCCTCACTGATAAAGTAGCTAAAAAGTGCAATTGCCCTGTCCGGATATTCACAGTTCTTGGAAATGAAGGTCACCGTCCAGCCGGTTATTCCCGGACCGGGAAGCATATAATCGTCTCCCGCAGAATTCTTCGGACCATCTACCGCGATATAGATGCTCTCAGGATTATTTTTATAAAGCACCTTCTGCTGGGCATCCAGGTCCGTCCGCTGGTAAATCATACAGAAATACCTCCCTTGCTTTATCTTCTCCTCCATCTGGGTTCTCTGGTCGATGAAGATATCCTCCTTCAGATACCCCTCTTCTCCAAGCTGTCTGAATGCTTTCATCCATCTGATGTATTCCGCATCCGTAAATCTGTCATAATATTTTCCGTCCTGCTCATAAGGAACCGCAAGGAAATTCTGTAAAAACTGGTCGAAAGAATCGCAGCCCTTGGCGGTAAACGCATGGGCACCTATAGGAATTAACGGCTGCCCGTCTACCGTAGGAAACATCTCTGCTGCCTTTCGCACTGCCTCCATAAAGCCCTCCGGCGTAGTCATGTCAGGACTTCCGATGGCCTCGTATATATCCTTGCGCACCAAAAAAGTCTGATTGGAGCCGATATTGCCGTAGGTCTTATAATCTTCCTCCAGATAACTGGAATTGGGATAGCAGTAGATATTGCCGCCCTCCCTCGTATACCAGTCGCATACCTTATCGTTCGTCACCTGCCAGAAATATGGATCATATTCATCTGCCAGCTCGTTCAGGGCGTATACCATATCCCGGTTGATCATTTCGTCAATCTGAGGTTCCCACCAGCCCAGCGTGATGATATCCGGCAGTGTATCGGAAGAAATGAGCGCATTGAGCTTCTCCGATTCGTTCCCCTTGGGTGTAATGAATTCGATATTTACTCCGGTATCCTCCGTAATCTTCTTCGAAACGGCGTTGCCGCCCCACGGAGTGGTGAACCATGAGAAATTGATGTACCAATCCAAAGTAACAAGCTCCTTGCCTTCCGTTTCTGACACCTCTGTCACCTTCGGAAAAGGGACTTTTCCTGTATTTTCTTCTCCGGCCGGCACCGCACCGCATCCGTATAATCCCAATGCCAAAATCAGGACTGCTGCCAAAAGGCCTATCCATTTTCTATCAGATTTCTTTTTCATATCTTTTGTCATACAGCTCTCCATTTTGCCAAAACAGCCTCCCGTTTCTTTATGTCCAATATATCAAATTGTCCATAAATAAACAAGGAGGCTAATCTATTATTCTTTTACACTTCCCGACGAAATACTGCTGATAATGTATTTCGAGCAGAAGCAGAATACAATGATTATCGGAACTACCGAAATTGCAACTGCTACATATGTAGCACCGATATTTTGGGCGATATTCTTCACCGCATTGAGTGAAGCAATCATAACAGGCAGTGTAAACTTCCTCTGTGAATTCAGTATAACGAGCGGAAGCAAGTAGCTGTTCCACGAGCCGATAAAGATACCGATTGCCATGGTGGCAATGCCCGGCGACATGATCGGAAGTCCTATTTTATGGAAAATATAGAACTCGCTTGCCCCGTCGATCCTCGGAGCTTCCAGCAGCGACTTAGGCATGACCGAAAGCAAATACTGCCTGAGAAAGAACACAGTTGCCGGAGAAGCAATGGACGGAACGATAAGCGGAATAAAGCTGTCTATCAGCCCGAGCTTCATGGACAAATCGTAAAAGCCTAAAAGTCCAAGCTGTGCCGGAATCATCATGGAAACAATAATAATGGTAAAAATCACTTTTCTTCCCTTGAACCGGTAGAAAGCAAAACCGAATGCCGTAAGTGATGAAAAGTAAGCTGCTAACGCCGTGCTGAGTACCGAGATAAAGATACTGTTGGCAAAGCCCCGTGGAATATTCAGATTCGCTTTGACCACATCCCAGTTTTTTATCAGATAATCACCGGGAATCAAGGTAAAGCTCTTCATGATATCCGTGCCCTCTCTCGTCGAGTTCACTAACATCATGATAAAGGGCAGAAGACATATCGTCGAAAGCAGAAGGAGAAGCAGGTAAATAATTGTTTGATTTACTTTCTTTGTCATTTAGTCCTCCTCCTTCCTTTTTTTCGAGTACATCATCAGGTATACCAAGATGGAACATATGCAAATGATGAAGAAAAGGATAAACGCTATAGCGCCCGCATATCCTATCTGTCTGTTCTTAAACGCCATCGTATACAAGTGCATAACTGCCGTATTTACCGCGCGCACCTGCTTCTGCTGACCTAATGTCATCAGATAAGGAATATCGAATAGCTGCAGACCTCCAATCAAGGAAGTAATCGCTACGTAAAGCATGATCGGTTTTAAAAGAGGAAGGGTAATCTTCCCGAAGACCTTCCATCTCCCTGCTCCGTCGATAGCTGCAGCCTCGTAATAATCCCTGTTAATTCCCTGAACACCCGCCATAAGCATGATAAAGGAATTGCCGAACCACATCCACGCGCCGATGACCCCCACCGCAGTGCGCAGCAAAGGAGGAGTTCCCATCCAGTCCACGCTCTCACTTATGAGTCCGATTCCTTTAAGAATTTGGTTGAAAGAACCAAATTTCCAGTCTAGCATCGTTTTGAACAGATAAGCCACGGAGGTGGCTGCAATCAGGTTGGGAAGATAAAACAAAGCCCTGAAAATGCTAAGGCCTCTCGTTCGGTACTTCATGTCACTAAATACTATCGTCAGCAGGAACGCTATACCAAGCTGTAAAATAATATTGATGCCCCATATTCTTACCGTATTTCCAAACGCTTCCCATAGTAATTTGTCCTTAAATACCCTTATGTAGTTGGTGAGTCCTACCCATGTAGGAACATTGAAGCCGCTGTAATCCGTAAAGCTCAAATACAGAGTACGGGCTACAGGGTAGATATTAAATGTAAGAAACACCAAAACAAAGGGAGCAATAAATGCATACCCCATGTTATCCCGATTGTGAAGCCCTTTTCTTTTCTTCGTTTTATCTGCTGCCTTCACCTTTCCACCCGCTTTCTTTTCCATCTGTTTTTATCATTCAATCGGGAATCACGGTATGACCCGTGATTCCCGAGCAGTAGCTTTTAACTTTTTTCCTTATCTTACTACCGTAATTTCAGGGAAGGTAGCCTCTACCTGCATGTAGAAATCTTCAATCGCCTCTTCCTTCGTCATCTCACCTTTTTGTACCGCTTCAATGGATGCTCCCCAGAAACCGCCGATGGTATCATCATATTTCGTCTTTACAGAATAATCGATATTTTTAGCTTCCCCCATGTAGAACTCATATGTCTTCTGATTACCGAAGGATTCGTTGGTATAATCCTTGTTCGTTTCCAGAACCGCTGTGTTGGATACAACGTCGCCGTTGGACTTCTCAAGCCACCACTGTGCAGTTTCGTCATTCAACGTACAATATTTTACGAAATCCCAAGCCGCATCCTTTTTCTCGCTGTATGCGCTGATTCCTAAGAAGGTACCGCCGCCAAAGTATGAGGAAGGTCCTTTACAGATTCCGAAATTACCCTTGTTATCCGCTGCATTATCGCGAACGATCAGTGCCCCCCAAGAAGGTAAGGAATAAGAAAATACCTGTGTCATATCAGCGCCCTCTAACTCTGCCAGATCACTCCAGCCTGCATTCAAGGGAAGTTCACCTGCCATGGAAGCATACCATGCAGCAGACCATTCGGGAGCAAAGGCTACCAGCTCATCCTGATATAAAGAAACCGCTGTATCCATGTAAGCTTTCGCTGTATCGCTTAAGTTCAGGACATCATCCTTAACCCAGGGTTCCTGCGTATTTACATACCATCTTAAATTACCTGTATCGGAGAAGATTCTATAACCCGCATCCTTTACTTCTTTCGCCGTTGCAAGAATGGTATCGAAATCCTTAAATTTCTCTGAAATAAATGCAGGATCGTCATTGCCATAAATTTCTTTTGCAAGGTCACGGCGGTAAATGATACTTCCCGGAGTTACCTGATAGCTGAGCGCTCTCTGGATTCCCTGTGCATCCTTACCCGCTTCGTATACATAATCTACGATAGTGTCCTTATAGTCATCTACGTTATATTGTGACAAGTCATCAAAAAATCCTGCTTCGAAGAAGTTAGGAAGCATCTGGGGCTCTCCTACGATTACATCCGCCTCGCTGGATTTCGCACCGAGCGCAGAAGTAAGCTTTGTAGGATAATCCGCCGGAGCGATTACGACTACCTCTACTTCATTTCCCGTTTCTTCCGTATAACGTGCCGCGAACTGCTCTAAATCCGCTGCCAACGTCCATACTACGATTTTATCGCCGCTTCCCGCAGCCGCAGCAGTGTCAGTGTCTTTGGCCTCTGTCGTTTCTTCTGCACTGTCCTTCGTCTCCGTATCGGATGTCCCACTTGTTGTGCTGGCACTTCCTCCGCATGCTGCGAGAGATAATGTCATCATTCCGGCAAGCATTAATGCCGTCAGTCTTTTAAACTTCATTTCATATCCTCCTTTTTCATACCTGTTAGTAGATAATTTCATTATATAAGCTTATAAAAACGTTTTTAATGTCTCGTTTTTTAAAAAGGTGTCTTTTTTTTAGATTATCGTCTTTAGAACAAAAGTGTACTCTCACACTCTCGCAGCCAAGTATTTTGGCAGCACAGCTTTTGTTCCGCTCGCGTAGCTGCGTAAGAACGTGATGCAAGAGATGATTTCTGCTTCGCGTAGCGAATTTAAATGCAAAAAGTTTGCATTGCAGAACATCATGCGTTACTGAAAACGAAGTGAACAGTAACGCACTTTCCTATTACATAAAAATTATGCACCGTAGCATAGAGTGGAAATCGTATGGGGCTGTAACGTAAGCTGCCCGCCCAGGCCACTTTCGCGAATGGTTACCTCAACCGCAGAATCTGACTTGTTCAGGAGGATGATTACTCTCTCTCCGTCGGGATTTAAGAAACCGACCGTTTCTATTTTATCTGTATACCGGCTGGTCTCTATTTTTCTGGCTCCGCGCTTAATGTATCTGCTGAACTGTCCTATGTAGTAATAAGAAAGCCGCTTTTCAAGAGTATCTTCTCCGGGTACACACATCATGGGCGCCGCACAGAAATTCCCTACATGATTAGGTCCCCCCTTATCGTCCAGCAAGAGGTTCCAGTCGAAAAAGGCCTCTACTCCTGCCTTTAAATTGCCCAGCATGTCATGAGCGTACATCTCCGCCTTAACTACCTCCGAGGAATCCGCAAAGCGGGAATATTCCACGCAGCCTTCCGTAAAGAAAAGAGATTTTTCAGGAAATCTTCTCTTTACCGCTTCTAATGCTTCGAAATGGTCCCCTGAATACCAATGCACCGCGACTCCTGCCACCTCGTCCGATGTTTCCTGCGACGCGAATACCGCCTTAGCCCGGTCATAGACCTCATCCTTGTTGTGGTCCCATACGAAGATTTTTACATGATTTAAAAAAGCTGCCGCCAGCGCCGGGGCAAGATGCTTTCTCACAAACAGCGCTTCCTCCTCAGGAGTATAAATGCAGGAATCCCACGTCTGCACAGCCATGGGCTCGTTTTGAACGGTAAGATAGCCGATCCTGATTCCTTCTTTTTCATATTCCTGAATATAACGAACGATATAGCTTGCCCAGACACTGTAGTATTCCTCTTTCAGCTTACCGCCGTTGTTCATATTCCCATTGGTCTTCATAAAGGCCGGAGGCGACCACGGCGATGCCAGAAAATAAAGCTTCGATGAGCTTTCCGCCATCGCATCCTTTATCATAGGAATCATATTTTCCCTATCGTGGGCAATGTTGAAGCTCTTAAGCTCTTTGTCTCCTTCCTCGATATAGGTATAATTTCCAAGTGCAAAATCGCAGCTATGAATGTGAGTACGACCCAGATTATATCTAAGTCCGTCCTTTCCGAAATAGCCTTCGATCACCGCCCGTTTATTTGCCTCTCCAAGCTTGGAATAATTATAGGTACTGGCTTCGGTAAATGCGCCTCCGAAGCCTTGTATCACATGTCCCTTCAGTTCAGGATAAATATTTACCAGATGAGCATAGTCCTCCGTCTTGCCTACCGGAATATCCGTTTCTTTCCAAAATTCATTCTTCGAATAATCTGTCGTAATACATCTCATAATGTTTCTGCCCTCTTCCTTCCTTATTGAATCCTTGTAAAATCCGCAGATTTTAAGTAGTTACTGTTCACACCGTAGCTTAACACTTGCTGTTAAGCTGCGTAAGAACGTGATGCAAGAGATGATTTCTGCTTCGCGGAACGAATTTAAATGCAAAATTTTTGCATTGCAGAAATCATGCGTTACTGAGAACGGAGTGAACAATAACTTTAAGTATAACTTTGCCTCTTATCAGACGAATTTCTCTATTGGCTTTTGTTTTTTCTTTATTTATCATATAAATAAAAACGTTTTTATTCAGTGTTTCATTTTTTAATAAGGTGTCTTTTTTTTATAATTGTCATGAACACCGGCTATATGCTATACTGTTACAGTTCAGCCTTGCGTCCGAACTGCTGCAGTGCATGCACAGGAGTTATATCCTGCATAATTTTACGCTGCATCTTCGGCAATGAGCGGCCGAGGAGGACTGTGGTACTTACACTCATTGAAAAAATGAATATGTTGAAATGGAGATTGTTATGAGTATTTTAAATGTGGAAAATCTGACTCACGGCTTTGGTGACAGAGCCATTTTTAACGATGTATCCTTCCGTTTACTGAAGGGAGAACATATCGGCTTGATCGGTGCCAACGGAGAAGGTAAGTCTACCTTTATGAATATAATTACGAACAGGCTCATGCCTGATGAAGGAAAAATCGAGTGGGCTAAAAATGTGCGCGTAGGCTATCTGGATCAGCATACCGCACTGGAAAAGGGAATGTCGATTCGCGATGTCCTATCCTCCGCTTTCTCCTTTCTCTTTGAAATGGAAGCAGAAATGAACGAGATTTGCGATAAGATGGGAGCGGCCACGGAGGATGAGCTGGAGCAATATATGGAAGATTTGGGTACCATTCAGGATCTTCTCACCATGCACGACTTCTACATGATCGACGCCAAGGTGGAGGAGGTTGCACGAGCGCTGGGCCTTACCGATATCGGACTGGATAAGGATGTTACCGATCTAAGCGGCGGCCAGAGAACCAAGGTCTTACTGGCAAAGCTTTTATTAGAAAAACCGGACATTCTTCTCCTGGACGAGCCTACCAACTATCTTGATGCAGAGCATATCGAATGGCTGAAGAGGTATTTGAACGATTATGAGAACGCGTTCATCCTTATCTCACATGATATCCCTTTTTTAAACAGCGTCATCAATCTGATTTATCATATGGACAATCAATCGTTAGACCGTTACGTCGGAGACTATGACAAGTTTCAGGAGGTCTATGCCATGAAAAAGTCTCAGTTGGAGGCTGCCTATAATAAGCAGCAAAAGGAAATCGCTGACTTGAAGGACTTCGTAGCGCGCAATAAAGCCAGAGTGGCTACGAGAAATATGGCCATGTCGCGCCAGAAAAAGCTGGATAAAATGGATATGATCGAGCTTGCAGCAGAAAAGCCCAAGCCGGAGTTCCATTTCAGGGAAGCGCGAACTCCCGGACGGTATATATTCCAGTCCAGGGAGCTTGTGATCGGATATACGGAGCCGCTCTCCTCGCCTTTAAATCTGGAAATGGAACGGGGGCAAAAAATTGCCCTTATCGGCGCCAACGGCATCGGCAAATCCACCCTGCTAAAAAGCATCCTCGGACTCATTCCTTCTCTGTCCGGCAGCGTTACGCAAGGGGATTATTTAAACATCGGTTATTTCGAGCAGGAAACCGACCAGAAGGTTACCACTACGTGCATCGAAGAAATATGGAAGGAATTTCCTTCGTACTCTCAGTATGAGGTGCGTTCTGCTCTCGCTAAATGCGGACTGACCACCAAGCATATCGAGAGTCTGGTAAAGGTGCTGAGCGGAGGGGAGCAGGCGAAAGTCAGATTATGTAAACTAATCAACCGTGAGACTAACGTCCTCCTTCTGGACGAGCCTACCAACCATCTGGATGTAGATGCCAAGGCAGAGCTTAAACGGGCTCTTACCGCATACAGAGGCAGCATTCTCCTCGTCTGCCACGAACCCGAGTTCTATGAAGGGCTGGTTACCGATGTGTGGGATTGCACGAAGTGGACGACGAAGGTATTTTAGAGAAGCACTTTCCTATTGCATAAAGATGGGGCTGTCGCACTAAGTAATTAGCGCGCAGCTCCTTTTCCGTACAAAAAACAACTGCCAGACCTCGAAAGAATCCAGCAGTTGGTGTAAAATATAAGTATGCGAAAACCTATTACTTTACAAAA
>JAEZRJ010000032.1 GCA_023412855.1 Bacillota bacterium | reverse complement strand
AGAGGATTGGAGGGGAAGGCAAAAGTAAGGTTGCGGTCACCCACCTAGCTTTGCTAGGAGTCAAAGTACAAGAACCGGCATTTTGGGGATTTATGTAGTATGCTACGAAGGAAAAAAGCAGCCGTATCGGCTGCTTTTTTCCAATAGAAAATTATGATTTACGAGACGGCGCATTCCGGCGTCACCGTGTGAAAATAGAAGACCGGGAGATTTTTAATGAATAAAAATGTAAGAATGTTTTTGAAAGTGTTGTTTTGTGTTATCGGCTTGTTTATCATCATCTACATATTGGCTGTAAGCGTCCGCATGGGGAGGATAAAACAGCCGGAAGGAGAATACATAAGCCTTCAGGACGCTCTGCTCCTTAGCGAGGCGTTGGAGCTGGGAGACGGGGCAGAAGCGGCCTTTTCAGGACTTAAGGGTGAGCTTTCTGCGGATTCGGAAGCAGTTTTAAGCTACGAACAATTTTTAATCCTGTTTTCCGCGATCGTACCGCAGGACGCTGCATCTGCATATGAGAAGGAATATGAAGAGAAGTATAAGGAAGGCTTCTTTTTTTTGAAGGACGACTGGTATCGCCTCTACGACAGCCTGCTCACCTATTATGATATGAGAGAGAGAATTGTTTTTGATAGTATAACCATACTGGGGACGGGGCAGGAGGTATGGGACGAGAAAGGGAATTCGCTTGCAGAGAGGGAAATGCTTACGGAGAAAGGGAAGTTTTCCTATGCCTCAGATTCGTTTGCCGAGTATAAATATCAGGTGATCAAGGCCTATAAGAAGGATGAAGTATTCCTTACAGTCTATCAGGTAGTGAGCCGTGGATATAGTTTACATAATGTATGGGTAGTAGAAGCGCAGGACGGCATCTTAAGGGTGTTTGTACAAGGATACGAAATAGAACTTCCATACGGGAAGGCTGAGCAAGCGCAGAGGGAGCAGATTGCCGATATGGAGTTTGCAGACGGAAGCTTGCAGTCGGTGAAAATTAAAAATGAAAAGATAAATGGGAAGTTATTAAGCTTTGGAGATGGCAGCATTGAAATTGAAGGCTATGGAAAATATCCTTATGAGGAAGGGCTGAAGGTTTATAAGCTGTACGGAATGCTGAGCGAGTGCGGTCAGGAGGATTTGCGGATTGGTTATAACTTTACGGATTTCGTTTTGGAGGACGGAGTGATCTGTGCGGGACTCATCACCAGAGATGAAGCTATGGAAAATATCCGTGTGGTCATAAAAAATACGAACTTTGGCAGTGTTTATCATGAAAAGCTGGAGTTTACAGCAGATACGGACTTCGTGGTAAGCTACGGCAATTATGACGATTTGAAGAGGGAAGAGCATAAGGCGGGAGAAAAAGTTGTCATCGGCGGGGACAGCGAATACTTTATAGGAGAAAGGATTTATATAGAGCCTACAGCGTTGACCGGAAGAATCCAGCTACTGTCCGTGGATCGTGCGCAGGGAACGCCTGCCTATCGGGGCAAGCTGGAGATATCCCATACACAGGAGGGCTTGGTGGTTGTGAATGAAGTCCTGTTAGAGGAATATTTGTATTCCGTGGTCCCAAGTGAGATGCCGGCTTCCTATCCGTTAGAGGCGCTGAAGGCGCAGGCGATATGCGCCAGAACTTATGCCTACAGGCACATGTCCCATTCGGGAGTCGCCCAGTTCGGAGCGCATGTGGATGACAGTGCCGGATATCAAGTTTATAATAACATTGCGGAGAATGCTCAGACCACCAAGGCGGTAAAGGAGACGACAGGGGAACTATTGTTTTACGGCGAAGAGCTGTGCGGTTCTTATTATTATTCCACCTCCTGCGGTTTCGGTTCGGACAGCAATATATGGAAATCGGATTCCGGGGAGGATACATCCTATCTCGTAGCCAAGCGGATAGGAGAAGGCGGGGACGAATATAGCGGAGAAGAAATGACGAAGGAGGAAGTATTTGATTCCTTTATCGGTCAATCTTTCGATTCCGACTATGAAAGAGAAGAAGCTTGGTACCGGTGGAGCTATGAGGTGAAACATGCGGATTCGGAGAAAATCCTTGCCTCAATTCAAAAGCGCTTCGAAGCGAATGAAAAACTTGTCCTGACCAAGGAAAAGGATGGAAGCTTTGCGAGCGAGCCCGTAAAGAAGCTGGGAGAGATAAAGAATATCTATATCGAAAAAAGAAACAGTGGCGGCGCAGCGGATGAACTCATCGTAGAGGGGACAAAAAATACATATAAAATTATATCAGAACACAATATAAGATATGTATTAAGCGACGGTGAGAGCATGGTGGTCAGGCAGGACGGAAGTGAAGTGGCGTCACCCTCTCTGCTCCCCAGTGCCTATATGACAATTATAACTAGCAAAGAAGAGGGTGTTGTGGTAGGATATAGCTTAGCTGGAGGCGGATACGGGCATGGCGTAGGAATGTCACAGAACGGTGCGAAAGCTATGGCGAACAAAGGCTTTGATGCGCAGGGCATTCTGTCGTTTTTCTATCAGACCTGCGAAATAAAAAATGCATATTAACAGGTGAAAGGGAGGAGGATAAGTGTTTAAAAGAATCCTTTATATCTTCAATGATTTCAATAGACAGACGAACAGAAAAAATATCAGCGCTTTTGCGGCAAGTACGGCATTTTTCCTTTTTTTGTCGTTAATCCCCATGTTGATTTT
This sequence comes from Bacillota bacterium, assembly GCA_023412855.1. Taxonomy (GTDB): domain Bacteria; phylum Bacillota; class Clostridia; order Lachnospirales; family Lachnospiraceae; genus Kineothrix. Next base: position 16,856 of record JAEZRJ010000032.1, on the reverse strand, counting down.
ACTTTGCTCCATCATTCCGTATACGACCATTACGGAGGCGAATCTCATGACCTTTATGACAGATATGACACCGGATATGGTAGATTCACTCGTGGTATCGATCATAGAAGATGTGTATGCCAAATCGGCAGGAGTCATTTCCATCGCGGCAATTGCCACGCTTTGGTCGGCAGCTAAGGGAATGCTGGCCCTTATTCGGGGTTTGAATGAGATCAACGATGTAGATGAAGACAGAAATTATGTGGTGCTTCGGGGAATCGCTGCTTTCTATACGATACTCATGCTCTTAGTTCTGGTTTTGTCTTTGGTAGTAATGGTATTTGGAAACTCTTTGGTAAACGGCGTAATCAGAAATGTGCCGGAGACAAAAAAGATATTCGACTTTTTGATGAATTTTCGTCTGCTGTTTTCCTTTGCCATTATGATCTTAGGATTTACCATGATTTATGCCTATATACCGAATAAGAAATTGAAATTCACGCTGCAGATACCCGGGGCCGTTTTCTCCGCAGTCGTTTGGAACTTGTTTTCGTGGGCTTTTTCCATCTATGTGGGAGGGGTGAATGATTTCAGCACCTATGGCAATCTGGCAACCATTGTCGTTATCATGCTTTGGCTGTATATGTGCATATATATCATTATGATAGGTGCTTATATCAACAGGTATTTTGGCCCGGCTTATAAATTTCTATTCAGTCCGCGGTCTCATAGCAACAATTGATGAATAGAAATACTACTGTTCACACAGCAGCTTAACACTTGCTGTTAAGCTACGTAAGAACGTGATACAAGAGATGATTTCTGCTTCGCGAAGCGAATTCAAATGCAAAAAGTTTGCATTGCAGAACATCATGGGTTACTGAGAACGGAGTGAACAGTAACAAGGCAGCATTTCGCACTTATGTGTGAAAAAGAAGAGGCTTGACATTTTTAAAAAGATTCTCTACAATGGGAATCAGTTAGAATGTTATAAAATAAATATATAACAAGAAATGCTATGAAGGCGTTAGTAGAGTTACATTTTCTGTCAGAGAGAGGAAGTCACCGGCTGAAAGCTTCCCCCAGTTCAAATGTCGCTTGAGATTCCCGCCGGAGCATCCTGCATGAAAACATATCGCTTAGCTGTTTTATATTTTTGAGAAGCGTGAATTAGTGTAGGACGTAGGTCACACGTTACGTGAGAAGAGAGTCTGTTATCTAACAGGAATTCGGGTGGTACCGCGGAATAAATTTCGTCCCTGACATTATGAGAGTAGTGTCAGGGATTTTTTGATGTAATAGGAAAGTAATTCGATTCCCTGACAGCTAAAAGAAAGGAAAAGCAATGAAAGAAAGATTAGATCAGATCAAAGCAGAAGCCATCAGACAGATAGAAGCCAGCGATGCGCTTGAGAAATTGAATGAGATTCGTGTAAACTACCTGGGGAAAAAAGGAGAACTCACGGCAGTCTTGAAAAGTATGAAGGATGTTGCACCGGAAGACCGGCCCAAGGTAGGACAGTTCGTCAACGAGACGAGAGAAGAGATAGAAAAAGTATTGGAAGAATGCAGAGTGAAAATGGAACGTGCCCTGCGGGAATCCAAAATGAAAGCAGAGGTCATCGACGTGACTCTTCCTGCCGGGAAGAATACCATGGGGCATCGTCATCCCAATACGATAGCGCTGGAGGAAGTGGAAAGAATCTTCGTAGGCATGGGATATGAGGTTGTGGAAGGACCGGAAATTGAAAAGGATTACTATAATTTCGAGGCGCTGAACATCCCCGAAGGACATCCGGCGAAGGATGAGCAGGACACCTTCTATATCACCGGAGATATTCTCCTAAGATCACAGACTTCCCCTACTCAGGTACATGAGATGGAAAAAGGACATCTGCCTATTCGTATGCTGGCTCCGGGAAGAGTGTTCCGCTCCGATGAAGTGGATGCTACCCATTCTCCGTCCTTTCACCAGATTGAAGGCTTGGTCATCGATAAGAATATTACGTTCGCTGATTTGAAGGGAACTCTTGCAGTGTTTGCAAAGGAGTTGTTCGGAGAGAGCACCGAAGTAAAATTCAGACCTCATCATTTCCAATTTACGGAACCCAGCGCGGAAATGGATGTTTCCTGCTATAAATGCGGCGGCAGAGGCTGCCGGTTCTGTAAAGGCTCCGGCTGGATTGAAATATTGGGCTGCGGGATGGTACATCCTCATGTGCTGCAGATGAGCGGTATCGACCCCGAGAAATATACCGGCTTTGCTTTCGGCATAGGCTTGGAGCGTATTGCACTTTTGAAATATGAAATTGATGACATGCGTCTGCTTTATGAGAACGATATTCGTTTCCTGAAACAATTTTAACGATTGCTTTTTAAAAAATAGAAAAAAGGCGGCATACGTGTGTAGAATGAAGGAGAATAGAAGATGAACACAGCATTATCATGGATCAAAGCATATGTACCGGAACTGGAATGTACCGATCAGGAATATTGCGATGCGATGACACTGTCGGGAACGAAGGTGGAAGGCTATGAAAGATTGGATAAGAATCTGGAGAAAATAGTAGTAGGTCAAATTGAAAAGATAGAGAGGCATCCTGATGCGGATAAACTGATCGTATGTCAGGTAAACGTAGGGGGAGAAGTGATACAGATCGTTACGGGCGCTCCTAATGTCAAAGAAGGAGATAAAGTACCGGTTGTATTAGACGGAGGAAAAGTGGCGGGAGGGCATGACGGCGGTCCGCTTCCTGAAAACGGGATTGAAATCAAGGCAGGCAAGCTTCGCGGCGTTCCCTCTTACGGTATGATGTGTTCTATCGAAGAGCTGGGAACTACGAGGGAAATGTATCCGGAGGCACCCGAACACGGTATTTATATTTTCGGAAACGATGTGGAGGTAGGTTCCGATGCAGTGGAAGCTTTGGGGCTAAGGGACACTGTATTTGAATACGAGATTACTTCCAACCGCGTGGACTGCTATAGTGTGCTGGGCATCGCGCGCGAGGCGGCGGCAACGTTTAGAAAGCCTTTTGTCGTTCCTGCAGTCGAAGTGAAGGAAAATGACGAAAGGGTGGAGAGCTATATTTCTGTGGATGTAAAGGACCCGGATTTGTGTTCCAGGTATATTGCGAGAGTATGTACCAATATTAAAATAGGACCTTCTCCTAAATGGATGCAGAGACGTCTGGCGGCCAGTGGTATCCGTCCGATCAACAATTTGGTTGACATAACTAACTACGTAATGGAGGAATATGGACAGCCGATGCACGCCTTCGATTTGGATACGATAGCGGGTCATAAAATCATAGTTCGCCGTGCGAAGGACGGAGATGAGTTCCAGACCTTGGACGGCCAGATGAGAAAGCTGGACAAAGAAATGCTTATGATATGCGACGCCGAAAAGGAAATCGGCATTGCAGGAATCATGGGCGGCGAGAATTCTAAGATTACGGATGAGGTAAAGACCGTTTTGTTCGAGGCAGCAACCTTCAACGGCACGAACATCCGTAAATCAGCTAAGAGAATCGGGCTTCGCACCGATGCTTCCGGCAAGTTCGAAAAGGGTTTGGACTCTCATAATGCGGAAGCAGCAATCAATAGAGCCTGCCAATTAATACAAGAGCTGGGCTGCGGAGAAGTAGTAAGCGGAATGATAGACGTTTGCGTTCCGATGAAAGAAGACGTTCAGATACACTTCGATCCGGAGAAGATCAATAAGCTTTTAGGAACTGATATTTCAAAAGAAGAAATGCTTCGCATCTTCGAGATGCTGGAGCTTAAATATGAGAAAGAAACGAATATGCTGGTAGTGCCGTCCTTCCGTCAGGATATTGAGTGTGCAGCGGATGTGGCAGAGGAAGTAGCTAGATTCTACGGATACGATAAGATACCGGTATCGCTTCCAAGCGGCGAAGCGACGACGGGAAAGCTTCCCTTCAAACTGCGAATCGAGCAGAAAGCGAGAGATATCGCACAGTTTTGTGGATTCTCTCAGGGAATGTGCTATTCCTTCGAAAGCCCGAAGGTATTCGATAAATTGCTGCTTCCTCCGGACAGTGATTTGCGGAAAGCGATTACTATAGCGAATCCGTTGGGAGAAGATTTCTCCATTATGAGGACGATTTCCCTTAATGGAATGCTGACGAGCCTTTCTACGAATTACAATAGAAGAAATAAAGATGTAAGGTTGTATGAGCTTGGAAATATTTATATTCCCAAGGAGTTGCCGCTTACGGAGCTGCCGGATGAGAGAATGCAGTTTACGTTTGGTATGTACGGTGAGGGAGATTTCTTCACGATGAAGGGTGTCATAGAGGAGTTCTTTGACAGCATCGGTCTGAGAAAGAAGCCTTCTTACGACCCGGAGGCGGGAAAGCCCTTCCTTCATCCGGGACGTCAAGCGGGAATCGTATATGAGGGCACATTGGTAGGCTATCTGGGTGAGGTACATCCTGAGGTATGTGATAACTACGATATAGGAACGAAGGTGTATATCGCTGTTCTGGATATGCCGCAGATAGAGCCTTTTGCTACCTTTGACAGAAAATATGAGGGTATTGCGAAGTATCCTGCGGTATCCCGCGATATTAGTATGGTGGTACCGAAGAATATTCTCGCGGGCCAGATAGAAACAATGATCGAACAGCGCGGAGGAAATCTTCTGGAGGCTTATAATCTGTTCGATATTTATGAAGGAGCGCAGATCAAAGAGGGCTATAAATCAGTAGCTTACTCTATTACGTTCAGGGCGAAGGATAGAACGCTGGAAGAGAACGATGTTGCTTCCGCTATGAAGAAGATACTGAACGGACTGGAGAGCATGGGAATAGAGCTGCGCCAGTAGAAATGAAAAAAAGAAAGGAGAGGCCGTATATGCGGCCGGGATTGGTTATGGAAAATAAGAATATTTGGGGGACATATAGTGCAGAGCAGCTTGCGGAGCTTGAGGAGCATGCAAAAGAGTATATGGACTTTTTGGATAATGGGAAGACGGAGAGGGAATGCATCGATACTATTGTCAACAGGATTGAGAAGGAAGGGTATCAGGAGCTTCAATCTCTGATCAAGAAGAACAAAGTGCTGAAGGAAGGCGATAAGGTTTATTCCGTTTGGATGAATAAGTCTATTGTTATGTTTCAGATAGGAAAAAAACCGATGGCCGAGGGAATGAATATCCTTGGGGCACATTTGGACTCTCCAAGGCTCGATATTAAGCAGAATCCGGTATATGAGGACGGAGGATTCGCTTACCTGGATACGCATTATTATGGCGGGGTGAAGAAGTATCAGTGGGTGACGATTCCGCTTTCCATTCACGGTGTGGTAATTAAGAAGGATGGAACGACGGTGGAGATCAATGTGGGCGAAAATGAGGATGATCCGGTATTTTTTGTGTCGGACCTGCTCATTCATCTTGCGGCGGAACAGCTCGAAAAGAAGGCATCTAAGGTCATTGAAGGAGAGGCTTTGGACATTATTGTGGGAAATAAACCTCTTGTAATAGAGAAAAAGGGGGAAAAAGGGGAAAAGAATAAAGGAAAGGATGGTAAGGATGCAGTGAAGAAAGGTATCCTTGCTATTTTGAAAGAAAACTATGATATAGAGGAAGAGGATTTTATCTCTGCGGAGCTGGAGGTCGTTCCTGCCGGAAAGGCGAGGGAAGCAGGCTTTGACAGAAGTATGATTCTGGCCTATGGGCAGGATGACAGGATTTGTGCGTTCTCTTCTTTGAAGGCTATGCTTGAGATAAAGGAGACAGAGAGGACTGCCTGCTGTATTTTAGTGGATAAGGAAGAGATAGGCAGCGTGGGAGCTACAGGCATGCAGTCTAAGTTCTTCGAAAATGCGGTTGCGGAAGTGATGAATCTGGCAGGAGATTACAGTGAGCTTAAGGTGAGAAGATGTCTGGCTTCTTCCTGCATGTTGTCCTCTGATGTGAGCAGTGCCTTTGACCCGGCGTTTGCTTCCTGTTTCGATAAGAAGAATGTGGCGTATCTTGGAAATGGAATGGTATTCAATAAGTTTACCGGTTCCCGCGGAAAGTCCGGCTCCAACGATGCGAATGCGGAATATATGGGACATATCAGAGCGATTTTCGATAAGGAAAAGATACATTTCCAGACGGCAGAGCTGGGAAAAGTAGATGTTGGCGGCGGTGGAACTATCGCTTATATCCTCGCTTTGTACGGCATGAATGTTATTGACAGCGGGGTGGCTGTAATGAATATGCACGCGCCCTGGGAGGCTACCAGCAAGGCGGATGTATATGAAGCGAAACGGGGATATGTAGCATTTTTGAATAATGCGTCCTTGTAAACGAGACAAGTGGATATAAAAGAAAGATATGTGAAGCGTTATGGAAGAATTTAAAAAGTCTGATTTTTATTTTGAGTTGCCTGAAGAGCTTATTGCACAGGATCCGCTCGAGGATCGTTCCGGCTCCAGACTTCTCATGCTGAATAAGGATACAGGAGAGATGATGCACCGGATTTTCCGGGATATTATTGATTATTTGGAGCCGGGAGATTGCCTTGTGCTAAACGATACAAAGGTAATTCCGGCCAGGCTGCTGGGAACGAAGGCGGATACCGGAGCGGCAATCGAAGTACTGCTTTTAAAGAGGCGGGAAAATGATATATGGGAAGCGTTAGTCAAGCCCGGCAAGAAGGCGAGGCCAGGAACCGTTATTAGCTTTGGTGATGGCATTTTGACGGGAGAAGTCTTAGACGTGGTGGATGAGGGCAATCGGTTGATTCGGTTTCGCTACGAAGGTATCTTCGAAGAAGTGTTAGACCGGCTGGGAGAGATGCCCCTGCCTCCCTATATCACTCATAAGCTTCAGGACAAGAATCGTTATCAGACCGTATATGCCAAATATGAAGGCTCGGCGGCTGCACCTACGGCAGGTCTGCATTTTACGAAGGAGCTGCTTGGTAAAATAGAAGAGAAGGGTGTGAAAATCGCCTATGTAACCTTACATGTAGGGTTAGGAACGTTTCGCCCGGTAAAGGCGGATAATATATTGGAGCACCATATGCACTCGGAATATTATCAGGTAACGAAGGAAGCAGCAGATACGATAAACGATACGAAGCGGGGCGGAAAACGGGTTATTTGTATCGGGACGACCAGTTGCCGTACGGTGGAAAGCGCTGCGGATGAAAACGGTGTACTGCATGAGGGCTGCGGAAATACGGAGATATTTATTTATCCGGGATACCGCTTTAAAATATTGGACGGCCTGATCACCAACTTTCATTTGCCGGAGTCTACATTGGTCATGCTCGTATCGGCGCTTGCCGGAAAAGAGCATGTACTGGCGGCATATGAGGAAGCAATAAAGGAAAAATACCGTTTTTTCAGCTTTGGAGATGCAATGTTCATCACAGATTCCTTTACAAAATAAATATAATGTTATATAATTCAGCTATGTATTCATATATAGTTTAGGTTTAGTATAACTATATTGTTTTCTTACGAAAGGGGAAATGTGCCGGAGGTACAGGTACAGAGAGACAGAAGACATGGGTGTTGAAAAACTGAGAAAATGCAGACGTATGGATTTGAATTCGAAGCTTGTTGTGAAGAGGATAGACGACGGCGAGAATGAGATGGTCACTATTAATATTTTCGATATTTCCAGGTCAGGAATGGGGTTTCATTGTACGAAGGAGTTGGAAATGGACTCTGTCTATGAATCGCATATCATGATTTGGACGAAGGAAGTGATCCATGTTCTTCTTAGAATTGTCCGGGTGGAAAAGAAGGAAGAGAGATACGAGTACGGTGCAATATTTATGGGACTTTCCGAGGTTGACGCATTTAGAATCGAAGTATGGGATGCGATGGATCAGGCATCATGCGAGTGCTGAAAATGAAATAGAGCAAATAATTGAATAAATAAATTAGTCTTAGATCAAGGAAAATAAAAAGCACATCACATTGATATTTCATGCGATGTGCTTTTTTGAAATAAATAAGATTCGAATTGAAAATATTTTTGATTCTTAATATTCCTGCTAATCGAGGGTAAAGTTATTTACCATTTCCTTCAGCTTGTCCGATTGTGCGAGCGTTGTCTCCACCATATGATACGTATCTGCCGTAAGAGCTGCTGTCTGGGCGTTGTTGGAAGCGACTATGCTGACGCCCTGAGTGGTTTCGTTGATAGCGACATTGATTTGATGAATGGAATCGGCTATCTTTATCATCATATTATTCAGATCATCGATGGACAAATCGATATCGGACATCGTTCGGTTAATAAATCCGGCGTCCTGCGAATACTGCTCACTGACGGTAACGAAGCTTTGATAGTCCGCGAGTACCGTCTGGTTCAGGAAATCCAAGGTTGCCGTCAAGCTGGAAGTCATCTTGTCGATTGCAGTATTGACTTCGGCCACTATAGCTGTGATGTTGGTAACTGTCTTGGAGGACTGGTCCGCAAGTTTCCCGATTTCACTGGCTACAACGGAGAAACCTCTGCCTGCTTCGCCCGCCCTTGCAGCTTCAATGGAAGCATTTAAAGAGAGGAGACTGGTCTGACTGGAAATTTCCATGATTGTTTTAGTCATTTCATTGATTTTTGAAACGGATTTGGAACTGTCGATGGCGGATTGCGTATCCGCTTTTACCGTTTCATACATTGCCTTTGTTTTTTCGGTGGCTGTCAGAGTACTTTCGCGAAGGGCGATAGCACGTTTCATGATCTCATCCGAAAAACCTACTCCCTGCGTCGCCTTTTCATTGATGGAAGCGGTATTCCCGCCCATTGCCTGAATCTGCCTGCTGATGGATTCCGTATTCTCCGCAGTGGATTCCATGCTGGAAGAAAGCTGTTCCGCTGCGCTGGAGGTAGTGCTGGCGTTATCGTTCATCGTATTCGCTATATCTAACAGCCTCGATGAATTCGTATTGATTATGTCTGAAGTGGAAGAAATATCGTGCATCATGCTGCTGAAAGCCTGGCGCATCTTAGATACAGCGCGTCCCATAGAGCCCGTCTCATCCTTCTTTTTCAAAAGATAATGATAGGAGTCGTCCTGAGAAATATCGAGGTCTGCCGTCTTGCGGACGATCTTGGTGATGACCTTGATGGGAGTCGTGATCGTAGTGGCAAATATGTATCCCAGCACCGACAGGATGATAACGATGATAATGCTGATATTTACCGAGCTTTGACGCATCTCGTCGATAGGAGCGAGTACGGAGTCCTGATGAACGGCAATACAAAGAATCCAGTGATTGAGATTGGAAATATTGTAAGCGATATACTGCCCCGTAGAGTTGTCGGTTACTACCTTGGCCTCGGGAATCGTCCCTTTTCCGATGTCGGCTACAAGCTGGCTGATCAAAGGTGTATCCGCACGCTTGCCGATAAGCCCCTTGTCAGGATGATAAATATAAGTCCCGTTGGTATCCAGCAGATAAGCGTAGCTTGTATCGGAATTGAACACTCTGATATCGGATAGGGTATCCGAGAGGAGAGATGCTTTCACAGTGGTGAACATCACTCCGGAGAGAGTATTCTCATCGATCTGGCTGGACTGGGGCACTCCGATGGAAATAAGAGGTTCTCCCGTAGCGTCATCCAAGAAAACGTTGCTTTGCGCAGGTTTACGATTTTCCATTATGTAATTGATAAATCCCTCGCCTGAATAATCAGTGCCTTCCTTATCGGTATCGGTGCTCCCCAAAAGAGACAAGGTCTCCACATCTACGAAATTGATGCTTTCATGAGTTGGATTCTGGGTCATGTACTTGTTCAAAGCGGCATGGACTTCTTTGTAATACCTTTTACCGTGATTGGTGTTGTACACATAGAAGTTTTCCGAACCGTTCAGGTAAGTGAGTGTAGAATTATATTTTTCGATGGACTGCTCGATATAATTATTCTGCGCCTCTACGATTTCCAGCAAGGTGGCTTCCGTGTAGCTCGTTAAAGTATCCCTTGAAAGGTCACTGAGATAATTGTAGTTAACCGAAACGGATAAAAGGATAAAAATAACGAGAACAAAAGTTATTTTTGTTCTGATGGAGAGAAAAAAATCTCGTTTTCTCTTTTTGCCTTCCGGCGGTTTTGCGTGGACATTCCTTTCTTTTTTTGCGTTTGTATTAAGTTTCATTTTTGTAGTACCCCCTGTTCTAAAAGCATGATCAAGTTGTTCTACACCTATTATTATGTTAATTGTAGCATTCTTTGTCGAAAAATACAATTAGCCTAAGCAAAATGAGCAAGTTGTACATGAAAACTAGAAAATAGTGGTAAAGTTGAACAAAAGTGCGCTTCGTGCACTTTCGTGGCCAAATACTTTAACAGCACAGCTTTTGTTCCGCGCGCGTAGCTGCGCACCTATCTTTCTTTAATAGGAGGTTTTTCTATTAAAGAACAAAAGCTGCGGCGATCTTCTATCCGTGTAAATTCCGTAAATCCGAGTAAAATGACGGATAGCTGATGGATGCGATGTCGCTGTTTAGAATCTCAGTTTCTCCTTCGGCAATGAGCGAAGCAACTGCGAAGCTCATTGCAATGCGGTGATCCGCATGGGGGTCAATGATACTGCCCGTCAAGGGGAGGCCTCCCTCGATGATCATTCCGTCTTCGGTGCCTATTATTTGGCAGCCCATGGAGGAGAGATATTTTACCATGACATCAATGCGATTGGACTCTTTTACCTTGAGCTCTGCGGCGTCCTTTATTACGGTGGTGCCTTGAGCGGTAGCAGCCATGACGGCAATAACGGGAAGCTCGTCGATCAATGTGGGAATAATATCCCCTTCAATGGTAATGCCATGCAGTCTGCTGTAGCTAACGTGAAGGTCAGCCGTGGGCTCGCCTACGTGGTTGACATTAAGAAGTTCGATATTTCCGCCCATAGCTTTTGCCACCTTCAGGATACCGTCACGGGTTGGATTGATACCCACATTTTTAATGAGAATATCGGAACCGGGAACGATAAGGCCGGCGGCGATGAAATAAGCGGCGGAGGAAATGTCGCCGGGAACGTTGATTTTTGCACCTTTTAAAGAAGGGCGGGGTTCGATGAAGGCAGTAGTGCCCTTCGTCCATACCTTTGCACCGAAGGTACCCAGCATGATTTCCGAATGATTCCGGCTGATCACAGGTTCTGTCACTTCGGTGACTGTGTCGGCGTAGAGTCCGGCCAGAAGGATCGCGGATTTTACCTGCGCAGAGGCCACTTTAGAACGGTAGTGGATACCGTGCAGCTTTTTGCCTGTAATCCGAAGGGGGGCGCAGTCATTGCCGTTTAAGCTCACGATATCCGCGCCCATCATGGTCAAAGGCTCCATGATACGTTTCATCGGACGACTTTTTATGGAATCGTCTCCGGTCAGCACGCTTTCGAATGGCTGTGCGGCGAGAATGCCGGAGATAAGGCGGGTAGTAGTACCGCTGTTACCTGCATCCAGGATAGAAGAGGGCGCAGACAGCCCATCCAGCCCTTTTCCGCGTATCGTAATTTTTTCGGGTTCGTTTTCAATTTCGATGCCGAGGCGGCGGAAGCAGTCAATGGTGGAAAGGCAGTCCGCCCCTTGCAGGAAATTGGTAACTTCCGTGGTACCGAGAGCGAGAGAGCCGAACATAACCGCTCTATGGGAAATGGACTTATCGCCGGGGACCGAAAGTTCTCCTTTTAGTTCCTTCGTCTTATGAAACTTCATGGATGGAATCCTCCTTATTTTTTATCATAGATAACATAACCGCGGCTTTTTAATATTTTTCTGGCGGTTTGAATGGCAGCGTCTTCGTAGAATTCGATACGAAGGGCTCCCTCCTCAAGTTCTCTGTTATGCACGATGCCAATATTCTTGATGCTGATATTATTGAGAGCGAGCATGGTGGCAATAGAAGCCAAAGCGCCTGCTTCATCGGCGATATCTATAGTGAGGGAATAGGACTTCTTAATGGGACCGCTGGAGGTCTCAATGAAGGAATCGCGGTATATACGGGCCTCATCGAAGAATCGGTAAAGAAACTGCGCATCCTTTCTGTAAAGCTGTTCCTTGATCCGTATAAGGGCCTCTACATAATCTTCCAGTAAAGACGCAATATTTTCCGTGTTGGTCAGGCAGATTTGCTGCCACATATCAGGAGAGGAAGAAGCGATTCTTGTGATGTCCTTGAAGCCCCCTGCCGCTATCATTTTCATGATTCCATCCTTGGAGTCGGAATCTTTGACCAGATTTACCAGCGAGGAAGCGATAATATGAGGAAGGTGGCTGACAGCCGCCGTTACGTAATCGTGCTGTTCGTCGTTTAGAACGAGGGGAATGGCTCCCATTGCAGTGACGAGCTGTCGGAAATCCTCCACTCTTTTCTCAGAAACGGAAGGAGTGGGAGTAAGGATATAATAAGCGTTCTCCAAGAGGATGGCTTTGGAATTAATATAGCCAAAGCGCTCGCTTCCAGCCATGGGATGCCCGCCGATAAACTGGCCGGAAAGACCGGCTTCCTCGATATGGCGGTGAATGTCTCCCTTTACGCTGCCCACATCGGTAAGAGTGCAGGAGGGGGTAAGGAAGTGTTTTAAGACTTTTAGGTTCTCATCGTTTTTCGAAACCGGCGCACATAAAAAGATATAGTCACAAGCTGAAAAAGAGGCATCGATAGAGGATGAGATGTGATCTGCGATTCCGTCCTCCATGGCAAGAGCCAGAGTACTGCCGTTTATGTCATATGCGATTATAGAGATCTCAGGGCATGCTGCTTTCAGCGCTTTGGCGATGGAACCGCCGACAAGCCCCAGACCGATAAAACCCAAGGTCAGTTGTTTCATAGAGTTATCCCCGTAAATTCCCGTCCCATTAAATCGCAGAGCGGTTTGAGCTCCTTTGCCAGCTTGTCGAACTTTTCGAAGGTCAGGGACTGCGGACCGTCCGAAAGCGCGCAGGCAGGATTGTCATGTACCTCTATCATCAGCCCGTCCGCGCCGCAGGCAACCGCCGCTTTTGCCATGGGCGGCACATATTTGTAAGCGCCCGTGGAATGGGAGGGATCTGCGATAACCGGAAGGTGAGTTTTTTCTTTTAAAACGGGAACAGCGCTTAAGTCCAGGGTGTTCCTCGTGGCAGTTTCAAAGGTACGGATACCTCTTTCGCACAGTACCACGTTTGGATTGCCTTCGGCAATAATGTATTCGGCAGCGTTCAGCCATTCATCGATGGTAGCGCACAGACCTCTTTTAAGTAAGACGGGAAGACCGGAACGCCCTGCCTCCTTAAGCAGGATGAAATTCTGCATATTTCTTGCGCCGATCTGAATCATATCTACGTACTTGACGGCTGCTTCTATCGCCTCGTTGCTCACCACCTCGCAGATAGTGGAGAGGCCGGTTTCCTTCTTAGCCGTCTGCATGTAACGAAGACCCTCTTCTTCCAGCCCTTGGAAGGAATAGGGAGAGGTTCTTGGTTTGTAGGCGCCTCCGCGCAGAATCGTAGCGCCGGACTTTTTCACCGCCCGGGCGATACACATAAGCTGTTCCTCTGTTTCCACGGCGCAGGGACCTGCCATAATGGTCATGTTGCCCGGTCCGATCTGAGTATTGCCAACCTTTACGGCGGTGGGATCGGGATGGAACTTCCGGTTAGCCAGTTTGTAGCTTTCCGTAACCGGTACGATGCGATCCACATCCTTGAAGCTGATCAGGTTTTCCGTAGGAAGTTTCGACTTATCTCCGACAATACCGATAATGGTAACCTCCTCTCCTTTTGAGAGATGAGTTTGCAAGCCATTATTTTCGATATAAGAAACGACCGACTCGATACTTTTCGGTGCAGCATTCGGTTTCATTACAATAATCATATTATTTTCCTCTTTCTTTTCTATTTTTAATATTAATATCTCTGTGACTTTTGCATATACTTTTACTATGTGTTTCCCATGCGGATATATACGGCAATTCACATTGATAATATAACACTTCAACGTATGAAAGTCAACGCGGCGGCCTGAGATATTGAGGTGTTATTTTGCTGCGTTTTGGAATGAAACAAAAAACATGTGCAGAATGTTTAAATTGACTTGTAATATTTATGAGCTTTTAGTAAAATATACACATGGGAGTAAAAGGGCAGTGTATGACTCAAATTACAGCCTAGGAAAAATGCCCAAAAACTGCGAAAATTGGAGGAATTTATATGAATGTTTACACAACTGACAAGATTAGAAACGTAGTATTGCTCGGACACGGGGGAAGCGGCAAGACAAGTCTGGTTGAATCGATGGCATATTTATCTGGTATTACCTCGAGAATGGGCAAGGTAACCGATGGCAATACAGTAAGCGATTTTGGAAAAGAAGAGCAGAAAAGACAAATATCTATTTCCTCTTCGGTAGTTCCTATCGAATGGGAAGGGATTAAGATAAATATTTTGGATACGCCGGGATTTTTTGATTTCGTAGGCGAAGTAGAGGAAGCAGTCAGCGCGGCGGATGCAGCAATCATCGTAGTATCGGGCAAGGCAGGGGTGGAAGTCGGGACGGAGAAAGCATGGGAGTTATGTGATAAATATAAGCTGCCCCGTTTTATTTTCGTAACGGATATGGATGTGGACAATGCCTCCTTCCGTCAGGTTGTAGAGGACATGACGAATACATATGGCAAGAAGATGGCGCCTTTCCATCTGCCCATTCGTGAAAACGAGAAATTCGTAGGTTATGTCAACGTTATTACTGAGGCCGGTTATCGTTGGCAGGGGAAGGATGTTGTGGAATGTGAGGTGCCGGAATACAGCAAGGCTAATCTCCAGCTTTACAGAGATACGTTGTTAGAAGCGGTGGCGGAGACCAGCGAAGAATTCATGGAGAGATACTTCGGCGGAGATACCTTCTCGGAGGCGGAAATAAGGGCGGCCCTCCGTACAAATGTCATTGATGGAACGATTGTGCCCATGACCATGGGTTCCAGTCTTTTATGTCAGGGAATCTACACGCTGCTGGACGATATCGTAAAATATATGCCCAGCCCGGAAAATAAGGAAATTGCCGGAATTAATTTGAAGACTAATGAGATTTTTCAAGCGAACTATGATTTCTCGAAAGCGAAATCCGCATATATTTTTAAGACCATCGTGGACCCGTTTATCGGGAAATATTCCTTGGTGAAGGTATGCTCGGGCGTATTTAAGACCGATGATCTCATATATAACTGCGATAAGGATGTGGAGGAGAAGGTGGGCAAGCTTTATATTCTTCAGGGAAGTAAGCCTTTGGAGGTAAACGAGCTCCATGCAGGAGATATCGGGGCGATAGCCAAGCTGACTGCAGCCAGAACAGGAAATACGCTTTCCACCAAGGCGACCACTATCAAATATGGAAAAGCGGAGATTTCCGTCCCCTACACTTATATGAGATATCATGCGAAAAATAAAGGCGATATCGATAAGATTTCCCAGTCTTTGCAGAAGATGATGCATGAGGATCAGACGCTTAAGGTAGTGAATGATGCGGAGAACAGACAGATGCTTCTCTACGGAATGGGAGACCTGCATCTTGAGGTAGTTATCAGCAGACTGCAGA
The DNA here is from genome assembly GCA_023412855.1 of Bacillota bacterium. GTDB lineage: Bacteria > Bacillota > Clostridia > Lachnospirales > Lachnospiraceae > Kineothrix. The sequence continues at coordinate 1,333 of JAEZRJ010000032.1, read as the reverse complement.
ACGAATACAAGGTAGAGATAGAGTTGACACAGCCTAAAGTAGCCTTCCGTGAGACAATAAAGAAGACCTCAGACGTAGAATATAAATATAAAAAGCAGTCCGGCGGACACGGTCAGTACGGCCATGTTAAAATGAGATTTGCTCCTTCCGGAGATTTGCAGACTCCTTATGAGTTTGCACAGGAAGTTGTAGGCGGTGCTGTGCCGAAGAACTTCTTCCCCGCGGTAGAAAAGGGCTTACAGGAATCGGTTCTGAAAGGACCTCTTGCGGCATATCCGGTAGTGGGAGTGAAGGGCATTCTGTACGACGGTTCCTATCATCCGGTGGATTCTTCGGAAATGGCGTTTAAGATGGCTACCATTCAGGCGTTCAAGAAGGGCTTTATGGAAGCAGGCCCCATTTTGTTAGAGCCTATCGCGTCCTTGAAAGTAACAGTCCCCGACGCTTATACCGGCGACGTTATGGGCGATCTGAATAAGAGACGGGGCCGCGTACTCGGTATGAATCCGGTAGGAGGCAAGCAGGTAATCGAAGCGGATATCCCTATGACGGGATTGTTCGGATACTGTACGGATTTGCGCTCCATGACCGGAGGAAGGGGTAACTTCGCTTATGAATTCGCCAGATATGAGCAGGCACCCAGCGATGTGCAGGAGAAAGAGGTTGCAGCAAGAGCCGCCAAGGTAGCGGAAGGCGGCGAAGAATAAAGCATGAAAAAGGGTTGATAATAGAAAGCGGGATGTCGTAATGTACAAAGCATACGGCATCCCGTTTCGCATCGCCTTAATGAAAGGTAATCTGCAGTTACTGTTCACACAGTAGCTTAACACTTGCTGTTAAGCTGCGTAAGAATGTGATTCAAGAGATGATTTCTGCTTCGCATAGTGAATCTGCATGCAGAAATCATGTGTTACTGTGAACGGAGTGAACAGTAACAATCCGCAACAGAATAAATAGAGAAAAGGGGCCGCAAACCTTGACATGATAAGGGAAAAAGTATAAAATTATCGGTGTTTTATAAAATAATGTACTTAAAATATGTTTTGCGCCATCCGGCGTAAAATTTTTAAAAAATGTGAGGGAGAGAAGATGGCACAACCGTATAACCACAGAGAGATTGAAGAAAAATGGCGCAAGGAGTGGGAAAATAAGCCCGTGAACGTAGACGATGGGAAGAAGCCTAAATATTACTGTCTGGATATGTTCCCGTATCCGTCGGGAAACGGACTTCACGTAGGGCATTGGAGAGGATATGTGATCTCTGATGTGTGGAGCCGTTATAAGATGATGAACGGCGGGCACTATATCGTTCATCCCATGGGCTGGGACGCTT
>JAEZRJ010000030.1 GCA_023412855.1 Bacillota bacterium | reverse complement strand
CCTGCTTTCCCGATTGTACAGTTCGAAAAGCCTCAGCGTAGCCCGCTACGCCTACGTTTTTCGAACTGCACACTAGGAAAAGCATTCTGCGCGATTGGTCCAGTTATTTGTCGAACGTTATACTAGGAGAGTTTTCAAAGGAATGTTAATAATTTATCGATATGAACCGATATACATACATATAGAAACAAATGGGAGTATATAGCGCGTATAGGGGGATGAAATGAAAACGACGGGATTAGAAGGAACCACATGCTTTGGTACCAGTGTGGAAAATGGCAGGAACAGCAAGGATGAGACGAAAAAGGAGCAGGGGAATAAAAGCATTATTTTTGCCGGAGATATAGAAGGCATGATGTCTGACCGGGTGGAAAGCAAGCGGACTCAGGCGAGAAAGCAGGCGACGAAGATTATCATGGATCAGTTCGAAAGCGACGAGAAAGTGAGCGAAAGCTTAAATGAGATCCGCGGTAAGATCGCAGAGATGAATGAGCAGAGAAATGAACTTAACCAGCGCAAAAACGATGCGTTGAAGCGGCAGGACAAGCTAAAGGAGACTTACGGTATCGAGGACGAAAGTCAGGAACAGCAGGATCTGGAGCTGCTTCGTAAGGCTCGCACTGCGTATAGAAATAACAATCTGGGAAATTTGAGCGAAGAGGAGCTTGAGCAGGTTGCCAATATGGGCGCATTGACGGAATATCAAAGAAAATCGCTGGCATTAGATGATGTGGCAGAAAGCTGCGATTCTCTGATAGATATTATGAATCAGGCAATCGCGGGCTGTGTTAGCGCGCTTACTGATGCCAAATTGTCTGTGCTGGAGCAAAAAGGCATGGTTGATGCGATGAATGGGGCAGATAGTATCATTAAGGCGGCTTCCGATGCGATTATCGGCATGATAAGGGGACAGGCCAAAGAGCATATCGACAAAGAGATGGATGAGCTGACAGAGGCAGCCAGAGAAGCAGCGAAGAAGAAGGAAGAACAGAAAGAAAATCTGGAAGAAATAAAGCAAGAGAAACAGGAGCAGGAAGAGTTTATAGAGACGATGAATACCAACGTGGAGAAGCGGGATGAATTACAGCGGAAGCTGGATAAGATTATGAAAGATATGGAGCTTTTGGAGGAGGACTTAAAAGGACTCGTTGTAAACGGACAGCTATAGAAGTATGAAAGGAAGGTAGTATACCGATGTTAATGAGCATAAATTTAGATAACGCCAAAAGGATGATCAAACAGACGATTCCGGCAGATATAAAGGATGCAAGGGCAGCTTTCGGGCAGCAGGTCCTAAATTATGTTTATTGCGCGGAAGCGGGAGAAAGCGAAGAGGATAAAGCGAAATATGAGGCAAGAATATATGCGAAGCTTCGGGCGGGGAAGGAACTGACCTCTGCGGAGCTGAACTATTTGGCGAAGAATAATCCGATTTTGTATGCCAAGGCGCTGCGGGCACATCTTATGCGAAAAGCACTGGAGAACAAGCTTCAGTCTTGCCGCTCCAAGCAGGAGGCGGAGACGGTTTATCAGACGGCGGTAAGCAGCATAAGCGATAAAGACCCGGATAAAGAGATGATAGTTGCCGCGCTCACGGATGCTTATAAGGAATTCAAGAAAAGTGATGAATACAAAAGACTACCGGAGAAGACAGAAGGAGAAGGCGGCAGTAAAGCGGTACAAGAAGAGGTCCGCTATGTTTTCAGCGTGGACGGATATCAGGAAACTTATAAAACGGACGCTGCGGATATATCTTTTTCTGCAGCCAGGTAGAACGAGACCTTAGGCAAAGGGAGGCGCACATACCATGGATTATGATACAGTTTCTTTTGAAAAGAGAATAAAAGAGAACATTAAGAAGTATACGGTTGAAAGTTTATTTACTATGGATTCGCTTGCGGAATATTTCGGTACGATTGCTAAAGAATATGGAGTAGAGGTGCTGCTGACAGACCGGCACGGTGAGAATGCGCTGGAGATAGGAGACTTTTCGAGATTTACTCCCGATGTCATAAATGATCCCGGTATAGAACTGCAAATCTGCGGATATACGGTGGGATATTGGTATGTCAGGTATGATAAAGTTGCCAAGGAGAGACAGGCGAACGCAGAGAAAATGTTGGATACAGCGTTTTCCCTTTTAACCGGACTGGGAACTGAAACCTATATGGGAAGAGAAGCTCGTTCTTACATAGAGGGGCTGGATAAGAAGCCTGAGAAAGAACACTACCAGGGCGGATGCAGCCTGAAGGAGGACGTTCTGACGGGAGTGTGCAGCAAGGCATATATGGAGAGCAGGATGAACGTGCTGGATCGTTCGGAGGTCGTGCCGGTTGCCATTGCACTTATAAATATTAATGACTGGAAGTTTGTATACGATAAATTTGGAGTGGAAAAGAGCGACAGCCTTATACAGCTTGTGGCTTCTATCGTCATGAACGAAGCGAGGGCAGAGTACATTATCGGAAGGATCGAGGGGGATGTCTTTCTCGTGCTGATTCCTATGGCAGAGGAACACGAGGCGGAAGATTATTGCCGGCGGGTGCAGAAGGAATGTCTGGCCTATGAGGGCGATACGGTGCTGGCACCGTCCGTTGCGGTGGGAGTCGTTCATAAGACGAATGTGGAGGAACATATTCAGGATATGATTTCCGACGCGGAATATGAAATGCTTCAGAACAAGATGGAGATTAAGAGCTCGGCGGGATATCGGGAGAGATTGGAGAGAGGATTATAGACGGTTGTGCGGACAGCAGCGGGGATGGAAATGTCCCCGTTTCTTTCTTTCATAGGAAAGTGCTCCTATGAAAGAAAGATAGATGCGCAGCTGCGCGGAACAAAAGCTGTGCTGCCAAAGTATTTGGTCTTGGGAGTGTGCAAAGCACACTTTTGTTCTGCTCAAGTTCTATAAAGTGGAGGAAAGGAGAGATACAGTAGAAGGGTAGTGGAAGTACAATAAAAGGACAATAGAGGGAGAGTGACAGGGAAAAGCCGAAACAGGAGATATATGGATGATAGGTTGAAATATAAAAATCAGAATGGGAAGACTATGACTTAGAGTATAAATATGGCTTTATGATGGCATAATCTGGTTGGAGACTGCATTGGAAAGGGGAAGTGTGAAAAGAAATTCTAAACTGATAAAATATATCATCTAAGAATTTCTAAAGTTTCAAGTGTGAAAAGAAATGCTAAGCTGATAAAATACATCACCTAAGAATTTCTAAAGTTTCACACAGAAGAAGCCTATCTGAGCCGCCTTCGTGGATTGTTTGTGCCGCAGAGCGGCATGTTTACGACGTTGAAAGAAAAGCGCTTTTTACCATTGATTTTGGGCCCGCAAAAGCAGACAAGGGGGAAAAAACAAATTATAAAATAATTATAAAATAGTTAATATATGTAAAAAGTGAGAAAACGAGAGATAATAAGAGATAAAACGAGAAAAATGAAAATATAGTGCGTTTGGGTTCTGTGATTACAGTTGCAAATATGTGCATATAAATCTAATATATGGATTAGTGATTAGCACTCGAGAGTTAGGAGTGCTAGTAATTCATAAAATACAGAATGAAATTTGATATAAGGAGGCTTTAAAATGAAATTAGTACCATTGGGTGACAGAGTAATATTGAAACAATTGATTGCAGAAGAAACAACCAAATCGGGTATTGTTCTTCCCGGACAGAATAAGGAGAAGCCGCAGCAGGCAGAAGTAGTTGCGGTTGGTCCCGGCGGAATGATCGATGGTAAGGAAGTTAAGATGGAAGTAAAGGTCGGCGATAATGTTATTTATTCCAAATATGCGGGAACGGATGTCAAGATCGAAGAGGAAGAATTTATCATTGTAAAGCAGAGTGATATTTTAGCAGTTATCCAGTAAAATATAAGGACAAATATTCAGGAGGTTTTTAAAATCATGGCAAAAGAATTGAAAAATGGCGCAGAAGCCCGTGCAGCTTTAGAAGTCGGCGTTAATAAGCTGGCAAATACGGTAAGAGTAACTTTAGGACCGAAAGGAAGGAACGTAGTTCTCGATAAATCCTTTGGAGCACCTCTCATCACAAACGACGGTGTTACGATTGCGAAGGAAATTGAGTTGGAAGACGCTTTCGAAAATATGGGAGCACAGCTCGTAAAGGAAGTTGCGACGAAGACGAACGATGTAGCAGGCGATGGCACTACCACAGCGACAGTACTGGCTCAGGCTATGGTAAATGAAGGAATTAAGAACCTTGCAGCAGGCGCAAACCCGATTATCCTGAGAAAAGGTATGAAGAAGGCTACGGAATGCGCAGTAGAAGCTATTGCAAAAATGAGTTCCAAGGTGAACGGAAAAGAGCAGTTTGCCAGAGTAGCGGCAGTTTCCTCAGGCGATGAGGAAGTGGGCCAGATGGTAGCGGACGCTATGGAGAAGGTATCCGGTGACGGAGTTATCACTATAGAAGAATCCAAGACGATGCTGACAGAGCTTGATCTTGTAGAGGGTATGCAGTTCGACAGAGGATATATTTCCGCATACATGGCGACGGATATGGATAAGATGGAAGCAGTTCTGGATGATCCTTACATTCTCATTACGGATAAAAAGCTTTCCAGTATTCAGGAAATCCTGCCTTTGTTAGAGCAGGTAGTACAGTCCGGCGCAAAGTTACTTATTGTTGCAGAGGATGTGGAAGGCGAAGCGCTTACGACTTTGATCGTAAACAAACTGCGCGGTACCTTCAATGTAGTTGCGGTAAAGGCACCGGGCTATGGTGACAGAAGAAAAGCGATGCTTGAGGATATCGCAATCCTTACCGGCGGTCAGGTAATCAGCGAGGAGCTGGGCTTAGATTTAAAAGAAACAACGATGGCTCAGTTAGGTCGTGCGAAATCTGTTAAGATACAGAAGGAAAATACGGTAATTGTTGACGGCGAAGGCGATAAAGATGCGATTCAGGCTAGAATTGCTCAGATTAAAAATCAGATTGAAGAAACGACTTCGGACTTTGACAAAGAAAAGTTGCAGGAACGTCTGGCAAAATTGGCGGGCGGCGTAGCGGTTATCCGCGTAGGAGCAGCTACGGAAACGGAAATGAAGGAAGCGAAGCTGCGCATGGAGGATGCTCTTAATGCGACGAGAGCCGCTGCAGAGGAAGGCATCATTGCAGGCGGCGGATCTGCATACATTCATGCTTCCAAGGAAGTTGAAAAGCTCGCGGAGACTTTGGACGGCGACGAGAAGACGGGCGCTAAGATCGTATTGAAGGCTTTGGACGCTCCTTTATTCCATATCGCTGCAAACGCAGGCCTTGAAGGCTCTGTAATTATCAATAACGTAAGAGAAGCCAAAGTAGGTATAGGCTTTGATGCTTTGAAGGAAAAATATGTGGATATGGTTGCCGAAGGCATCCTCGATCCGGCAAAGGTAACGAGAAGTGCCCTTCAGAACGCTACCAGCGTGGCATCCACACTCCTTACTACGGAATCCGTTGTAGCGAACATCAAGGAAGATGCTCCCGCTATGCCGGCAGGCGGAATGGGCGGAATGATGTAGTTTAGTCTGGAGAAACCGACATCGATATATAGTAAGATCAGGAAAAGTGCACGACGTAGCATTTGCTGATTTTAAGTATGAGGCTGCAATACCAAAAGGGTTGCAGCCTCAGTTTATGAAATAAAAATTGACGTAAAATGTTTACTATTGAGCCATCCCGGTATTATTCGATAGTCATACGTCGATTTTTTTGATATAATCGGTACATATTTCTAAATGGCAAGAAGCCGAAATGGGAATAATAATAAAGATGAAGCGGAAAGTATGGAAGTTACTGTTCGCACAGTAGCTTAATACGTGCTGTTAAGCAGCGTAAGAACATGATTCAAGAGATGATTTCTGCTTTGCGAAGCGAGTTTACATGCATAAATCATACGTTGCTGAGAACGGAGTGAACAGTAACATATGGAATAGATGCGGACTTCGAAGCAGAGCATATTGATTGACTTAATAAAAAATTAATAATATAATGAGATTCGACAGAAAAATGGGATGCTGAACGGGACGAGTGAAGAGTGAAAAATAAATGTTCATTCCCTCAGATTTGTATGCGTGCTAAAGTACGCAGATAGGAGCCAAATATGAAATTTACATTTGCGCATAATAATTTTAACGTAATCGATTTGGAAAAGTCCGTAAGTTTTTATAAAGAAGCGTTGGGGCTTGAGGAGATAAGAAGAAAGAAGGCGTCGGACGGCAGCTTTGAGCTTGTTTTTATGGGTGATGGGACTACGGGACACCAGCTGGAGCTGACATGGCTTCGCGATTGGGAAAAGGATAATTATAATTTGGGAGATAATGAATTTCATCTCGCCTTCGTAACGGATGATATGGATGCCGCTCATAAAAAACATGAGGAAATGGGCTGTATCTGCTTCGAAAATAAGGCGATGGGAATTTATTTCATCAACGACCCGGACAATTATTGGATTGAAATTGTTCCGGCGAAATAAAACGGATATAAAAAATTTAAATGACGAAAGCGGAAATGGAGACGTAAGCGATGAAACAATTGGAAGAATATGTACGGAGTATCCCGGATTTTCCGGAGGAAGGCATTATTTTCAGAGATGTGACGAGTGTTCTGCAGGATGCGGACGGACTGCAGCTTGCGGTAAATACCATGCAGGATATGGTAAAGGATTTGGAATTCGACGTGGTAGTGGGGCCGGAATCGAGAGGATTTATTTTCGGAACTCCCATCGCATATAATTTGAAAAAGCCTTTTGTGCTGATTCGGAAAAAGGGAAAGCTTCCTTGTGAAACGGTGTCCATTGAGTACGAATTAGAATATGGAACTGCGACAATAGAGATGCACAAGGATTCTATTAAACCGGGACAGAAGATTCTGATTGTGGATGACTTGATTGCCACAGGCGGAACGACGGAGGCTATGATACGCCTCATCGAGTCATTAGGGGGAGAAGTGGTAGGAATCGTCGTTATGATCGAGCTGGCAGGATTAAAGGGCCGGGAAAGATTAAAGGATTACAGATTGGAATCCGCGATTTGTTACGAGGGAAAATAGGGGCTGTTTTTAAAGGTATTGGGTGAAATTGGATATAATTCAATAAGAATATGGCCGGTGATGAATATGACAGAAGAAAAGAAACAGATTACAACCGATATGAGCGAGATGGTCTTCGATGACGGAAGGATTGAAGCCATTCAGGAATTCCAAAGTCCTGAACAGTTGTTCCAGGACCTTATTTTCCGTGTGCGCAAATATCACCCTTCAGATGATATATCGTTGATAGAAAAAGCTTATAAGATAGCCTATGACGCTCATAAGGATCAGGTTAGAAAGTCGGGCGAGCCATATATTATTCATCCTTTATGTGTAGCGATTATATTGGCGGATCTGGAGCTGGATAAAGAGACCATTGCTGCCGGACTGCTGCACGATGTGGTAGAAGACACCATTATGACGGAAGAGGAAATAGAGCGGGAGTTTGGCTCGGACGTAATGCTTTTGGTGGACGGCGTTACGAAGCTGCAGCAATTGCAGCTTACGGGAGATAACGAAGGAAAGACACCGGATAAACTGGAGATTCAGGCAGAAAACCTCCGAAAGATGTTCCTCGCCATGGCGAAGGATATCAGAGTCATTTTGATCAAGCTTGCGGACAGATTGCACAATATGCGTACCCTGAATCATATGCCTCCTGAGAAGCAGCAGCAAATCGCAAGAGAAACGCTGGATATTTATGCGCCTATCGCGCAGAGACTCGGTATTTCCAAGATAAAGGTGGAGCTGGATGACTTATCTTTGAAATATCTTGAGCCGGAAGTTTATTACGATTTAGTGGATAAGATAGCTATCCGAAGAAGCGAGCGGGAAGCGTATATTCAGGGCATTGTAAACGAAGTTGAGCAGCATATAGAAAATGCGGATATCAAGGCGCAGGTTGACGGCCGTATCAAACATTTTTTCAGCATTTATAAGAAAATGAAGAATCAGGATAAGACCATCGACCAAATTTACGATTTGTTCGCAGTCAGGATTATCGTGGACACGGTGAAGGATTGTTATGCGGCTCTCGGCGTTATCCACGAGATGTATAAGCCGATTCCGGGGCGCTTCAAAGACTATATCGCGATGCCCAAGGCCAATATGTACCAGTCTCTTCATACGACTCTGATCGGTGCCAATGGGCAGCCTTTTGAGATTCAGATACGTACCTATGAAATGCACAAGGCGGCTGAGTTCGGTATTGCCGCCCATTGGAAATATAAAGAGTCCTCTGACGGAAAGAAAGTGGAGGAGAGGGAAGAAGAGAAGCTCGTATGGCTCAGACAGATTCTGGAGTGGCAGAGGGATATGTCCGACAATATGGAGTTTATGAACCTGCTGAAGAGCGATTTGGACCTGTTCTCGGACAGCGTTTATTGCTTTACGCCTACGGGAGATGTCAAGAATCTTCCGGCTGGTTCTACTCCTATCGATTTTGCCTACAGCATCCACAGCGCGGTAGGGAATAAGATGATCGGTGCCAGAGTGAACGGCAAGTTGGTGACCATAGATTATGAAATTAATAACGGTGACCGGATTGAGATTCTTACCTCCCAGAACTCTAAGGGCCCCAGCCGCGATTGGCTGAACGTCGTTAAGAGTACGCAGGCGAAGAGTAAGATTAACCAATGGTTCAAGAACGAACTTAAGGAAGATAATATCGTAAAAGGCAAGGAGCTTTTGGCTGCCTATTGCAAGGCAAAAGCGATTAATACCATAGACATCATGAAGCCCGAATATATGAATGCCATTATGAAAAAGTACGGCTTCAAGGATTGGGATTCCGTCTATGCAGCAGTAGGGCACGGTGGTTTGAAGGAAGGCCAGATCATCAACAAGATGCAGGAACTTTACGACAAGGCGCATAAAAAGGCGCTGACGGATGAAGAAGTGCTTGCTTCCGTTGCCGAAGGTAATTACCAGAAAAAAACGCAGGCCAAATCGGGGAGCGGTATTGTAGTGAAAGGGATTCACGACGTAGCGGTGCGTTTTTCCAAATGCTGCAGTCCGGTTCCGGGAGATGAAATCGTTGGTTTCGTTACTCGCGGAAGAGGAGTGTCTATTCACCGGACTGATTGCGTCAATGTCATCAATATGCCAGAGATGGAACGTGTGCGGCTCATCGATGCGGAGTGGCAGCAGTCCACAGAGGAGGTTACCGGCGAAAAATATTTTGCGGAAATCAGGATATTCGCCAATAACAGAAGCGGTCTGATTGCGGATATATCCCGTGCGCTTACGGAGAAGAACGTGGATATTTTATCTATGAATACGAGAACGAACAAGCAAGGGCTGGCGACCTTGTCTACCTCCTTCGAAATAGGAAGCAGGGAAGAGCTTAACCGCATCATCGATAAAATGAGAGGCGTGGAAAGTGTTATCGACATCGAAAGGACTACCGGCTGACCCGCGAAAGGAGAAGGATTAACGGAATGGCGAATTTGAAAATAGGACGCATGGTGCTCGGCATCTGTCAGACTAATTGTTATTTTGTATACAAGGAAGGAAGCGGCGATGTGATATTTATCGATCCCGCGGATTCCGGAGATTATATTTATGAGTCCTTGAAGGAAAAAGGCTTTCAGGTAAAGGGAATCCTCCTGACGCATGGACATTTCGACCATATCTGGGGAAGCGAAAGGCTGCGGGAATTAAGCGGGGCGAAAATATATGCCTATAAAGAAGAAAAGGCTCTGTGCGAGGACTCTGTAAAGAATGTATCCGAACAGGCGGGGAGGGCATATACGGTAGTGCCGGATGAATATTTGGAGGATGGGGCGCAGGTAACTATAGCTGGAATGACCTGCCGTCTTATTGCAACTCCCGGGCACACGATAGGAGGCTGCTGTTATTACTTTGAGGAGGACGGAATGCTTATAAGCGGCGATACGCTCTTTCAGGAATCGGTAGGGAGAACGGATCTGCCTACGGGAAGTATGAGCACACTTACAAGATCTATAAAAGAAAGGCTGTATGTGCTGCCCGATGAAGTCAAGGTATATCCAGGGCATGGGGAACCTACAGAAATCGGCTGGGAGAAGAAGTATAATCCTTTTTGTCAATGAAAGAAATCGATAGAATAAGAGATAATGGAAAAGCTTGGAACGTTTAGGGAAAAATGTTCCGGGCTTTTTTTATATCATAGAAAAGACTTTGTTGCCTTACTGTGTGAAAGAGTTACCTTTTGGGCAGGCGATGCGCAGCTACACGCGCCAAGCAAAAGCTGTGCTGACGAATATTATTTTTGTATTGACAATAGTGTGTGATACACATTATAATATAATACACAGGAGGAAAAAGCTATGGGAGAACTGAATGAAATATTATCATCGCTGATTTTGGAGCTGAGAAGGGGTACTATAGTACTCAGTGTCCTCAGCCAGCTGAATGAGCCGCAGTACGGCTACACCCTTGTTAAAAGCATGGAGGAAAAAGGTGTAAGCATAGACACGAACACGCTATATCCGCTGCTTAGAAGATTGGAAAAACAGGAGCTTCTTGTAAGTGAATGGGAAACTGACGGAAGTAAGCCTAGGAAATATTATAAGAGAACTGAGTTGGGCGATGCGGTGTATGAGAAACTGACGGCGCAGTGGCGGGAGATGACGGAGAGCATGAACCGCTTATTGGAGCAGGAAACCATTTAGAAGCGGGAGACGAAATAAATCCATGGGAAAGGATGATGGGAATATGATGAAAGAAAAAATATCGAACGAATTGACGGAAAAGTACTTGTACGATGTAGTGCGGCGCCTGCCGGAGAAGCAAAGGAAGGATATCGAGCAGGAGCTTAGGTCATTGATTGAGGATATGATAGAGGAACGGGAAGGCAGCTCAGATGTAAGCCGTGAGGAATGTGAAAGGGCGGTACTTACAGAACTCGGAGATCCGGCTAAGATGGCGAGAAGCTATCGCGGAGATGGAGAAGGGCTGATTAGCGGGGAATATTACGACAGATATTGCTATATTTTAAAAATTGTTCTTATCTGTGCCGGGGCAGCAATTCTCTTGTCTGACATTATCTCTGCGATGGTTCATGTAGTCAATGAGGAGTTGTTAAGCCGTAGTGTCTGGTGGGAGGTATTCGATATAGGAATCACGCTTCCTTCCGCCCTTTTACAGATTTTTGGCGTTATAACACTGATTTTTGCTCTTATGCAGAGATATCATGTGAAGCTCGATTTATCAGAGGAAGCGTGGTCCGTGGAAAAACTTCCTCAGATTCCGTATAAAAAGGCAATGATAAGCAGAGGTGAGAGCGCGGTAGGAATCGTCTTCGGTGTGCTGGTAATTATTCTCTTCGCTTATAGGCCCCAGCTTATGGGAGCGTGGATAAGGCAGGGAGATGAGATGATATCGATTCCTCTTTTCAATTTATCTGTCTGGGGGAAGGTGCTTCCGTTTTTTATTATCAGTGTTATGGCCGGCATTATCAGCGATTTTGTGAAGCTCGTGGCAGGGCGGTATAACTATAGGGTAATGGTGACGACTATTGCGATGGACATCATAGGCTTTATTATGACATTTATATTCATGAAGGTGTTGCCTATATGGAACAAAGATTTTGTGCAGTCATTGCAGCGGGAAACCGGAATTGTCTTTTCCTCAAAGGGAGATTTGATGATTTATTATAATACGGATACCCTTATCAACGGGATCGTAATAGTAATTCTCTTTTTCTTTCTGCTGGACATAGCAACTACGGTTTATTATACTGTAAGATATGGAAATAAGGATTGAGTTATAATCTTTTTCAGATAGATAGTTTTTTCTGAATGCGGTAAATTTAATCCGGCAATAACATTGAGATGTGGGAGCGGGTATAATGTCATCAAAAATAAAGATTTCTTGCGAAATGGAGATTACATTAAAAATAATAGGCGGTAAATGGAAGCCTTTGATTCTCCATTATCTTATGGAGAAAGGTCCGAAGCGATATAACGAAATTCTTCGTTTTTTGCAAAATGCTCATAAAAAAACGCTCACAACGCAATTGAGAGAATTAGAAGAGGCGGGAGTGATTCAGAGGAAAGTATATCCAACGACGCCGGTGCAGGTAGAGTATGCAATCACAAAACATGGGGAAACGCTATACCCTATTTTGGAAGCTATGTGTAACTGGGGCAGCAGCAATATTGGGGATAAATATGAATTGACTCATGCTCAATGTGAATGTGATAAATGATACAAGGGAACCTTAAGGTGCCCTGGGGGGAAAAATGTGCCTTCTTGTATTATCTGATTAAGAGTCCTATACTGTAAGCAAATAATAGAAAGAAGGTTTTTTATGGATAATTTTACTTTTTATGCTCCAACATACTTTGCATTTGGCAAAGAAACAGAGAATGAAACAGGCAAGTATGTGAAGCGCTTCGGAGGAAGCAGGGTACTGATTCATTATGGAGGAGGTTCTGTGATTCGGTCTGGATTGTTAGATAGAGTGAAAAGATCGCTGGACGCGGAACAATTGTCATATATTGAGTTGGGAGGAGTGAAGCCGAATCCCAGAAGCGGATTAGTTTATAAAGGTATTGACCTTTGCAGAAAAGAAAACATTGATTTTATTTTGGCCGTAGGTGGAGGAAGTGCTATTGATTCAGCCAAGGCAATTGCAGCGGGTGCATTATATAACGGGGATTTCTGGGACTATTATGAAGGCAAAGTTGTAGAGGAAGCTCTGCCTATTGGTACTATCATAACGATATCAGCAGCAGGAAGCGAAGGATCGGCAGATTCTGTCGTTACGAAAGAGGACGGGATGTTTAAACGGGCGACAACTGGAGAGGCACTGCGACCTAAGTTTACAATCATGAATCCGTCATTGACTCAGACGCTTCCAGCTTATCAGACGGCATGTGGGATTACAGATATTATTGCCCATTTGTATGAACGTTACTTGACCAATACGAAAGAAGTTGAAGTGACAGACCGGATGATAGAGGCTTTGATGCTGACAATGATTCATGAAGGGCCCAGGGTGATGGAAGATCCTGACAATTACGAAGCAAGGGCGAATATTATGTGGGCAGGAATGATGGCTCATAATAATTCTTGTGGAGTGGGGCGTACACAAGACTGGACCAGCCATGACATTGAACACGAGTTATCTGCGTTGTATGACTGCGCACATGGAGCGGGTCTTGCGGTGGTTATGCCGGCTGTATTTAGCTATAATATGAAACATAATGTCATGCGTTTTGCACAAGCGTCGGTTCGTGTATGGGGATGTCAGATGGATTTTGGGCAGCCGGAAAAAACCGCTCTGGCCGGAATTGAAGCATTGCGTCAATTCCTGATTTCTATCGGAATGCCAAAGAACTTTCATGAACTTGGAGCCAAAGAAGAGGATATTGAAAAACTGGCACACACGGCTTGTTATGGGGATGTAAATACAGGAACTTTAGGCGGATTTGTAAAACTAAACCAAAAAGATGTGGAAAATATTTATAGGCTTATGGTTTAAAGGAGCTGGTTATGGAAAAAGAAAAATATATCCAAATAAAAGAAATTATTGACAAACAAGAAAGAATGCTGCGGTTTGATCATTTTTCAAATAATGATGCTTGGGAATTGGGAAAATTTCTCGTTGAAAAAATTGCCCAAAAGCAGATTGATTTAGCTGTTGCAATTCGAAGGTTAAACGGCAATATTATTTTTCAATATGCGACGGAAAACACAAATCTGAACAATCAGAATTGGATGCAGAGGAAATTCAACGCAGTTCATCTCATGAATTGCAGTTCATTAAATGCATGGGCAACATCTCATATAATGGGGGAGCAAGTGGAAACACATGGGCTAAGTACGAAAGACTATGTCTTTTGCGGAGGAGGTTTTCCAATTCGGCTAAAATCGGCTGAAATAGTAGCCGTCGTTACTGTCTCAAATTTACCGCATGAACAAGATCATCAATTTATCGTGGAAGCTATAAGTGAATGGTTGTCTGTTGAGAATGTCCCTTATTTTGAAGAAAATATATTGTTATAATTTGAAAAAGCGGCTTTAAGAGCAGAGTATGGTAATGACGGATTATTAAAAAGTAAATAGCCCAATCTGTCTATTATAAAGGTATCTCCAGATTTCGTTGTAATCAGCATAGGGCCTAATCTTTAACTTTGTAAAATAAAGTAAAGATTAGGTCCTATTTTAGTGTTATCTGAAAATTGAAAATGAAGCGGAAGAAAAGGAAATTTAAAGGAGAAGATAATTGTGTATTTTTGCCATATTTTGTATAGTTTCTAATCTAATATTGAAAAAAATACTATATAAATTTAATATTATTTATTGGAAAACCTAATTGAAATAGTAAAATATGTTTAATTATAACATTATTCATGGCCTAAAAGATAGAAGATACGTGTAGGTTTAGTCTGGAGTAATAATAGGTGTTACTGTTCACACAGTAGCTTAACACTTGCTGTTAAGCGACGTAAGAACGTGATATGAGAGATGATTTCTGCTTCGCGAAGCGAATTTAAATGCAGAAATCATGAGTTACTGTGAACGGAGTGAACAGTAACAATAATAGAAAGATTTACATAAAGGGAGAGGGGCTACGATATGAGGGCACGTGGGAAAGTAGAAAAAGGACAAAACAGATATTCAGTATGGGAGAATCTACGGTATGTGACCGCAGGAATTGTGAAATGGCAGCCGCTAGTCATACCTTGTACAATTATTCATGCATTGGCACAAGGATTGAGTGTCTATGTATGGCTGTATGTTATAAAATGGATTATTGAGATATTTGAACAATCAGCAAAATCGGGGGCAGAAGTACAAAGAGTACTATGCATGGTGGCTATTGCAGCAACCACTGAGCTTGTGATGCTGGTCGCCTCTAACCTTTGCGACAAACAGGCAGAAGGCAGAATGCATGACGTAGAATACCGTTTTGCGCTTTTCTGGACTACCAAGGTCTGGACAATGCCCTTTTGCATGCATGAAGACCCGGAAGTACAGAAAGGTATTTTTAAGGCCAGGAGAGCAATCAATAACAACGGTAACGGAGTTGCGGGGCTGCATTACTGGTCCAACCAGTTATTGCCCAATCTGGTAAGGGCAGTTATGGCACTGGTACTTTTAGCTATGATCAATCCATTTATTGTCACCTTGATACTAAGCCTTTCTTTCATTCGTTTTGCCCTTATTAATAAGGCCTCTGTTTATGAAAAGGAGGAGTGTGAAAATAAGGTGGCAAAAGAAGAGATGGCAAGCTGGACATATAGAGAAGAAACAGCGGATTTCGCATACGGGAAGGACATTCGTCTTTTTCAAATGCAAGAACCTTTATATCAATTGCTTCGGAAAGGAAGTGACTTTTTAAATAAAAAGCATATTCTGGCACAGAATAAATATGCAAAATACTATGTTATCGGTGATATTCTTAGGTTTTTAGAGGAGGGAATTACCTATGGCTTCCTGATTTACAAAGTCCTTTTCGGAGGATTAACGGTAGCTGACTTTACCTTATATTTGGGAAGTGTACATAACGCATCCACTGCTTTAAACGAAATATTTACAAAGTTCATCCGGATATGCAGCGAAAGCCGCCATGTGAATGATTATCGTGATTTTCTTGAAAGTAATAATGAACCGGATAACAAGCTTAGCAAAAGTAACTTTCACAAAGATTATCTTGCTTGTGAAGAAGCCTTTAAAGAAAAGAATGCAGATTTCGAATGGGAAAAGGATGTTGATTATGAATTTGTTTTTGACCATGTTTCTTTTAAGTATTCCGGAGCGGACAGCTATGCACTGAAGGATTTGTCCATTTGCTTAAAAGCTGGTGAAAAACTGGCGATCGTGGGACTGAATGGAGCCGGAAAGTCTACCTTTGTGAAGCTTCTGTGCAGATTATATGAACCTACAGAAGGACACATCTATTTAAACGGTGTGGATATTGCTGAATATGATTTGGATGTTTACTGGAAGTTACTGGCACCTGTCTTTCAGGAAGATGAAAGCTTTGCGTTCCCCCTTGCACAGAACGTATCTATGCAAACGGCTGAGACACAGAATAGGGATAAAATTATACAATACCTGTATGATGCAGATTTAGAAGATAAGATCCGGGAATTACCGCTTGGCATAGATACCTATTTGTATAAAAATTTAAATGATTCCGGAATTGATCTTTCCGGCGGACAAAAGCAAAAGCTGATGCTTGCGAGAGCTTTATATAAAGCGGCACCGGTTGTGGTGCTGGATGAACCGACGGCGTCGCTGGATGCAATTGCAGAAAGCAGATCCTATGAAAATTTCAATCATATGGCAGGCGGTAGGACTACTGTTTATATTTCCCATAGGTTATCAAGTACTAAGTTCTGCGATCAGATTGCCATGTTCGAGAACGGCGAGCTGATAGAATACGGCACCCACGAAGAACTAATGCAAAAAGGGGAAAAATACGCACAGCTTTTCGCGGTACAGGCGAGGTATTATGCGAGTGAGGAGGAAACCTGCTATGCTTAAAACATTAAAATACTTTTATTCCACGGCATGGCATGAAAAGCCGGTCTATCTATTACTTCTTGTTGCAAGTATTCTGCTGAATGCGGGACAGCCTTTTATTAATTTGATATTATCAAAATATCTATTAGAGGAACTGGTGGACAATAGAAATGTAGAAATATTACTATTTATTGTTGCCGGTATTGTCGTGGGTAATCTTCTTTTCCTAAGTTTAATTCATATTGTAAGAACCAGCCTTGCAAAGTATGATGATTGGTTTGAACGGTATTTTTATGACAGGCTCAGTCTCAAATCAATGACCATGGATTTTCCGCTTACAGAAAATCCGGAAACCCTGAATCAAAGAAGAAAAGCGGATGAGGGAATGGCATGGTATTCCGGCGGAATGAAGGGGCTTAGTGAAAGTATTCAGCTGCTTTTCTCCTATACATTAATTTTAGCAGGTGTCATTTCAATCGTAGCAGTAATGAGCCCGGTACTTCTAGTTGTTGCTTTATTTGCGGTGATCGGCGGAACCTTTACGGTATGGCAGGCAGGCAAGATACAAAAGATTGAGTTTGAAAAATTCCCAAAGGTAAACAGAGCTTTTGGTTATGCAACAAGGAATATACTGGAAGTAAAATTTGCAAAATGTATCCGCCTATATCATGGAGCGCCTATGATGCGCGAACAATTTGTAAATACTACGAAGCAATGCTCCGATATTTTTTATTATACGGCAAACAGTATCGGAAGATGGAATTGCGTAGGAAGCTTTGTCAACTTCTTAAAAGGTCTTTGCATTTATGGGTATTTAAGTTACAGGCTTCTTACAGGTACTATAGGTATCGGAGATTTCACCTTGTTAGCCGGTGCTTCCAACAGCTTGAAAGATAGTTTGCAGGGCCTGCTGAATCAGATCCAGGAAGTACATAGAAAATTGAACTTTATGAGAGAATATGTAAAGTTTATAGATACGGAGGATACTTATAGATCAGGGACGCAGACTATATCGGAGAAAACGCTTCCGGTCATTGAGTTTCGTAATGTTTCTTTCAGGTATCCATCCATGCAGGAATATATACTGAAGGATATTAATATTACAATTTCCCCGGGTCAGCATTTATCGGTAGTCGGGCTAAACGGCGCGGGAAAAACGACCTTTATCAAGCTTTTATGCCGGTTATATGATGTAGACGAAGGAGAAATCCTGTTAAACGGTATAAATATTAAGAACTTTGATTACGATTCCTACATAAAAGAGCTTGCAGTCGTCTTTCAGGATTTTAAAATGTTTGCTTTATCGATACGTGAAAATATAAAGTTTGGGGATTGGAAAAAAGAAGTGGAGGAACGGGACATTGAAAAGGTCTGTGATTTGAGCGGACTCACACAGAAAGTTGAATCTCTTTCCAAAGGTATTGATACACAAATATATAAATATTTTGATAAGGAAGGTATTGAACCGTCGGGTGGAGAGATGCAAAAGCTTGCTATAGCAAGAGCTCTTTACAAAGATGCGCCCGTTGTCATCCTGGATGAGCCTACTGCAGCGCTGGACCCGGTTGCAGAATATGATATTTACAGGCAATTTGACACATTAATAGGAGGTAAGACAGCAATCTATATTTCACACAGACTGTCTTCCTGTAAATTCTGTGACAAAATAGCCGTATTTGCGGACAATACGATCAAGGAATATGGAACACATGAAGAGTTAGCGAACCTTCCCTGTGGGATTTATGCAGAAATGTTTGAGGCACAGGCGAGGTATTATGCATAAAACGATTCTTCTAAAATGCATATGATTGTGGTAAGATAGGAAAGGCGGTTATAACTTGACACAATCAAAGTTAGGAGAATGAAAATAGATGCTTACAATCTGGATAAATAAAGCACAGTTTGAATACGATATACATTCCCTGGTGAAGGCGTTTTACCCGGAGGAAGAGGTAAAGGTGTTCTGCGCAGAGGGAGAGAAGAAAGACCATAGGATAGTCATTGAATTCGGTGAGACCTCTGTCAGGATGATTCTTAAGGCGCAGGATGAGCCACAAGCCAAGGAGAAAATAAGCGAAATATCCCATGCTTCAGATGCGGATAGGCAGACAGTTAAGAATTTGCTAAAGCAGCTCATTTATAACGGTCTGTCTAAGCAGCTTGAAAAAAAGCTGCCTTGGGGTACGCTGACGGGAATACGTCCCACTAAGATTCCGATGACGATGCTTGAGGAGGGAAAGGACGAATCAGAAATCATGAGCTTCATGCAGGATACCTATTTCATCAGCGAAGAAAAAGGTGTTCTGAGCATCGATATCGCGAAACGGGAAAGGGAACTTCTTTCCCGCCTTCATTATAAGGACGGCTATAGTCTATACATTGGAATCCCCTTTTGCCCTACTACTTGTTTGTATTGTTCCTTTACCTCTTATCCCATCTGTACATGGAAAAAGCGGGTGGGCGATTATTTGGAAGCGTTGGAAAAGGAGATGGCTTTTACGGCGGCGGCGTTGTCCGGCAAGATGCTGGATACTGTTTATATAGGAGGAGGAACGCCCACTACGCTGGAGCCGGAGGAGCTTGAGCGGCTGTTTTGTTCTCTCGAACACTTTTTTGATTTAAGCTGTCTGCAGGAATTTACGGTGGAAGCGGGCCGGGCGGACAGTATAACGAGGGAAAAGCTGAAGGTGTTAAAAAAGCATAATATTACACGCATATCGGTAAATCCTCAGACGATGAAGGAAGAAACGCTGAAACTGATCGGCAGGCACCACAGTGTAGCTCAGGTGAAGGAGGCGTTTTTAGCAGCGAGGGAGGAAGGCTTCGACAATATCAATATGGATATTATTCTTGGACTTCCCGAAGAGACGACAGAAGATGTGATCCATACGATGGAGGAAATAAAAAAGTTGCGCCCCGACAGCCTGACGGTACATTCCCTCGCTATTAAGAGAGCTTCCAGAATGAGCGGCTGGATCGAGGAAAAAGGGCTTTCGACCCTTCGGAATACGGACGAGACTATGGAAATAGCAGCACAGGCTGCGCGGGCTATGGACATGGAGCCGTATTATTTGTACAGACAGAAAAATATGTCCGGCAACCTTGAGAATGTAGGCTATGCGGAGTCTGGAAAATATGGAATTTATAATATCCTCATCATGGAGGAAATGCAGACGATCGCGGCACTCGGTGCAGGAAGCATATCAAAGGCGGTACTTGAGGACGGGCGGATCGAGCGTATAGACAACGTGAAGGATGTGGCCTTATATATAGAGAGAATTGATGAGATGATCGAGCGGAAGAGGAAGCTGTTTGAAATGATGTAAGTGAAGGAAGTCTCTGAATAGCAATAAGGAAGTAGCTAATTGGAGTTTTATATTGAAAAACCGTTTGAAACAGTGTAAAATCGACTAAGTAATAAATGAAGGAATTGGTTACTGTTCACACAGTAACTTAACACTTGCTGTTAAGCTACGTAAGAACGTGATGCAAGAGATGGTTTCTGCTTCGCGAAGCGAATTTAAATGCAAAAAGTTTGCATTGCAGAACATCATGCGTTGCTGAGAACGGAGTGAACAGTAACAGGAATTGAATTGTGAATAGGAGCGTAAATTATGGCACTGAGTAAGAAGCCGGTTACCGGCATGAAGGATATTATGCCTGCGGAAATGCAGCTTCGGGATTATGTGATCGGCGTGATCAAGGAAACCTACGGAAAGTTCGGTTTTTCTTCCATCGAGACACCCTGCGTAGAGAACATTGCAAATCTAAGCAGCAAGCAGGGCGGAGAGAACGAGAAGCTGATTTTCAAGATTTTAAAGCGTGGGGAAAAACTGAATCTGGATGAAGCAAAGAGTGAGGAAGATTTGGTGGATGGAGGTCTTCGTTATGATCTGACAGTTCCGTTGGTTCGGTATTATTCCAACCATGCCAATGAACTGCCTTCACCGTTTAAAGCCCTGCAGATGGGAAATGTATGGAGAGCTGACAGACCTCAGAAGGGGCGCTACCGACAGTTTATGCAGTGTGATATAGATATATTGGGAGAGCCTTCCAACCTTGCGGAAATTGAACTTATATTGGCCACTACAACGACATTGGGGCGGCTGGGCTTTAAGAACTTTCAGATTCGAATCAACGAGAGACGGATTTTGAAGGCGATGGCGGCTTACAGCGGTTTTGCCGAGGAAGCTTACGATACGGTATTTATCATTTTGGATAAGATGGACAAGATCGGGCTTACGGGAGTTGCCGTTGAGTTGAAAGAAAGCGGTTTTGCTGAGGAATGCATAGAAAAGTATCTGGAGCTGTTCGAAGGAATGGAAGCGGCCCAGGACGGTCTTTCTTATTTGGCCGAGAGGCTTGAGGGAGTGCTGGAGCCGGAAGTGGAGCAGAGCCTTCAGGAAATTATAGCAAGCGTAAAGGCTACAAAGGCGTCTGAATTTGAAACCGTATTTGACCCGACCCTTGTCAGAGGAATGTCTTACTATACGGGAACCATTTTCGAAGTCGCGATGCCGGAATTCGGCGGCAGTTGCGGAGGCGGCGGACGCTACGATAAGATGGTAGGTAAATTTACGGGGAACGATGTTCCCGCCTGCGGATTTTCCATAGGCTTTGAGCGCATCATATTGATCATGCAGGAAAAGGGCTTCCAGATTCCAAATGAGAGCAGGAAAGTTGCATATCTTATAGAAAAGGGCGTAGAAGCAGATGCACTGTGTGAAATCATTGCGAAGGCACAGGAAGAACGGCAAAAGGGCATGCAGGTGCTGGTGGCGCGCATGAACAAAAACAAGAAATTCCAGAAGGAACAGCTGAATGCGGAAGGATATATGGAGTTCGAAGAATTCTATAAGGATCCTATAAAAAAATAAAATTGGAAATAATGAAAAGAGTGCGTTGTCAAAGACAGATTGTGAGGAAATGATTAAATGGCAGAATCGATGAAAGGCTTAAAGAGGACATACCGCTGCGGCGAGTTGTCGGGAGCGAATGTAGGAGAAACGGTAACAGTCATGGGCTGGGTACAGAAGCAGAGGAACAAGGGAGGCATTATCTTTGTGGATTTAAGAGATCGTTCCGGTCTGCTCCAGATTATTTTCGAGGAGAGCGACTGTGGTGCAGATAGCTTTGCAAAGGCGGAAAAGATGAGAAGCGAATTCGTGGTAGCTATCGTCGGCAAAGTAGAGAAGAGAGCGGGTGCTGTAAACGAGAACCTGGCAACCGGCGATATAGAGATTCGTGCGAAGGAAACCCGCATTTTATCCGAGGCGGAGACACCGCCATTCCCCATCGAGGCGGATTCCAAGACGAAGGAAGAGCTTCGCTTGAAATACCGCTATTTGGATTTAAGAAGGCCTGACTTGCAGGGAAATCTTATTTTAAGAAGCAATATTACAGCCTCCATCCGCAGATTTTTGACGGAGGAAGGTTTTTTGGAAATCGAGACACCGATACTCGGCAAGTCTACGCCGGAGGGGGCAAGGGATTATCTGGTGCCCAGCCGCGTGCATCCGGGGACTTTTTACGGACTGCCCCAGTCGCCCCAGCTTTTCAAGCAGCTTTTGATGTGCTCCGGTTATGACCGCTATTTCCAGATAGCGAAATGTTTCCGCGATGAGGATCTTCGTGCCGACAGACAGCCGGAGTTCACACAGGTAGACATGGAGCTGTCCTTCGTGGATGTTGAGGACGTAATCGATGTGAACGAGAGGCTGATTAAAGAGGTATGCAAGGATGCCATCGGGTTGGAGGTAAGCCTTCCGCTTCCGCGCATCAAATGGATAGACGCTATGAATCGTTACGGGTCAGATAAACCGGATACCCGTTTCGGAATGGAGCTTACGGATGTATCCGCAGTCGTTTCAGGCAGCGAGTTTGGCGTATTCACTTCCGCTTTGGAAAACGGCGGCTCCGTAAGGGGTATTAATGCCAAGGGTCAGGGTGCTATGCCTCGTAAGAAAATCGATGCTTTGGTAGACTTTGCCAAAGGCTACGGCGCAAAAGGGCTGGCTTATCTTTGCATAGAAGAGGATGGAAGTTATAAATCTTCCTTTGCCAAATTTATGACTGAAGCGCAGCTTGCAGATTTGGTAAAAGCTATGGATGGAGAAAAGGGCGACTTGCTCTTATTCGCAGCGGACAAGACAAATATCGTATGGAGCGTTCTGGGTGCTTTGCGTTTGGAGCTGGGCAAGCAGATGGGGCTGATTGACGATAACCGGTTCAACTTCTTATGGGTAACTGAGTTTCCTTTGCTGGAGTGGAATGAGGAGAATAACCGTTTTGTGGCGATGCATCATCCGTTTACCATGCCTATGGATGAGGACCTTCAATATATGGACAGCGACCCGGGAAGAATACGTGCCAAAGCATATGACATCGTATTAAACGGTGTAGAGCTGGGCGGCGGTTCGGTTAGAATTTTCCAAAATGATGTGCAGGAGAAGATGTTCGAGGTGCTGGGTTTTGAGAAGGAAGATGCCTATAATCGTTTCGGTTTCCTGTTAAATGCCTTCAAATATGGTGTGCCTCCCCATGCAGGGCTGGCTTACGGCCTCGACCGTCTCGTTATGCTTTTGGTGAACGCGGACAGCATCCGGGATGTCATGGCATTCCCGAAGGTTAAGGATGCCTCCTGCCTTCTGACAAATGCACCGGATGTGGTGGACGGTGTACAGCTTGAGGAGCTCGGAATTGCTTTGAACTTAAAGGAAGAAGCAGCAGAGTAGTAAATCGGAGAAGAAAGTGATCAGATTATATATTGCAGACATTGCAGCATTGTCCGATGAAACCGTTTACGGCACCTGTTTGCAAAAAATAGATGCGGTAAGGCAGGAGAAGGTGCGGCAGTGCAGAAATGAAACGGATAGAAAAAGAAGTCTCCTTGCCGGATATTTGCTTCAGGCGGGAGTTGCAGACATACAGGCGCAGGAAAGCGGTTTGCAGGCGGATGCAATACCGCTTTCTTTCGCATATTCCTTCGGTGAAAATGGGAAGCCGTATTTTAATAATTATCCCGATATTTATTTCAGCCTTTCTCATTCGGGAAGTTATGTGATATGCGCGATATCAGAGGAGGAGGTAGGCGCAGATATTCAAGAACAACGGGAAGTGAAGTCTGGCATTGCGGCCCGCTTTTTTTCCGGGGAGGATAAGAAAACCCTTGAACGGATGGGGGCAGCAGGAGGAAAGGATTCTGTGGAAATGTTTTTCCGGATGTGGGCAATAAAGGAAGCGCATATGAAATTGACGGGAAAGGGAATGAGGCAGGGCATGGATACCTCTGTCATATACTTTGCAAAAGAGCGGAATGCAGAAAGAGAATATGCAAGTGGCAGAGTTGTTTGCGAGGGACAAGAAAAAGATATCGCATATTTCCAGATATGTGATAAAATGGAAATGTATAGTATTGCAGTATGCAGTTATTCGGAAATTGCCGATATAACTATAAAAGAAATAATGTTGGCCGAATTGCGATAAGGGAGATAAGGCCGAAAGGGCATGGCATAAGATGAAGGGAATAACTAAGTTAGAAGTGGCTTCGGGGAAGGAATATAATGAGAGTATGGTGCGGATGGACTACAATACCGCCTGGAGAGCCGGCAATGTCCGGTATGGAAAGTACTTTATTTTTTATCAGGGAGTCAGAGAATGGTTGTATGTGTATTATCAGGACATCGTATGGGCCTATCATAAGATGGAAGATGCCCCGGGAAGGCTTCGCCGTGAACGGGTCGGAGAAGAGACGCACAGCATCATGCTCGTAACGAGGGATAAGAAAAGAATAGGAATAGCAGTCGGAAGCGATGAGGATGTCGTGGAGGGGCTTGGCGTGATTCGCAGAAACAATGCCTTCGTAGACATCGGTTTCTCGAAAGAAAAAGAGGGTGAATATTTATGATTGAAAGAAGCAGTGGCTTGAATCATTCTTATCAGACACAGACTCATGAACATATGGTGACGGATTGCGTCCACGAAGAGGAAAGTTCGTTAGAGAAAAACGGCGGCGCAGCAAGTATAAGCGGTACGGAAACGGATCAAGCGCAGAGTGTCAAGGTGCAGACGCAGGAAGCCTTTTCCTTTCGGAATATAATAACGAACGGATGGAAGAGCGTAGTTTCCAAAGCAGTGCGATTCTGGAACGATTCAGGGGAAGAGGGAGAAGCTGATAGGAAGGATGTTTCTGCGGCTACAACACAAAAAAGCACCTTTCTTTCCGGTGAAGAAGTGATATTGTCGAACCATGGAGAAAAGGAAGGAAGCAACAGGCAGGAAGAAGCAATTCTCGCTACGTCTGTCATTAAAAATGACAATCCGAAAAATGAAGAAATGGATTTTGAAGAGGAAAATGCGAGGAAGGTAAGCGAGATAGAGGGTGCCGTCAGCGGCGGCCTGAAAAAAGAGCAGGGAAATTTGCGAAGGTTTCTTCAGAAATTCGAAGAAACTGTTTTGAACGCGACAGGTTTGTGGAAAAAGTCCAAGAATGTGAAAAGTACAACTCAGCTTAACGTAAGTCTCAAGGGTGAAAATCATAATTACCTGATGGACTCTTACAATAAATCAGGAGAATACAGCACGCTTGCCAAAGATAGAAGCCCGGAAGGAAGCTTTAAGGCAAGGGTATAGCGAAGAATAAGAGAGTGTTTGTCCTGCGCGCATAGCTGCGCATCCATTTTTTATGTAATAGGCGTACTTTCCTAATTATATAAATATAAAAACAGAGGGTATTTTATATAATTGTGCATTGACACAAATATATGAAATACCCTTTTTAAAGCAAAAAATATTATGTGCTTTATCCTTGTGTGTTTAATGTATCTATAATACCATCGGCAATGGCCTGAGCAATTTCTTGAAAGCGGCTGTCGAAAAGGGCGTTGTCCTGCTCGTTATTGATGAACCCGACTTCTACCAATAAAGAGGGCATCTGTGTCTGATTTAGAACAATCAGATTCGTGCGTTCATTGACTCCGTGGTTAACGAAGCCGAGAGCCTCAAGATTTTCATTAATGTTTGCTGCCATTTCCGCGGCAGGTCCGTAAAGACTGTATACTAATGTCTCGATTCCGGTGTACTGATTAGGATATACACTGGAATTGCGGTGGATGGATACGAAAAAATCGGCTCCGGCCTGATTTGCTTCGGCGGCCTTTTGGGCCGGACTTTCGTATATATCGGTGGTTCTTGTATAGACGACATTTATGCCTGCATTTTCAAGCAACTGGCCAATTGCCAGAGTGAGGCGGAGTGTATCGTCTTTCTCCTGCCTTCCATTATAAACTGCGCCGGGATTGGCGCCTCCATGTCCAGCGTCTAAAACAACTGTATATGCCATATAATCACCATAAATTTACTTAATTTTACTATATGCGAACAGGTGAATATCGGTACAGCAAGTTGCAAATTATACGAGGGCTAAAAGGCAGCTACGGCAAAGCGACTATGGATTGCAGGAGGTGCAAGGCTGATAGCCTGCGTTTAAAATCTTCGCACGGGAAGTAGTCATTTCGGAAAGATCCTCTGGCTTTATCTCCTGAACATAAGGGCAGTCTGACGTATGGAAAAGGTTTACACCCATATCCATGACATAAACACGCTCTATGTTGTCTTCTTCAGAAGCAGACTCTGTTTCGGCAGCAATTTCTTGTACCGAATCTGCAGAAGGAGCAGAAGCATCCCCGGAAGGAATATCCTGCACGGGAGCGCTGGTCTCTTGCCCGGTTGTGGCTGGTGAGTCAGAACTTTCACTTGGCAACTCTACGACATTGCCATTTTCATCGTATACCAGACGGGATTTATCGTCCTCAATGCCTTCTGCCACCTTGGTGGAACCGGGGGTAAAACGTCTGCCGCTGTATTCCGCAAACAATATGATACCGACGAGTACGACGGCACCTGTTAAAACAAGGCCAAGCAGTGTATAGGTAATTCTCTTAACTATTTTCATACGTGTTTTATCCTTAGGTTTTATAGTAGTATTCTGTTTTCTATTCTACCATATATAGAGAGAGTTTTTCAATCGGTAAAAATGATTTTTGGGATTTCTAGTTACCATTTAGCATTCAATATTTTGAGGTGTTTTGGTGAGCTTTGCGCACAGGACCCTCGGGGGTGTAAGCATGCAATAATTATTGCTATAAAGCCGTAGGCTGAATAGTAACGATTCCTAAGCGATAAAAAGGAGATTCTTTACAAATTTGTGTTAGTATTTTATAATCGGGGGGATTGAGTCAGCTTTTCTTTTAATAGGAAAGTGCTACTATTAAAGAAAGATAGATGCGCAGCTACGCGCGCGGAACAAAAGCTGTGCTGCCGAAGTCTTGGCTGCGGGAGTATGCGCAGCACACTTTTGTTCCGGCAATAAAAAATAAAAAAGTAAAGGAGAGATAAAAAATGTTAGAAAAGAGAAAGTGGGATACCGTTATTTTCGATTTGGACGGTACGCTATTAAATACATTGGAGGACTTGAAGGAAAGTGTGAATTTCGCTTTGGATAAGGCTGGCATGCCGCTTCGCAGTATGGAGGAAGTCAGGCGTTTTGTAGGGAACGGCGTGATGAGACTAGTGGAGCTTTCCGTACCGGAAGGGAGGGAGAACCCGAAGTTCGAGAGGGTGTTCGAGATTTTTAAAGAGCATTATTCCTTGCACTGTAACGATAAGACGGGGCTTTATGACCATGTGGAGGAACTGCTTGTGGAACTAAAACGCAGGGGTTATAAGATGGCGATTGTCTCCAATAAGTATTACGATGCGGTACAGGAGCTGAAAGAGCAGTATTTCGCAGAGTATATTCAGGTGGCGATTGGGGAGAAGGAGAATATTAATAGAAAGCCGGCTCCTGATACGGTAATAGAAGCGTTGAAATTGCTTGGGAGCACCCGGGAAACTGCTGTGTATGTAGGGGATTCCGAGGTGGATATCGCTACGGCGAAGAACGCTTTCATGGATTGCATTTCGGTTACTTGGGGATTTCGGACGAAGGAAGAACAGCAAAAGGCCGGCGGCAAGGTGTTTGCCGACGACCCTTTGGAAATATTGGATTTATTGCAGGCTTAGGAATGAGAATCACGGTTTTCTATCAAGTCCTCTTCGATATCGCTGACCCGATATTCGGCAGGGGGCTCTTTTTCTGTCGATTCCAGTTCTGGGAGGGGTGCTTTTACAGGCAGTGTCATCAGTACTTTTTTAATACGGTTCTGTCCGATTCCTTTTACTTGTAAGGTAATGCCGGAGGAGATGACGATGGTCTCTTCGTCTGAAGGGAGTCTGTCGAGGGATTCGATGATCAGGCCGCCTATGGAATCGTAATCCTCAGATTCCAGATTGGTTTCCAAGACGGCGTTGATGTCGTCTAACTTCATTCCGCCTTCTACGAGATAGGTGTTGTCATCGATTGGCTGAATCAGCTCCTCCTCATCGCCGTCGTATTCATCTCTGATCTCGCCGACGATTTCTTCTAACAAATCTTCCATTGTTATCATGCCGGCGGTAGCGCCGTATTCGTTCATGATGAATGCCACGTTGGCAGCAATTTCCCGCATTTCTATCATTAAATCAGAAGTTTTCTTATATTCGTAGGTGTAATAGGCTTCCCTGAGAATATCCTTTACATGGAAATTTTCCTTATCCGTCAGGAGGATGAAGTCCTTGATATTAATGAGGCCTACGATATTATCCTTATGCTCTTCATAAACGGGAAGTCTGGTATACATGGATTCCTTAAATATATTCAGCACCTCGTCGTATTTCATGTTTAAGTCTACGCTGACCATGTCGATGCGGGGAATCATTACATCTTTCGCCATCGTTTCGATAAAATCAAAGACATTATAAATGATTTCCCGCTCTTCCGATTCGATTACGCCCTCCTCGTGACTTGCATCCACATAGGTCTTGAACTCGTCCTCCGTCATAAATTCCCCTTTTTGGCGGATATTCGTATGAAAAAGCTTGGAAATGCCAAGGGCTGTTTTGTCTAAAATATATACGATAGGAGTAAACAGATACATAAAAAACAGAACCGGTCTGGAGCAAAGCAATGAAATTTTTTCAGGATAGATGATAGCAGTATTTTGAGGGATAGTTTCTCCGACAAGCAGAAGTACAAGAACCAGAATGCCGGTTGTTACGGCTGTCGCGTATCTTCCGTAGAAGGTAAAAGTGAGAATCATGACAAGATAAGATGCAGTCAGGTTGACAATATATTTTCCGGTAAGAATGGTGTTTGCCATTTTACCATGATTGTTCAGAAGCTTTAATACGATGGAGGCGTTAGGGCTGCCTTCGTCGGACAGCGCTTTTATGCGCACTTTATTTACTGAGGAAAGTGCGGTTCCCGCAGAAGAGAAAAAGGCTGATAATCCGACTGAAATAATGATAACGATAAGTTGTATGACACCAGAGGTATCCAAAATATAATCACTCCTTATGTGGTAATCTGTGTGGAATTTATTTCCATGTACTTATTTGAAATATTACAATATAGCATAACGGGTGTCAAGTCGGAATAACTTATAATAGCCTTATTCATTACTATTCAGCCTTCGGCTTCATAGCAATAAATACTGCACAGAAATACTGCTGTGCAGTATTTCTCGCCTGCCTCCCCGGGTTTTTTGTGACCTTCGCTCACAAAAAACACCTTGCGATATTCATGGCTGAATAGTAACCATTATTCCATAGGAAAAGAGAAGGAAGCGAAGAAAAAAGAGGAAAGGGGATTTGTATGAGAAATATAGGGTTGCGAAGAGGAAAAAGCACATATGCGAAGGAAGATGGAGGAATCAGTTTACATAATATATTCTTGCTGAAATGTCTTCTATTTTCTTATGTTTTAACGGCCGGACTTTTACTTTTGCTCGCTTTAATACTATACCGGTTCAGCCTTCAGGAGAAGGTGGTCAATATTTGCATCATTTTAGTTTACATAGCGGTAACCTTTTTGGCAGGATTCATAGCCGGGAAACGGATGGGAAACAGAAAATTTTTGTGGGGACTTTTGATGGGAGTGCTGTATTTCGCTGTGCTGGCGCTGGTCTCATTAATCGTGAATCATAGCCTGCAGGATGTGGGTTCCAACGCCTTAACAGTATTTCTTTTATGCGGGGGCAGCGGGATGTTAGGCGGGATGCTGAGCTAGAAAAAAAATGCTTTTCCTTATGAATGATTTATGCTATACTACAATAAGTTTATGAAACGTAAGGAGGCTTTGTTATGAAACATATTAAGACATTAAGCACGAGAGATTATAAAGAATCCATGAAAAAAGGCGGATGTGGAGAGTGTCAGACATCTTGCCAGTCAGCTTGTAAGACATCTTGCACCGTTGGTAATCAGAGTTGCGAGAAGGTGAAATAAGCTAAGGGATCACAGGTTTTTGTAAGCAGCGATGTAAATCGCTGCTTATTATACGTTTTGTATGAAAAGCGGATAGAAGCAGTTGGAGATAAGAAAGGAAATAACGAAGTGATACATCAGTATAAGAACAATGGATACAACATCGTGCTGGATGTGAACAGCGGAGCAGTGCATGTGGTAGACGACATTGTTTATGATTTAATGAAGATAGTGGAGAAATTGCTGGAAAAAGGAACGCCGGAGGATGTGAATGCGCTTACAAGGGCGGCTTTAAATGAGGAGATTCTTCCTTATGAAGAAGAGGAGATAAAAGAGGCTCTGGAGGAGATTCTGGCTTTGAAGGCGGAAGGGATTTTGTATGCGCCGGATATCTACGAAAAATATATCGGAGATTTTAAGAATCGGGAGACGGTAGTAAAGGCTCTTTGCCTGCACATAGCCCATGACTGTAATCTCGCCTGCAAATATTGCTTTGCAGAAGAAGGAGAGTATCATGGAAGACGGGCGCTTATGAGCTTCGAGACGGGAAAGAAGGCACTTGACTTTCTGGTGGATAATTCAGGGAACCGCATCAATCTGGAGGTGGATTTCTTTGGAGGAGAGCCACTCATGAACTGGCAGGTGGTGAAGAATCTGGTAACTTACGGGCGAAGTCTGGAGGAAGCAAATCATAAGAAATTCCGTTTTACCCTTACGACCAACGGTGTCTTATTAAATGACGAGGTCATGGAATTCGTCAATAGGGAAATGAGCAATGTAGTGCTCAGTATCGACGGAAGAAAGAGTACCAACGATAAGATGCGCCCCCACAGAGGCGGACAAGGAAGCTATGAGGAGATTGTTCCTAAGTTTAAGAAGCTCGCTCAGAGCCGGGAACAGATGAACTACTACGTGCGAGGTACTTTTACAAGAAACAATCAGGACTTTTCTGAAGATGTGGCCCACCTTGCGGACCTGGGCTTTGAGCAAATATCGGTGGAGCCGGTAGTGGCGAAGCCGGAGGAGGATTATGCACTTCGGGAAGAGGATCTGGACAGGCTGTTTGCTGAATATGACAAGCTCGCATTGGATCTTCTGGAGAGAAGAAGGATGGGAAAGCCGGTTAATTTCTTTCACTTTATGGTGGATCTGGAAGGCGGACCATGTGTGGCGAAGCGTTTGTCCGGCTGCGGTTCCGGTACGGAATATCTGGCTGTGACCCCATGGGGAGATTTGTATCCCTGTCATCAATTCGTCGGGCAGGAAGAATTTTTGATGGGAAATGTTGATGAAGGTGTCGTCCGCACTGATATTAAAGAAGAATTTAAGACCTGCAACGTTTACTCAAAGGATAAGTGTAAGGAGTGTTTTGCCAAGTTCTACTGCAGCGGAGGCTGTGCGGCGAATTCTTACAATTTTAAAGGCGACATAAACGACGTCTACGATTTGGGCTGCGAACTGCAAAGAAAGCGCATAGAATGCGCTATTATGATAAAAGCAGCATTGGCTGAGTAAAAAGGAGATAATAAGAAGATGAAGAAGAGAAAAGCAGTCATTATTTTACTTGTAATGGTTTTGGCGCTGGCCGGACTTACCTTTACGGCTGTGGAAGGTATAGGAACCGAAAAAGCCGGAGCAGCCTCAGGCATCAAGCTCGGTCTGGACCTTGCGGGCGGCGTGAGCATAACCTATCAGGTAGTAGGGGATGAAGTTCCTACGGACGAGGATATGGCGGATACCGTCTACAAGTTACAGAAGCGTGTGGAGAACTACAGCACGGAGGCACAGGTATATAAGGAAGGTGCGGATAGAATCAACATTGAGATTCCGGGCGTTTCCGATGAACATGCCATCTTAGAGGAGCTTGGCAAGCCGGGTTCCCTCGTATTTATGAATTCTGCTAACGAAGAAGTTCTGTCCGGTACCGATATCGCGAATGCGGAGGCGGGAAGCCAGCAGGACAGTATGGGAAACAGCCAGTTCGTCGTACAGCTCACTATGACGAGCGAAGGAAAGGAAAAATTCGCTGCGGCAACGAAGGCGGCTTATCCTACCCATGATATTATCTATATCATCTATGATGATGCCGTTATCAGCAGACCGGCCGTACAAGCTGAGATTACGGACGGACAAGCGGTCATTACGGGTATGTCTTCCTACGAGGAGGCTGAGAGTCTGGCTTCTACCATTCGTATCGGTGGGTTGAAGCTGCAGCTAGAGGAGCTTCGCTCCAATGTAGTAGGCGCACAGTTAGGATCGGAGGCGATCAGCACGAGCTTAAAGGCAGGCGCTGTCGGCTTTGTTATGGTAGTCGTATTTATGGTAGTCGTATATTATGTGATGGGTGCGGCAGCCAGTCTGGCACTTGCAGTTTATACGGCGCTCATCGTAGTACTTTTGAATGCTTTTGAAATTACTTTGACTCTGCCGGGTATTGCAGGTATTATTCTATCCATCGGTATGGCGGTGGATGCCAATGTTATTATTTTCGCCAGAATCAGAGAAGAGCTGGCTACCGGCAAGACAATTCCGACCTCTATTAAAATTGGTTTTGAAAGGGCGATGCCCGCGATTATCGACAGTAATATCACCACTCTTATTGCGGCCCTCGTTCTGGGACTAAAGGGCTCGGGTACGGTAAAGGGCTTTGCACAGACCTTGGCGTTAGGTATCGTTTTGTCTATGTTTACCGCACTTTTTGTTACGAAGCTAATCATGAACGCATGTTACGCGGTAGGGCTTAAGAATGTGAAACTGTACGGCGTGGGAAAAGAGATAAAGACCATAGATTTCTTATCCAAGAAAGTGGTTTTCTTCGCTATTTCCATAGCGATTATCGTAGGCGGCTTTGTTGTAATGGGCGTTAACCATACGACGAAGGGAAGCGCATTTAACTATAGCCTCGAGTTTGTGGGCGGAACGTCCACGAACGTTACTTTTAATGAAGATTTGTCCATTGCGGATATCGACAGCAAGGTCGTTCCGTTGATCGAGGATATTACCGGAGACGGTGACGTACAGACCCAGAAGGTCGCGGATACCAATCAGGTTATCTTTAAGACGAGAACTCTGGCTTCAGAGGAACGGCAGGCCATCAAGGATTCCATGGTAGAGAACTTCTCGGTGGATGAAAGTACGATTACATCTGAGACGATCAGCTCGGCAATCAGCAATGAGATGCAGTCAGACGCTGTGGTTGCGCTGGTGATATCGATGGCATGTATCCTCGTTTATATTTGGTTCAGGTTCAAGGATATCCGTTTCGGTGCAAGTTCCGTGCTGGCGCTGTTAAACGACGCGCTGGTGGTAATCGTGTTCTACGCGGCGGCAAGAATATCCGTAGGAGGCACCTTCATAGCCTGTGTGCTTACAATTGTCGGCTTCTCCATCAACTCGACCATCGTTATCTTCGACCGCGTCAGGGAGAATCTGGCCTTGGCGGGAAGGAATGCGGATTTGAAGGAGTTAGTTAACAGGAGTATTACGCAGACGTTATCCAGAAGTATTTTTACGACATTAACTGTATTTTTGATGATATTGGCTCTGTACGCCTTTGGTGTAACGAGTATCAAGGAGTTCGCACTCCCGCTTATGGTAGGTACCGTATGCGGAGCTTATTCCTCCATCTGCCTCTCGGGAGCGATGTGGTATATATTCCGTACCAAAATAGTAAAGAAAGCAAAAGCAAAATAATCCGGCAAAACGGATACTTATGGCGGTATGACTGTTGGGTTGTACCGCCTTTTTAAGTATTGGAAGCGCTGCCGGCTGCGGAGGAGCAGTTTTATGGCACAGTGGTTCATATCGGCGAAAAAAGCCGATTTTAATAAAATAGCGGAAAAATATAATATCGATCCGGTATTGGCGAGAATCATACGAAATAGAGATATTATCGAGGAAGAAGAGATAAGAATGTATCTAAAGGGCGGCAGACAGGACATGTATGCGCCGGGTCTTCTTAAGGATATGGATAAGGCGGTAGCATTGCTTTGCGATAAAATAAAGGAGGGGGTGAGAATCCGTGTAATCGGAGATTACGATGCGGACGGGATATGCTCCTCCTATATTCTTCTGCGGGGGATAGGTGCCTGCGGAGGAAACGTGGATACGGTAATCCCTCACAGGATAAAGGACGGCTACGGTCTGAACGATTCCTTGATTGAAGAAGCACATAAGGATGGTATTGATACAATTATTACATGCGATAACGGGATTGCAGCAGCTTCGCAGGTGGGCTATGCCAGGGAGTTGGGGATGAAAGTAATCATTACCGATCACCATGAGATTCCTTATGAAGAGGAGGATGGAAGGCGGATTTATATTCTTCCGGAAGCAGATGCGATAGTGAACCCTAAGCAGGAGGCGTGTGGTTACCCGTATAAGAATGTGTGCGGAGGCGTTGTAGCATACAAAGTGGTACAGGCCTTATTTTCTTCCCTCCATCCGAAAGATGAGATGGAAATCATGGAGGAGCTTTTGGAGATCGCTGCTTTTGCGACCGTCTGCGATGTGATGGAGCTTAGAGATGAGAACCGTATTATTGTAAAATGCGGGCTTCAAAATATGCAGCACACAAGGAACCAAGGGTTAAAGGCATTAATAGAGGTATGCGGGCTGGAGGGCAAACCGTTATCAGCCTATCATATAGGTTTTGTACTGGGGCCTTGTATCAATGCCACGGGACGGCTGGATACCGCCAAGAGGGCGCTCTCTCTGCTTAGCAGCAGGAGCCGTTCGGAAGCGGTAAAAATCGCTGCCGAGCTGAAGGATTTAAACGATAGCCGGAAGGAAATGACCTTAAAAGGAACGGGAGAAGCAGTAGAATGTATTGAGAAGACCGGATGGAAGAAGGACAAGGTCCTTGTCGTCTACCTTCCGGAATGCCACGAAAGCCTTGCCGGAATCATAGCGGGACGTCTGCGGGAGCAGTACGGAAGGCCCGTCTTCGTGCTCACCAAAGGAGAGGATGGCGTGAAGGGCTCAGGGCGTTCCATCGAGGGGTATCATATGTATGAGGAGATGACGGCCTGCAAGGAATATTTTACGAAATACGGCGGACACAAAATGGCGGCGGGACTTTCCATGGAGGAAGAAAATGTGGAAAGCTTCCGGAGAAAAATAAATGAAGCCTGTCGTTTGACCGAGGAGGATTTCGAGGAGAAGGTGCATATCGATGCGGCGATGCCGTTTTCTTATCTTACTAAGGAACGCATCGGAGAACTGGGGATATTGGAGCCTTTCGGTGTAGGAAACAGTAAGCCGGTTTTTGCACAGAAGAATGTACATATTATAAATGCAAGAATAATGGGAAAGAATCAGAATGTAGGCAAATACAACGTACGCGATGAAGAAGGCGGTTCCTATGAGATGGTATACTTCGGAGACTTGGATAAGTTTCATGAGTTCCTCTCGGCACAGGCAGGGAAAGAGAACATAGTGAGGATGCTTGAGGGCGGAAGAGGGGATATTCCCATAAGCATTACCTATTATCCATCCATCAACAGCTATGCAGGCAGGGAAAGCATCCAGATTGTCCTGCAAAACTACAAATAAGGAAAATAAGAAAGAGGAAGACTATGATTTTGACGGTAACATTGAATCCGGCAGTGGACAAGACATACACGACAGACTCTCTGATCCTTGGGCAGGTCAACCGTATGGAGACGGCACAGAACATTGCGGGAGGAAAAGGCGTTAACGTGGCGAAGATACTGAGGCAGTGCGAACATCCTGTTATGACATGCGGGCTGTTGGGCGGCTATACGGGGCTGTTTATCGAAGATTATATGAAAAGCATAGGAGCAGACTGCCGCTTTACCAAGGTGGCGGGAGAGACAAGGAGCAACATAAACGTTCTTGCCGGGGATGGTTATGTGACAGAGCTTCTTGAGCCGGGACCGGAGGTATCCGATGAAGAACTGGAACTATTCGTAAAAAGCTATGAAGAGGCAATAAAGGAATGCGAGTTGGTCGTGCTCTCAGGCAGCGTAGCCAGAGGAATACGCACTGATATTTATAAAAGGCTGATTAAAATTGGAAATGAAAATAAAAAAATCTGTATACTGGATACAAGCGGAGAAGCACTTCGATTCGGCATAGAGTCTTGCCCTTATATGATAAAGCCTAATCAGAAGGAACTGGAATATCTGGTGGGGCATAAACTAACAGATATAGGGGATATTGCAGATGCGGCAAGAGAGCTGTGCGAAGAAGGAATTGCAAAGGTAGTGGTCTCTATGGGCGGGAAAGGGCTGCTATCGGTTTCTAAGGAGGGTGTATTATGGGCTAAGGCACCTTCGGTGAAGGCGCTAAACACAGTAGGATGCGGCGACAGCGTGGTGGCTTCCTATGCAATGTCCATACTGGAAGGTGAGGATGACTTTTCTTCTTTGAAGAGGGCGGCAGCGACGGCAGCATCCAGTGCGGCTACGTTCCAAAGCGGAGAGATTGCGTTGGGACTTTCGAAAGAACTGCTCGCTAAGGTGCAGATTGAGAAGAAAGACTGAGAACTGGAGAATGGAACAAAAGTGTGCTTCGCACACTTGCGTGGCCAAATACTTTGATAGCACAGCTTTTGTTCCGCGCGCGTAGCTGCGCATCTATCTTTTATGTAATAGGAGCACTTTCCTATTGCAAAAAAGTCCGGGGTTACCGGACCTTTTCGCATTTTCTTATGAGGGGGGGAGATAGTGAGTTTTCAACTATCTTGATTAATACTATAAGGCTTATATGTGAAGAATGTGTGTTCAAATTATTTAAAAAAGATAAATTAAATATAAACCTTTTTTAAAGTGCATTACTGTTCACTCCGTTCTCAGCAACGCATGATTTCTGCATGTATATTCGCTCTGCGAAGCAGAAATCATCTTTTGAATCACGTTCTTACGTAGCTTAACAGCAAGTGTTAAGCTACTGCGTGAACAGTAATGGAATACTTTCATTAAGGGCAAGACTTAAGGGCAGAAGTTGAAAAAAGTGAATATCCATGCTATTCTTTTAAAAGAAAAGAGGGAAAATGAAGATGGAACTGAGAAAATTGCTGGAAAAGCTGGAATACGAATGTCGGATGGGGAAGGTGGAGGCAAGCGTCGATGCGTTAGTTTACGACTCCCGTAAAGTAACACAAGGGTGCTTGTTCGTCTGCATTTCAGGAGCCAAGGCAGATGGCCATGACTTTGCAAAAGAGGCTGCCGAGAAGGGGGCCAGGGTTCTTGTTGTGGAAAAGGACGTGGAAGTTCCAAAGGAGTTGGGAACTACCATAATTAAAGTGGCGGATACCCGTTATGCTTTGGCATTTTTATCGGCAGCCTGGTTCGGTAATCCCGCGCAGCAGATGAAGGTCATCGGAATTACCGGAACGAAGGGCAAGACCACTACCTCATATCTGGTGAAAGCCATCTTGGAAAATGCGGGGTACAAGGTAGGGCTTATCGGGACCATCGAGGTGATCATCGGTACGAAGAGACTGCATTCGCTCAATACTACGCCGGAATCCTACTTGATACAG
Source organism: Bacillota bacterium (assembly GCA_023412855.1). Classification (GTDB taxonomy): domain Bacteria; phylum Bacillota; class Clostridia; order Lachnospirales; family Lachnospiraceae; genus Kineothrix. The sequence goes on along the minus strand of JAEZRJ010000030.1, from coordinate 13,049 downwards.
GAATATTTCAGGCAAATGGCGGATGCCGGCTGTGATGTTGTCGTTATGGAGGCCTCTTCTCAAGGATTTAAGCTTCATAGAACGCAGGGCTTTATTTTTGACCTGGGGATATTTACCAATTTAGAGCCGGACCATATCGGCCAGGATGAACATGCGGATTTTAAAGAATATTTGGAATGTAAGGCGCTCCTTTTCAGGCAATGCCGCGTGGGCATCGTGAACAGGGACGATTCTCACTGGAGAGAAGTGACGAAAAATCATACCTGCATGATAGAAACTTACGGTTTCGATGAAGAAGCGGATTTGAGCGCGCAGAACTTATCACTCATTAAGAGACCGGGAGAGCTGGGTATACTCTTCGATGTGAAGGGGCTTATGGACTTTACGGTGGAGGTGATCAATCCCGGAAGGTTCAGCGCATACAACGCACTTACGGCGATTGCTATTTGCAGGCATTTCGGCGTAGAGGCAGAGGCGATAAGAAAAGCCTTCATGGAAGCGAGGGTAAAGGGCAGAATAGAGATGGTCAAGGTGTCCGACGAATTTACGCTGATCATAGACTATGCACATAATGCGATGAGTCTGGAGAGTCTGTTGAGCACCCTGAAGGAATATGAACCCAACAGGTTGGTATGTCTGTTCGGCTGCGGCGGTAACCGTTCGAAGATGCGCCGGTATGAAATGGGAGAAGTGAGCGGAAGGCTGGCGGATTTGACGATTATCACTTCGGATAATCCCAGATTTGAAAAGCCTCAGGACATCATAGATGATATTAAGATAGGAATCGGAAGAACCGATGGGAAATATGTGGAAGTCTGCGATAGAAAAGAGGCGATCGCATATGCGATCGACCATGGAGAGCCGGGAGATATTATAGTTCTCGCGGGCAAGGGACACGAGGATTATCAGGAGATAGAAGGGATAAAATATCCGATGGACGAGAGGGACCTTATTCGGGATATCCTGAAGGAGCGCGGATGGAAGGAAAATATGCAAACATCATAATCGACATATCCCATGAGAAAGTAGACCGGCCTTTCCAGTATGTAATTCCGCCCGAACTAAGAAGCGGACTTGAGGTAGGGACCTGCGTAGCGGTGCCCTTTGGTGCGGGAAACCATTTGAGAAAAGGATATGTTATTGAAATAACGGATAGGGCAGAATTTGCGCCGGAGAAGCTAAAGAGCATAGCCTATGCGGAGGAAAAGGACGTAACGGCGCAGGACAATTATATCCGCCTGGCGGCATGGATGAAGGAGCAGTATGGCTCTACAATGATTGCAGCCTTAAAGACTGTGCTCCCCGCAAAGCAGAAGATAAAGAAGGTGGAAAAGAAAGCTTGTGAACTCCTTCTTACAAAGGAGAATGCAAAAGCCTTTCAGGAGGAGTGCAGAGCAAAGAAACAAGTGGCGAAGGCGAGAGTGTTGGATGAACTGATAAAGGAAAGTGAGATTCCTGTGCCGATTCTTACCGGAAAGCTTCATGTTTCCATGAAGACCTTAGAGAGTTTGGAAAAGCAGGGTGCTCTTCGGATAACAATAGAAAGCAGCTACCGCAATCCCGTAGAGTTCATGGCGGATAAGGAAGATGTCCGGAATGAGAGCTATGGAACAAAAAAGGAGTTGAGCGAGGAGCAGCGCTTCGTATGCGGGGACATCATATCCTCCTATGACGCGGGAGTAAGAACCACCTGTCTCATTCATGGGATTACGGGGAGCGGCAAGACAGAGGTCTATCTTAAGCTGATCGAAGAGATTGTAAGAAGAGGAAAACAAGCTATTGTCCTGATTCCGGAAATAGCGCTGACCTATCAGACGGTACTGCGTTTTTATAAATGTTTTGGCAGCAGAGTATCGGTGATGAATTCTACCTTATCCAAGGGTGAAAAATATGATCAGTGCGAAAGGGCGAAAAAGAAAGAAATTGATGTGATCATCGGACCGAGATCCGCGCTTTTTACTCCTTTTCCTGAACTGGGACTGATTATCATAGATGAAGAACATGAGAGTACATATAAAAGCGAAGTCATGCCGAAATATCATGCCAGGGAGACTGCAATAAAAATTGCATCGATGCACGGGGCTTTCGTGGTGCTGGGTTCCGCAACTCCCTCCCTGGAATCCTATGACAGGGCAAAAAAAGGAGAATATAAGCTGTACGAGCTTAAGAAAAGGCAGGCGGGAGGAGAACTGCCTACTGTTTATACTGTGGATTTAAGGGAAGAATTAAAGGGAGGAAACCGCTCCATTTTCAGCAGAAGGCTTCACGACCTCATAGGAGAGCGTTTAGAGGCAGGAGAGCAGACCATTCTCTTCCTGAACCGGAGAGGTTATGCGGGATTTATCTCCTGCCGCGCCTGCGGGCATGTAATGAAATGTCCGCATTGCGATGTTTCTTTGTCGGAGCATAGAAACGGGAAGCTTGTTTGCCACTACTGCGGGCATGAGGAGCCGTCAGTGAAGCTCTGCCCCTCTTGCGGTTCCAAATATATTCTGGGATTCCGGGCGGGAACTCAGCAGATAGAGGAAGTGCTTCATAAAGAGTTTCCGGGGGCACGGGTGCTTCGGATGGATGCGGATACCACCCGTACGAAGGACAGCTATGAAGAAATTTTAAGCGGTTTTGCGAACGGGGAAGCCGATATCCTGGTAGGCACGCAAATGATCGTAAAAGGACACGATTTTCCGGATGTGACCTTAGTGGGAATTCTGGCGGCAGATTTATCGCTGCATGTGAACGATTACCGGGCGGGTGAGCGTACCTTTCAATTACTGACGCAGGCAGCGGGCCGGGCCGGAAGAAGCGGCAAGCCGGGAGAAGTAGTCATCCAGACCTATGATCCGGAGCACTATAGCATCGTACATGCGGCGAGTCAGGACTATCAATCCTTTTTTGAGGAGGAAATGTTTTACAGAGAGCTGCTTCACTATCCGCCGGCATCCCATATGTTGGCAGTATTCATCGCTTCGGCGGTGGAAGAGACCGGACTTGAGCTTGCGAAAGTTATGGGGGAACTGGTAAGGGAAAAAATGAGGGCGGCTGACGACGGAACAAATGTTATCGGTCCGGCGTCGGCATCCGTAGGAAGGGTCAACGATATTTACCGCTATATGCTCTATATTAAGAATGCGGAATATCATAAATTGGTGGAAATAAAAAATATGCTGGAAACTTATATCGGAGAGCGTAAAAAAAAGGAGGAGCTGAAGACGGAAACGGTTCAGTTCGACTTCGATCCGATGAGTTCCTATTAGAAATAAGAAAGGATGAAGTAACAATGGCAATCAGAAACATAAGAGAAATCGGGGATGAGGTATTAACAAAAAAGTGTAAAGAGGTAAAAGAAATGACGCCCCGCATAAGGGAGCTGATCGACGATATGTTAGATACCATGTATGAAGCTTACGGCGTGGGGCTTGCGGCGCCGCAGGTAGGTATATTAAAAAGAATCGTCGTAATCGATGTGACGGGAGAGGACCCTTATGTGCTTATCAATCCGCGAATCGTAGAAATAAGCGGTGAGCAGACGGGCAGCGAGGCATGTCTCAGCGTTCCGGGCAAGACGGGAACGGTCACGAGGCCAAATTATGTGAAGGCGGTGGCTTTAAATGAGAACATGGAGCCTTATGAAATCGAGGGAACAGAACTTTTGGCACGTGCTATCTGCCATGAACTGGACCACTTGGACGGACAGCTCTATGTGGATAAGGTAGAGGGAGAGCTGATGGACTCTTCCGATCTGGATTGGGAGGATGAGGAATGAGAATAGTCTTTATGGGAACCCCCGATTATGCGGTGGGAGCCTTGGAAGCCATCGTGGAGGCAGGGCATCAGGTCGCCGCAGTGGTGACGCAGCCGGATAAACCCAAGGGAAGAGGGAAGGATAAGCATACTCCGGAAGTGCAGATGCCGCCGGTGAAGCAATGTGCGTTAAAATACGGCATTCCCGTTTTTCAGCCGGTGAAAGTAAAAGCACCCGAAGCGGTAGAGGAGCTTAGGAAGTACGAGGCGGATATTTTTGTGGTAGCCGCATTCGGACAGATTTTGTCGGAGGAAATATTGAATATGCCAGGACTTGGCTGCATTAATATTCACGCATCCCTTCTGCCCAAATACCGGGGAGCCGCACCGATTCAAGGGGCGATTCTAAACGGAGAGAGCGAGACCGGCATTACGATCATGCGGATGGACAAGGGGATAGATACCGGAGATATGCTTATGAAATATACGGTTCCCATCTCGGAAAAAGATACCGGGGAATCCTTGCACGATAAGCTGTGCGAAGCGGGGGCAAAGCTCATTGTAGAAGCTCTTCCTTTGATAGAAAATGGAAAGCTGATTCCGGAGAAGCAGAATGAGGAAGAAGCTACGTATGTGACGGTACTTAAGAAGTCCCAGGGACATATTGACTGGACGAAAGAGGCTTCGGTTATTGACAGACTCATCAGAGGACTGAATCCGTGGCCAAGCGCGTATACTTATTATGACAACAAGACTTTGAAAATATGGGAAGCGGAGCCGGGAGAGCAGGAAGAGAAAGCGGCCCAGGCAGGTACAGTGACGAGGGTAGAAAAGGATGCATTTTACGTGAAAGCGGGAAAAGGGGAATTGAAGGTAACGCAGGTGCAGCTCGAAGGGAAAAAAAGGATGAGTGTAAAGGACTTTCTGCTCGGATATGCATTGAAGCCGGGGACGATTCTCGGCAGATAAGGAAGGTGAAGGTTGTTTACTTGATGAAGTTTGTTCATCTGATGAAGCGGACTTCATTATAATGGATACGGAGGTTGATACTTATGTATGGATATTACGGATATTATATGGACCCTACTTATATTTTGGTGTTGATTGGAGCGATTCTATGTATCGCGGCCAGCGGCAGGCTGAACAGCACTTATAACAAGTATGAAAAGATACGGAGCAAGAGCGGAATGACCGGAGCGGAAGCGGCGGCAAGAATCCTTAACTATTCAGGGATTCACGATGTGAGAATCGAGCGCGTATCAGGGAATCTTACCGATCATTACGACCCTAAGAATAAGGTTCTCAGACTGTCGGACCGCACTTATGGCTCCTCCTCTATTGCGGCGTTAGGCGTGGCAGCGCACGAATGCGGACATGCCGTGCAGCATCAGGAGGAATATATGCCGATACGCTTTCGCAATGCGCTTGCCCCGATTGCGAATATCAGTTCTACGTTGAGCGTTCCGCTCATTCTTCTGGGTGTGATACTCGGAATGTACTCCAGCCTCGTTCAGGTGGGAATATGGGTATTTGCCATAGCGATATTGTTCCAGATCGTTACCCTTCCCGTGGAATACAATGCTTCCTCCAGAGCGCTCGTGATGCTTCAGGACTATGGAATCACCGGAGGAGAGGAAACAGCCAGCTGTAAAAAGGTCTTAAGCGCGGCAGCACTCACCTACGTGGCAGGCGTGGCATCTTCATTGTTACAGCTTCTTCGGCTTCTGCTTCTGTTCGGAAACAGAAGAAGCGACGACTGATTACCGGAAGGATAATTTTTATGAATATAAGAGAACTGATTCTGGATATGCTGTTAGAGATAGAAAAAGAAAAAACCTACAGCCATATTTTAATGCGAAATGTACTGGATAAATACGATTATCTGACGGCACAGGAAAAAGCGTTTATGAAAAGAGTGACAGAGGGAACGCTTGAGAGACGGATACAGATAGATTATATTCTGGACAGTTATTCCAAGGTTCCGGTAAAAAAAATGAAGCCACTCATTCGAAACCTTCTTCGCATGAGCGTATATCAAATATTGTACATGGACGGGATACCTGACTCCGCTGTCTGCAACGAGGCGGTAAAGTTAGCAAACAAACGGAAATTCCAGTCGTTAAAAGGATTTATCAACGGCGTGCTTCGAAATATTGCGAGGCAGAAGTCGGAAATATCTTATCCTGATAAGGAGAAGAACCCGAAGGAATATTTGTCGGTATGGTATTCCATGCCGGAATTTCTTATTTCCATGTGGATGGAAGACTATGGCAGAGAACAGACGGAAAACATGCTTCAGGCCATGCTCGCTGTCCGCCCCGTAACGGTTCGTTTAAAGGAAACCATGAGCGTGGAGGAGAAGGGGACTCTTTTAAAGAGAATCGAAGAGGCGGGAATAAGGATAAGAAAACATCCTTATCTGCCCTATGCCTATGAGCTTGAGCGTTTGGAGGGGGTAAGGAGTATCCCGGGCTTTGAGGAAGGACTTCTTACTGTGCAGGATGTAAGCTCCATGCTCTGTGTAGAGGATGCAGGCATAAAAGAAGGAGATTTCATCCTGGATGTGTGTGCCGCTCCGGGGGGAAAGGCTACCCATGCGGCGGTGAAGCTAAAAGGCAGCGGAAGAGTTCTGGCCAGAGATCTGACGGAGGATAAGACGGCGCTTATTGAAGAAAACATACAGCGCCAAGGTCTTCTTAATATAACGGCAGAGGTTTATGACGCTTCGGTTTACGATGAGACACTGGGCGAAAAGGCGGATGTGGTCTTGGCGGATTTGCCTTGCTCCGGACTCGGAATTGTAGGGAAAAAACGGGATATTAAATATAATATAACGACAGAAGCACTGGAGGAGCTTCCTCTGCTGCAGAAAAAAATACTGGGTACCGTATGGCAGTACGTAAAGCCGGGCGGTATACTTATTTATAGCACATGTACGATTCACAAGGAAGAAAATGAAAGGGTGGCGGAATGGTTCGCCCAAAATCACCCTTTTGAGCTTATCGATTCCAAGCAGCTTTTGCCGGGACTTCATGAGACGGACGGATTCTTTATTGCGAGATTCAAACGGCATGTATGAAAGGTTTTGAAGAGGCAGGATATGAAGAAAGATATAAAATCGATGACGCTTTCCGAGCTGAAAGAGGATATGGCAGGTTTGGGGGAGAAATCCTTCCGCGCCGGACAGATTTATGAATGGATGCACGTAAAGCTCGTTAAAAGCTTTGACGATATGACGAATATTTCCAGGGAACTAAAGGAAAAGTGTAAGGAAAACTACGATTTTACCGATTTAAAAGAAGTGATGGTGCAGGAATCCAAGGTTGACGGCACGAAGAAATTTCTCTTTGAGCTGCGGGATGGAAATATGGTAGAGAGTGTATGGATGAAATACAAGCACGGAAACTCCGTCTGCATTTCGTCCCAGGTGGGCTGCCGGATGGGCTGTACCTTCTGTGCCTCCACTTTAGACGGGTTGGAACGTTCCCTTACGTCCTCGGAGATGTTAGACCAGATTTATGCCATAACCCGGCTGACGGATGAGAAGGTCTCCAATGTGGTAGTGATGGGAACAGGGGAACCCATGGATAATTATGACAACGTGCTGCGCTTTATAAGGCTGCTTACCGATGAGAATGGCTTAAATATCAGCCAGAGAAATATTACAGTTTCTACCTGCGGCATCGTGCCGAGGATGCGGGAACTGGCGGAGGAAAAGCTGCAGATTACACTGGCGCTCTCCCTTCATGCAACGACTGACGGGAAGCGAAGAAGGCTTATGCCCATCGCAAACCGTTACAGGCTGGATGAACTGATAGGGGCGTGTGCATACTATTTTGAGAAGACCGGAAGAAGAATTACCTTTGAATACAGCCTTGTAGGAGGTATAAACGATACGGATGAGGATGCGAGGGAGCTCATAACCCTCATAAGACACTTGAACTGCCATGTCAATCTCATTCCGGTAAATCCCATAAAAGAGAGGGATTATGTGTCCAGCACCCATGAGAAAGCGGTGGCATTTAAAAATAAACTTGAAAAAAACGGAATAAATGTTACTATAAGAAGGGAAATGGGCAGAGATATTGACGGAGCCTGCGGGCAGCTTCGCCGGAAGGTCATCCATCAATAGGTACAGGAGGTTTTAAGGTGTTAAAGACGTTTTCCGTTACGGATATTGGAAAAAAGAGAAAATTGAATCAGGATTATGTATTTGTATCCGACACTCCCGTAGGAAATCTCCCGAATATATTTATCGTTGCGGACGGAATGGGCGGACATAATGCAGGGGACTACGCGTCTAAATATACGGTAGAAACCATGCGGGAAGAAATAGAGCGTTCTTTTGAGAAAAGCCCGGTGAAAATATTAGGCAAAGCCATAGAGGCAGCCAATGAGCTTATCAGGAAAAAGGCGGAGGAAGAGGAAGCCCTTGCCGGAATGGGAACCACCGTAGTAGCGGCTACGTGCTTAAACGGCAAATATCTGGAGGTTGCCAACGTAGGGGACAGCAGGCTTTATGTAGTGAGTGACAGAAAAATCGAACAGATTACAAGGGATCATTCCTTGGTAGAGGAGATGGTCCGAATGGGGGGCATCGACAGAGAATCGGCGAGAAGTCACCCGGATAAAAATATAATCACCAGAGCGATTGGTGCCAAGGATACGGTAGAGGTGGACTTTTTTAACGTAGAGCTCACACCCGGCGATATTGTGTTGATGTGTTCTGACGGATTGACTAATATGCTGGAGGACGGAGAAATCCGCATGATTTTGGGCTCGCCGAAAAGCGTAGAGGAAAAAGCGGAAGAATTGGTTAGGGCGGCCAATAATAATGGCGGCAAGGATAATATTGCGGTAATTATTATCGAACCGTTTGCAGACGAGGTGAAGGTTGAAAGAAAAGAACTTTCAACTATTGAATGTGAGTCCGCCAAAGCGGACATGGAGTATAAAAATGATTAAAATTGGAATGATAATCGGTGACCGGTATGAAGTGCTGGAAAAGATTGGGACCGGCGGAATGTCGGATGTATACAAGGCAAAAGACCATAAGCTGAACAGGAATGTTGCAATAAAGGTACTAAAGCAGGAATTTTCCGAAAATGCGAATTTTGTTTCCAAGTTTCGGGTGGAGGCACAGGCAGCAGCCGGACTCATGCACCCTAATATCGTGAACGTATATGACGTAGGCGAAGAAAACGGTATTTATTACATTGTTATGGAGCTTGTGGAAGGCATTACATTAAAGCAGTACATCGAAAAGAAAGCGCGCCTCTCTGTGAAAGAGGCTGTTAGTATTGCCATTCAGGTTTCCATGGGGATAGAAGCCGCACATAATAATCATATTATCCATAGGGATATCAAGCCTCAGAATATTATTATTTCCAAGGAGGGTAAGGTAAAGGTAACGGATTTCGGCATTGCCAAGGCGGCGACCAGCAATACGATTACGTCCAATGTCATGGGTTCGGTTCACTATACCTCACCGGAACAGGCAAGAGGAGGATACAGCGATGAGAAGAGCGATATCTACTCTCTGGGTATCACCATGTTCGAAATGCTTACCGGCAGGGTACCCTTCAACGGGGAGACTACGGTAGCGATAGCTATCAAACATATACAGGAACCGTTGCCTTCTCCCAGAGAATATGTCTCTGAGATACCGGTCAGCGTGGAGCAGATCGTATTTAAATGCTGCCAGAAAAGTCCGGATCGAAGATACCAGTCCATGGGAAATCTGATCGCAGACTTAAAACAGTCGCTGATCAATCCGGATGAGGATTTCGTTAAAATCGTGAATCCCAATGAGGAAGCGTCCACGAGGATGATTACCGATAAGGATATGGTGCAGATTAAAAAACAGTCCGACAGAAGAGATTCCATGGAAGAGGAACTTCGTCTTAAGAAGAAAAAGAACGTTCGTCCGATCTATGAGGATGAAGATGAGGATGAGGAGGATGAAGACGAGGATATCGATGATATGGAAGATGAAGACGAGGAAGAGGGGGAATACGATTCCAAAATGGAACGCATTACCACCATACTTGCCATCGTTGCGGCCCTTCTCATTGGATTTATCGTATTGTTCTTAGTTGGAAAGACGCTGGGAATCCTGCCCTTTGGAAATTCCAAAGGAGAGGAGACGCAGGAGGAATCCGGCAAGGTAGAGATGCCTAAGGTAGTAGGACGCCAGATCGAGGAAGTAAAGGCGGAGCTTTTGGGATTGGGCTTAACGCCGAAAATTACCTATAAAGAAAATTCTGAATACGATGAAGGACTGGTATTGGAATGTAACGTCGGCATTGGACAGATGGTGGATTCCGGTACGGAAATCATTCTCACGGTCAATTCCGGAACCAGCGGTATAGAAGTGCCGGATATCGTGGGGAAATCCACGGCAGAAGCGGTAGCTAATCTGGAAGGAAAAGGCTTTACTGTAAGCAAGACGGAGAGCTATGACGCGCAGGTAGCGAAAGGAAATGTCATTTCCCAGACTCCTGAGGGAGGAACGAAAGCGCCCAGCGGCTCTGCAGTTACCATACGCATTAGTCAGGGCCCGGAGGATAACAAAATCAGAGTGCCTAATCTGGTCGGAGTATCGGAAATGGATGCCATGGCGACGCTGACAGAGGCTGGCTTAAAGGTAGGAAGCGTGTCCGAGGTTAATAACGATGATGCCTCCCTGACCGGACTCGTATGTTATCAGAGCTATTCCGTAGGTTCCTATGTGGACAGTGGAACAGCTATCGACCTAAAAGTGAGCCTCGGACCGAAGAAGGCGTCTTACAGCTACAGCGGAAGTATTCAGGCACCTACGGCGGCAGAAGACCCCGAATATAGAGATGGACTGGGCGTTACGGTTACAGTGGATACGGCAGACGGAATCCAGCTTTTAAATACGAATACGACATCCTTCCCGATTTCGGTCAACTATACGGGAATCAAATCAGCAACGGGGACGATTACTTTTACGTATACAGTCACGACCGACGCGCAGACGGTGACGAATCCCGATACGGGAGAGGTGACCACCACAGAAGGGGTATCCACCCAAAAGACGCTAACGAGAGAAATTCAATTTACACCGGAATCTTAACCTAAGGGAAGAAGAGTATGCATAGTATACAGAGTATACAAGGAAAAATTATTAAGGGCATTGCCGGATTTTATTATGTGTATGTGCAGGATGAGGCGGATACACAAGGCAAAATATACGAGTGCAAGGCGAAGGGAGTTTTCCGCAAGGATAACATAAAGCCGTTAGTCGGCGATGATGTGCTCATGGACGTTTTGGACGAAGAGGAGCAGTTAGGGAATATCACGCAGATATTACCTCGTCGTAACGAACTGGTACGGCCTGCGGTGGCGAATATCGATCAGGCGCTGGTAATCTTTGCGATTGTGAAGCCGGAGCCCAATTTCAATCTTCTGGATCGGTTTCTCATTATGATGGAGAAACAAGGGCTTAACAGCGTTATTTGTTTTAATAAGCAGGATATTGCGACAAAGAAAGAAAAACAGGAGCTGCGGCGGGCTTATGAGAGCTGTGGCTATCGGGTGCTGTTTGCCAGCGCCAGAAAAAGACAAGGGCTGAAAGAGCTTAAATGTGTGCTCGATGGCAAGACGACGGCGGTGGCAGGTCCCAGCGGTGTGGGCAAGTCTTCTATCATAAACAGGCTGAATCCAAAGGCGAATATGGAAATCGGGGATATTAGCAGGAAGATAGAAAGAGGAAAGCATACGACCAGACACTCGGAAATCATTGCCCTGCATAGAAATACGTATATTATGGATACTCCGGGATTTACGTCTCTGCAGCTGTTCGATATGGAGAAGGAGGAGCTGAAAGACTACTATCCGGAATTCGAAAAATATGAAGAAGGCTGCAGATTTGCCGGCTGCGTGCATATCAATGAGCCGGATTGTAAGGTGAAGGAAGCGTTGGAAGAAGGCAGGATAAGTTCTGTCAGATACCATAATTATAAAATGTTGTATGAAGAACTGAGGGAACAAAAGAGATACTGAGAAACTTCAAAAGGAGATAAAGGAAATATGAAACTAGGAATCGTGGGTCTTCCCAATGTGGGAAAGAGTACCTTATTTAATTCGTTGACGAAGGCGGGAGCGGAGTCCGCAAACTACCCTTTTTGTACGATCGATCCGAATATCGGCATTGTAGCGGTGCCGGATGAAAGACTGAAATTATTAGGAGATATGTATAAGTCCAAGAAGGTTACCCCCGCGGTTATCGAGTTCGTGGATATTGCAGGTCTGGTAAAAGGGGCTTCCAAAGGAGAGGGACTGGGCAATCAGTTCTTAAGCAACATCAGGGAAGTGGATGCTGTCGTACATGTAGTAAGGTGCTTTGAGGATTCCAACGTAGTCCATGTGGATGGAAACGTCAATCCTTTAAGGGATATTGAAACCATAAATTTAGAGCTTATTTTCTCCGATATGGAGATTCTGGACAGAAGGATGGCGAAAGCGGGCAAGGGAGCGAGAATGGATAAGGCACTTGCCAAGGAAGCTGCGCTGTTAGAAAAGATCAAAGCCCACTTGGAAGAAGGCAAGCTGGCCAGCAGCTTCGAGACCGAAGATGAAGACGAATTGAATCTGCTTTCTTCTTATAATCTTCTTACCTATAAGCCGGTCATCTTCGCAGCCAATGTGGCGGAAGAGGATTTGGCAAATGATGGGGCAGATAATCAGGGAGTTTTGGCGGTAAGGGAATTCGCAGCGAAAAACGGCAGCGAGGTATTCGTGATATGTGCCCAGATAGAGCAGGAAATTGCGGAGCTGGATGAGGACGAAAAGGTTATGTTCTTAGAAGATCTGGGGCTTAAAGAATCAGGGCTTGAAAAGCTGATTAAGGCCAGCTACCATATTCTTGGCCTGCACAGCTTCTTAACATCAGGTGAAGACGAGACGAGGGCATGGACCATTAAGATAGGAACGAAAGCGCCTCAGGCCGCAGGAAAGATTCATACGGATTTCGAAAGAGGCTTCATTAAGGCCGAGGTGGTAAATTACAAAGACCTCTTAGAACAGGGTTCGCTTTCTGCCGCAAGGGAAAAGGGACTTGTAGGAATGGAAGGCAAGGAGTACGTGGTAAAGGATGGAGATGTAATTTTATTCCGTTTTAATGTATAAGTGTTACTATTCAGCTTTTCGGCTTAGGGCGTGTCTGAAAACTCATTGTCCCAATCTGTACGCCCCACTTTGCGGTATATTTGTCCCAAATTCAGTTGACGTAGCCCACTACGCCGCCTTCATTTGGGAACAAATCTCCCACAAAGCGTGACGCA
>JAEZRJ010000004.1 GCA_023412855.1 Bacillota bacterium | reverse complement strand
TTTTGTAAAGTAATAGGTTTTCGCATACTTATATTTTACACCAACTGCTGGATTCTTTCGAGGTCTGGCAGTTGTTTTTTGTACGGAAAAGGAGCTGCGCGCTAATTACTTAGTGCGACAGCCCCATTTGCAATTCTCCGAATCTTCTATATGCATTTACCTCATCATCCCCGCCAATATAACGCTGAGGACCACTCCCACTAAAGTACTGATAAGCGCACCGGACAAGGTATATCTCGTTTTTGTTACCTTCGCTGCCATATAATACACCGACATCGTGTAGAAAATGGTCTCCGTGCAGCTCATCATAATAGATGTTATCATGCCGATGTAGGAATCGGGTCCGTAGGTCTTGAAAATATCAAGCACTAAGCCGGTAGCTGCCGACGAAGAGAACATCTTAATAAAAATCAGCGGAACAAGCTCCGAGGGGAATCCGATCATGTCCGTCACTCCCTTAAAAAGCTTTCCTATGAAACCAAGGAACCCGGAGGCGCGCAGAACTCCTACCGCCACCATTAAACCCACCAGGGTAGGCATAATGTCTATTACCGTATGAAAGCCGTCCTTTGCTCCCTTGATAAATTCTTCGTAAACGTTCTGCTTATTTATGATACCATAGGCAACGATATAAAATATTACCACCGGAATAATGATATTTGAAATATTTGATAATGCGTTTAAGATGGCCTATTCCCCATTTTACCTCGTTAACGAAGTTAACTTTGTTAAATCATTCTATTCAAGAAATAGCCTTCCTATGACTGCCGAACACCTTCAGCTATGGCCTGAATATCTTCTTCCCGCCTCGCGATTGATGCTCTCTATCTTAAATTATTTCAGAAAATGTTACTGTTCACTCCGTTCTCAGTAACGCATGATTTCTGCATCACATTCTTATATGGCTTAACAGCAAGTGTTAAGCTACTGTATGAACAGTAACCACAAAATGCTGGAAAGATATGGAGTAAAATAAATATTTATGGTATAGTGATAATACTTATATTTTTATTAATACAAAAGAGAAAGGATGGTGACTCTGATGGAATATGATGCATCAGTGTTCAAGAAAAAGGCGAATTTTCAAGCGATGATTATCTGGATGATTTTATGTCTTGTACTCACCGCGGCTTACGCCGGCGAAGTTATAAAGGGACTTCGTACCGTACAATATTATCTGACATTTCTGGCAATCGGTTGGTCTACTTTTTTATTCGGGCTGCTTATACTTAAGCTAAAAGGCATGGAAACCTCTGCTTATAAGCATATAGTAGCCTTCGGTTATGGCTTTTTCTATCTTTTTGTGCTTTTAACCACTACTTCTATTATTTCCTTCGTATTTATATTACCCCTCACAAGTATGCTGATATTATTTAAAGACAGAAACTTTATGATGCGCTGTGGCTTTTATAATGTCATCGTCATGATAATCGTTATTATCAAGAACTACTTGTCAGGTATGACTTCTCCCAGCGACCTCACATCCTATGAAATACAGCTCGCCTGTATCCTGCTTTGTTATCTCGGTTATGTCCTGGCAATCAATCATATGACTCAATCCGACGGTGCCTTGATGGATTCTGTTAAGGGCAATCTGGAACGCGTAACCACCACAGTAGAGCAGGTAAAGGGTGCGAGTAACGCCGTAGTGGACGGAGTTACCGTAGTACGGGAATTAACCGATGAAAATTATCAGGGCGCTGTTTCCGTTGTCGATAGCATGACGGAATTGTCGCACAATAACAACACCCTTTACGAAAAGACCATGTCCTCCATGGATATGACCTCAGATATTAATACTCAGGTACAAAATGTAGCAGGAATGATCGAGCAGATGGTTCTTCTGATGAAAGAATCGATTGGCCACTCCAGCTCCAGCTCCGAGGAGCTTAACGGTGTGGTACAATCTACCAATATTATGGCGGAGCTCTCCAAAGAAATAGAAAGCGTATTGGAAGAATTCAAAAAGGAATTCAATATGGTAAAAGAGGAGACCGGTACCATTGAAGGCATTACCTCCCAGACCAATCTGCTGGCTTTAAACGCTTCTATTGAGGCTGCCAGAGCCGGAGCAGCCGGCAAAGGATTTGCTGTGGTGGCGGATGAAATCAGAAACTTAAGTATGGGTACACAGAATTCCTCCAGCCGCATCCTGTCCGCATTAGGGCATTTGGAGGAAACTTCCGACAAGATGACATGGTCTATCACCAGAACGCTTGAGCTGATCAATGCGACACAGGATAAAATGGAGCATGTCAACCAGAGTGTATCCAGTATTACTTCCGATTCCATGCAGCTTGGCGACAATATTCAGATGATCGACTCCGCGATAAAAGAAGTGGAAGGCTCCAATCGCAGCATGGTGGATAACATGCAGCAAATTTGTGACGTTATGGAGCTTATGATTCAGAGCATAACGAATGCGGATACCACTACCCGCGCCATGTTAAACAAGTACGAAGAAACATCCAACAACGTGGAAATTATTGAAAAAGTTGTGGGGGACCTGATGGAGAAGCTGGGCACCGGCGGTTTCATGGGACTTAAGGATATCAAGTCCGGAATGAAGATTGTTCTGTCTGATTCTGCCGGAAGCGGCACTTCTCATGAATATAAAGGCGAAGTATTGGAACAGCGCGAGAATGAACTGGTAGTCACTCTGCACATAAATAATCAGGAGATTCTTTCCGGCAAATCCAAGGTTCAGAATTATCACCTGAAAATAGTGGTGAACGGCATTCTGTATAATTGGAATGGAGTAAAACTCGCTCACGCAAAGGGAAGGGACTCCAATTGCTTTATCCTTACCATCAGTTCCAATCCCGATATCGTAAACCGCCGAAAGTACCCCCGTCTGCCTGTCAATAATAAGTGTACCATAAAATCCGCAAATGCAGCCCGGAGCTTTTCCGGACATCTCATAAATATTTGTGCCGGTGGCTTTGCTTTTTCCACAAGTGACCGTGAGGTCGCTCACATCAAAGGTCTGAAGATTGCCGTATCCGTTCCTGATTTCCCATTACAGGATGGACGTGAATTGACCGGCCATGTTCTTCGTGTTTCCGAGCATGACGGCAAATACACCATAGGCTGCCGCATGCCGGAAGATAACATGAGCATTCGTGATTATGTCAATAAAAATTTAAATTAGACGGAATAGACGAAAGAAACTCCAAATACCTGCAAATACAGGATTCGGAGTTTCTTTTTTGAGGCTATTTTTTGCCCATCCAATCGTTCAGGAAATTGACACCCTTTGCCCTGTTGATAATATCCGTAGCATTATCCTTCAGATAGTCGGCAAGCATGTCAACTTCCTCTTTTGTAAAGCCGGAAGATTTTTCGATTACCCCTCTCGGTACGATACCTTCCGCATAGGTACCCTTACCGCGCTCAAAACTGACGCGTACCATCTTCTCGCCATCCTTCATAAGCAATCCTGAATATGTCATTCGGAGTTCTTCATCTCTTCCCATACTTCACCCTCTTACTCTGTCTTGAATTTCCTGATTTCACCGTTTACTTTCTGTACCTTGTCATTAGCCTCCTGCACCGCTTTTGTCATCTGCTCGGTCTGTATTACCACTGAGCTGACTCTTCCGGCAATATCTGTAGTTCCTTCGGCTCCTTCACTGGATGCGTTGCCTACCTCTTCAATCGCTTCCATAATACCGGTAATAGAATCCAATAGATGTAACGCTTCTTTACTGAATTCGGTCACCAGACCATCCACGAATTTAGCGTCCTCTTCGTATGCCTGCGCCGTTTCCTCAAAGCTGTTATAGCTCTTCGAAACATCCGTAGATACGAAATCCAGCAATTGCTTCGCATATAGCGAAAGATCCGAAACCGCTTCCCTTACCTGTCCGGTTATCGATTGTATATTGGACACCGCTTGTCTGGATTGCTCTGCCAGTACTCTGATCTGCTCTGCAACCACAGCAAATCCTTTTCCTGCTTCTCCTGCCCTTGCAGCTTCTATCGACGCATTCAGGGCTAGCATATTCGTCTGTGAAGTAATTCCCATGATGGAATCGCTTAGAACGCTTATTTCCTCCACCACTTTTATATTCTCTAGAGCTTGTCCAAGCTCCGCTTTCATTTGACCGTTCATTTTTCTTGCCGCCTCGTGGTCCTGCTTCGTATCCTCCATGGCCTTCTCGGCTCTCATACGGATATCAGCCACTCTTTGCGCGCCATCCTCCGACCTTCCAGCGATATTTTTCGCTGAGGCTTCTATTTCCTGCGACATTGCGGAAATTTCCTGTGCTGAGGCCGCAGTCTCCTCCATGCTCGCCGCCAGCTCCTGAGTCGTGGCGGATACTGTCTCCATCTCCTGATTTACCTCCAATACCTTGTCATTGACATTGGCAGTCATTTCCTTGATTACATGGATATCGCCGTGAATCTCAACGATCAACGCTTTCAGGTTGTTCTTCATCCTATCCATAACCCTTGACAGAAGGCCGAAATCATCCTTTCTCGAAAGGAAGCTGTCCGGCAGAGTGACGGTGAAGTCTCCATCCCCCAAGACCTCGTTATAGGCCAGAGCTGTTTTCAGTGCTTTAATGATTTCCAACGCTATGATAAAGGTAAATAAAGCTACAATAATAAGAATTACGGCAGTGATGGAAAACAGCTTGGCAAGGCTTTCCGTAGCAAAAGCCATCTGCTCCTGCTGTGTCTTTTCCAGCGCCGCATTTATTTCATCGATATAATTTCCCGTTCCGATTACCCAGCCAAAGGGTTCGAAAGCTTTACTGTAAGAGCGTTTCGGAAATGCCTCCGTCCCTCCCTCTCTCGGGAAATAATAATCGGTATATCCACCCTCCGGTTCCTGCCCCACACGGATGATTTCTTTTACCATCTGGAAGCCGTTGGCATCCGTGGCTTCCATTCGGTTCTTTCCTTCGGTCTCATTGCCTAACAGTACGATGTTATCGCCTTCATAGGTATCCGCCCAAAAATATCCGCTTTCTCCATAACGTATTTCTCTAAGAAGGTCTGCACCCAGAGTCTTTGCCTCATCTAACGTATATTCACCAGCTTCATACTTAGCATAGACCGCTTCCAGCATGGATATGGCATTTTCTACCTGCTCTTTAATCTTATTGTCATAATCCGTCACCATGACCTCTTCCATCCGATCTATGGATTCCTTGTTTATTTGGCTTATACTGCTAAGAAAGCCGAAGCATATGCCCGTCATAGCAACAACTACCATAAGTCCCAACGCGAGCATTTTCGTTCTCACTTTAAAATTCCTTAACTTCATATGTATACCTCTCCTTCATCCCTCAAGTATTCTCTATGACATTATCGTCATATTTTTATTATCTCATTACATTCTCACTTTAAAAACAGCCGTATTGCTTTATCCTTCACGTCGGAATACGGATGGTAACGAAGCGGCACGTCCGGATGATAACCGCTTTTCAGCACACTTTTTCTATGGCTGAAGGTTTCAAATCCCACCTTTCCATGATAGCTTCCCATACCGCTGAATCCCACCCCGCCGAAGGGAAGATGGGAGGAGGCCAGGTGAACCATCGTATCGTTGATACATCCGCCTCCGAAGGAAAACGTTCCAAGCGCCCATTGCTCCATGTCCTTATCCTCAGTAAAAAGATAAAATGCCAAGGGCTTCTCGAAGGATAACACGATTTCCTTTATTTCATCCCTCGTTTCAAATGCGAGTACCGGCAGTATGGGGCCGAAAATTTCTTCTTTCATGACAACACTGTCCAGCGTTACCCCGTCCAATATAGTCGGGCTGATTTGCCTTGTCTGCATTTTATAGGTCCCGCCAGTTATTATTTTTTCTCCCTCTGTCAGATGCAGAAGACGCTCAAAATGCTTCTGATTAATTATCTTCGGATAATCGGGATTTTCGAGGGGCTTCTCTCCAAGCATCTTCTCCCATTCAGCACAGATACCTTTTAACAGCTCTTCCTTTATATCCTTATGAACCAAAAGGTAATCGGGAGCCACACAAGTCTGTCCCGCATTCAGAATCTTCCCGAAGGCGATTCTTTTTGCCGCCATTTCCACATTCGCCGTCTTATCTACGATACATGGGCTTTTTCCTCCCAGCTCCAAAGTAACCGGAGTCAGATGTTTCGCTGCTTTCTCTAAAACCGTCCTTCCAACCGCCACTCCTCCGGTAAAGAAAATATAATCGAACCGCTGCTCTAAAAGCTCCGCGTTTTCCTCTCTCCCTCCTTCTACTACAGCTACGAATTTTTCCGGGTATATGCTCTTAAGCATTTTTTTCAAGGCTGCCGAAACCGCCGGAGCATAGGCAGAGGGCTTTAACACCACGCAATTTCCCGCCGCTATCGCATCGATAAGGGGCTCCAGGCAGAGAAGCACGGGATAGTTCCAGGGTGCCATAATGAGCACAACGCCGTAAGGTTCCGCAAGAGTGAAGCTATCCGCCGGAAACTGCGCAATAGGAGTCGGAACCTTCTGGGGCTCCATCCACCGGCGAAGATGCCTTTTCACATAGGAAAGCTCCGATTTGGTCAATCCTATTTCCGCCATATAACTTTCGGAAGGAGATTTGTTCAAGTCGGTCTTCAGCGCCAGTTTCAGCTCCTCTTCATATTCTTCAAGCGCTTTCTCAAGCCTTTCAAGCGCTCTCATACGAAATTTGTGCTGCTTTGTCACTCCGGTTTCGTAAAACGTTCTCTGCATCTTCATTATCTGAGTAATATCTCTGTCCATGTTTGCTCCCATCTGTCCGCTTTAGCGGGCGTACAAATCAAGGATGTTGAAAGTGCATTTCTTTCAGCCTTGCTCTGCCTCGAATATATTAACATATAATCGCTTAATATCTGTTATGAACCCTTTCTGCAAAACACATCATATTCTTCACAGTAAGCACAGTGCCATCATCCAACACTGCCCTTCCCGACATGCGCCCGAATACCTGATGCTGGTCGGAGGCGATAATGAATGCATTCAGTTTCGCCGCCCTATCGATGACCGGCACGAAATCCATCTCGAACCTGCCGTTACTTGAAGTGAATTTCCATGGGTTCAAATAATCGTCCTTCGGAATATGAAAGGTAACATCCTCCAGCTTGTGCGCCTTATAATCATAAAATATAACGTTCTCAGAAGCTGAACCAGTATCTCCGAAGCCGTAGCCTATATTGAAGCCGAAAGCATGCCCATCCAAATCACAGTTCCCGCTCCCCCAAAACCACACGTTATTGTATGTCCATACCCCCCGTCCCCAATCCAGCGTACCAAAGTCGGTATCCGGATGGAACTCGTATCTTGCACCGCCAAGTTCCATCCAGCCCTTGGCACGCATGCAATTGATTTTCTGATTATAATAAAAAGCGTTCTTTTTTTCCTTCCACGGAGTAGCTATTGCTATCGTATCCATGTCCGGCTGTTCCAATTCAATATGACACGTGAAATCTCTGCCTTCATGAAAATTATGGAAGAGGCAGTCTATGATTCTCTTTTCCTCTTCCAAACAAAATGACATCTTAAGGCGTTTGTCCTCATACCTGACGTCCCCCTCACAGGAGCTTGCCGGCATATGCAGCCTGCCCATCGGCAGAAGGTTTAAAATGGTCTCCGTATGCTCCCGCTTCTTCTTAAAGTCAAGCAAGGAGACGGACTGCAGACCGATATAACCGTCGTCGGATATGGTAAAGGCAGCACCATAATCTTCATTCATTACCAGATAATAGTCCCATTCTTTTATACGGAATTTAGGGGCCTTTATATCCTCGCGGCGATAAGTCTGGAGCTGCCTTCTTGACCAGCCTCTTTCCGCGATGGAGCCATCAGCACCGAGCAGCTTCTGAGCCGTTGTTATTTCATGGTTTCTGGTTTTCATATTATCCCCCCTTTTGTATTATTATACCAGTTTCCATACTAAATACATAGATATAATATTACAAAATGAATAAAAATAACTAAAACATTGCGCAAATTTCAGAATTGTTAAACAATATATGTATGTAAAATCAACCGTATTGGAGTAAATATCATCAAAAAGATGTAAAGATAAGGAGTTGCAGCTTTTATCGGAAAGCGGGTATTCCGACCAGAGCGTACAATCCGCCGCGGACAGCGGGATAACGCTGGCTGGCTGTAATGTGAATGTTCGCAGCTTTCGATTATCTCCACTTTCCTATTCCATTTACTTCGACGGAAAGGATGTGCAGGCATTGCAGAAGGCTAACGGCATTAATTTCAATGAGCTGGATATTACCTACCCTCTTATTATAACTGGTATACAATACACGGATGGCACCGTCCTGCCGCAGGAAGTCCTTTTAATGAGCGAGGGCTTTCAGGAGGAAAACGGGGAATATACCGCTGTAGGAAAGTTCGGGGATGCCTTGGATATGAATCAGATACAAGCGATTATCCTGGGGGATTCTACAGAAACAATATCTATAAAATAGTGGCCTTTCCATGAAACCAAATACTATTGGCAACATAGCTTTTGTTTCGCACGCGCAGCCGCTTATCGTTTGCCCAAATAAAAAGGTTAAGCAATTCCTTGCCGAATTGCTTAACCTTCTATTACTCCATGTACCCGCCTTTCATAGGTGATACTGCTTTTTCTTTAAATAATTCGAGTACTTTGGAATCCGTCTTCTTGGCCTTTTGCTTCCAAGACTTTCTCCTGTTCCCGAGAACCTCCTCTATTTCCTCTCCCTGCATCTGCACTCCGTCTATTCCTATTATCTCCAGCTTTCTGCCCGGAATATCAACCAGTATGATGTCGTTCTCCTCCACCAATGCAATAGGGCCTCCCTGCGCTGCCTCAGGAGAAACATGTCCGATCGCAGGTCCCTTAGAGGCACCGGAAAATCTTCCGTCCGTAATCAGCGCGATGGTCTTTCCCAGTTTCTCATCGGAAGCTATCGCTTCCGTCGTGTAGAACATCTCCGGCATGCCGCTGCCTTTCGGCCCCTCATAACGGATAATTACAGCATCTCCCGGCATTATCCTGCGGGAAAGCACCGCTTCTATGGCTTCTTCTTCACTATCGAATGGCCTTGCCCGAAGCACCGCATGAAACATTTCCTTAGGCACTGCAGAATGTTTTACTACCGCACCGTCAGGGGCGAGATTTCCCCTTAAGACTGCTATGGTGCCGTCCGTTCCTATGGGCGAGGAGAATTCTCTTATGATATCCGTTCTCTTTCTTCCCACCTTGCGAAGATGCTCCTCGCATTTGTCATAGAAGCCGTTTTGCTTTAGCTCCTCGAGATTTTCTCCCAGTGTTTTCCCGGTTACCGTCATCACGTCCAGATGGAGCCTGCCTTTTATCTCCTCCATTATCCTCGGTACGCCGCCGGCATAATAAAAATACTGAGCCGGCCATTGTCCTGAGGGCCGGATATCTAACAAGTAATGCGCTCCCCGATGCAGCCTGTCGAATAAGTCTGCATCCATTTCATAGCCGAATTCATGAGCGATAGCCGGAATATGCAGCAGTGAATTGCTGGAACCCGATATTGCAGCATGAACCATTACCGCGTTTTCAAAAGACTCCATCGTCACGATGTCCGAAGCTTTTCTTCCCTTTTTCGCCAGCTCAACCGCCTGAATTCCTGCCATATATGCTATTTTCTTAAGTTCTGCATCTGTTGCAGGCATGAGCGCACTTCCCGGAAGCATGAGACCTAACGCTTCCGCCATGACCTGCATGGTAGAGGCCGTTCCCATGAAGGAACAAGCTCCGCAGGAAGGGCAAGCATGCTGTTTATAGTAGGTAAGCTCTTCCTCGGATATTTCTCCTCTTTTATACATGGCGCTGTAGGCACCGATCTGTTCCAATGTAAGAAGGTCCGGCCCTGCATCCATGACACCACCGGTGACCACAATGGCGGGTATGTTTATTCTTCCTATCGCCATAAGGTGTGCCGGCACTGCCTTATCACAGCTTGCAATGAATACGCCTGCGTCGAAGACCGTAGCCTTTGCATGGACTTCGATCAAATTGGCTATGACGTCCCTGGAAGGAAGGGAATAATTCATACCGTCATGTCCCTGCGCCATACCGTCACAGATATCGGTGGCGAAATACCTCGCCGCCTTTCCCCCGGTCTCATTCACACCCCTTCTCGCTTCCTCCACGAGCGCGAGCAAATGAGCGCTGCCGGGATGGCTGTCTCCGAAGGTGCTTTCTATTAAAATCTGAGGCTTTTCCAGGTCCTCTGACGTCCATCCCATTCCCATTCTGAGCGGATCCATTTCTGGAGCTGTTTTTCTGATTTTCTGACTTTCGTATTCCATAGATGAGCCGCCTTCCTTATGTGCTTTTTTGTTATATTATTATAGCACAATTTCCGCCCCGTTTTCTGTTATCGTCACTTCTGCTTCCGGATGGCCTACCGCTTCCGCAAAGAAATGCTTATCGCCCCCGGATTGCAATGAATAAAGTACGCTCAGGAAGATTTTTCCTTTTTTCGCCGAAACGGAAACCTTCATTGCTTCCTTGCCGTCAATATCCGGTACCGTTGTATGAATCTGTGCCCCGTCCTGAATCTGGAACAGCTTTAATGTGATGCCGTCCGTATAATCGTAATCCGGCCTTTCATCATTACATCCTACTGCCAGAACAGTATTTTCCCTAACCATTAACGGAAGGTTGAAATAGTCAAAAATTTCCTTATACCACTTGCCACCTTCTTTCACATCACCGGTAAGATAATTGGTCCACTTTCCTTCCGGCAAATAGTAAGAAACTTCTCCTGTTTCCTTGAAAACAGGAGCTACCAGCAAAGAATCTCCCAGCATATACTGTTTGTCCAAGGTCTCGCACGTCAAATCTTCCGGAAATTCCAGAAACATGGGGCGCATCATAGGAATTCCTTCTTTATGTGATTTTACTGCCTGTGCGTAGATATAAGGCATAAGAGAACATTTTAACTTCACAAACTTTCTTAAGATATCACATGCTTCCTCATCGAACAGCCACGGCACACGATAGGAAGTAGAACCATGCAGCCTGCTGTGAGAACTTAACAGTCCGAAGGCACACCAACGCTTATACACATCGGCTGAAGCCGTTTGTTCAAAGCCTCCTATGTCATGACTCCAGAAGCCATAGCCTCCAAGAGCTAAGGACAGTCCGCCTCTAAGGTCCTCCGCCATGGAGGGATAAGTAGCCGTACAGTCGCCTCCCCAGTGGACGGGGTATTTCTGTCCTCCTGCTGCCGTAGATCTTGCAAACACAAGAGCCTTGTCCTTTCCGAGCTTTCTTTCCAACAGTTCGAACACTACCTTATTATAAAGATAGGCATAATAATTGTGCATTTTCACCGTATCGGAGCCGTCGTAATACTGCACTCCTGTCACCGGGATTCTTTCTCCAAAATCGGTTTTGAAGCAGTCTACCCCCATATCGATAAGTCTCTCCAGTTTATCCTCATACCACTTGCAGGCCTGCGGATTTGTGAAATCCACCAGAGCCATCCCTGCCTGCCATCTGTCGCACTGCCACACCGATCCGTCAGCATTTTTAACGAAGTATCCATGCTCCAATCCTTCATCAAACAGCTTCGATTTCTGTCCGATATAGCTGTTAATCCATACGCAGATATGAAGTCCTCTTTCTTTATAACGTCTCAGCATTCCTTCCGGATCCGGAAAGGTATCCTTGTCCCATTCAAAATTACACCATTCATAGCCCTTCATCCAAAAACAGTCAAAATGAAAAGTATGCAGAGGAATATCTCTATCGGCCATACCCTGAATAAAGCTCGATGTCGTCTTCTCGTCATAGTTTGTCGTAAAGGATGTGGTCAGCCACAGCCCAAAAGACCAAGAAGGCGGAAGAGCCGGTTTTCCCATGAGCTGCGTATATAACTGTACCGTTCCTTTCGGCGTATGGCCGTTTAAAATATAATATTCCATCTGTTCGGTCCGCACGCTGAACTGTACTCTTTCTACCTTTTCACTGCCTACTTCAAAATGAACATCTCCGGCATGTGCTACGAATACTCCGTAACCTTTATTGGTAACATAAAAGGGAATATTTTTGTATGTCTGTTCAGAAGCCGTTCCCCCGTCTTCATTCCAGATTTCCACAATCTGTCCATTTTTTATAAAAGGCGTATAACGCTCTCCCATGCCGTACACATATTCACCTACGTCCAAAAGGAGCTGCTCCGCCATATAATTTTGCTTTGTTTCTTTATTCTTCATGTAAGCAAGGTTGCGATAACTGCTCTCGGTGAGAAGCCTGTTCCCATCTTTGAATTCCACCTTCCAGGCGTTTGCTGCCTTATAAATGACCGCACTGGTTTTTCCGGAGGTATATATAATTTTTTCTTCCTCCTCCGAAATGGAAACAAAACCTCCGCTTTGCTCATTTACTTCGTAGTTAGGGCCTTTATTTAAGGCACCTTTAAAGTGTACCGCGGAAACTTTGATCACATCTTCCATGGGACTGGAAAAGGTTACCGTAAGCATCGGCTGATTCAGCGTATCTCCGCGATCCCCCATATGCTTGGTTGCCGCATATACGGTCAGTTTATTGTTTTTTACTTCGCAGTCATAATACTCAACAGCATAAACCGGTTCTATTTCCTCTCTGATACGCCAATACCCGTTTGTAAATTTCATAATTTATCTCCTAATGAGCGTTTTATACTCAATTTCCCATATATAAAGTTTTTATTGAAACTGCCGTGAATTGCTTATCAGCCTATAATGATCTTGCCCGGACTGCGCATAGCTCCATCTTCCAATACTTTACTCAGTTCTTCCAGGGACATCTTTTTATAAATCATGGATCTGACATCAATTTTTCCCGATTCTATCAAGGAAATAGCACGCTGCTGCGTATAAGGATTAATGAAGGATGCTTTTAATGTAATCTCCTTTTTAAAAAGCTCAAAGGGCTTGATTGCAAGCTCCTCCTCCGGCCTTGTAAGTCCAAACAGCATGACTACCGATTTCTTTCCCGCAATTTCCAACGCCTGTTTCATGCTGTCAATCCTTCCGACGCATTCAATCACTGTATGAATACGGGTAATATCATTCTCTAACAGTACTTGCTTTATGTCCTGCTTTACCGGGTCTATCACAAGGTCCGCCCCTAATCTTACCGCCTGCCCCCGCTTGATCTCCACGGGCTCTATGGCAATAATTTTGGCCGCTCCGCTGATGCGGGCAAGCTGCAGCATAAGAAGCCCGATCATCCCCATACCGAATACCGCCACCGTATCCCCGGGGTGTATCTCACACATATCGATTCCATGCAGACAGCACGCTACCGGTTCTGCCATTGCAGCTTCTTCAAAGGTAAGCTCCTCGGAAATAAGATATGCCTGTTCTTCAGGTACCGCACAATATTCTGCAAAGCCCCCATTTACCGTCGTTCCGATACCGATCATGTTCTCACAGAAATGACCGATGCCATTCCTGCAATATTCACATTTGCCGCATAGCTTATTGGGGTCCACACAGACTCTGTCCCCAACCCTTATACTCTTTACGCCTTTTCCTATTTCTTCCACTTCACCGGCAAACTCATGTCCCAGAATAGTTCCGGCAGGACTTTTCGCGGCGCCTTCGTCTCCTTCATAAATATGTACATCCGTTCCGCATACCCCGCAGGCATGCACCTTGACGAGCACCTCACCATACCCGGGAACAGGTTTTTTTACTTCTTCTATTCTTAAATCTTTTTTACCGTAAAACACAGCAGCTTTCATTATTTTATACCTCATGTCCGCATTGGCAGACTCAAAATTAACAGTTGAGAATGTTTTTTAACCTAATTACACCTTGTAAATAGCGGAAGCTGCGCAAGCGGGGCATCCACTTCGATAGCCCTTCCGCCATCAAAGGTCTCACCGGTCCAATAATTTTTCCATTTGCTGCCGCTTGGCAGATAGACTTCTCTCTTTCTCATATCCGCATACAGGATGGGCGCAACAAGAAAATCAGGTCCAAACATATATTCATCTTCAATTTCCCATGCTTTTGTATCTTCGGAGAAATCATAGAATAACGGTCTCATAACCGGCGTTCCTTTTTCATGGGCCT
Source organism: Bacillota bacterium (assembly GCA_023412855.1). Classification (GTDB taxonomy): domain Bacteria; phylum Bacillota; class Clostridia; order Lachnospirales; family Lachnospiraceae; genus Kineothrix. The sequence goes on along the minus strand of JAEZRJ010000004.1, from coordinate 9,619 downwards.
CTTTCATCAATTGTGTAATATAAGGCTTCATATTTTCCCGAAGCTGTAAGTATGTCTTGCAAATTTCATAGGCTTCGTCTCCGAAGGACCACACCTCATTATCCGCGCCGGAAACGCATGCCGCCCCTCCCTCTGTTCCCATGGGCTCTTTCAGAGGCTCTCTATAGCCGTGCAAACGCATAACCGGGCAGAACGTTCCATACTCAAACCACCTTATCAAGAGCTCCTGAAACGCAGGGTCTTTCGGGTCTCCGCCGTGAAATCCTCCGATATCGGTGGTCCACCATGGAATTCCTGCAATTCCCATATTCAGCCCTGCTGCCAGCTGATTGCGCAGGCTTGTGAAGCTGGAATGAATATCCCCAGACCATACGAGCGCTCCATATTTCTGGGAGCCCGCCCATGCACAGCGGAGCAGGTTGATGATATTTTCCTGTCCCTGTGCCTTCATGCCGTCGAAAAAGGTCTTTGCATACATGGCAGGATAAATATTTCCAATTTGTACGTTGGGTCCCATATGGTAACGGTAATTATCGAAATCATAAATGCTGTATTCCGGCTCTGCTTCATCCAGCCAGAACACTTTTATGCCTTTATCGTAATAATTCTTCTTCGCTTTCTGCCATACGTATTCTCTGGCCTCAGGATTGGTCGCATCGAAGTGAACCGTGTTTCCCTGAAAATCCATAACCATGCGGAATCCTCTGTCGGTGCGGATCAGATATCCCTTTTCTTTCATCTCATTAAAATTCTCACTGCGGTAATCCACAGTAGGCCATATGGAAACCATTAGCTCGATGCCCATATCTTTCAACTCTTTAATCATGTCATCCGGATCCGGCCAATACTTAGGATCAAACCTCCAGTCGCCCTGCAGCGGCCAGTGGAAATAATCAATAACAATGACGGAAATAGGAAGTTCCCTTCTTTTGTATTCCCTTGCAACCTCCAAAAGCTCCTCCTGCGTCTGATAACGAAGCTTACACTGCCAGAATCCCATGGCATAATCCGGCATCATAGGCACCGTACCCGCGACCCTGGCATATGCCTCTTCTATTTTAGCAGGGGTATCCTCCGCCGTAATCCAATAATCCAGCGATTTTGTGGAATATGCTTCCCAAGTTGTAATATTCTTGCCGAATATGGTCCTTCCGACTGCGGGATTATTCCAAAGAAACCCGTATCCCAGAGAGGAAATTGCAAACGGTACGCTGGCCTGTGAATTTCTCTGCGCCAGTTCGAGATCCGCGCCCTTCAGATTCAGGTAAGGCTGCTGATACTGTCCCATGCCATATATTTTTTCCTCAGGGTTGGAAACGAAGCGCATGGACAGATGATAATCCCCTCCCGGAATCGGCTTGAATTCTCTGGCTTCAACTTCAAGTGCGCTGCAGTAATCTGCAAATACATCCAGCCTGTTCCGCAAATATTCATCTAAGAGTACTTCCCCTTTCTGGTTATAAAACGTGAGCTTTCCATAATGGGAAATCCTGGCCTCGATTTTACCGTTTTTAATCGCCGCATAATCCTTTTCTATTTTTATCTCTGATACCATCTTCTCCGGCTCTATCTCAAGCACCCAGTCCTCACCAGGCATCTGGGCCATTTTGGAAGCACGGACACGGAAGCTGTTCGCCCCCCATGGCTGAATCCAAAGTTCTTCCGCATCATAATGAAATTTTAAGCAATTATCTTCTTGTCTGAATACATTCATTTTATATAATCTCCTTTCAACTGTTTTATTGCATGTATCTAATAACCCCGATATCTGCTATCCCTTTACGGAACCGCTCGTCATACCTTCCACGATATGCTTCTGCATGGTGACAAAGATGATGCAGCTTGGAAGGATCAATAAGACTCCATATGCCATAATGCTGTTCCACTTTGTACCATATTGATTCATAAATGTATAGATCGCCGATGTCATAGGGCGCATCATTTCTTTTGTGTTAAAGGTCATGGAATATGCCAGATCATTCCAGGCAAATACGAAGCTGAAGCATGCTGCGGTAATTACCGTAGGCTTTGAAATAGGAATCGCAATGCGGAAAAAGGCAGTAAGCGCATTACAGCCGTCTATCTTCGCGGCATCCTCCAGTTCTTTCGGCATACTGAGGAAACCCGGGCGAAGCATCAGGACAATAAACGGTATGGATATGGTCGCTGTGGATAAAATAGGCGCCCAATAGGAATTCAATATTCCCAGCTTCGAAAAAATCAAGAATAACGGTGTCAGCACTAAAGAGGCGGGAAGCATCTGTGTAATGAGGAAGACCAACACGAACAGTTTCATTCCTCTCACTTTGTATCTTGCCAGGCCATATGCCGCCGGCACCGACAGGCATAAGGACAAGAGCATCGAACCGACTGCTATGATCACCGAATTTTTCATTGTGACAGACAAGCTCCCCAATTGGTCCTTATATGCCTTTAAAGTAAAATTCTCAGGCCACAACGTCGGTGTCTTTGCAAAAATTTCGCTGTCCAGCTTAAAGGAATTAACGACAATCCAGTATAGCGGAAACAGGAAAATACAAGCAATGATTACGGCTGCCGCACTGAGTAAAATATTTTTATGTCTATAAGTAAGGTGTATGTTTTTCATATGATAGCTGCGCTCCTTTCTTCCTGTGCTTCGCTTATATCACTTCATCCTTTGAAATTGTTCTTAAGTAAACTAACGCCACCAGGAACAAGCAAACAAACAATACATTGGCAACTGCTGCTCCTTCGCCGAAATGGAACAGTTGGAAAGACAGCTTATAAGAATACGTCGATAATACTTCCGTCGCATCCACCGGCCCTCCTCCTGTCATTACATATACCAAATCAAATACTTTGAAAGTAAGAACAAAGCCAAGCACCAATACGGACATAATTGTCGGTTTCAGAAGAGGAATCGTAATTTTGAAAAATTTCTGTGTTCCGCTCGCTCCGTCGATGGAAGCTGCTTCGTATATGTCTCCCGGAATGTTATTCAATCCCGTGGTAAGCAACAGCATATTGAAAGGGATTCCTACCCATGAATTAGCGATAATAAGTCCGAGCATTGCCGTATTTCCTTGCAGAAGCCATCCAATCGGCTGCTTGATTATATGTAAATTCATCAAAATTTCGTTGATGATACCATTACTTTCTGCAAACATAAACTTAAATACAAGTGCGGTTACTGTAACCGGAAGCATCCAACTGATAACAATAAATCCTCTGATTGCTTTGGAAAGTGTAAATTTCTTCGCAAAAAACATCGCAAATAAAAATCCCAGAGAAAATTGAATTACCAGGCATCCTACCGTATAAACAAATGTGTGTAATAACGCTTTTCTAAAGGTTAAATCCATAAAAATCAATTTATAATTATCAAATCCTACAAAGTCTCTTGCTGTGCTGCCCAATGTTTTTGCAGTCACGTCCTGAAAACTGATTATCCAGTTATATGCAATCGGGTATCCTATAAATGTCAGCATATAAATAACTGCCGGTACAATAAAAAAATATCCGAGTATCTGTTCTCTTTTCTCCCGCTTATTTGACTGCATATTCAACCTTCCTTTCCTAATTACAGTACAAAAAGCCCCATCACATCACAATTTAATATTGTACATGCGATGGGACTTTCCTATGAGTGTTCTGTACTCATTCGAGTGTTCTTTACTTATTCGAGTGTTCCTTTACTCATTTATCTTTTATTTTGAACCTATAGAATCTATCTTAGCCTGAGCATCCGTCATTGCGGTATCCACATCTTTTTGTCCTGTAAATACTTCCTGTTGTGCGGTGTAAATTGCTGCGGAGATTTCCGGCCAGTCAGGTGAAGGGCCTCTGGATTGTGCACTCGGCATTACTTCCGCAAATACGGAACTGAGGGGATCATCCGCAAACATTTCCTGAACATTTACATCGGCTCTCGGAGAAAAACGTCCGATGGATTTGCAAATATCCTGTGACTTTTCTTTACTTGTAATCCAAGTTAAGAATTTCCATGATGCCTCTACATTAGCACCGCTGCAAATAGCTACATTCTCGCCTCCGAGTACGGAAGCATATTCTCCATTATCTGCCTTCGGCACTTTTGCAACGCCGTAAGCGAGGTCCGGAGCATCATCTGCAAGTCCCGAGAACTGCCAGGGACCGTTGATCATCATAGCGGCCTGTCCCGCTGCAAATTGTTTTTCAGCATCTGCCTGCGTCCAGTTCACGCACTCTCTGCTGATATAACCTTTTTCAATTAATCCATATAAATATGACATAGATTCTTTAGAGCCTTCGGACGTTAGATCGGTTACACTTCCGCCTGAAGATAATAACCAGGGCATATACTGGAAAGTGCCTTCTTCATTGCCGATTGCGGAAATAGCCAAGCCTTTACATGTATCCGTTGTCAGTTTTTCACAAGCTGCTTCCAGCTCAGACCATGTGGTAGGTACCGCTATCCCTGCCGCATCCAGCATTTCCTTGTTATAGAAAAGGCCAAGACAGTTGTTTCCCCACGGAAGTCCGTATAATTTACCTTCATAGTAGCAAGAGTTAATAGAACCCTCCATAAAACTTGCATCTTCCCATGAGTTGTAAAGATCTGTGATATCCTCGAAGACACCCATGGATGCATAAGAGTTATGATCCGGGTTATCCACCATACCGCAATCCGGCAACTCTCCTGATACAACACCGATCGTATATTGCTTCATGAGCTCATCTCTCGGTAAGTATTGAGCTGTTACATAAATTTCATCCTGTGCATTGTTGAATTCTTCCACAGCCTGGTTCACATATTTTCCTTCTTTGTCTTCCGACATATAGTGCCAGAAAGTAATCTCCGTTCTTCCGTCTGCAGATGTCGTGTCGGAACCGGAGTCGGTGCTTGCAGCATTTTCGTTTTCTGCTGCCGTATTGCCCGCTGCCTCTGTTACCTTCTCTCCGGAAGTCGAATCTGTGCTGCTTCCGCATGCCATAAGCGTTCCTGCGACCATTGCCAGCGCTGTTAATAGTGCTATACTCTTTTTCATTTGTTACCCTCCTTCGTTTCTTTGTAATTTTAGTATAATCGCTAGAGTACAAATAAAAAATTCCAATATTTTAAAAAAAGTGTATAAAATCCCTCTATTTTCTTGTATTTTTCTGTACATCTATTGCAAACTGCTTGGCCGAAACCCCTGTATATTCTTTAAATACTTTGGAAAAATATTTCTGATCCGAATATCCTACACTGCATGCCACTTCATAAATTTTCATATCCGTAGATAAAATAAGCTCCTTAGCTTTTTCTATTCGGACTTTTTTTAGATAGTTGGAAAATGTCATTTTTGTTTCTTTGGCAAACAAGTTACTTATATATTCAGGCGTTAGCCTGAATTTATCAGCAAAGGTATCGAGCCCAAGACGCATGCCGTAACTCTTCTCCATAATCGCAATCATTTCCTTCACCATCTCCGAATATTCTTCCTCTCCCGGACGATCGGTTTCTTCTCCGTTTCCTGCAAGCTTAAGCAGTAATTCCTTGACACTGGATATTGTAGCCGGCTTTAACAGATATTCTTTTACACCAAGACGCATTCCCCTTCTCGCATATTCGAAATCGGCATAACCGCTCAGTATTACAAATGTACAAGCGGCGCCCATTTCTTTTGCATTTTCAATCATTTGCAGACCGTCAATCTTAGGCATCTGAATATCGGTAATCACAATATCAGGCTCCAAATCCTGAATCATCTTGAGACCCTCATATCCGTTTTCAGCTTCTCCAATTACCTTACATCCCATATCTACTTTATTAATAAGGCTTCCAAGACCCTGTCTGATTCTGAACTCATCTTCTACGATAACAATCGTTTTCATCGCCTATCTCTTCCTCTCTTTTTGTCTGTTCGGTATGATCAGAATAAATTCGCTGCCTTCATTAAGCTTACTGTTAACAATAATCTCAGCTTCTTCCTGATAATATATCCTAAGCCTGTGGATGACATTACTGATTCCTATGCGCTTGCTGTTAAGAGGGCCATTTTCCTTTATTTCTTGTGTAATCTCCGCAACGACCTCTTTTTCCATGCCGCAGCCATTGTCCTTAATACGAATTTCGAGTTTTTCATCCTGGCGGACAAAAGCTTTAACATAGATCATTCCACCTTCCTTTACCTCTTCAAAAGCGTGCAATATCGTATTCTCAATGATAGGCTGCAAAAGCATTTTATAAATAGGAAATTCCATTGCCTCCTCAGTAATATCATAACTGCAGTCAAAGGAATTATGAAAGCGGTCTCTTTGGAGAAATATATACTTTTTCAACCAGCTGATTTCCGCTTCCAGAACCACTTCCATATCGATGTTGGAAACGCTGTATCTCAAAAGACTTCCTAAGGTTCCCAGCATATCGCTGATTTCCTCTTCATCATGTTCGATGGCTCTCCAGTTAATGGAATCTAATGTATTGAAAAGGAAATGAGGATTAATCTGAGCTTCCAGAGCCTTTATCTCCGCATGCTTTTGGCTGATTGCCGCCGCCTTAATTTCCTCATTTCTCTGACGGAGCATTTCTACAAGGGAATTAACCCTTTCCGTCATCTTATTGAACTGTCTGACGATTACATACAGCTCATCTTTTTCACCCACATCTACATTAATCTTATCTTCGCCTATTCCTTCATAATCATGGATGCCCTGTGCTATCTTCTGGATAGTTCCTATGTATTTTCTGGATGCAAAAAACACAATCAGAAAGAAAAAACAGGTAACCGTTATCATAAGAATAAAGACCACGCTCACCAGATGATAAATATCTCTTCTGTATACGGCGGTATCAATAATATTTACAATTGTCCAATCGGTTCCCTCTATCTTTTTTCTGTTCTCCGATATTCTTTTGATATTACCGAATTCATCGTCCAGGTAAGCGTTATAATTCTTATTTAAGCAGACATTGGGAACCCCTGCAATGATCCTGTCCTCATCATTTAATATTACCGTGGTAATTCCGCTTTCCTCTTTTCCGTTTCTTTGATTCTCGTCACTTTCATCAAACAAAAGTACATCATTATCCAGCGCCATAACCAATACACCTTTTTGCTCTTTTGTCTTGAGATGCTTTACCGGATATCCCATCATTATAACATAATCATCTCTTCCTTCCGTATTGCTTAAATTAACGGAGGCTATAAATGATAGTTTCTGCTCTTTATTGATTTTGTCGTAAATTTCTTCTCTTTGCTCCGGATCCGACCAAATGCTCTCATTCATACTGCCATACCATTTGGAATAAGTCACATACTGTCCGTTATCTGCTATGAAAGCGGCACTTCGGATGCTTTGGTATGTGTAAACGCTCCTTCGAAGTAAGGTCTCCATGGCTGCTCCATCTACTAAAAGAGTCTCTTCATCTCCTTTATTAATGCTGTCAGCCAGCTTTATGCATTCGTTGTTGATGAGGAGTTCATACATCACACCTTTCAAGGCATCCATTCTTTCCTGAACTACGACCCCATGCTGTCCTGTATTCTGCTCCACAAGGCTGTAGGCGCCTTTTAAAATACTGTTGTAGTATATGATGCTTGCCGAAAAGGTTATGATGATGATCGGGAGCACTGCCATAAGCAGATACACGATGATAACCTTCCTTTGTATGCTGGATTTCCGTCCAAAAAAACCTTCTATGTATTCTTTCATGCTGCTGTGTCTACCTCGAATTTTGCAATTTTTAGCGGTTGTTTGTTAATGATGTTATTATACACTAAATTATTGCCTTTTGTGATATTTGTAAATCCAAAAAGTCCTATTCGCAACTGGAATGTTGTGGAAGCAAATCTTCCGACAGATTAAAAAATCAAGTAATACTTCTTGTGACTATCTGTCTCTGCAAAAAACCGGCCGCCAAAACATACTTTTCGTATGCACCGGCGGCATATTGGGCAGACAATATAGCACAGCTTTGCTAAGTGGATCACAACTAATTGAAGCAGCAAAAGAAAATATCACTTACAGACAAAAGAAATTACATCTCTTCCCTGCTTATTTTTTATCCATGGCCTTACAATAAATTACCGCCGCCACCGTGCTTAAGCAAGTAGCCACAAGCGCCGGCGCAATTACTGAGGTGGGGTTCGCACTTCCATATTGGCTTCTGTATACAATCATGTTGACCGGTATCAATTGCAGGGAAGAAATATTCAGTATGAGAAAGGTGCACATTTCCCTGCTGGCCGTCCGTATTTTTTTATCTCCGGTATATTCCGGGTTTCCTCTCTCTCTTTCCAGCTGCGCTAATGCTTCCATGGCCTTGAGTCCTGCCGGAGTGCAGGCCCATCCAAGCCCTAATATGTTTGCAATAATATTGGTGGATATATATTCCCTCGCCGCATGTTCCTTGGGTATGCGCGGAAACATAAAAGACATGAACGGCTGAATACCATCGGTCATCTTACGAATCAGACCGGAGGTTTGAGCAATCTGCATCAGACCGACCCACAAGGACATAACGCCCATCATCGTAATACATAACGACACCGCCTCGCCTGCGGAGTTTAAGGCTGCATTGCTCACAGCTTTTATATTTCCCGTAAGCGCTCCATAAATAACTCCTATAATAATCATAATCGCCCAAATATAATTTAACATATGAATCACCGCTTATTTGCTTGACTAAACTATATTCGCGCTCCCTCCCATATATTCCGGCAAAGATTATATATCCGCTTCTTTCTCAAATATCCTTACGCTGCCAAATATAGAACGAGGAAACGGAGCCGGGACATGGAGGCGCGCAGGATTTTCCGCCCCATTTCGACCGGGCAGAGGAGGACCATCCAACATTTGCAAACAACTTCTGTATGTTTTTAGCAAGTTTTTTACTCAGATTATGCACATGTTATTCCTCCTTTTTTATTGCACAGATTTATATTTTCTTAGGCAGCCGACGCATATCCCGGCCATAAAAAGTGTTATTAAGATAATACAATACCGCCTTTTTCTTTTCCCCACTTTTTATGCACGTTCTTGTTTCTTTTTAAACTCCTTGATTTAGCACGTTACTCCTATGGAACAAAAAAAGAGCTGCGCACTAGTATCATGCGTCAGCTCATTTTCTTACCATATTTTATTCTACATTCCTATGCCTGCTTTCCATATCCTCATGAGAAATCTGAAGCTTTTCTTCCAACAGCATAACAATGATATCGAACAGCATGAATAAATGCTGTTCAAAAAGATTTCCCATCGGCTGAATGGAATGAACCGCCCGATCGTCTGTTCCGTTAAACACGCTTGCCGGAACGAAAAGAACATAATCTGCCAAACGCGGAGTTATTTCATTCGGCGATCCTGTTACGACTGCAATTTCTGCTCCCGTTTTTTTCGCTTGTTCCACAACATAATGGATATGTCCTATTTTACCCGATCCATTAGTCGCTATAAATAAGTCTCCCTTCATCATTCCGGGAGTTGTATCATCCCACATCCAATGTACTTCTTTGCCCAAATGCATTAACCGCATTGCAAAAGCCCTGCTGGCTGTGCCTTCCCGTCCTACTCCCATTACAAAAATGCGATTTGCTCTTTCAATCGCATTCATTAAGTCAACTACTTCCTTCAAGTCCTGCTTTTCAAATGCCAGCCTGTGTTCTTCTAATAT
>JAEZRJ010000062.1 GCA_023412855.1 Bacillota bacterium | reverse complement strand
CTTCAATCTCAGAAACATGCTTAACCGCATCCACTACCCTGCTAAGCGGGCTGTCTGAAATGAATACCAGGCTGAATTCAAGATCAAAGCGCTCATCCTCGATGTCCTGAACCGGAGGATCTGATACTATGATTTCGCCCAGCGCTTCTAACGATTTGAATACAAGGAAGGCCCTCGCTGCCTTCAAAATACAAGTTTCCTGAACCTTTACGGTGATTCCGTATACGTTCTTCCCTTGTCTGAGCGCCTCGTTCAGCACGCGTTTCTGTGTCTCGTCAAAAGTGATATCGTGAACAACTATCTGCTTCGGCGCGCTATCGCCGGAAACATCCTGACGTTTCTCCGCCTTGGGCGCAGCTTCGCTACCGCTTCCTTTGCTTTCCAACACTTCATTGAGAAGTTTAATAAGCGGCGCATTGTCATTAGTACCCTCATCACCGGATGCCTGAATCGCATTCAAATATTCCTCCAGCGCATCCAAACATTTGAAAAGGATATCGATCATATTCCCTTTCACCTTGATTGTGCCGTTACGCACTTCTGAGAATACATTTTCCATATCATGAGTGAGCGCCTGCATTCTCTTATAGCCCATGGTCCCTGCCATACCCTTTAAGGAATGTGCCGCCCTGAATATTTCATTGATCGTATCCGAGTTCTCCGGATCCTGCTCAAGATTCAATATTTCAGTATTCAAGCTCTGTAAATGTTCTTTTGTTTCATCAAGGAAAATTTCGAGATATTGGCTTACGTCCATTTTACATTACCCCCACGTTCGTGATTATTTCCTGTGCAATGCGTTCAAGAGAAACTATTTGATCGGAAAGCCCGGCATTTACTATGTTCTTAGGCATTCCGTATACCGCACAGCTCTCTTCCTCCTGCGCAATGACATGTGTTTTCTTTTGTTTTTTCAGATAAGTAATTCCCTTTGTTCCATCAGCGCCCATCCCCGTCATAACTACGCATACTATTTCGCCATACCGGCTTTCTGACAGAGATTCATACATATAGTTAGCACACGGCTTTACACCCTCCCTATTCGGTTCGTCGGTGTAATATACCACATGACGATTCCCCGAATAACGGATGTTCAGATGTTTTCCCCCTTTGGCAATATAAACGCTTCCTGCCGTCAGCACATCTCCTTCTTTGGCTTCCTTTACGCTCAGTTCACTCAACGTGTTCAACCGTTCCGCCAAAGATGCCGTAAATCCCGGCGGCATATGCTGTACGATAACTATCGGAGCGTTCAACTTTGCCGGTAACTTGGTAATCACTGCCTGTAAAGCTTTCGGTCCGCCGGTAGAACTGGCAATCGCCACGACCTTACCGCCCGGCACCTGACTTATACTCATGTTCATAAGCTCCACTATCCTTTTCGGCTCTGCTTTTCGCTTGGAATCTTTTACCTACATTGATTATATCACAGACCGCCCTTCTCATGAGTGCAAAGTCATCAGCAATCAACATTTTTCGGTATTTTATGCCAAATTACGAAAAACTGTCCGGATCTATAGGTTTTCGCCTTTCTTTCGCAAATTTTTTCTTTCTTCACCGAAAATAAATCGAATGATTTCTTCCCTTACTTCTTTATCAATATTTATATACTGCACCCGGTGCTCGAATACCCCATTGCGGTTCTCAACCTCTTTTATGCTAAGAACCTTTCCAAACATTTCATATACCTTGGTCCCTTTTTCTGTATCCAACTGGTATTTGCAGAACAACACGCTGCCTAATTCATATTTGAAATCTGCCACAAAGCGCATACCGCCCCCGCTGATATCAACGATGACGCTTTTCTTAAGGGGCAGCCGCCGAGCGATAAATTCTTCCTTCATCTCATTCTTTTCCAAAGCCTTTAACTCGTCTTCCTCAAGAACTCTGGAATTCATCTCCAGTGCGCAGCTAAACCTGAAATATTCCCGCCTCTGGTCTCTTCTTAAATTACTGATCAAATCCATAGTCAAAAGATAAGTACTGTTCTTCTTATCTCTGTCAACTACCTTCGCACGGCATCGGTAAATGCTATCCGTCAAATAGAAAAACAAATCAAATTCACTGCCTATCGAAAGGAGGATAATCTTCGTTTTTTCCATCGGCATTACAACCTCTATCCGGTCTTCTGAAAGAACGTCATACACATGACTTTGATAAATCCGAGTCTCGTTCTCGTCCTCTTTCCCTTTCTTCTTTCGTATCTCCCTTATATCAACTCTGCTCCCCGGTATCACATATTTCGATAATATTCCATCAGCCATGATTCACCATCTCTTTGTCTATTTATCTCTTTGTCTATTTATCTCTTTCTTAATATATGAGAAAAAATTGCCGCCATTCCCCGTCTGCCTGTATTCTTATCCATTTCCTTATTCATCAGCTTCGCCGCTATCTCCTCATAGGCTAATGCTGATTTCGCACCCGGGCTTTCCAAAGACACAGGCTTTTGTTGCATTACTGCCTTGGAAAGCTGTCCGTCCTCTGGTATCTCTCCTAAGTATTCCATAGGAGTCTTGAGATAATTCTTTACAACGGAATACAATTTATTATAAAGATTCTCTCCTTCCCCGGTTTTCCACACTCTGTTGGCAATCATCCTGACCTTCGTTTCCTCCTTTGAGAAATCTGGATGTCTGCAAAGCGCCTTCAATAACGAATAGGAATCCGTGATGGAAGTAGGCTCTGGAGTGGTAACCAGTAAAATCTCCTGGCTCGCCACAAGAAATTCCATTACCGCATCGGAGATACCCGCTCCCGTATCGATGATAATCGTATCCGCAAGTGAGTCCAACTCCGCAAGATTCTGAATAATATAAGACAGATTCTCCTTTGTAACGTTAGACAATGCAGCAACTCCTGAACCGCCGGAAATGAATCCCACCTCCATCGGTCCCCACGTAATGATTTCCTTGATATTTTTCCCCTGATATATCAAATCGCTCAAATTGTGCTTCGGCACCGTTCCAAACATTATTTCGATATTCGCAAGCCCAAAATCAGCATCGAGTATAATCACCTTCTGTCCCATTTTACGGAACTGAATTGCTAAATTAATGGACGTATTGGATTTACCGACTCCCCCTTTTCCGCTGGTAACTGTGATGACACGGGCCAAAGGTCTTTGTGGATGACTGTTGGCCTTAATAATATTCCTTAACTGTTCAGCCTGATCCATAATCCTATCCTCCTAATTTTGTCCTCCGAGTAATTTTTTTACAGTCTTCTGGGGATTGAACTCTTCTATGTCATCCGGCACATTCTGCCCACAAGTAACATAAGATAATGACGCTCCCGTATGCAGCTTGATATTCAGCAGATTACCCATGGCAGAAGTCTCGTCCAGCTTTGTGAATATCAGCCTGTAATCTGTAACCTGTGAATAGGAATCGACGATATGAATCATATCGCGGTACTTCGTCGTAGCGCTGAGCACGAGAAAGACTTCTTTTTCTGCCAAACCATCCACCGAATGAATCAACTCATTGGTATTGGCCTTCTGTTCCTCGTTCTGATAGGAATGTCCCGAGGTATCTACGAAAATATAATCATATCCCGCAAAATCCTTCAAAACCTGACCGACTTCTTCAGGAGCATAAATCACCCTGAATGGGACTTCCAAGATATTGGCATAGGTACGAAGCTGTTCCGCCGCAGCAATGCGGTACGTATCCGCTGTTAAAAGCGCCACTTTTTTCTTATCATCCACAATGAATTTGGAAGCAATCTTAGCTATGGTAGTGGTCTTCCCCACTCCGGTAGGACCTACGAAGAAAATTACCTTCACCCCATTTTCAGGAGGCGTTATACTCATTGGCTTACCAAACTTAAGAACCATTTTTTGGTAGATACTGGAAAGAGCATAATCAAAGGGCATGTTCGGCTTCACACTTTTTTCTATCTCGTCTATGATTTGATTCGCATTCTTCTCGCTTACTTCATTATCTAACATAGTATTGTACAAAATCTTGGTGAATTTCTCCAGTTCGCTATGAACTTCCTCTTCTTCCTCTTCCTTTTCGCCCTCCGGACGCCAACGCTGCTGCTCCAAAAGAATGTGAAGATTGTCCAGTTTCTCCTCCAACAAAGTACTCTCTCTCTTTTCCTCATCCAGATTCTCGACAATGAGAGACCTGGAACTCTGAGTCTCATTATACGGAGACGGATAAACCACCTTCGATGGACTTACAGGTTCCTTCTTTTCTTCTTTCTTCAAAGGATAATATTTCTCGTTTTCCTCCTCGAGAGCGACCGTCACCTCTATCATATCAGAACGGAAAAAGCGGAAAAAACCTTTCTTTTTCACACCCTTCACATTCATTATGACAATATTTTTACCCAGTTCCCGTTTTGCTGCTTCTACGGCCTCGTTTTCTGTTTTTCCTTGGAACTTTTTAATTATCATGCTATCGTCACCATCCCAACAGATTGTAATTCTACATTCGATTCGATTTCATTATAAGAAACGACGATCAAGTCCCTGTAATAATCCTCCGTCAGCCTTTTAAAATACATGCGCACGATAGGCGACGTGATAATAATGGGATTCTTGCCCAAATTCTCCAGCTTCTGCACTTCGTCTCCTACTGACTTGATGACCGTCTTCGTCTTTTCCGGATCGAGAGTAAGATATGCTCCCTGCTCCGTCTGCTTTACACTGTTCATAATCTCCTGCTCCAGCTTCGGGTCCATAGTCACTACACTGGTCGTCTCGTTAGCAGGAAAATACTTGCTGGAAATAGCCCTCTTTAAGCTTTGCCTTACGTATTCCGTCAAAATATCCGTATCCCTCGTGGTCGACGCATAATCCGCCAGCGTCTCGAAAATGGTAAGTAAATCCCGAATAGAGATTCCTTCCTTTAACATATTCTGCAATACCTTCTGAATCTCGCCGACGCCAAGCTGCTTTGGAACAAGTTCCTCCACCAGGGAAGGATTCGTTTCTTTCATGTTGTTGACCAAGTTCTGTACGTCCTGTCTCGTGAGCAGCTCCGAAATATACTGTCTTATGACCTCCGTTAAATGCGTCGCGATAATGGACGGCGGATCTACCACCGTATAGCCCAGACTCTCTGCCCTCTCCCTCTGTCCCTCGGTAATCCAGATCGCCGGCAGATGGAAGGAAGGTTCAAAGGTAGGGATTCCTGTAATTTCCTCCTCCACATACCCTGGATTCATGGCCATGTAGTGGTCGAACAAAATCTCTCCCTCGCTTACCTGGACACCTTTTATCTTAATAATATATTGGTTCGGGTTCAACTGTATGTTGTCCCGCAAACGGATAATCGGTACAACGGTACCAAGCTCCAAAGCGATCTGCCTTCTTATCATAACAACGCGGTCTAATAAATCGCCGCCCTGATTCACATCCGCAAGAGGAATAATGCCGTAGCCGAACTCCAACTCGATAGGGTCCACCTGCAAAAGGCTGCTCACATTCTCCGGCTGTCTGATCTCCTCTGCCGCCATTTCGTCCATATCCACTTCTGCCTCTATCTTCGCGGTCTCGATAGTTCCTGCCATTACTCTTCCGCTTACGATAAATACCAATCCCATCGCAATGAAGACGAGATCGCTCAAAGGCGTAACTATGCCTAACAGCGCTAAGATAGTACCCACCATATATAATACCTTCGGCACACCGAATAGCTGACGAATGAGCACCGTGCCAAAATCAGCATCCTTGGAGCCCTTCGTTACGAGAATACCGGTAGAAAGCGAAATGAGCAGAGAAGGTATCTGGCTGACGAGGCCATCTCCGATGGTAAGAATCGTATACTTATCTACCGCTCCTCCTATATCCATTCCCTGACGGAGCACGCCCATGGCGATACCGCCCACAATATTGATTACGGTAATGATAAGTCCGGCTATCGCATCTCCTTTAACGTACTTCACAGCACCGTCCATGGAGCCGAAGAAGCTTGCTTCCTCCTGAATCTTATCGCGCCTTCTCTTTGCTTCCACATCCGTAATTGCACCTGTGTTGAGGTCCGCATCGATCGCCATCTGTTTACCGGGCATAGCATCCAGCGTAAATCTCGCCGTTACCTCTGCTACCCTTTCGGAACCTTTATTGATGACCATGAACTGAATGAGGATCAAAATGATGAAAATAATAACACCGATTACGATGTCGCCCCCACCTACAAAGTTACCGAATACTACGATAACATTACCCGGATCGCCGGAAAATAATATCAACTTTGTAGCCGATATATTGAGCGCGATTCTGAATATGGTCGTAAACAGTAGCATCGTTGGGAAAAATGACAGTTCCAGTACTTCTTTTACAAACATACAGCCAAATAAAATAGTAAATGCCAACGCTATATTAAAAGCGAGAAAAATATCGAGCAGCCACGCCGGAATAGGCACGATAAACATAACGAACGCAGACACCACAAATAATGCAATACTTATATCCGCCCTTTTCATACCTTACTCCTCCTCTCTTCTTACGTCTTTCCCTTCAAATGATATACGAATGCGAGCACCTCTGCCACTGCCTGATACAGTTCCGGCGGTATCAGCTCGCCCACATCTACATTCGCATACAGCATTCTGGCAAGGGGCTTATTTTCTACAATTTCTATATGGTGCTCCTTCGCCGCATCCTTAATCTTCTGCGCGAGATAATCCTCGCCTTTTGCGATAACAAGCGGAGCCTCATATTTGTCGGGATCATACTTGATTGCCACTGCATAGTGGGTAGGATTGGTAATTACCACATCCGCCTCGGGCAATTGCTGCATCATACGGCGCTGGGAAGCCTCCCTCATGCGCTGTCTTTGCTTTCCCTTAATCTTAGGATCACCCTCCTGATCCTTATACTCATCCTTAATTTCCTGCTTCGTCATCTTCATATCTTCTTTAAATTTATGCTTCTGATAAGCGAAGTCCAGAATTGCTATGAGTATATAAACGGCAGAAACCCGTATTCCCAAATCGATGACCAATTCTCCGATAAGCAATATAGCCTGATTTAACGGAATATCATATAGCAGAAAAATATAGTCGTACTTATCCTTCAAATAAGAATACGCCACATATATGATCAATCCTACCTTGAGCAACGATTTTACCAATTCCATCAGGGAATCCTTGGAAATAATCTTCTTAAATCCCTTCAAAGGATTCATCTTACTGAGCTTAGGCTGCAGCGTCTTTCCTGTAGGGCGCCACTTTACCTGCACCACATCGCAGATGAATGCTACCAGTAAGCCTATGATAAGTACCGGCCCCATTATAAGAATCATCTCAATAACCATATTGTTGAATACGGCACGCAGGCTGGTAACAGGAACCTCTCCATTGTAATTCTTTATCAGATTCGGTATCTGTCCATAAATGCCATAAAAAACCTCCAGAAAGCTGTTACCCATGCTTCCTACATAAAACTTCAGCACTAAAAACAAGGCAAGAAGTCCAAAGGCATTGGCCACTTCTTTACTCTTAGCCACCTGACCTTCTTTTCTGGCATCTCTTAACTTCTTCTCGGTAGCGGGCTCCGTTTTTTCTCCACCCGGACCGTCTTTCGCAAAAAATTGGAGATTATACTGTAAAATCACATCAATCCCTCTACAAATGACACTACAATTTTTTTCATCTGTTCAAAAATAAAATTAGATGCTACGGGCAACATTCCTGCCGTTAAAAACAGCACCGACAGACCTACTAAAATCTTAATCTGGATACCGACGGCAAACATATTGAGCTGAGGCGATACCTTCGCCAATATGCCGAGAATGACATTCAGCATTACCATAACCAAAAATAGCGGAAGGCAGATGCGAAAGCCTATAATAATATAATCGCTCATAAAGCGTACCACCGACACCATCAGGGAATCCGTTCTGAATACGGCACCGTTGATCGGTATGAGCGTAAAGGTATCCACTAAAGCCTTTAACAGATATTGATACATTCCGCTTACGATGAGCATAAGAGTTATCATATATTGATAGAAAACACCGGAAATACTTGTGGATTCCCTTGTCGTGGGATCCATGATCGTAACCATAGCCAATCCTGTCTCCATATCGATGATATGTCCTGCAAAGGATACGATGGAATTGCATAAATTGGCTCCAAACCCGATAATAAAGCCCGTCAGAGCTTCTTTCATAACAATTACCGTATAGCCTAGCCATGTGTCGTATTGAAGCGGCTCGGAAGGTGCCAGTACAAAAAAAACGAGCAATGATACAAAAAAGCTGAGTCCTACTCTTACCTGTCTCGGCGTATTATTCATGCTGAAAAACGGTGCGATGAAGACAAAGCAACTCACTCTGGTAAAAATCAATAAAAAATATTCAAGACTTGCATATGTAAAAGCATAATCAATCATAATGCTACCTTATATAGACACTGAAATCAGACCACAGACTTACCATGAACTCCGACATGCCGTTCATCATCCAATGCCCAAGTACCATAATAGACAAAAATACGCAGATGATTTTCGGCACAAAAGTAAGCGTCTGCTCCTGAATCGACGTAACGGTCTGAAAAATACTGATAATCAAACCCACGATAAGCGACACGAGCAAAATAGGAGCCGATGTCTTTATGATCAAATATAATGCGGTCGAAGAAATCGCGGTTATGTCATCAATTGTCATACATTAACTCCCTTTCGCTTTTGTCATTTAATAAAAGGTCTTTACAAGGCTTCCTATGATCAAATTCCAGCCATCTGCCAACACGAACAAAAGTATCTTAAAAGGCATGGATATCGTGGTGGGCGGCAGCATCATCATACCCATACTCATAAGCGTAGAAGCCACGACCATATCTATAACAATAAATGGAATATAAATCAAAAATCCTATAATAAATGCCGTCCGAAGCTCACTGATTATAAAGCTGGGAATCAGAACGCTGGTAGGAATGCTTGCCAAGTCTCCTTGCCACTGCGTATTACTTATGTCCATAAACAGCCTTACATCCTTCGCAAGAGTCTGCCCGTACATAAAATTCCTAAAGGGCTGCATGCCGACCTCCAAGGCCTCAGCCTGATCCATTTCTCCTGCTTCAAAGGGCACTACCGCCTCCTCGTATACCTTAGTCAAGGTAGGCTGCATAATGAAAAAGGTCAAAAACAAAGCTAACCCAATCAACACCTGATTCGGAGGCGCTGTTTGGGTATTCAAAGCCGCCCTCGTAAAATGCAGAACAATAATAATTCTGGTAAACGAGGTGAGCATTATAATTAATGTTGGTGCAAGCGCAATCAAGGTAAGCGTCAAGAGAATTCTCAGGCTGC
>JAEZRJ010000041.1 GCA_023412855.1 Bacillota bacterium | reverse complement strand
ATCCTTGGAGTCACCTCCACCGGACGTTATCCGGCATCCTGCCCTATGAAGCCCGGACTTTCCTCACCTGCTTCCTTTCGGAATTGCAGCCGCGATCATTTATTCTACTTAGCATTACTTAACTTATTAAATTCCACGTATTAAACATGGAAACAACTTCCCCCTACGAATTCACGGCAAATGGAATTCTTCGGAAGGTTTTCACTGCTCACACCGATAAAATATTCTAAAAATTTTAAAAGTCTCTTCGCTTCATAATATTCGGGCTCACCCTTTTCTATTCCAAATAAAAGAGGCTCTGCATACTGCTTCAAAATCGCCAGCTCGTAAATCAATGCAGAATTAAACATGGCATCCGCACTTTCCTGAAACGGAAAAATATATTTCTCTTCGCCCTTTCTGACGGAGTTCCACATCTCCATCGTGCGCTTTGCCGAAGCCCCTCTCGTCCGCGCATCCCTCACCATACGCCGCAGAAGCCTGCCATCCGTGGTGGGAATCCTATTATGCTCGTCGATATTGATACTCGTCAGGGCGCTGATGTAAATCTTATACTTGCTTTCATTCGGCAGAGAATAAGACGTATCTCCATTCAGCCCATGGATTCCTTCAATCACAAGAACATCCTCTGGCCCCAGCTTCTTATAGTTTCCGTGATATTCCCTCAGCCCCGACTTAAAATTGAAGCTTGGAAGTTCCACTGTCTCTCCTTTAAGCAGCCTTGTCATATCCTCATTGAACTGCTCCACATCTATCGCTTCCAGACATTCGAAATTATAATCTCCATTCTCATCTCTGGGAGTCTTATCCCGGTTGACAAAATAATCATCCAGGCCGATGGGATGCGGTGACAAGCCATATGTCCGAAGCTGAATAGACAATCTATGTGAAAAGGTAGTCTTCCCTGAAGAGGAAGGCCCCGCGATCATCACAAACTTTACACCTCCGCGCGCCACAATATCCTTGGCTATTTCCCCGATGCTCCGCTCTTGAAGCGCCTCCTGCACAAGTATTAAATCGTTGATATTCCCCATACAAATCTGGTCGTTTAAGTCTCCTACGGTGTCAACACCAACCATATTACCCCATTCATCCGATTTTTTCAAGGTCTCGAACAACTTTTCTCTGGGTTCCATCAACGGGAGCTTATCCGGCACCTGCTGTTCCGGAAGGAGGAGCATCAAGCCTTCTTCATAGGAAAGCACCTCGAAATATTTTACATATCCGGTGCTGGGGAGCATATAACCGTAATAATAATCGTAATAGCCATCCAGGCAATATACGTTCACATAGGAGCTTCTTCGGTAACGGAACAGCTTTTCCTTATCCTTCATACTTTGTCCGCGGAAAATTTCCATAGCCTCGTTAATCGGATAAGACTTCTTCGTAATCGGTATGTCCGCTTCCGCCAGCTGTCGCATTCTCTCGTTCAGCCTGCGAACAAACTCCGGCTCTATCTTGAAATCGCCGTCTATGCTGCAATAATAGCCGGGACCGATGGCAAATTCCACTTTGATTTTCCTAAGCGCATCCTCCCCCGCAACGTCTCTAAGCGCCTTGATCAGCAGCATGATTGCCGTACGGACATAAGTTTTATGCCCCACCGGATCGCCCAGCGTAATGAAGGTCAGCTCGCAGTCCTTCTTCACTTCCTTGATCAATTCCCTTATCTTTCCATTGGCGGTTATAAGACCGATTCTCTGCGAATACCGGTTCTGATACTCCTTTGCGATTTCCTCATATGTGGTACCCTCTTCATATTGCCTCTTCTCACCATCGATTGTAACTGTAAACATGCTGTCCTCCAAAATCCTGCTGCCTATAGTATCCAAAACGGATTCTTTTCCTTCGCCGCAAATACGGTAAGCTGCGGCAGCTCTCTTCTAATATATTCCTTCATATACGGAATAAATATCTTCTCCAAGCCAAAATGTCCGGCGTCGATAATCGCAAGTCCCTGCGCCATCGCATCCAGCCCCTCATGGTGCTCGATATCTCCGGTGATGAGCACCTCCGCTCCCGCCGATACCGCCGGCTTTATCATGGTTTTGCCGGAGCCGGGTGAAACTGCCGCCCATTCGATAGGCGTATCCGGTTCTCCATATATTTTTACATGCTCAAGCTCAAAGGTTTCTTTCACAAAGGAAGCACACTCCTCCAGCGTCATAATTTGAATAAGCCTTCCGTACCTGCCCAGTCCCTCTTTCGCTATTTCATCCTCATAGGCAATGTCAAGCACTTGCCTGTCCTTAAGCCCCAGCTCATCCGCCGCCGCATCCGCCATCCCCATTACATCGAAATTTGTATGCATGGCGTAATAGCTGATATCGTTCTGAAGCAGCTTTATCAGCCTGCGCCCGATGAAATCTTCCGCCGTAACTTTTTTCATAGGGGAGAATATAAGCGGATGATGAGTCAGGAGCATATCCGCTCCTACGCGCACTGCCTCGTCTATTACCTCATCGGTAGCATCCAGCGCAATACACAGCCTGCTCACTTCCTTGTCCGTTCTCCCTGCAAGGAGTCCTACGTTATCCCAGCTTTCCGCAAAGGAAGAAGGAGAAAGCCGTTCCAGACTTTCTATGATTTTGTCACATCTCATATACAGCCACCTTTCCCGGGTACCTCCCGCATACGGCTTCCGGCTCCGTCATTCATGCCGCCCATATATCGGTGTTCATACTATTTATCAAAATAAGAAAGTGCCAAGTCGATATCCTTTATTCTGCCTTCTATTTCTTTTTGCCTTATATTCCGTCTGCTGCTCTGCTGTTCATTCCCGCCGGCCGCTTTTTTAAGGCCGGTAAGAATTTCCCCGCATAGCACCCGTTCTTTCATAAGAAATCCATAAAGCACCGGATTCTTTTTCTCTAAAAGGATGGGGCCATATTTATCCGACACCTGCCTGTTTATCGTCTGTAAAGCTGCGTCTTCATCCTGCCCTGTTCCGGGACGCGCTTTGATGACCGGATAAAATTTGCCATCCTCCAAAATCATGTCCTCATCCGTTATATGATAGCCTTGCTTTCGCAAGTATTCTCTCATACTGCGTATCTCGGACTGGGGCTGCAAAATAACTTCCTGCATAAAGCGTATCTTGTCCTTTCCTTCTTCCAGAATACGCTTTATCAATTTGCCGCCCATTCCCGCACAAATCAAGGTGTCCGCTTCTTCCCGGCGCAAAGCCGTCACTCCGTCGGACAATCTGGTTTCTATGTAGTCTGTCAAAGCATACTCTTCCACATGCTCTTTTGCAGCCTTCAAGGGGCCTTCTCCCACATCCATGGCCAATGCCCTCGGGCTGATTCCATTTCTTACCAGATATATGGAGACGAATCCATGGTCGCAGCCTACGTCGCACACAACATTCCCCTTCGTCACCATACCGGCTACGCAGAGCATTCTGTCCGACAGCACGATTTCCTTGGACCAGGGGTTAACCTGTAAGTTTTCTTTAAGATTCATGTTTTTATCCGATTAATCCAAGTAATCTTTCAGCTTGCGGCTTCTGCTTGGATGGCGAAGCTTACGGAGCGCTTTCGCTTCTATCTGTCTGATTCGTTCTCTGGTAACATTGAATTCCTTTCCAACCTCCTCCAGCGTTCTGGCCCGTCCGTCGTCCAAACCAAAGCGAAGGCGAAGCACTTTCTGCTCCCTTTCCGTCAAGGTACCAAGCACCTCTACAAGCTGCTCCTTTAATAGAGTAAAGGCCGCCGCATCCGCCGGTACCGGCACGTTATCGTCCTGAATGAAATCTCCCAGATGACTGTCTTCTTCTTCTCCGATAGGGGTTTCCAAAGAAACCGGTTCCTGGGAAATCTTGAGAATCTCTCTTACCCTGTCCACCGGCATATTCATTTCTTCCGCTATTTCTTCCGGGGAAGGCTCCCTGCCCAGTTCCTGAAGGAGCTGTCTGCTGACGCGGATCAGCTTATTGATCGTCTCCACCATATGAACAGGAATACGGATCGTTCTCGCCTGATCAGCGATAGCTCTTGTAATCGCCTGACGAATCCACCATGTAGCATAAGTAGAAAACTTATATCCTTTTCTATAATCAAACTTTTCCACAGCCTTAATAAGACCAAGATTGCCCTCCTGAATCAAATCGAGAAAGAGCATACCACGGCCTACGTACCTCTTGGCTATGCTGACAACGAGACGAAGATTTGCTTCCGCAAGGCGCTTTTTCGCCTCATCATCGCCAAGTTCCATCTTCTTTGCCAGTTCGATTTCCTCCTCTGCGCTCAGAAGGGGAACCTTGCCAATTTCCTTTAGATACATCCTGACAGGGTCTTCGATGCTAATGCCATCCGGAACGGTAAGATCGATACTCTCCACATCGACCTCATCCTCCTCAGTGAGGATGATCTCCTCGTCATCCACGTCGTCCTCCTCGGTGATACGAAGTACATCTACGTTATTCTGTTCCAGAGTTTCCATTATCTTATCAAAGTGTTCCTCTTCCAGAGCCATGTCGGCAAAGAAATCGTTAATCTCCTGATACTCCAGTACATTCTTTTTCTTTTTAGCAGCGCTTAAGAGCTCCCTCAAATGCTCCTCAAACTTTGCTTGTGTGTTTTCATCCATTTTAGGTTCCATCCTTCCTCATGTAGTCATAGTATTATCTTTAATCTAAAGAAATATGCGTTTTGCTAAGTTCTTCCAACGCTTTTTTTCCCGCAATT
>JAEZRJ010000040.1 GCA_023412855.1 Bacillota bacterium | reverse complement strand
CCCTGAAAGAGGAAGAGAAACCCGGCCCGAGTGAGTGGGAAAAGCAGATGCTTATTCTGGCAGAAAGCCATAGTCAGGTCAAACTGACCAGATATAGCTTTGTTCTTAGCGACTATAATCAGGCTGCATATATAAAACTAAATAAAATCAGAGATAATATCTCTGCCGTATCAGGTGATATGATTTCCCTGATTCCGGCAGCGCGCTGGCTCTTTGACAATTTCCAGATGCTGTACCGGGAAATTAAAAAAGTGCGTACCTCAGGAACGAGCTATGCCGTATTACCGGTTCTGAAGGGAAAGGAAAACTGTAACTTTCCCCGTATTTATGTTGTGGCAAAAAGGATGGTAGCTCTTTCCGGCGGGCATTTAAGTGAAGAAAATATTAGCCTGATGCTTAAGGCTTATCAGCAAAAGGTGTTGCTGACGGATAAGGAAATATGGGTCTTACCGGAGATGCTCGGTTTTTGCATTCTTGAAGAAATCCTCGATATCTCGGATGAAATTCTTGATATTATCGATGTAAAATCAAAGGCGGAAGACTTTCTTTGGGATAAGCTCGCAAATAAGCAAGGACCGGTCAGTATATCTGCACTGCTTTGCAAAGTAAAGGATAGTTTAAAGCTGAATTACTCGTTTCATGCCCATGTAATATACTTGCTGAAGAACATGTCTTTCGATGAGGCATCCATTCAAAGATATCTGGAATATCATTTCGCTTCCATGGAAAGACAGGTGAAGGCTTCCGGTATCTTTCTGGAGGAAGGAAAGATTGAATCGTTTCTTGAGACAAATATGAGGACTTTAATCGTCAGCCTGAGAGATATCAATGAAATGGATGAAGAAAAGTTCTTTGAGGAACATTCCTGCTTGGAGCAAATTTTGTCACAGGATCCGGATGGTGTCTATGCAAAGATGGAGGCACAAGCCAAGGGCATGTACCGTGAGGTCATCGTTAAATTGGCGCTTCGTCACCGGCTGAGAGAAGAGGAGATAGCGAAGGACTGTTTGGAACTCGCCATAGAGGGAAGGGATGACCTGCATTGTTCTCATCATGTAGGGGCCTATCTTTTGGGAAATGGTTATCCGGTTTTGAAGGCGAAGGCATTAGGAAAGCCTGTTCCGGAAAGTATTAAGAAAAGGATGAATATAAAAGGTCTTCTTTATTTTCTTACACTTTTTCTCATAATTCCGGGGCTGAGTATCTTCCTGTTCTATACGTTCCGGACCTTTGGCGGTTTGCAGAATACCAGCCGCAATGTAATTATCCTTTTGGCAGCAATGCCGCTTCTGATGGGCATTTCCATAGAGATTACAAATTTTATATTTACAAGAAGTATCAAGGCTAAAAAGCTTCCTTATCTGGATTATCATAAGGAAATACCGGAGGAAGCGAGAACCTTTGTGGTCATGCCGGTTATCGTTTCATCAAAGGAACAAGGGCTTCAGTATATGGACCGTCTTCAAAAACATTATCTGGCAAACAGACAGTCCAATCTTTATTTTGCATTGATGCTTGATTTCGAGGATTCCCCGGACCAGTCTACGCCAAAGGATGGGGTGATTGAAGGTGCTCTTGTCTCACGTATGAAGGAACTGAATGAGCTCTACCCGTCAGAACATCAGCGTTTTTCGCTGTTCCTGCGCCGCCGCAAATGGAATAAGGCGGAGAATTGTTATATGGGATGGGAGCGTAAGAGAGGGAAGCTGGAAGAGTTCAACAGCCTTTTAAATGGAATGGAAAGAGAGAATACCTCTTTTTCCGCTATTTACTGCGATGAAAAGCTTCTTACTACCTTCCGGTATGTCATTACATTGGATGCGGATACCAATCTGATTCATGATAATGCTTGGAGACTGGTAGGACTCATCGATCATCCTCTGAATAAACCAATTCTGGATTTGGCGGGCCAAAAGGTGAAAGAGGGCTATGTCATCATACAGCCTTCCGTAAGAAATCATATTGTGGATAAGAACGGCAGCAGGTTTACGAAAATCTTCGGAGGAGAATCGGGACTTGCTCATTATGGAAGTGTGATATCTGATATCTATCAGGATATTTGGGACGAAGGAATCTATATAGGAAAAGGCATCTATGATATTAAGGCCTTCCAGAAGGTGATTCAAAATAAAGTGCCGGAAAACCGGATTCTCAGTCATGACCTTTTTGAGAGCTGCTATGCACGGACAGCTTTTTCCAGCACGGCCAAGATTATGGATACTTTTCCCGGCAGCGTTTTGTCCTTTACCCAAAGGGAACACCGGTGGCTGCGCGGAGACTGGCAGTTGCTGCCCTGGCTGTTTATGAAGAGGACGAAGGACGGGAAGAATTTACAGGCATTGTCAAAGTGGAAAGTCTTTGACAACCTGAGAAGAAGTCTGGTTCCCTTAAGTAAGACGCTGCTTGTACTGTTGAATCTGGCATGGCTGCCAAACGCATATTATCTTTGGTTACCCCTTGTTTTCTTTAATGATATATTTGCGCTGGTACTTTTGTTATTTTCAGTGCTCGTTCAGAAGCTGTTACGGCCGAAACTTGTGCTTGTTTATAAGAGCTTTTTTAAAGAAATTGCCACAATGCTTAAAAGGGCATTTCTGGAGTTTACCATTACCCCTTACCGCGCTTACGTAGCATCGGATGCCATCGTCAGAACCTTGTATCGTATCTTTATCAGTAAAAAGAATCTGCTGCGCTGGAATACGGCGGAAGCAGTGGATGCTTCCATTGTCAATACTCGAAAAGGATACTTCCTTACCATGTGGAGCTCCTTTCTTCCGGCGTTCCTTCTCATAATAATTTTATTTATGGGATATTTGAACCCGGGAGGAATCATTCTGGCAGCAATTGTAATTGTTGATTGGAGCCTTGCGTTTGAAATCGCATACCGGATCAGTCAGCCGGAGAAGACTCTTCCTGCGAGGGACAAAGCGCAGGATCTCGAGCTGCTTCTGGAAACCGCACGCAGAACCTGGCAGTTTTTCAAGGAATTTTCTACAAAGGAAAATAACTGGCTTTGTCCGGATAATTACCAGACTTCAGTAGTTAGAAAGATCAGCGATAAAACATCGCCGACCAATATCGGACTTCAGTTTCTGGCAATTCTGTCCGCCAGAGATTTCGGGTTTGAAACTTTTAGCGCTACGGTTGAAGCCGTGGAAAAGCTAATGGAAACGGTTCAGAAAATGTTGAAATATAAGGGACATCTCTACAACTGGTATCATATCAAGACATTAGAGGTGCTGGCTCCTGCCTATATATCGACCGTAGACAGCGGTAACTTTCTCGGGCATCTGGTCGCTCTGAAAAATGGACTTTTGGAGCAGATTGACAAGCCTGTATTTCCGGATAATTTTATATATGAACTCAGGTCCTTGGTTAAGAACAGCAACGAAGAAATGCAGATGAGAACAGGCAATCCTTCCGGAAACGGGCTTAAGCCTGAGTATACAAAAATAGGTGAGTTGATAGAAGATATTGCGGATATCCGCGAAAACTTAAGTATCAGGGAACTCAGGCCATCTGCGCACTACCGCCAGACCAGGCAATTGATGAATCTCATTGACAGCATTATTAATGAAGCCTCTGATTTGAGACTGAAGGAAGAGAACTTTTCTTCTTATCCTACGCTTCGTCTTATCGCAGCGGAGGGCAATGAATTTGCAAACGACATGATCAGGCGGATCAAAGTGATATGCGATAAAATAGACGGCTTTTTGGAAGAGGCAGATTTCCACTTTTTATTTAATGAAAAGAGAATGTTATTCCATATCGGATATCATGTATCCTCGAACATGCTGGATGATGGATGCTATGATCTGATGGCATCGGAATCGGCACTCACAAGCCTTCTTGCAATATCCTTGGGAAAAGTGCCGTTAAAGCATTGGTATAAATTGGGAAGGCCGCTGACTATCGTAGGAGGTATTCCATGCTTCGTATCCTGGAGCGGTACGATGTTCGAATATCTGATGCCGAATCTCGTATTCAAAGAATATGAAGGCTCTGTCTACGCACAAACTTCCAGGGCTGCGGTACTCCAGCAGATGAAGTATGCAAAGGAGGCCCGGATACCATGGGGGATATCGGAATCCCAGTATTATCGTTTTGATCTAAACTCTAACTATCAGTACAAAGCTTTCGGTGTTCCAAAGATAAGGCTTCAGCCGGTCCGTAAGAATTCCATGGTGGCTACCCCATATGCGACAATGCTGGCTCTGGATATCGCGGAAGAGGAATGCATGAGTAATTTAAGGAGGCTGAAAGAATTAGGTGCCTTCGGCGTTTACGGTTTCTATGAGTCCGTTGATTTCGATGTGCCGAATTCTATGGAGATGACGCCTTACTGTATTGTAAAATCCTATATGGCACATCATCAAGGGATGAATCTGGCCGCAATCAATAATTATCTGAATGAGGGTATCCTTCGAGAGCGGTTCCATGCGGAGATGATGATAAAGGCCTCGGAAGTATTGCTGGAAGAGAAGCGTCAGTCCTATTTGATCTCCATTGCCAGACAGGGATATACCATAAAAATCGGGAAGCCTCTTTTTAAAGAAAGTATATACAGCAGCAGAACGATAGGAAGTGCGGGCGTGAATGCACCGATCGTAAATTATTTGTCAAACGGTAAATATTCACTGATGATAACATCGGATGGAGACGGCTTCAGTAAATATGAGGACCGGATGCTTTACCGTTTTCGACCGGATATTTATGAGAATACAGGTAATTATATTTATATTAAGGACATGAAGCTGGGGAAGCTTTGGAGCGCTGCCTATCACCCCACAAGAACGGAACCTGAGAGCTATCAGGTAGTTTTTTGTCCGCATCAGGCGGAATTTAAGCGCAAGGACGGAGATATTTCATCAGATATGATCGTCAGTCTGGATCCGGATCATAATCTTGAGATACGTAAGATTACATTTACCAATCACGGGAATGAAGAAAAACAACTGGAAGTGACCAGCTATTTGGAAGTGGTGGATGATACCCATTTGGCGGAATTAAGCCATCCCGCATTTAACAAGCTCTTTCTGGAAAGTGAGTATCTGGAAGAGCAGGAGATATTTCTTGCCAAAAGGCGGAGGAAGAAGGAAAATGATAATTCTTATGTGATGCATATGATAAGAACGGGAACGGTGCTGTGTAAGAAAATAGAATATGAAAATGACAGAAAACGATTTATCGGAAGAAACAATACGCTGGAGAATCCAGACTGCGTGGTGAACAGCATCGCTTTTTTCAATAATTCAGGTTTTTGTAATGATCCGATTATGAGCCTGCGGGCGCAGCTCAGCATAGGAGCAGGTGAATCGGTCTGCATTTCTTTCATTACCGGAGTGTGCGGCAGTAAGGAGGAAGCAATAAAGATAGCGGGGGAATTGAAGGTAAGTTATCGGATCGATGATATTTTGGAGAAATTCAGGCTTCAAAAGAATCTGGAGTTAAAGTATCTGGAGATCACCAGAACTCAGTTGAACGCTTTTCAGGATCTGATCAGTCCGATTTTCTATCCTGCAAGTATTTACAGAGGGCCGAATGAAAATATAAGACGCAACTTTTTGAATCAGAGTTTCTTATGGAAATTCGGCATATCCGGCGATAATCCTATTCTGCTTTTAATGGTCCGGTCTATGGAGGCGGAACGGATTGTGAAGGATGTATTAAAGGCTTACGAATATCTTAGAACCAACCACGTTATGGTAGATCTGGTTATCCTGATTGATTCCAAGCATGGTTATCTTCAGGAAGTGGATGAATTAATAAACGATATGACCAGCTCTCTTCGGATTTATAATTCGGGAAGCGAGAAGCCAAGCTTTTTCACCCTGCATACGTATGAGATGAAACCGGCAGAAATCGACTTGCTGTATACGGTGGCACAGGTTGTA
Source organism: Bacillota bacterium (assembly GCA_023412855.1). Lineage (GTDB taxonomy): Bacteria > Bacillota > Clostridia > Lachnospirales > Lachnospiraceae > Kineothrix. The sequence goes on along the minus strand of JAEZRJ010000040.1, from coordinate 5,856 downwards.
TTTCCGGAGAGAACCGGGATTTATTTTACCAATGGTAAAGAGAATCTGTATGAGTTGCTCGAAGAATATTAGGCGTTAAGGAGGAAGAGGCTTTGGACAAAGCATATGCACAGACAGCACAGGAAGAAGAAACGCAAAATCACGAGTTTTTTAATGGATTCGGGGGATTTGCCAATGAAGGCAGAGAATATGAAATTCTGCTGGAGGGTAATAACAGACCGCCGGTCCCCTGGATTAATGTTATCTCGAATGAGAGCTTTGGATTCCAAATATCGGAGTCGGGTGCCGGTTTCACCTGGAGTATCAACAGCAGGGAGAATAAGATTACGCCCTGGTCCAACGACCCCGTAAGTGACAGAGCCTCTGAAGCAATCTATATTCTGGATGAAATGACCGGTGAGGTAATGACACCTATGTCCCTTGGAAGGTCCGACCGGGGTATATACCGGGTAAGGCATGGTTTCGGATACAGCAGATTTCTTCATGAGGAGGCGCTTATCGGTCAGGAACTGACGGTTTTTACCCCTTTGGATGAGTCGTTGAAGCTTTGGAATCTCAAGCTCACGAACCGTTCGGATAAAGTGAAATACCTGAGCCTGACCTATTATGTGGAATGGGTCATGGGGACGGTGAGGGAGCATACCAGCCCCTACATTCTGACCTCCTATGATAATGAGAATGAATGCTTATACGCAAAGAACATTTATGCCATGAACTTTCAAAACATTTATTCCTACCTTTTTTCCAGTGAAACGGTCGTCGGTTATACCGGAGACAGACAGGAGTTTCTGGGGCACGGGAGCAGTATCCGGGCTCCGCGGGGAGCGGAAGTAAAGTTATCCTGCAATACGGGTGTATGCTATGATCCCTGCGGAGCGATTCAGATATCTGTTGTAATGCAGCCGCAGGAGTGCAAGGAGGTACTATTCGGACTGGGACAGAGCAAAAGCCTTAACGAGATATATAAAATGAAAGATAAGTATCGAGCGTGTGCTGCCGCTGAAAAAGAGTTTGACAGGGTGAAAGCCCACTGGGACGGATTATTAGGGACGGTTCAGGTAAAGACGAAGGATAGGGCGGTGGATATCCTTGTTAACGGCTGGCTGCTCTATCAGACGGTGTCTTGCCGTATTCAGGCAAGGGCAGGCTTTTATCAGTGCGGAGGAGCGTATGGATACCGGGATCAGCTTCAGGATTCCCTTTCACTTCTCATTGCGGATCCGGGCATATTGCGCAGGCAAATTCTGATTGCCTGCAGCCGGCAGTTCGAAGAAGGGGATGTGCAGCATTGGTGGCATCCTCCGATGGGAATCGGGGTAAGGACGAGAATAACCGATGATTTGCTGTGGCTGCCTTATTGTACCGTTGCCTACATCCGGGGTACCGGAGATTTTTCAATTTTAAAGGAGCCGGTAGCTTATATTAAAGGGCCGTCCCTCAGGGAAGATCAACAGGAGACGATGTTTGTGCCAGAGATTTCCGAGCGCATGGAAAGTGTTTATGAGCATTGCAAAAAAGCCATCGATAGAACTCGTTTCGGAGAGCACGGCCTTCCTCTTATGGGAGGAGGTGACTGGAATGACGGTATGAATGAGGTGGGGATGCAGGGAAAGGGAGAAAGTGTCTGGCTGGCCTGGTTCTTGTATACTGTCCTTAGCGATTTTATTCCCCTGTGTCATCAGGAAGGTGATGGGGCCTATGGCCGGGAACTTAAGCAGAAACGGGAAGCCCTGCTTCAAAGCATTGAAGAGAATGCATGGGACGGGGAGTGGTACCTTCGGGCTTTTTATGACGACGGCTCGAAGCTCGGATCGAAGGAAAACGATGAGTGCAGGATAGATTCCATCAGCCAGTCGTGGAGCGTAATATCGAAGGGAGCGGGAAAGGAACGGACAGAAGCGGCAATGCAGTCGGCCTGGCGTTATCTGGTAAGGGAAGAGGATGCCCTTTCCTTACTTCTTGCGCCCCCCTTTAACAAGACGAGCAAAAATCCAGGTTATATTAAAAATTATATCCCCGGCATACGGGAAAACGGAGGCCAATATACTCATGCGGCGGTCTGGCTGGCAATTGCCACATCGATGCTGCATGATTACAGCATGGCGGAGACTTTGTTTACCATATTAAATCCGATTCACATTACGCAAAACAGAAAAGATGTGCTTAAGTATGAAAAGGAACCGTATGTAATGACGGCGGATATATCCTTAAGTCCGCCTTATACGGGAAGAGGCGGCTGGAGCTGGTACACCGGTTCCGCAGGCTGGATGTACCAAGGATTGTTAAACTGGTTTCTGGGTATTCGCAAAGAGGGAAATGAGCTGATCATTGATCCGGCGACGCCGGCAAGCTTCGGTGACTTTTCCATCGAATATAAATACGGGAGTTCTTCCTATGAGATTAGTGTTGAAAGTAGAAGCAAGGGAATATTGACAACGGAAGCAATTACCGTGGACGACAGATCAATTCAGGGGAATAGAGTTATGCTCCAGGATGACGGGAAAAGGCATCGGATTATTGTATAGCTATGCTAATGTGGAAGAATATGGTAATAACACCTTTACTTTTGGGTATTATTTACCATGTAAAAAAGTAGCTGTATAAGATTGTCCAAATAAGGTCAATATTTACTGGTATTGAACGTAAAAAACTGTCAAAGAATAATAAGGATATTGAAACAGGAAATAAAAAACAACTGAAGGAATTGCTTTTTAAATAATTTTTTGGTAAATTTTTTCCCGTTTGTGTAATAAAAGATGCAATTTGTGAAATGCTCAGTGTATGGGTTAGGATTATATGGTAGTTTATCTACAGAACAAAAGATGTTATACAGCATTGGTTGTTGTAATGTGTCAGGCAAGCAATGACATCGTTTTAATAATTAAAAAGTATCTGGAGAATAGGCGTTGCGGGGAAATTGACCGGCAATGCCTATATCTTTTATTATAGGAAAAATTATGAGATTATTGTATAATATTGATAAATAAAGGAAGGAGAAATCCTATGATCCGTATTGCTGTTGTAGATGATGATCCAATAAGTGTTGAACAGTTAAAAGAATATTTAATGCAGTATCAAAGAGAGCGAAGTCAGGAGTTGTGTGTCGTAACCTTTTCGGATGGAGATGAGATTGTTGAGAATTACAAGGCGGAATACGATATCATTCTTCTTGATATAGAAATGAGATTCATGGACGGGATGACGGCAGCCTCCGTTATTCGTAAAAGTGATCCTGAAGTAATCATTATTTTTATAACAAATATGGCTCAATATGCCATTAACGGATATACGGTAAATGCTACGGATTATGTTTTAAAACCAGTGTCCTATTTTTCATTTTCTCAAAGTCTGGATAAGGCTATTGGGCGCATTAACAAAAAGGTAAAGAATTTTATTGCGGTAGGAGTAAAGGGGGGGACAGTTAAACTTTATGTTTCTGATATATGTTACATTGAAAGTCAGGGACATAGGTTGATTTTCCATACCCGCTCGGAGGAATATGTTACCTTTGCCACAATGAAAGAGGCGGAAGAGCGATTAAAGGACTCGGATTTCTTTCGTTGTAACAAGGGCTGTCTCTTGAACTTGGCTTATGTTGACAGTGTACAGAATGATTGTGTAATTATTAATGGTGAAAGTATAGCTATCAGCAGGGGAAGGAAAAAAGAATTTATGGAGGAATTGACAAATTATTTGGGAGGAGCGATGTAATGGATCATGTAACCCTTACGGAGATTCCGAGATTGTACACTGGAATAGCAGAATGGGCGGCGTGCAGCATATATATTCTCATGCTGAAGAAGAGATATAGCGGCATTTTTATGGGAATTCTTATGGGTGCAACGCTGATTGTACAATGCTTGGTTCAGGAGCTGGCAGGTCATTTTTCTGAAAAATTTTGGCTTTTGGGTATGTTTCTTGCGATTGGTTTGATGCTTCTTTACTTTTATTTTTCTTGTGAGATGACTTGGATTAACGCAGGATACTATTGTATAAGAGCTTTTATTTTAGCGGAGTTTGCCGCTTCCTTAGAATGGCAGTTGTATTATTATGCAGTGGAAAGCACGGAAAACTTAAGTTTATGGTTGGGCGTGGTTGTTTTGGCGGCAACTTATACAATGGTATATACAGGGATTTTCTTTTTGGAAAGAAAGCACATGTATCTTTCTCAGGAAAAAACAACGGTAAAGGAATTGATCTTCGTCATTGCGATTGGGGCAACAGTCTTTTTCGTGAGCAATCTGAGTTTTGTTTATGCCAATACACCTTTCAGCAGCCAGATTACGAGGGAGATTTTCAATATCCGTACCTTGGTTGATCTAAGCGGACTCACTATTTTATACGCATATCACATTTTGAGAAGAGAGATGCAGGCAAAATATGACTTGGATGCTATGCGGAATATTTTGCAGAGTCAATATACTTTGTATCGTAAATCAGGAGAGAGTATTGATATTGTCAATCGTAAATATCACGATTTAAAACATCAGATAGCGGTTCTCCGGGCAGAAGAGGATTCGGCAAAGCGGTTGGCTTTCCTGGATGAAATGGAAAGTGAAATCAAGATGTATGAGGCACAGAATAAAACAGGAAACTCTGTAGTGGATACGATTCTTACGGGAAAAAGCATTACCTGCCAGAAACATAATATTGAATTGACCTGCGTGGTAGATGGTAAGCTCTTGAACTTCATGCATGTGATGGATATTTGTACGTTATTTGGTAATTCGTTGGATAACGCTATCGAATGCGAGATTCAGATTGAGGAACAGGAGAAACGGCTCATTCATGTGGAGGTAGTTTCGAAAAAGGATTTTATCGTGCTCCGTTTTGAAAACTATTTTGAAGGAGACCTTGAAATCGAGGACAATCTTCCGGCCACCACGAAGTTGAACAAGGATTTTCATGGATATGGAATAAAGAGTATCAAATATACAGCAAAAAAATATGATGGATGGGTAACGATAAACAAAAAAGGAAACTGGTTCGAGCTTAATGTTGTGATCCCATCGCCAAAAGAATAAAACCTCATCTTTGACAGTTGAGAAAGTTTAGAACCGCTGTAAAGCCTTGAAATATTGGGCTTGCATCGGTTCTAAACTGTTTCATGGAGTATGGTAATTTATCGCCTGCCTTTATTTTTTCCTGAATGGTTTTCCTTTGACGTTAAGTGATGAAATGATAATCAGTGTGAAAGCCGCAAATATCAGGGATATCTGTACAATTTTTGGAAATACTTTGGACAACGCCATCGAGTGTGAAAAAAGTTCCTGAGAAGGAAAAAAGGCTGATTCACATGGCTGTTTTCTCGGTACGTATCAATGTAGAGGATAAATGGTTTAAACTGACAATATTGATACCTTTTAACAGAAAGAAGAATATGATTGGGAAATCTGTACAAAAATCTATCTCCAAATTTGTTAGATATATACATACTCAAAAACAGTTTATGAAAAAAAGAGGACAGTTTGTGTAAACCAAGTTAAAAAAGAAAAAATTATGATATATTTTAATTGCCTAAATTCTTTAAAAACAGGCGAGAAAAAGGAGGGAAATAATGATTGAGAAAAAGTTAAAAAAATTAATGGCTCTGATGTTATCCGGAGCTCTTGTACTTGGTCTTACAGCCTGCGGAGGCAATGTGCAGCAGACTGAAAGTACAACCGAAACTCCAAAAACATCTGCGAGTTCAGAAGAAACACAGACAGAGTTATCGGAAACACCTGCTCTTTATGAGTCTGCATATGCAAGTAAGGCAGAAGCATTACAGGCGGGGCTTGATTTAAATGTGAAGATTTCTGAAGAGGGTATGATCCTTTTCAAGAATGAAGGTGCTGCACTTCCGCTTGCAGGCGG
>JAEZRJ010000011.1 GCA_023412855.1 Bacillota bacterium | reverse complement strand
CGACTCTTGCTATTGCATACATCCATTTCCGCCGCTTATCCGCCCCATTCTGCTTCTTTAACGCTTCCTCCATTTGTGCTATGCTCTGATAGCGTTTCTCCCTTTCCTTCTCCGTTGCCTTCCTAATAACTTTTTCCAGTCCGGGAGACAACGCTGCATTGTAAAACCTAAGAGGCTGTATGAGAAAGGGTGGCTGGGAAGGATCGCTTCCCGTAAGCATATAATGAAGGGTGGCTCCCAGACCATAGACGTCACTCCTCTCATCCACAACCGCCCCTGCACTTCTGCCAAACTGCTCCGGCGCCGCATAGCCGTATGTACCCGCACATATCTGTTCCTTTCCCTCCTCATATTTAAAATATGCACTGCCAAAATCGATGAGCTTCGCTTTGCCCCTATCATTTATCATCACGTTAGAAGGCTTCATATCCCGGTAGATGATCGGTTCGCCTCTCCCATGCAGATAATGAAGAGCCCGCGCGAGTTCACCCGCCCACGCGAGAGCCTGCTTTTGACCGATAGGTCCGAATTTCTTCACATAGCATTCAAGAGTCACTCCTTCTATGTATTCCATAACAAGATATTCCTTTTCTCCCGCTACTACATAATCCAGAATATTCGGAAGCGCAGGATGTTTCAGTTTCTTGAGCAGTTCAACTTCCTTTCTTGCATACTTATTTCCAGCATAAAATTCCTTTACTGCCACGAGGCTGCCTAAGCGTTCATCCTGTGCCTTATATACAATTCCACTTCCCCCTTTTCCTATTTTTCCTTCTATACGGTATTTTTCTATCCGAAATTCTTCTATCTGCCATTTTTCTGTGCGGGATTCTTCTATCTGATATTTTGTCATCTGATATTCTTCTATTTGATATCCTTCTACCTGGGATTCTTCTCCCTGAGATTTTTTTGTCTGAGCTTCCTCCATTTGATATTCTTCTACCTGAGACTTTTCTGCCTGATGTTCTTCCATATGGTATCCTTTTTCCTGAGATTTTTCTGTCCGGTATCTTTCTATCTGAGATTCTTCTGCCTGGGATTCTTTCATTTCAGATTCTTTTATCTGGGATTCTTCTACCTGATATTTTTCTCCCGTTATATCCTCCAAACTCTCTAATTCATTTTCCAAAGCGATATCCTCCTTTACCCTGTTTTGATGACTATGGCAGAAATATTATCCTTCTCCCCCTGCCTTCTGGAATAATCAGCAATTTCCTTTATTCTTCGTCCAATTTGTTCTTTCGAGGTCAAATAAAACGGGAGCAGGATTTCTGTTAACTTTTCCTCTGAGATTACGTGCCTGAAGCCATCAGAGCAAAGCAAAAAAGTATTCTTTTTCTTTATCCTTCCTATATAACTATCCGGCTCCCTCCACACGAAGCTTCCGATACATTTAGTTAAGATATGCTCACCTGCCGAGTGGTCTCTGGTCAAACGTTTTAAAAGTCCTTGGGAATTCATTCTTCCGGCTTTGCTTATTTTACATATTTCACTTATTTTACTCATTTTATTTTTTAGGGAAACACAGTAAGCCCTTGTATCCCCGCTGTGCCAGAGCAAATAATGTTTTTTGTAAAAAATCATCATCGTAATTGTTGTTCCAAATTGTATATGCTCCTGGGACGCGAATTTTCTCATTTCTTCGTTACAAGCGTATAGGCTTCGTATTCCCGCCCGCTTTATTTTCTTCATTCCTTTGTTTCGCGCCATCATGGGAAGTGCCTCCGCGTAAAACCATTCGGTCATTCGTTCCGCCACAAAGCCGCTGGCCTGTTCTCCCCTCCACAATCCGCCAATACCATCACATATGAGTGCAAATACTGTGCGGTTGCCTTTTATAAACACTTCTTGAAGAGATAGGGAGTCTTCGTTTTGAGGACGAAGTCCAGTATTCCAGTATAAATCAGTGAGATAGTACATTTTTACTCCTTTTCATTTGAGAATTGTGAACGGGATGAGAGTACATCCTTGCGTCGTTTTCCTTGGATAATGGGGAACATTAAGAAAATACAGGCCGCATACTTAACGGAATTGCCATAAAACTGCCGCCGAAAGTACACCGCAAGGTTATGAAATGATAAGTGAAACTTGCGAAGATTATGATTTGCTCAAAGATATGTTGTGAATGATAAATGCAAAACAAAAGCTGACAATTATCAATATCGTTCATTAAACATTTTGCTTATAGTCTTCTGCTTTTTGGGGGTAATAATATACAGAAATTGTAAGATTACAAGAATCTTCGATTCAGACTCCTGCATCAGATAATTCATTTTGATTTTTGAAGGTCGAATACAACCGTCGATATCGCTTATTATATCGGATTCTGATAAATGAGGCAAGTATGCAATATGCACAAACTTTTTAATCCCCTTCACAGCTAAATAAAATTTTATGATTCTTTCACCACCTATAATTTTGTTTCATCACAAAGAACATAAGTGTGCTTTGCATACTCTTGAAGTTCTTGCAGTCAGGAACCTCGGCAGCACAGTTTTTGTTCTGCGAGCGTAACTGTGCATCCTTATTTTATATAAAGGACTGTTAATTAAAAAAGGTAAAATCAGAAAAACAGAAGCACTTTTTTATTACAAAAAAAGAAGTCTGCGGAACCACTATAAAACAATTACCAGCAGTTCTACATCCCTCTCTTATTCTTAAGAAGACTTTGCAATTACACACCTCATAACCTTACCAATTTTATGTACAATTTCACGACCTTACGGAGGCTTTTTTCGGTGGATCAGGTTTCGGTTCTTTTAGAGAGCGGCTTGCATTTTCTTAAGGAAACCTCAGAAACCCAGGGAAAACGCTGCAAGGATGCAGCGTTTAGGCAGCATAGTACATGGAGGTACTTTGCTGCCGGCCCGGCCATCTCCACAACACCCATGGTTTCCTTTAGAAAATACAGCCGCGAACGGCGGAACCGAAACCTGATCCACCGAAAAAAGCCTTTCACAACCCACAAATATTATACATAAAATCTCCCCACCCCAACCACTCACTACGAAAACAAACGCGAAATATCATTAAACAACACAAACACCATAAGTATCATAAGCGCTGCCATCCCCGCCAAATGTACTATTCCTTCTTTTTCCGGCGGAACCGGCTTCCCCCTGACCGCTTCTATTAAAAGAAATACCAGCCTTCCCCCATCTAACGCCGGAAAAGGAAGAAGGTTTAAAATACCTAAGTTAACAGAAAGAAGAATCGCAATATTCATCATAGAAAATACGACAGAGCTGATTCCATAAGGCTTTACTTCCTCATAGGTCTCCCCTACTATCTGCGCTATTCCCACAGGACCTGCCATATCATCCTTCGTTACCTGTCCCGTAAACAGCATCCCCAGGCTCTTGAAGGTAGCCCTTACCCAATATTCCAACTCATAATAGCTATATTGGAACACTTGCAGGGCATTGCATTTAAAATACTCACCCGCTCCTGTTAAGCCGATGTAATAACGACCTGCCGAGCTATCAAAAATAGGCGTAAGCGTAACACTGTATTTTTCTCCGGCACGCACAAAATCAATATTTAAATCTTCCCCATGATTCAATGCAGAAATGAGATTAACCTGCCTATATAAATGAATCTTTTCTCCATTTATCTGCGTGATAAGATCTCCGGCCTCCATTCCCGCCGCCTGCGCCGCTCCACCCGGAGTGATCTCCTGAATTATCGGTCTGTCCGAACCGGTGAACGCCACGATGACGAGCGCTAAAAGAAACGCTAAAAGAAAATTGAACAGCGGTCCTGCCGCAACCGAAGAAATTCTGGCCCACACGCTTGCTGATAAAAAAGAGCCTTCATCTTTTTCTCCGTTTTCCGACTTCAATCCATCTTCACCGTCGAAAATACACGCTCCACCTATAGGAAAAATCTTCAGACTGTAAACCGTTTCTCCCTTTTTAAAGTGAAACAGCGTCGGTCCCATACCAATCGCAAATTCTATCACTCTGATTCCATTCTTCTTGGCCAGCAAAAAATGACCCAGTTCATGGGATATTACTATGACACCAAAAATGATTAAAAATAAAATTATAGTTATCGTCAATTTACCACCTGCTTTATAAATTCATAAGTTTCTGCCTCTGCCTGAAGTATCTCTTCCACCTTAGGATTCGAGATGGGCTTATGCCGTTCCATGGAGGCTGCTATCAGTTCGGGGATTTGCATGAACCCTATTTTGCGGTCCAGAAACAGGCTGACAGCTTTTTCGTTCGCCGCATTATATACTGTGGGCATGCTGCCGCCGCAATTTGCTGCGTCGAATGCCAGCTTCAGTCCCTGGAAAGTTTCCAAGTCCGGTTTTTCGAAGGTAAGTTGTCTTAAGTCGAAAAAGTTTACCTTTTTTCCGTCCATAGGACGTCTGTCCGGATAAAAAAGCGCATAGGCAATCGGAAGCTTCATATCTGGTGTGCCCAGCTGAGCCATTACTGCTCCGTCAGCATATTCCACCATGGAATGAATGATGCTCTGAGGATGAACTACCACCTCTATTTGGGAAAGCTCGGCACCAAAGAGCCACTTGGCTTCAATCACTTCCAAGCCTTTATTTACCATGGTTGCAGAATCTATGGTGATTTTTCTTCCCATCGCCCAATTAGGATGCTTCAAGGCATCCTCCACCTTCATGTCCCTTAGCTGCTCCTTCGTCTTTCCTCGAAACGGGCCGCCGGAGGCCGTTAATAATATTTTACTCATACGTCTTTTATTTTCGCCGTTCATGGATTGGAAAATCGCGCTGTGCTCGCTGTCCACCGGAAGGATATCCACATGATGCTCTTCCGCTAACGGCATAATAATGTGCCCCGCTGTTACCAGCGTCTCCTTATTCGCTAACGCGATAGTCTTTCCATTTTCTATCGCCGCTATAGTAGGCCTAATACCAATCATTCCCACAATCGCGGTAACCAATACATCCGATTCCTCCATAACGGCTATCTGGAGAAGTCCCTCCATACCGCTAAGTACTTTTACCGGCGTATCTGCAACCCTTAACTTCAATTCCTCGCAGGCTGTCTCGCTCCACATTGCGGCTATGGAAGGGGAAAATTCCCGAATCTGTTTTTCCATCAATTCCACGTTACTGCCGGCGGCTAAAGCCACTACCTGCAAATCTTCATTGCTTCTTACGAGTTCCAAGGTCTGGGTTCCGATGGAACCTGTGGACCCTAAAATTGCTATCTTCTTCATCTTGTCAACCATGCCTCTTTTTTATCGTACCAAATACTTGTGAAAAATCTATGTTCCACTGCCCTCTACATCTGCTTTATCAAGAGCACCGCCAAAGCATATATCATCGGTGCGGTAAAGATAACACTGTCGAAGCGATCCATGATTCCTCCATGTCCCGGAATCAGATGTCCGTAGTCCTTGATCTCATGATTTCTCTTAATCGCGGAAGCTGCCAAATCTCCAATTTGGGATATGATTGCTCCCACCGCGCTGATGATAACAAATATCCAAGTGATTTCCTGCCCTTCTACCACCTTTTCCACAATGAAATATCCGTAGAGCCCTCCCACTAATGCAGAGCCCACGATTCCTCCCACCGCGCCCTCCACCGATTTCTTCGGGCTTAGCTTCGGTGCCAGCTTATGCTTCCCAAAAAGCATTCCGCTTGCATAAGCACAAGTGTCACATATCCATGAACTTACAAAAATCATCCATACGATGTACACGCCGTTAGGAAGTTCTCTCGTCAAGTAAATAAAGGAAAACATCACCGGAGCGTATACGAAGCCAAAAAATGCGGACATGATTTCCTGCGCCTGATACTTCGGAAAAGAAAATACGTATACAAACATATATGCCACAAGTACGAATAAAATACAAAGTAACTGGAATACCGCATCTTTTGTAAATACCACCGCTCCATAATAGCATATGATTCCGGCATATCCTACGGTAAGAGGGGCATTGATTCTCTGTCCCTCCACACACACATTACAAGCCCTGCATAATTCATAGTATGCCACAAGAGATATGAATAAGAGAATGGCGGCCAACAGATAGCTTCCCTGCAAAAGAGTGGCGAGCGCGATAATAACGAGCACCGCACTGCTGAATAAACGTGTCATAAACATACATCATTCCTCCTTAAGCAAGCCATATCGTCTGTCTCTCATAGTATATGCTTCGACGGCTTTTACCAATTCTTCTTTTGTGAAATCCGGCCACGCGACAGGTGTAAAATAAAGCTCCGTATAGGCCAGCTGCCATAACAAAAAGTTGGAGATCCTCTGTTCATTGCAGGTGCGGATCAATAGATCCGGTTCGGGAAGCTCCTTCGTATCCAGTGCTTCGTTTATTGTTGTTTCTCCTATATCCTGTGGCTTAAGTGTTCCGCTTTGCACCTCGAGAGCGATTTCTCTTACCGCCCGCAGAATTTCATCCCTGCCGCCGTAATTGAGCGCTATCTGAAAATGCAGGCCATCGTTATCTTTTGTCGCTTGCTCCAGCTCGTCAATCCTCTTCCGGATATCTTCGTCAAGCCTCGACTTATCGCCAAGAATCCTGACGCACATTCTATTTTTCTCCGCAGTCCTTAAGCATGTCTTCAAATAATTGCGCAGAAGCTTCATCAGTGCGTCCACTTCATCCTTAGGCCGGTTCCAGTTCTCCGTGGAAAAGGCGTATACGGTAAGGTATTGTATTCCCATCTTATAAGCTTCCTCACAAATGATTTCCACCGCCTTAGCACCCTGAACGTGTCCGTAATTTCTGGGCATTCCTTTACTCTTCGCCCAGCGTCCGTTTCCATCCAGAATAATCGCTACATGTTTTGGAATTTTTAAATCCGTCTGATTCTTATTCTCCTGCATTTCCTACTCCCATTTCTTCTCACGAGCGTTCTTCTCGTGATACGAGCGTTCTTCTCGTGATACGAGCGTTCTTCTCATGATACGAGCGTTCTTCTCGCGATACCGACAAAAGGGACAATACGATTTCTATCGACTGTCCCTCTTTATTTTATATTATTATACTTTAAGGATTTCTTTGGACTTTTCATCGATCAGCTTATCGATATCCTTAATGAACTTATCTGTCATCTTCTGCAGTTCATCCTCGAGCTGTTTTACCTCATCCTCTGAAACGTCGCCTTTTCCTAACTTCTTGAAGGCTTCATTGCCATCTCTTCTGATATTGCGAATTGCGACCTTCCCGTCCTCGCCCTTTTTCTTAACGTCCTTTACCAACTCTTTTCTGCGTTCCTCCGTAAGTTCAGGGAAAACGAGACGGATGCTTATGCCGTCATTGCTCGGCGTGATTCCTACGTCGGAAGCCATAATCGCCTTTTCAATATTTTTAATCAGAGATTTTTCCCATGGAGCAATCTGAATAATCCTCGGTTCAGGAACCGTAATGTTACCAACCTGCTGAATCGGTGTAGGTGTTCCATAATAGTCCACTCTGATTTTATCTAACACATGTGGATTCGCACGTCCTGCACGAATAGAAGCATAATCCGCTTCCAAAAATTCAAATGCCTTTTTCATTTTCGCATCATAAGTTTGTAATCTCTCGTTCATATGTTAACCTCCGTAAATGATTCTGCTATCTCTATTATTTCTATCTATACCGTTACCTTTGTTCCTGCAAAATTTCCCTTCACAGTATTTACGATACTGTTTTCCTCATTGAGCCCAAACACCCACATAGGCATCTTATTATCTCTCGCTAAAATGGAAGCAGTCATATCAACCACCTGAAGGTTCTTGGCTATTACCTCGTCGATAGTCACTTCCTTGTACTTTTTCGCATTCGGATTCTTCCTCGGATCATCGTCATAAACGCCATCCACCGCCTTTGCAAGCAAAATGACCTCCGCCTCCACCTCTACCGCGCGAAGAACCACTCCCGTGTCCGTAGAGAAATAAGGATGCCCCGTTCCTCCAGCGAAGAATACTACCTTTCCTTGTGAAAAATATTTATCCGCCCTGTCCTTCGAAAAAAGCTTCGTAAAGGAACCGCATTCAAAGGGTGTAAGTATCTCCGTCTTCATTCCGGCAGAACGAAAAATCTCGGAGGTATATATACAGTTCATTACCGTAGCAAGCATACCTATCTGGTCAGCCTTTGTACGGTCAATATTTTCACTGGAACGTCCCCTCCAGAAATTCCCTCCTCCGATTACGATTCCTACCTGAATACCGTCCTCCACAAGCTGCTTCACCTGCAAAGCCACTTTTCTGATCGTATCTTCATCAAACCCTGTCTTCTTATCGCCGGCAAGCGCTTCACCACTGAGTTTTAATAAAATTTTCTTCATATTATTTTTTCCCTTTATTGAATTCTTCGAAGAAGTTCGCCGGATTTATATCGGAATAGCACTGCGAGCACATACCTTCGATAACCGCGCCGTTGTTGATCTGCACCGATTTCGAGCGGATATTGCCCATAACAATCGCAGAAGAATCCAAAAGCACAGGACCTTGCACATCGATGTCTCCCTTTACTGCTCCCGCGATTACCGCGCTGGTCGCAAAAATATTGCCGATAATGACAGAGCTGTTTCCTATCTTGACGCTTCCCTGACTGTTGATTTCTCCCGTCACCTTGGCATTTTCCGCATAAACCTCCGAAGCCTTGGAATCACCTTGTATACATCCCGTAACATTCAGCTTTCCGAGCACGTCTATATTACCGATGACCGTTCCGATCAAGTCCATAGAGCCTTCCGAAGAAATATCGCCTCTAACTATCATTCCTGCGGTTATTACTGCTACTTCATCCGACACCTTTTTCTCCGTCGTGTCCGGCTCTGGCATATGATAATTTACCGTATCCGGCTTTTGTTGGATATCCGACGATTCGCTTAAATCCGTCATGCCAAACTGCCCTTTCGAATTCTCCGCCCCGGTCTGTGCATTTATATTTTCCGGCTTGACAGGCTCATCCGGAGCCTTTCCGTCCGCCGGCATCAGCTCGTTCACAGCCTGCGATAAATCATCTTTTAAATCCGTAAAAAAACCCATACCATTCTCCTCCATCTGTTCCGGATACTTCTTTCGTCATTGCTTTACACAATTCTAATACATTGTATCACATCTATTCTTTAGTGGAAAGAGAGAAAATGAAAAAAGAATGCCGAAGACTGAACTGCCTAAGCATACGGAAGCCTTATAAGCATCTCTGTGCCTTCACCCTGCACACTGTCGATATCCAGACTTCCCCCTATTTTCTCAAGTCCGCCCACCACGGCATCAAGCCCGATTCCTCTTCCGGAATATTCCGTCACCTTCTCCTTTGTAGTAAAGCCCGGACAAGTGAGGAACCGGTAGATTTCCTTGTCAGTATATCCGGCAATATCCTTGGACACAAGCCCCTTTCGGCTTGCCTTGTCGAATATTTTCCTCTTATCGATACCTCGCCCGTCATCCCTTACACAAATAGAGAGAATATCGCCATTTAATTTCGCTTCTATAGAAATCCTTCCTTTTTCCGCCTTCCCCGCCTGCAAGCGCTCGTCCCGGCCTTCAATTCCATGATCAGCCGCATTGCGCACCAGATGAATCAACGAATCGGAGATGCACACGATGGTTTTCCTGTCCACCTCCAGACTTCCGCCCGAAACACTTAACTCTATCTGCTTGTCCATTTTTCTGGAAACGTCGTATACGATCCGGTTCATCCTGCGGAAGGTTCCTGCAAGGGAGGTCCTTCTCATCTGGGTTACCGTATCCTCAAGCTCGTCCGTTATTTTTAGAAGCTTTTCTCTCATTTCCTGCCAGCCGGACTCTTCCGGGGTATTTTTTTCCGCCTCCAGCAGGCTTTCCACAAGCCTCGTCAGCCTATCCAGTTTTCCTTCACTGACACCTATGATAGTTTCTTCCTTTTCCACTCTGTGTTTGATTACATAATCGCCTGGAATTGGTTCCGGTTCCGCTCCCAGATCGATGATAGAAGGCAGCTTATCCGAGCGCTCTTCAGCAGGAGCTATATAGAACTGGCTGGGTTCCACATATACATTTTCAGGAGGAAACTTTCCTCCTTCCTCCCCTATTTTCGCCTTCCATTTCAGCAAAAACGCATCGATGCACTTTATGATTTTCTCCGGATCTCCATCCGGATTTCTCACTTCTTTAATCTTTGTCAGCTCTTCTTCAATGAAATCCGATACCATAAAGATATATTCTCTCAGCTCCTTTGCCGCTACCTCCTCCGAATAAGTCTCCCTTAAGTAATAAAAAATATCCTCCAGCTTGTGTGCTGCAGCCGCTATATTGTCGTACATCATGATACCGGAAGTGCCTTTTATCGTATGTACGATTCGGAAAATTTCCTGAACGCTTTCTTCATCCAGAAATTCTTCGTTCTTTTCCAAAAGGACTATCGCCTCCATCTGTTCCAGCAATTGAAAACTTTCATATAAATACATGTCGAGCATTCCATCGGAACCATAGCTCCCTTCCATTGTCGTCCTCCTCTAGTAAGAATGTTCTATGTAATCAAACCTATTTTCTTCAAAAGAAGCGCAAATTTCTCCGTATCGATAGGTTTCCCGGAATAAGCAGTACAGTTCAAATCGAAAGCCTTCTTCACGTTCTTTTCCTCATTCAGCGCCGTAGTCATGATGATCTTAACCGCTTTATCCCCTTTTATCCCTTTTTCCTTTTCAATTTTCCTTATTTCATAAAGCGCCTGATAGCCGTCCATTTCCGGCATCATAACGTCCAGACAAATGAGCTGATAGGGTTCACCCTCCGCAAGCCCCATCTGAAAAGCTTCCAATGCTTCTATCCCGTTTACCGTAATATCACAGTCTCCGTAACGGCTCAAGTATTTGTACATAAACTTTCTGCTGGCAAAATCGTCTTCCGCTAATAGTATCTTCATCATTTCCCTCTCTTCTACTCCAATAGGCTGTAAATCTTGTGCGCTATATCGCATAAGGGCAATTGGTATCTCACCGCGCCGATGTCATATGCCACTTTAGGCATTCCATATACCACACTGGTGGCCTCATCTTGTCCTATAGTGACAGCGCCGCAGTTTTTCATCGCTTTCATGCCCCTGGCGCCATCGCCTCCCATCCCCGTCAGTATGACACCGATGGAGTCTGCGCCTGCTGTCTTCGCCACCGAATCGAACAGCATATCTACCGATGGACAGTGTCCGCTGACTTTTTCCTCTTTCTTACATTCTACAAAATATTCTGAGCCGACTTTCACAAGGCGCATCTGATAACCGCCCGGAGCGATGAACACTTGCCCCCTCTTTACCACGTCTCCATCCTTCGCTTCCTTTACCTCTACCTCGCACTTGTTGTTCATTCTATCAGCATACATCTGTGTAAATCCCGCTGGCATATGCTGAACAATAACCACTCCCGGAATATCATTATGAAATTGCTTGATGATATCGTGAATGGCCTCTGTCCCTCCAGTAGAAGCTCCAATAGCTATAATGCAGCTGCTATTGCTCAGCCTGTCCCGTCTCACGAGCCTGCTCATTTCCGTGCGGCGCAGCTTTCTCACATCCACGGAGGCGGCAATTTTCACCTTCGTAATCAGCTCCTGTCTTATGAAATCATTGACAGTAGACCTCGACATGTTCACCGGCTTATGGGCAAAATCCACCGCTCCAGCCTCCATGGCGTCGAACACCTTCCCGTCCATACCGCTTAACATGATTACCGGTATCGGATACTGAGGCATCAGCTTTCGCAGAAATTCAATCCCGTTCATCTTAGGCATTTCGATATCGAGAGTCATAACATCCGGCTTACACTGAGGGATGATGTCCTTTGCCTCGAAGGGATCTCCCGCCACACCCACTACCTCTATGTTCGGATCTTCCTGCAGCCCTTGTACCAAAAGATTCCGAAATACAATGGAATCCTCAACAACCAATACTTTTATCTGACGCATAGCATTTCCTTCCTTCTGCCTGAAAATATGTGATGCCGCCACTTAATTATGGCGCAGCTGCTTATGTATCTTCATAAATATATCCACAATATCCGGATCGAAATAAATTCCCTTGCACTCTCCGATAATCTGAAGGCTTTCCTCTAATGTATAGGCAATTTTATAGCACCGTTCGCCGGTCAGCGTGTCGAAGATATCGATGAGAGAAACGATTCGGGCAGAAAGGGGAATATCCTTTCCCTTAAGTCCTTCAGGATAGCCGCTTCCATCCCATCTTTCATGATGGTACTTGGCAATATTGATCGCCATCGGAAGGAAATCATTCTTCTCCGCATTCTCATAAATTTCCTCCAATATATGAGCGCCGATTTCCGCATGCTGCTTGATGATCTTGCGCTCTTCATAATTGAGTTGCCCAGGTTTTAAGAGCACCTCGTCGGGGGTCTGTATTTTCCCGATGTCATGAAGCATCGCTGCAACGCCTATCTTTTCTATGAACGCCGCCGTAATTTCCTTTTCGAAAAGGGGGCTGAATTGGAGGCTCTGAGCTAATATACGGCTATTATGCCTGATGTTTTCCAAATGATCGGTTATGGAATTATCCCTTCCCTCTGTAATCTTGGCAAGGGCATACAGTATGTTCTTCTGCTCCGACTCTATCCGCTTCATCTGCTCGTTCACCAGACAGTTAAGTTTATAATTATAAGCTTTCATTTCCTCCTGAAGCTTATACATCTTCAGATGATTCTCAATCCGCATGATAACCTCTAATGGTTCGAAGGGCTTTACGATAAAATCTACCGCGCCTGCCTTAAAGCCTCTGATCTTGCTTTCACTGGAATCCATGGCTGAAATGAATATGACCGGAATGTCTCTGGTCTGCTTGTTTCTCTTCAATATCTCACATACCTCGTAGCCGCTCATCTCCGGCATGGCAATATCCATCAGAATTACATGCGGGAGGGACGTTCTGACAATTTGCAGCGCTTCCTTCCCATTAGCAGCTAAAAGCGGCTTATAACCCATGCCCTTTATGATCTCTTCCAAAAAAAGAACATTTATCTTTAAATCATCCACTACGAGTATGTGAGGAATTTCCTGACTTTTTATTTCAAAATCCATAGTCCATCTCTCCGGTTTTCTCCAAAAGCAATCGTTTTAAATCTTCATGGAGCATCATGCTCTTATCGTAGTCTTCTTTTCTGACCGCCATTTCCAGCTTAAGCGCGGCCCTCTTTACATCCGTGCTTGCTCTTTTAAGCAGCTTAGACAGCTCTCCTGCCCAGAATTCCGCCTTTTCCCAAGAGCCCAGCTCAATGCAGAGCACTAATTTCTCCATCCGACCCGCCAGCTCATTTTTGTTTTCCTCCGAACCGAAACGATAATATTCCTCAACTTGTTTATAATGCACTTCCTCACTGTATTGTCCGAGAAATTGCTTGACTTCTTTTTTATATTCCGCTCTGTCATCTGTCACTTCCACCGTATGGAGGCGTATCGAAAAGGAGAAATTACTTCCCCTCCCTTTCTCGCTCTGCAAATATATCTTGCCGTTCATAAGCTCCACCAGCTCTTTGGTAATGGTAAGCCCAAGTCCCGTTCCGCCGTATCTTCTCGTTATGGACGTGTCCACCTGAGAAAAACTCTGGAACAAACGATCCTGCTCCTCCTTTGAAATACCGATCCCGGAATCCACTACCATAAAAAAGAGCTCTATTTCATCGCTGAACCTAAGCGTCACTGCAACCTCAATGCGGATAAAGCCGGCAGATGTAAACTTCACCGCATTGGACAGAAGATTGTTCAATATCTGTGTCAGGCGAAGTTCGTCACCGATCAGCACCTGCGGAACACTTTCTTCCACGTTCAACGTCAGCTTAAGCCCCTTTTCATTCACCGTCGCAAGATTCGCAGATACAATATTTTCCATCATCTCCCGCAGATCGAACTTACGATTTTCCAGTTCGAACTTGCCCGACTGCAATTTTGAAAAGTCCAGGATATTATTGATAATAGAGGACATATTACTGCAACAATGCTCTATGATGTGCAAGGTTCGCCTTTGTTCCGTTGTAAGATATGTATCCTTTAGATTTTCCACATGTCCTCTGATTCCATTCACCGGTGTCCTCAGCTCATGAGTAATATTGGCAACAAATTCGTTCTTAACCTCCATTGCCTGAGAAGCTACCGCCTTAATACGGGATACCTCATTCGCCATCTCCCGATTGACTTCCATATCCAGAGCGAACAAGAAATATCTGTCAGCTTCGCTGTCATATTCTATGTGGATCTTGGCACTAAAGCAAGTGCCGTTGCTTCGATAAACCGCTGTTTCTTTCCTGCTCTTCAGGTATTCCATCACCTTCGCGACATCGCTTTCGCTCTCGAATTCCTTACGCAGAACCTCTGCAATATTGATGCCGTGCAGACGCTCCCCATATCCCAGTTCTTCTCCAGCCGCCTTGTTATATTTTATGACACTTCCGTCACAGTCGAACATTATAATGATTTCCAGCGCTTCCTGCATGAGAATTTCTATCATTCGATTTTGTTCCATGTATACCCCGCCCTCTCCCACACTTACTGATACTATTTTACCAGACAAGATATGAAAAAAACAGCCTTTCTTTCGAAAAGCTGTCTTTTTCATATTAATATGACAGATTAATATATTTATTTTGTTCCGTTAACGTGCGCCCTTATCGTAAGGAATTCCGGAGGCCTTCGGAGCCTGTGAATTTCTTGAGGTAAAGATGAGCACTATAAGAGTCGCAATATAAGGTATCATCTTATAGAGATAACTGGGTATACCCAGCCCTTCCAAAAACGGGATTCCGGAATAAGCAGCCGCTACCGCCTTCATAAGACCGAAGAACAAGGAGGCCCATAGAATCTTCACCGGCTTCCACTGTCCGAATATGAGTACCGCCAGGGCTAAGAATCCATACCCTGATACCGTAGCGTTGAAGTTCGTGGAAGTAGGAACTACGAATACCAGTCCACCCAAGCCGCCCAATGCTCCCGACAAAACAACGCCGGCATATTGCATTCTATATACGTTGATACCGGCCGCATCCGCTGCCTGAGGATGCTCTCCGCAGGCGCGAAGCCTGAGCCCGAACCTCGTCTTATACAAAACAAGCGCCGATATACCGAACACTACAAAGCCCAAATAAGTAGTGATATATGTGTTCTTGAAAAACAAATCGCCGATTACCGGTAT
>JAEZRJ010000003.1 GCA_023412855.1 Bacillota bacterium | reverse complement strand
ATATTTGCCGGTATATCTCGCACCGGAGGAGTACGGGAAGGTATCCGCCGAATTTTCGATAACCTTCCTCCCTCGTTAACCTGCCTTTTCGCTCAGGGCAGGTGCATGGCGCTAGATGGGAAAATATAGGAAATTATTGTATACTTAGCAAGCCTTTTTGGGCTTTCCAAGTATTATTACCGATACACATCAGGTTTGTGTATCTGAAATAAATGCAATCGTCTATTCAATTTTCAAGGTACTGATTACTTGTGGGATTATATCATATTTCTTTTTTTCTGTAAACTTTTTGTCGCAGCGCTTTTTGTTACAGCACTTTTTGTGTTACTGTTCACTCCGTTCTCAGCAACGCATGATGTTCTGCAATGCAAACTTTTTGCATATAAATTCGCTTTGCGAATCAGAAACCATCTCTTGAATCACGTTCTTACGCAGCTTAACAGCAAGTGTTAAGCTACTGTTCGAACAGTAACCTTTTTGTCGCAATACTTTTTTATCGCGGCTCTGCCCGGTTATTTGGTTACAATTCAGCCCTTCGGCTAAACTGCAACATGTATGCACATAAAACGTGATAAAACTATACTTTGCGCTGCTGCGAATTTCTCTTGTAAGATTTTTCTTTTTATATATCTTATTATTATTTAGAGAAAATGTGCCGTCACAGAAACGTATGGGTTTCCATTCCGGCACAATTTTAAATATACATAATCTTCTAAAATGTAAATGTACTCTTAAGACTGCATCCGATCACATCGGATTATTGTAAAAAAATCCTGCTTAGACCTTTTTTCCATATTTCTGGCTTATTGCTATTTCGTTATCTCACTGCCGCCAAATGCTGCATCCAGATTTCTGAAACCACAGAAACCTTCTTCATTTACCAATGACATAACATCGGCACCTGCCGGAATGGTCACGGTATAATATTTTCCTTGATATCTGTAATTGATCGTTACCGTCAAATCCGGTCTTGCCGAAATCGCCATATAAACTGATTTATGGAAGCTCACCCAGCAATTAGTGTCAATCACCAGTACAGAATCCATTTTTGCTTTTTTAATCGATTCTATATTGCCTTTGTTAAAAGCATGGTAATCCGGATCGTTCACTGCTTTCAGTTCGGCCTCTGCTTCTTTTATCTTTGAGCTGTAAGAGATATTTGAACCGCTGTTGCCACTGCCGCTGCCATTTCCGTTGCCGTCTCCGTTGCCACCCGGATTTGAAGGCGCCAAAGAATTGTCTGTAATGATCAAACCATTTTTGTCTTTATTATTTATTTTTTCATTATCTATCTTTATTGCTTGTATTTCATCAAGGCATATTACCGAATCTACTTCCCATGTACCTGTATGCCCTTCAGGAACAATGGAATTACACCAAACAGCAAATTTCGTAATAGCAGAAGTATTTAAGGTTCCGTTCTGTTTCCCTTTGAAAGAAGAGAAAGGAATAGTCACATATTTTGCATCTGTACCCTTTACAAAATCCGTTAAATATACTTCGAATTCTTCACCGGAATCATCCGCAACCTGCACTACAAGTTTCTGCCCAAAGCCATCTGGCTTTACCCACATGGTAATTCCATTATAGGCGGAATAATCTTTATTTTCCAAAGATTTCACCTGTCCGGTCCATACCTCTTTTCCCGTCGTTTTTAACAAATAGCGGAAAGCACCGCCATATGCACCACCGGCCTTCTTGTCAGCATCCAAGGTAAATACTGATGAGCAACCTCCTGCGGAATTACCTGCATAAGCTGCCTTGAGTAATTCATTGCTGCCCAGGTAATAATCAAAATTTTCTATTACATTGGCTGCTGCCGTGTCTTTATTCTTTAAAAGACTTATATTACCGATAACCGCTATTTCTGTATTTCCTGACATGAGGCGGATGGTTGCCCGATCTGTTTTCCCAAGAAGGTTCATCTGTTCTAAGGTAAGCAATGCTCCATATTCATTAATCATCTCAAGATCCGTTCTTACTGCTTTTAACGATACTTCTTTTTGTGTATCCGGATTAGCGACCAAAAAGCTGACATCGCCTGCATTCGTTACACTGGCACGAAGCTGGATACCGGACTTTATTACCGCCCTTTCGAATGGAGCAATCATATATCCATAGGCATTGTCATAAGAGATGCCTGCCGCTGCATTTACTTTTCCATAAAAGTTCGCACCCTTTGCAAAAATGGAATTGGAGCTATTATAGAAATCGATAAAGTCATTGATCAGCTCATGGCCTAAAGTATCATTATATTTATAAGGTACATAGAAATTAGTGTCACCAAAGTTCGCCCATACAAGATAATATGGCATTCCATTTGCATCTGCAATATCACATATTTTCTGATACCAGTTAACGCCTGATTTTTCTTTTGTTATAGGGTTCCCTGACACAAGCAAACCTTCGTTGTCCGATCCGTCTTTTTTCATTACCCTTGCACCGGTCTCCGAAATTGCCGACACTTTTCCTTTGGCATCCGCAATGCCTGCAACTACCTTACAGGAATCTTCCAATGCAGCGAAAAAGCTTCCGTCTGCCGTTGCCGGATAGGATGAATAATCATCATAATAATCAAACGCCAGGATGTCCACATATTCGTCGCCCGGATATCTTTCCAAATATTTACTCGCATCCGAAACAGGCCCGTTTGGCGAATATACGTAAAGCATGTTATGTATTCCCTTTGCCTGAAGGTATTCCACCGTATAACGGAATATGCTCTTATATGTTTCGGTGCCGGTGCTTGTCCCCCACCAGAACCAGCTTCCGTCACACTCATGGAACGGGCGGAAAATAACCGGAATTCCATTTTCCTGAAGTCTTCCAGCATATGCGGCGATAATATCGAGATATGCATTAAATTGCGGATTATATTCACCGCCCGGAAGAATCAACTCTCCGCTATTATTTGATAAATCCTTAGACTCGGAAAAGTCACATGACGTAAAATTAAAGCTTCCGTCTGTGTTCTTAGTAATCTTGGCATTGGTAAAATTAGGCATATGTGCGGATAATGTAATAATTGCTCCCTCGCTCGCTGCAGCGATGCTATTGTTTGCAGAAGCATTCAGTGCCTCTCCCGCATCTGTAATTCCTAGCTCGGCACCTGTCAGGGAAAGGGTATCAATTCCATACATACCGCTCAAGCTGCCCGTAATATCAAATACATCTCCCTTTTGCGCACTCCCGTTAACCTTTTTATTGTAATCGTTCTGATGGCCGAATAATACCTGATCATTGCCGCTTAGTGCTTTTAAATAAGCATAAAGTGCCCTTGCAGAATCATCAGCCTCCTTGTCAGTCAGCTTTACTTGTGACGGAAGATTGGAAACATTTGCATTTGTTCCTTCGCCGACTGCCGATGTTATTTTCACATAATCACCGGAAGCACTCACTTGCATTAAAGTTACATTATCCATGTAAACACTTCCTTTGAACGTGGTATTCTTTCCTACAAATCCGATAGTCATTGCCTGCATCGGAGTTTCTGATGGCTTAAAGGTTACAGATACTGTCGCCTTTCTATATCCGTCAGGAGCTGTTCCCACGTCTTCGATCACCGCTTCCTTATTTATAATTTCTTTATATGGATCACTATTATCCTTTGCAAAAATTTTAATGGAGTTGCCCATATATCCTTCCGGATAGTAAAAATCCATTTTAAGGCAATTGTACCCGCTTACAGCATGTGCCGGGTCCAACCATCTATCCAGTTTCGCCTCACTCCAGCTATAGTCACCCATCCCTGTATAGTCCAAATCAATCTTTAACATTGTGCTGGAATTAAAGTTCGCTGCAGATATTGCAATTCCATTGTCATATTGCCATCCCCCGCCGTCCTTCCAATTAGCAATATCACCGCTTTCAAAATCATCTATTGTGAAATCATCCGCAGGCGGAAGCGTCGGTTCTTCAGCTGCTTCACCTGAACCATCAAAAAGTTTAATATTTTCCACATAAATATTTCCCTGATAATCGCAAAGGTAACCTGCCAGTTTTAATGTAAATTGGGAAAGGTTAGCGGCTGTTAATTCATCCGCAACACTCTCTCCAAAATCAAAAACTATGGATGCTTTCTTATATTCGTCCGATATTATCTCAAAATCTGCTTCTTGAAGCTCCGGTATGGAAGGCGCTGCTACCCACGTCCAGCCGGGACCAACTCTTACCACTCCTTGTAATTTCATGCTTCCGTTGTAGGAAGCATCTTTAGGCAGTACGATATCCATTGTCACATGCGCGCCAACTCTTAAAGGCTCACTCGTTGACAGCCCGATATGAAATTCCCCCTGATCGTCCCAGTCTTTGGCCGAGTCAAATTGTATCTCCTTTTCGTAAATATGCAGGCGCCCTGCAATTTCCTGCAATGGTGTTTCCTCCTTTATTGTTGCTTCTGATATCGGCTGGGAACTCTCTTCCGCTTTTGATATACTTGGCGTAATTAGCCATGAAGTAAACATCAGCCCAATACATCCCCACGATAATATACGGCTCTTCATATTTCGTCTCATCTCTTTCCTCCTCCAATTAAATTAATTTTAGCTAAATAATTATTTTATTTAGCCTGCCCCATTTAGCAATTATTGTATCACACTTTTATTTTCGTGAGAATAGAGAGTTTTTAACGAACTTTTTACTTAAAAAATGTATATATTTACTTTATTTTAGTCTATTTAATCATATTATGAATTAAGTTTTAATTATTTTTTTACTTTTTCTAATATATAAATGTAAATATGCCGGCACAGAAACATCATAGTTTCCATGTCGGCACAATTTTAATTATATATAATTTTTAAATACATATTTTTTAAATATACAGCCTTTATATAAGGCTTCCGCTTATACTATAAATATTTCCTGAGTATATCCACCTTGTCCAGCTTTTCCCAAGGCAAATCCAGGTCATTGCGGCCAAAGTGCCCGTAAGCGGCGGTCTGCTTGTAGATCGGACGGCGAAGATCCAGCATTTTGATAATGCCAGCCGGACGCAGGTCGAAGTTTTCGCGGATAATCTCTATCAGCTTCTCATCCTCGATTTTCCCTGTTCCGAAAGTATCTACCATGATGGAGGTGGGCTGTGCTACGCCGATGGCATAGGAAAGCTGATTCTCACACTTTTCGGCAAAGCCGGCTGCCACGATGTTTTTCGCTACATATCGGGCTGCGTAAGCTGCCGAGCGGTCCACCTTGGTGCAGTCCTTGCCCGAGAAGGCGCCGCCGCCGTGACGGGCATAACCTCCATAGGTATCGACGATGATCTTACGTCCTGTAAGTCCTGCGTCTCCGTGAGGTCCGCCGATAACGAAACGTCCGGTGGGATTAATAAAGAATTTCGTATCCGCATCGATCAATTCCTCCGGGAGAATTACATCGAATACATATTTCCTGATGTCTTCGTGAATCTGCTCCTGCGTTACTTCCTCGTCATGCTGTGTGGAAAGTACTACTGCTTCCAGACGCAGGGGCTTTCCGTTCTTATCGTATTCTACTGAAACCTGGCTTTTTCCGTCGGGTCTTAAGTACTTTAAGGTTCCGTCCTTGCGCACCTTGGTGAGCTGAAGAGCCAGCTTGTGAGCAAGGGAAATGGAATAAGGCATATATTCCTCTGTTTCGTTCGTTGCATAACCGAACATCATGCCTTGATCACCGGCACCGATGGCTTCGATCTGTGCATCGGTCATCTTGTTTTCAGCCGCTTCCTGCTGTTTCGCTTCAAACGCCTTGTCCACGCCCATCGCAATATCAGAGGACTGCTCGTCGATAGCTACCAATACCGCACATGTATTGCCGTCGAAGCCGTATTCCGATTTCGTATAGCCGATTTCCTTAATCGCTTCACGAGCTATTTTCTGTATATCCACATATGCGTTTGTTGTAATTTCTCCTGTTACCAGTACGAAGCCGGTGCAGGTCGCCACTTCGCAGGCAACACGGCTCATAGGGTCTTTTTCCATCAGCGCATCTAGTACCGCGTCGGAAACGGCATCACAAACTTTGTCAGGATGTCCTTCTGTAACGGATTCTGAAGTAAATAAAAATTTTTCCATTATAATTCCTCCTTATGATGTAGGTTGTTAGTAAAACTGCTTCCTATTACAGAGCGCCGGTGCAATTTACAAAACGTATTGCTCGTCGCCTTATATTATGGGAAAAAGTCCCAATAATATAAAATGTCCGCTTACAAGAAGCGGACTCGATAATCGATAATCAAATCCTCTTATCGTTCGAACTGCCGTATTACGGCAAATTACTCGCTCAGGTAGGCACCTTCCTCGATAGGGGTTGCCGTGGCTTCATAGGTCCTATGTACCTCCACCACTCTGAATAAGAGATTCTTTACAATATGGAATTTTCATATCTGTTCTTAAAATACAATAGTTTTATTATTTTGTCAATGTATTTTATTGACAATATTCGTCAAAAATCCTATAATTCTTATAACATTCGTTAAATTATAACAAATGTTATCGGGGTAAAATATTATATTTTGGAGGGAGAAACATGAGGCGAGTAAACACATCGGCGCTAATACCGGGAATGGTAACGGCTGAGGATGTCTACAACTACAACAATCACCTGATTCTGCCAAGGGGGCTGATTCTGACAGATAAAGCGATTACAAAGTTAGAATTCTACTCCATCATCTATGTAAGAATTGAGGATGAGGTCATAGAGACACCAGAGACTCAGGTCAAAGAGGATACCTCCTATTCAGAGCGTCTGAGGCTATCTCCTGAATTCCAGCATTTTCAAGAGGACTTCACGAAAGAAACAGGGCATTTTAAGGATGTCATAGATAATTTCGTAGGTGATAATGGCGAGCTGGATGCAGACCAGTTGGTGGAACACGCTTTGTCTTTGCTTTCTTCTGAGAATAAGTATGTCAATGTATTCGATATGCTTCACAGCATGCGTCAGTTAGATGACGCAACCTATGTACACTGTATGAACGTAGGCTTGATTTGTAATATTTTCGCCCATTGGCTGCGTATGGATGAAGAAGAAATCCGCACCGCTACGCTAAGCGGTCTTTTACACGATATCGGCAAAATTAAAATGCCGGAAAAAATCCTCAAAAAACCAGGAAAACTTACCGCCTGGGAGTTTGGTGTGGTTAAGACGCATCCCAAGGAATCCTACAAGATGCTGGAAAATCATCCGCTGAATATCCACATCAAGAACGCTGCATTAATGCATCACGAGCGTTGTGACGGTTCGGGCTATCCTTTGGGGCTTACCTCCGACAGCATCGATCCTTACGCCAAAATGGTAGCCATTGCCGACGTATACGATGCTATGACCAGCGCCCGGGTTTACCGCGGTCCACTGTGTCCCTTCAAAGTAATCGAGACCTTCGAGAACGAGGGATTCCAGAAGTACGACTCGAAATACATCCTCCCATTCCTGGAAAACATCGTGGATACTTATCTTTTACATGACGTCCGGCTTACTAACGGAGAATCTGGAAAAATTGTATATATCAATCCGCATAAGCTGTCCAAACCTACTATTAAGGTCGGAGACAAATATATTAACCTTTCGCAAGAGCCGCATTTATTTATCGATGCAATATTATAGAAAACAAATAACAACACCTAAAAAGACACAGAAGCATTCCTGCTCATGTGTCTTTTTTATCGTTTCATCCGCCTGATGGCCTCAGCCTACTTTCAGTTTGAACTTCTGCAATTCGCGCTCCGTATTCACCTTATCTATCTGAGCGCCGAGAGCCTTAAGTTTCAAATGAAAATCTTCATATCCCCGTTCGATGAATCTAATATCGTCCACCACGGTAACTCCTTCCGCCGCAAGCCCTGCCAGCACAAGCGACGCACCTGCACGCAAGTCCGGAGCAGAGATGCTCGCTCCTGTGTAGCGCTCTACACCATCGATAATGGCAGTATTGCCTTCCACCTTGATATTCGCTCCCATTCTGGTAAGCTCATCCACATATTTAAAACGATTTTCAAATATGCTCTCCGTTACAATGCTCGTCCCTGCAGAAAGTCCAAGAGCAACTACAATCTGAGGCTGCATGTCAGTAGGAAATCCGGGATAAGGAAGGGTCTTCACATGGGTATGGGTCAATGCCTTTGCAGATACTACTCGCACCGCATCGTCCGATTCTTCCACCTCACAACCGATTTCCAACAATTTAGAGCTGATAGATTCCAAATGCTTCGGGATGACATTCTTCACAGTAACATCCCCTCTGGTGACCGCCGCTGCGAACATAAACGTTCCTGCCTCTATCTGATCCGGGATAATGGTATATTCACTGCCATGAAGCTTAGGAACACCTTTAATTCGTATCACATCGGTACCGGCACCCTTGACGTCAGCTCCCATACTATTCAAAAAGTTCGCCAAGTCGACCACATGCGGTTCCTTCGCAGCATTCTCGATCGTCGTCTTTCCTTCCGCCATAACGGCTGCCATCATGACGTTAATCGTAGCCCCCACCGAAACCACGTCCAAATAAATGTTGCTTCCGCGAAGATCTTCCGCGTCGGTAATAATAAGGCCGTGCTCAATCCTGACATCGGCACCCAGAGCGCGAAAGCCTTTGATATGCTGGTCTATCGGCCTTAAACCGATGTTGCAGCCGCCCGGCAGCGCCACCTCCGCCTTTTTATATTTTCCAAGCAAGGCTCCCAGCAAATAGTAGGAAGCCCTGATTTTTTTAATAAAATCATCCTCGATAACAAGATTGTGAATGTGGGCCGCATTTATTTTTACCGTATGTCTGTCTATTCTGTTTACAATAACTCCGATACTTTCCATCGCCTGAATCAGCACATTCGTATCACGAACGTCAGGCACATTTTCTATTACTACAGTCTCGTCCGTCATAATAGCTGCCGCCAAAATAGCAAGCGCCGCATTCTTAGCACCGCCTATTTCCACTTCGCCCACTAACGGATTTCCACCCTTTATTGCATACTGTTCCATGGTGTACCCTCTATTTAATCCCTAATTTCTATTTAAAACCTCGCCGCACCTGCTTAGGACAGCAAAAGTTAACCATCAATCTTATCTTTATGATTATACCATAAATTGCCCATTTGTAAATGGTGCATTATTTTTAATTCAGATATTTCAAAGGGTTCACCTGACTGCCGCCAATCAAGATTTCAAAATGAACATGAGGCCCTGAGCTGACTCCTGTATTGCCGCTAAGGGCAATCTTCTGTCCCTGCGATACCGTCTGTCCTACAGAAACGAGGACTTTACTCAAGTGTCCATATCTGGTCTGCCTTCCATCCGCATGATTGATATACACCACATACCCGTAACCGCTTCCCCATCCAGCCTTCGCAACCGTTCCCGCGGAGGAGGCCATAACTGCGGTTCCTACCGGAGTCGCCCAGTCTATCCCCTTATGATAGGTGCTGGCTCCCTTGGTCGGTCTGCTTCTGGCTCCGAAGCCGGAGGAAAGACGTCCGCCGGAAATCGGTTTGATATAAGTAGGAGGTATCTTCGTTCCCCGCTCCACGATTTTGGGTATCGCCTGATAAGTAACCTCTTCCTTTACGATTTCCCTGGCTGTCTCCGCATTGTTTCTGTAGGAAACAAGCGCTACTACCTTTCGGTGTCCCGCCGACGGCTCCTGTTTGGTCACGCTTTCCGTAGTATACCAGTTGTCGTTATCCACGTATATTATCTCCGCTTCGTAATCCTCTTCATAGTACACCTCCTCCTGTCGTTCTACCGATAATTCCGGCTCCGGCACCGTTACAATGATTTCATCTCCCACCCGGATGGTAGAGGTCTCGCTTTCGATCGTATCGTTCATCTCGATGAGCTTCTCTATCGTCAGATTATTTTCCGACGCGATTTTCGACAAAGTATCTCCCGATACTACTTCATATATCTGATTCTTCTCCTGATCCTTGGTAACCTCCTCGATGGCCTGCCCAAGAGGCATCAATTCATCCTCTGAAAGATAGGATTCCACTACCTCCACCGAATCCGCGAACTCTAACGACATAAGTCCCAGCTCATAGTCGGAAAAGTCCTTCTCTCCCGCAGGCTCTACCGCATCGAAGATTTCATCCAGCCTCTCATAAATTCCAACGGAGGCCAGTACCTCCTGTTCCGCCTTTTCCTCCTGCTGCTCCTCTCTGGAAACCACACTGGTCGTCAAAACATTCAATTCCCTCGAACAATCCAGTATGAGATCCACATAATACTGATCTTCAGAATCATATTTATCGATAGAAGCTTGCAATAACTGCAGTACCTCTTCTTTGCTGGCAAGGTTGACAGTATATTCGTTTATCTTTACTGTATAGGAACGGTGGAGCGTCTTTTTAATATTGTTTCCCAGAACATACTCCATATTATCTACAAGAACGGACTTATCGTCGATATGTCCCCAGAGCACCTCTTCTCCCGCAAGTTCCAGATTGCTGTCAATCAAAACCAGCTCTTCGCCATCGCCTGCAAGCGCCTTTCTCGCCTCCTTCAAAGCTTCCTCCGCCACCGAGCGATCACCGACTTTTCCTACATCCGTTCCATTCAAAAACACCGTAAACATATTATCTCCCGTACTTTCAATTTTAGTATAGGAGGGCATAAAAAATATGCTGGCAATAACAGCCAACACAGCTATTTTAATGGAACGTATTTGTAATCTCTTATAATATTTCGTAATTTTTTTCATAGCGATAACCATGACCCTTTCAAAATGCGTCGGCTTTGCGCTTTATATAAAATTTATAACAAAGTATTTTTCGTAATAAAATCGTAACATTTTTATTTTATCAGCATTTTTTTTAGTTGTAAAGGAAATGTTAAATTATTGCTAATGTCAAAATATAAAAATAATGCTAAAATAGTTATTGCAAGATACTAAAAATTATGGGAGGTTCCGGCATGAATAAGGGAAATAAAGAAAAAGTCATCTTTCATATCGATGTAAATTCCGCTTACCTTAGCTGGAGCGCCTTGAAAAAATTGGAAGAAGGAGATACACAGGACTTAAGAGAAATTCCCTCTATCATCGGCGGAGATATGGAACGCCGCCGGGGAGTCGTGTTAGCAAAGTCGATCCCGGCCAAGGCTTACCATGTAAAGACCGGAGAGCCTATCGTAAGCGCGCTGCGAAAATGTCCCTATCTCACAATCGCCCCGCCGGACCACGGACTTTACCACCGTAAGTCTCAGGAACTTATGGCCTTTTTATACGATATCTGTCCTGACCTGGAGCAGGTCAGCGTGGACGAATGCTATATGGACTATACCCCCATAGCAGACAAATATTCCTCTCCTGCGGAAGCCGCCCGCATCATAAAGGATCATGTTCACGAGAAATTCGGCTATACCGTAAATGTAGGAATATCCGACAGAAAGGTACTGGCAAAAATGGCCTCCGACTTCAAGAAGCCGAATCTGGTGCATACCCTATATGCCGATGAAATAAAAGAAAAGCTCTGGCCCCTTCCGGTCTCTTCCTTATATATGTGCGGCCGCTCCAGCGCCGAAACGCTGCGCAAGCTGGAAATCCTTACCATCGGCGATCTCGCCAGGGCGGATATTTTAATATTATCGGCTCATTTAAAAAGTCACGGCATCTTACTGTGGGAATATGCCAACGGAATCGACAGCTCCGAAGTAATCTCAGAACAGATAAATGCAAAAGGTATCGGCAACTCCACCACATTAAGAGAAGATGCCTGTACAAAGGAAGAAGCCTACAAAGTCCTTTTAAGCCTTTCCGAAACGGTAGCCGGCAGACTTAGGAAATCTGCACAATTAGCCAGTATGGTGAACACCGAGCTTAAATATAATACCTTCCAGAGCGTGTCCCACCAAACCACTCTGTTCTCCCCCACCTGCACTACAGATGTTATTTATAAAACTGCCTGCTCTCTTTTCGACGAAATCTGGAACGGAACCCCCATCCGGCTTCTGGGCATAAGAACATCCAAGCTGGTTTCTGACGAGGAGCCTGTTCAGTTAAATCTGTTCGATATTCAGGAAGAGACATCGGGCAAATCAACTTCCAAAAAACAGGAAAAGTTGGATATAGCACTGGATTCCATCCGAAAGAAATTCGGGCCGGATTCCGTTATGAGAGGAAGCCTTTTTCATGACGAGAATTTATGAGCTTATTCCTATCACATAAAAGTGCCTTCATGGCAGCGCTCAAAGGCGCTGCCGCGAAGGCTTTTTTATTTAATAGGAAAGGCTCTGCCGTACTATTACTTCTTTTTCACACTATACCCAAAAGTCCCTATTTGCTTCCCGAGGGACATATAAGCGCCATGAGAATAAACAATAGGCAGCGCCGCTTCGAAATGGAATTTATTCTTCTCATCCATAAACTCCTCATCCGCATGCACAGCCACAACTTGCGCGATAAACATATCATGAGTGCCCAGCTTCTTGATTTCCTTCACCACACACTCAATATTCACCGGACTTTCCACCAGCAAAGGTGCCTTAACGACATCAGCAGGTGCCGCTGTCAGCCCCAGTTCTTTAAACTTATCTATATTCCTTCCACTTCTGACTCCGCAGTAATCTGTAGCATAAGTCAGCTTCTCCGTGGTCAGATTGATAACAAATTCTCCGGTCTCTTCTATCATATGATAGGAATACCTCTCAGGCCGTACCGATATAGATACCATTGGCGGATCGCTGCAAACAGTTCCTGCCCACGCTACCGTAAATATATTCTTTTCCCCGTTCTTATCCGCCACGCTCACCATCACCACGGGAAGGGGATAAAGCATATTTCCCGGCTTCCAGCTCTGTTTTCCCATATTAGAAAACCCCCAGTATATGAGCGATTAAAAGTCCCATATTGGCCAGTGAAACCACAAGGGTAATGCCCCCAACAGCCAAAGCACTCTTATCCATTTTCTTATTTGTATTAACAGCCTTCGTCTCGCTGTCCATAAGCACTTTCGTCTGCTTCTCCAGCTCTTCTACGACCACTGCTTGTACATTCCGGTATACCTTGACATTTTCTTTATGTACAAAATCGTCGGACTCTTTGAAAAGCTCCTCCAACTTCGCCATGTTCGCGGCTGCCGTCTCCTTTATCTGAGTTAATGACGTCTCCGACTCCGACTTCTTCTCTTCTTCACCCTTCGCAGCCTGAATCTTGGCAATGCATTCTTCCGTCAGCATTTTCAATCTAAGGCTGTTCTCATTGAAAAGTTTATTAAGCTGCTCTATACTATTCCCTAACAGCTCCTTGATTTTCTGCTCGTTCTCGATATTTTTCAGATTCAGCTTCCGCATCTCCTTTATACAGGCATCATATTCTTCTACCTGTGCCTGAAGCTTTTCTATCTGCGCGGCATCCGCAGCAGAGTTCGCGCGTATCGCCTCCTGCGAACTCAATTTTTGAGCGATTTTATCCATAAAATTGTCCATCCATTTTCCTCCAAACATGGTCTGTTTACCGTTCCCCGACTGTTTTTCGTTACTGTTCACTCCGTTCTCAGTAACGTTTTTTCCTTCCCGTATTTTCTGCTTAATATCTTATCATTTTTCGTTTTTATTTACAACCGTTCCAAACTTTTTGTGCAACTTGTTAGAATTTATTTATATATCTTTTTTAGTTTTGTAAATATTAACGTTATTTTTACACGCCGTTCATAGTTTGTTCATAAATAATTGCTATACTAATCACATAACAGACGAGAGAGACCGTAATGTTTTTCATTACACATATAGATAAATTTTTTCATAATAGCCCAGATGCCGAAAGGTGTCTGGGCACTCCTCATTTTAGGACAAACATAAATAAAGAACGCAACTTGCAAAACGGCATAGCCGAAGCCATGCCGTTTCATATAATACTTCCATATTTGATTTTTCTCAGTTTTCACGTTATGCATTTACTGCTCATCGCAATCATCTTGCTGACTCAAGCTCTGTACCTTCTCATTGAGTAAAAGCATTCTTGCATCCAAGTCGGATACCATCTTGGCACATTCTACCAACTCATCCTTAATGTTGACCGGCGCGTTTCCTTCGAACTTGTAATGAATCTTATGCTCCAGGCTGGCCCAGAAATCCATGGCTACCGTACGTATCTGAATCTCGACCTTGGTATCTACGATACGGTCTGAAAGATATACAGGAACGGTTACGAGCATATGGTAACTCTTGTACCCGCTGAGCTTCGGCGCAGTGATATAATCCTTCACAGAAATAATCTTAATATCGCTCTGGTGGCTTATCATATCCGCTATCTCATAGATATCGGAAGTAAAGGAACAAATAACTCTTATTCCTGCAATATCGTTTACATACTTTACCATATTCTCAATAGTGGATTCATAGCCGTTCTTTTTCAGTTTCTTGACGATGCTCTCCGATGTCTTTATTCTGAATTTGATGTGCTCGATCGGATTGTATCTATGTACGTGCTGAAATTCATCGTTCAATATTTCCAGCTTAGTGGATATTTGTTTCAATGCCGAGTTATAAATTAATATAACCTCTTTCCAATTATCCACATCGCTGTCCCGTTCTACTCTAAGTTCCATTTATTTTCCGCCTTACTTAATTTATCATATTTCCATCTTTACGGGAAATATTACTTCCATCTCGACAGGAAATATTTTACCAAGCTCATTATACCATATTTTTATACAAATGTGCATATTTCACAAAAACTTTATTTTTTTTTAATTTTTATTGTATATTTATACTCGGTATTGTGTTCCTGCCTTTGACTCACACCATATATTCATATGCGGAAAGAAAAAAAATATTCCAATTTTACGAACAAAGCCAAAACTGCGCCAGCAGATTGACCAGGCTCTGGGACCGGGCGTTCTGGTCTTTGGTTTCCTGCTTCTTCCGCAATGCAAACTTTCTGCATTTAAACTCGCTCCGCGAATCAGAAATCATTTCTTGCATCACGTTCTTACGTAGCTTAACAGCAAGTGTTAAGCTACTGTGTGGGCAGTAACATATTCACCAACTAATTTTTAACCAATGTTTCACTATATTTCTTTGCCAATAATATGATATTATAATTATCTACCATTACTCTTACGAAAGGAAGTTTTATAACATGTTTCGACTATGGGCAAAAATATTCAAGGACAATAGACAACTGCGGGACACCGTCATATGTGATGACAGCCAGGACTCGAGGACGCATAAGATATTTCATGCGATGGATGAAATCGTTTATCAGTTCGATTTAGGCAAGCCTATCTGGCTGGATTCCACCGTTCAGGAATTCAAACGTCACGATAAAGTGCGATTTACTCAAGATAATTTTATCGAAACTATCGATTTCGACTACCTTGAAATTCATGTAATAGAAGAGGATTAATTTTTTTATTACAGTTTATCCTCCGGCTAAACTGTATCATTTATGCACACAATAATGCGGTAAAACTGCATTTTGGCGCTTGCCGCCCTCGCAAAATTGTATAGAGACGCAATTTGGGCTTCGCGGTATAGAAGGCTGAATAGTAACGTTTTTTTATTTTATATGCATATTTTTATTGACATTCCACACAATAAGTTGTAGTATCTAATCATGCTTGATGTAGTTTTCAATACTACATGTTACATTTTTAAACACCGCATCTTTTTGTGCGAGGAGGTAGATATGATGCAAATAACAATTCGTGAACCGGGCAGCGCAATTACCCATTTTATTGGAATGATGATGGCGGTCTTTGCCGCTGTCCCTCTATTGATAAAAGCGGCTACAGCTTCGGGCAGCGCTGCTTTTACAGCAATGGCCGTATTCATGCTGAGCATGATTCTTCTATATGGGGCCAGCGCCACCTATCATTCACTGACGGTATCCGCTAAAGTTTTGAAGGTATTCCGCAAGATAGACCATATGATGATATTCGTGCTTATCGCAGGCTCTTATACCCCTGTATGCCTGATTGTACTTGGAGGTCCGCTTGGCTATACGCTGCTTGCAGTAGTATGGGGAATCGCCCTTTTCGGCATTCTCATTAAAGCGCTGTGGATTACATGTCCGAAGTGGTTTTCTTCCACGATTTACATCGCTATGGGCTGGGTTTGCCTCTGGGTATTCGGATCACTGTGGAATGCTCTCCCCAAGGGCGCTTTTCTCTGGCTGCTGGCAGGAGGTGTCATCTATACGGTAGGTGGTGTTATCTACGCACTGAAGCTTCCCATTTTCAATGCGAAGCACGCATATTTCGGCTCACATGAGATTTTTCACTTGTTCGTTATGGGCGGGAGCATCTGCCATTTTATCTTTATGTATCGCTATGTTTTATAGAATGTTTTTCCATATACAATAATTGGGCCGAAAAAATGAGCGGTGTATGCCAGGACAGCTACATCGCTCATTTTGTATTTTTATCTATTCATCGTATCCGCCAGGATTATTGCTCTGCCATCTCCAAGAATCGGCACACATTTCCTTGATTCCATACTGTGCCTCCCAGCCCAGTTCCTTTTTCGCCTTGTCCGCATCCGAATAGCAGGTTGCGATATCTCCGGGACGTCTGTCCTTGATGACATAGGGAATCTTCACTCCCGTAGCTTCTTCGAAATTCTTCACAATATCAAGCACACTGTAACCTACTCCTGTTCCCAGGTTGTAAACGCTAAGTCCGGCTTTTTCCTCTATCTTCTTAAGGGCCTTTACATGACCTGCTGCCAGGTCCACTACGTGAATATAATCTCTTACACCGGTTCCGTCGGGAGTGTCGTAATCATCGCCGAATACGCCCAACTCTTTCAGCTTACCTACTGCCACCTGCGTAATGTAGGGCATCAGGTTGTTGGGGATACCGTTAGGGTTTTCACCGATAGTTCCGCTCTTATGAGCTCCGATAGGATTAAAATAACGAAGGATGATAACATTCCACTGCGGGTCGGCCTTCTGCATATCCGTCAATACCTGCTCCAGCATGGATTTGGTCCATCCGTAGGGGTTAGTGCATTGTCCCTTCGGGCATTCCTCCGTAATGGGAATGATGGCCGGATCGCCGTATACGGTTGCGGAGGAGGAGAAAATGATGTTCTTCACGCCGTGCTTTCTCATCACATCCACCAAGGTCAGCGTTCCGGCAATATTATTCTCATAATATTCCCACGGCTTCGCTACGGATTCTCCTACCGCCTTCAGTCCTGCGAAATGAATACAGGAATCGATTTTTTCTTTTTCAAATACGAGGTTTAACGCCTCTCTGTCCAAAATATCAGCTTTATAAAAAGGCACCTTCTTGCCGGTAATCTTTTCCACCCGTTGTAATGACTTCTCGCTGGAATTGCTCAGGTTATCCAAAACCACTACGTCATAACCTGCCCCCTGTAATTCTATTACCGTATGGCTTCCGATATAACCGGCGCCTCCTGTGACTAATACTGCCATTTTCTTACCTCCTGCCTAATTGAATACTGTTTCTTACTGTCTTGCTTCTTATCCTTAAGTTTACTCCCATATCGTCTTTTTTCAATATGGCAATGTTACTAATGACTGTCAAAATGTTAAATACTATAAAATAATTCCATTTTTCTTGCACAGCTCTCTGGCCGTATCTACAGAATCTACGCCCATGGCGTTCTTAATAGGAGCAAATTCTTTGTCTCTCGCCACCTCATAGGAAAGGCAATTGTCCACCTGATGAATCATATCAAGCACCAAGGTTTCGTATTTATAACCGTTGGGTTTATCCGGTAAAACAACGTTTCCCTCTTTATCTATATAGGGTATTTTCTTCTCCACCACGTGAAGGGGAAGTTTGCTCTCCTCTATGGATTCCAGATCCTTTTCCCGGAAAAGGTAGTTCAAGATAACGCCAAAGTTGTAGGCAGGCTCTCCCCGTTTGTCTTTTTCTTCCTTCATCGCTTCGGTAAGCTCATAATACTCCACGATAGAGGGCTTTCCATCCTCAAGACACAGGGTACCAACACGCTCGTCCGGCGTCTTCTTCTTCACCACCTTGGCTCCCGAAACGCATCCGTTAGCAATTACGGCACCTACAAAGCAAGGGTCTGCAATACGCTGGAGCACATTATCCACCGCAAACACATTCAGCCATTTGATGCCATTCTTTTTCACAATATCCACTAGTCCCCATTTGTTCATAGAGGTAAACCAACCGCCATTTCCGTTGGGAGAGGTGGAAATTCTGCCCATTTCTTCCATGTATGCTTTGCCTTCGTAATCCGAGGCCGGTACCATCTCCTGCCTAAAGAACATCACAAAATCTTTATTATAGCCGAAATATTCCTTCTCCTCAAAAAACGCCATGGTAACCTCATGGTTCTTATCGCTGGTCATGATAAACAGATGAATCCACGTCTCCGCCGCCTTCACTACATCCAAAAGATTCTCAATGATTCTCTGAAAAATATAAACCGGTCGGGTAATTCCTATATCGAACATTCCCTTGGGAGAGTCGGAACCCAACCGCGTTCCCATTCCTCCTGCCAAAAGCACCGCTGCGACCTTCCCCTTCTTAACTTCCTCAAGTCCGATAGCCGTATAGCTTTCTCTCTTTTCATCGATCTGCGCAAGCTGCATGGCCGTCAGGGGCGATATCTCCCCTTTCTGATTCGTAGTATTGTTCTTGCAATACTTAAGCACTCTGAAATCAGTGGTATCGATTTGTTCAAGCAGTGCCTCCTTCTCCTGCACTGTCAGTCTCTCATAGTAATCTAGCACGTGCAACTGCCCGCACTTCTCCAGCTTTTCATACGCTTCCTTATAGTTCATTCAAACAGTCCGTCCTTTCTTCACGGTTCATAAATTGGGACCGCAGGCAAAAGAATTCCTTCACCCGATATAAATATTTTTTAACTTAACGTAAAACGGCCCACCAGGGAATTCAGGTTCTCCGACTGCGCGGAAAGCTCCTCGCTGGTAGCCGACGTTTCCTGCGCTGCAGCGGAATTGCTTTCCACTACCTGAGCAATCTGCCCTACCCCTGCCTCTATCTCTTTTATCGCTACCGCCTGTTTTTCGGACGCGAGCCTTACCTCTCCTACCGATTCCAGAATCTCATCCAAGCCTTTCAATACTTTCCTCAAATATTCCGCGGTGTCTCTCGTAATCGCCCCGCCGTTGTTCACTTCCACAATAGAAGCCTCGATCAGCTTCCTTGTATCCACTGCCGATTCCGCACTTTGTTCAGCCAGCTTCCGTATCTGGTCTGCAACGACTGCAAAGCCTTTCCCTGCTTCCCCTGCACGGGCCGCTTCAATCGCGGCATTTAAGGATAGCAGATTGGTCT
This sequence comes from Bacillota bacterium, assembly GCA_023412855.1. Lineage (GTDB taxonomy): Bacteria > Bacillota > Clostridia > Lachnospirales > Lachnospiraceae > Kineothrix. The sequence goes on along the minus strand of JAEZRJ010000003.1, from coordinate 10,395 downwards.
GGGATGCGATATTCTCGATGCCTCCGATAATATTGCTGATTTGGTTGGAAGTATCTTCGATTTTCTGCATGGCTCCCGTCATCTCGTCCATCTTCCCCTGACTGATCTTCGCCTGCTCAGCTACCGCCTGCACTCTGTTGTGAGCATTGTCGGTAGCCTTCGCATTCTCCTCCACATGTCCGGATACTTCAGCTACCGTAGCCAGGAGTTCTTCTACAGAACCAGCCTGATCGGCTGCTCCTTCTGCAAGCCCCTGCGCACTCTCCGCCATCTGCGACGCACCTGCCTCTACTTGCAGGGAAGCCTCATGAATCTCCGTCAAGGTGCTGCTTAAATCCATATTCAGGGTTTTCATTGACAAAATAATTTGTTGAAAGGCGCCTACATATGCGTCGTCGCCGATTTTCGACTTAACGTCAAAGTTCCCTTTGGCCATTTCCGCAAGAAGGTATGCGATGTCACCGATAATTTCCTGCATACGGTCCACGATCGTCTTAGTGGAATCCGCCAGGACCAAGGTCTCATTTCGCGTACTTATCTCAGGAAAATCGCTGGTCAGGTCTCCCTGCGCAAGTAGCTTCAGTCTCTCCGCGCATTGGTTTATAGGATAGCCGATGGCTGTTCCCAGACGCCTCGCCATCACGATTGCCACTGCGATAGTAATAGCCAGCAAAACAAAAATACTCATAATGCTGTACAAGACAACACGGCTAAAATCGGACACCGGAGCCGTTACCGCCAGACTCCAGCCATTCATTCCTATCGGCATATATGCCATGTATTTCGATACGCCTTCATATCTATACTTCCCAAAACCGCTTTCTCCATTCATCATCTTGGTCTCTAAAGCGGCCAACTGCTTTAAGGAGGAATTACTCTGTAATTCTTTTACGGTATTGCTTTCGCTGGTCACCAAGTCATAATTGTGATGGGCAATGGTGTTGCCGATACCATTGATGATATAAGCAGAGCCGTTATTACTTATCTTGATGTCCTTCACTATGGCGGACAGCATGCTGCCGTCCAAGGTCGCAACTACAGTGCCGACTATTGAGGTATTAAATCTTCCGCCTTCCCATAAAGGCGCCGCACAGTAAATCGTAAGTGCCCCCGTCGCTTCATCATAAATGGGGTCGCTCAGCGCAGTCTCCCCGTTTATGGCTTTCTTGAAAAATTCTGCGGTGCCCACATTCGTCTCACTATTAAAAATACTTACTCCTACCGTATCTGTCACAGTAGCGGCTTCCCAGCCATATGCCTCCACATAACCGTCAAGCAGGCTTTGCTTATCTTCCAGTGCCGTATCCGGATTGCTCAGACGGGCGATGCTTCCCACTACCTCCACCAGATTCATGTTAGCTTCCAGCTTGTTCTCCACTACAGCCGCGGATTCCTCAACTGTCTCCTTCATACTCTGTTCAAGCACGCTTTCCATAGAGGAAAAATTCATCCAGGAAGCTACTATCCCTACTATTACAAGCGAAATGACAACGAGTAATATGATACTTTTTTGTATTTCTGCTTTTATAGTCGTAATATTCAACATCTGCTCCAGCTCACTTTTCACCTCTCGGCGAAGCTTATCCTTTGTTTCCCTCATCATAACGAACCCTCCGACCGTCTCTTTATTCCTTGATTTTTGTAAGAAATATCCAATTACAAACTTTGACATAATTATAACAAATTCTCCAAACAGGCACAAGTAATTTGACCTTTAAGTTATATAAAAGACATTGAGGGAAAACAGTATTTATTCCTGCATTCTTCACCCCAGAAGATAATTGTCACAAAAGCGTTGCAGTTACGCCCTCATATATATTTCTATATCCGAAACATAAACTAAAAACCATTTATGTTTTGTATGATTGATGTCAGATCAAGACCTTTACCCAGGCATAGCATCACATGTAGCATGTCAAAGGAATAGTATGTATTATAGGCTTCGGTTACAGACCGAAAAGAAACGAGGTGTATCCAAATTGAAAATATTATTTCTGGAAAGTCATCCCATGCTGATAAACGGATTACCCAACGGATTTCGGGAAGCCGGCTGTGAGATAAAGATCTCAGGCCCGTTGACGAAGGAAAAAATTCCTATGATAATAGAGGAATTTCATCCGGATCTGCTTTTCATGCTGGGATGGAGCAGCGAGACCACGATAGAAAAAGCGAAATGGGTTCATTTCTATAGCAAGAATGCGAAAATACCATTGGTATACTGGGCAACAGAGGACCCTACTCATACCTACAATTTTACTCTTCCTCTGCTTATGGAATTAAAGCCTGACTTCGTCTTTACCATTTGTAAGGGCAGAGTCCTATATTATCAAATGTTAGGCTTTAAATCTGCTCACATGGACTTCGGATATTATTCCGGCGTTCACTACAAGACATCACCCAATACAAAATATAAATGTGACATTGCGGTAGTCGCTAACGCTTATCCCAATGTATTGCAGTTATATCCACATCATTACCGTATTACCTCTCTGAAAATCCTGATAGCTCCGTTGATTGCCGAGGGAATCCGTATTGATTTCTGGGGCAGGAAATGGGCCGAAATGGCTCATCTGCTTGGAAACGACATTCCGCCTGACTGTATACACGGTTATCTGAATTATACCCTTGCCAATCAGGTATACAGCTCCGCTTCCATTATGATCGGCTTACAGAATCAGCTGCGTCAGGTCAGCCAGCGCACCTATGAGATCATGGGTTCCGGAGGATTTCTGATAACCTCTGACACGCCGGAGATAAACAGACTCTTTCAATCAGGCAAGGATTTACTGACCTCAGACTCGCCGGAACAGACGCTCGAGCTGATTAAACATTATCTTAACTCCCCTGATGAGAGGGAGAAAATCAGCAGACAGGGGCAGATAGCCGTAGAACCTCACAGCTATCTTAACCGCGCAAAGGAGGCACTTCAGGTTTTATCAGAACAAAAAATAATTTCCTTGCAGTAATCAAAAGAAAAATACATTATAGAAGATATTATTTTCTACTAATGTATTTTTCTGATTTAAATGAGAAAAAATATTCTGTCCGGAATTCTGCTGCCGGATAATCAGTTCAAGCACCACCAATTACATTTGTTTATTTTTATATATTTACTTAAAATTGCTTGATATTTTTAGTTCTATATAGTATTATCCTATATAATAGGAGGTGAGGGATTGCTCGGTAAAACTAATGGAGGATTTCTTATTAGTAAGATCAAACAAATTCAAGGACGTATATTTGAAAAATTGCTCATTGAGCATGGCATCGATCAATTTAACGGCGCTCAAGGACGAATTCTTTTCGTCTTATGGGAAGAAGATAATATTCCAATCAAAGAGCTGGCAAGCAAAACCGGACTTGCCAAAACAACTTTGACGAGTATGCTCGATAGATTGGAATCATCCGGACATATACAGCGGGTATATGATCCTTCTGACCGCAGAACAGTCAAAATAAAGCTGACCACAGCCACTTTAAATCTAAAACAGCAATATGATGAAGTGTCCATTAAAATGAGTGAAATTTTCTACAAAGGATTTGATGATGAAGAAATCATCTCATTCGAGAAAAGTCTTAACAAAATATTAAACAATATGACAAAATGGGAGGTATGATATGAAAGAAAAAATTAAATCAGAAATTTGTAAATTACGTAATAATGCATGCGTTGCATACATAGGCTCTGTCAACGACGAAGGCTTTCCGCAAATAAAAGGCATGCTTGTCCTTGAACACAGCAGCATAAAAACTCATTATTTTTCTACTAATACAAGTTCAAAACGTGTGAAACAATTTCTCAGCAATCCAAAAGCATCCGTATATTATTGCGATGACACAATAAATGAATATAAAGGTGCATTATTTACCGGAACAATGGAGGTATGTACCGATCACGATACCAAGGCTTTTTTATGGAGAGATGGATTTGAAATATATTATCCGAAAGGAATTGATGACGAAGACTATTGCGTTTTTAAATTTACCGCTGAGACAGTCAACTATTATCATGGCTTAAACAACACAACCCTATCAATAGAAGAATTCTGATTTCATTTTTGAAAACGAAAGAGGTGATTTATATGGATTTTTATAATGTAATAAATAAACGGCGAACTATACGGGACTTTAGTGACGAATCGATCGATATGGAAACTCTCTATAAAATTATAGGTGCCGGAATGAAAGCACCCACAAATGATCACATGAGGGATTGGCATTTTGTTGTTATAACCGACAAGAGCGTTATAGAAAAACTAATAAAGAAAATCCCTAAAAAAATATCCGATAAACGCCTGGATTTTGTTATGAAATCATGGAAATTAAAAGACGACTGTCAAAAAATGATGTACAATAATGCAATACCGAAGCAATACCAAATGCTGTTAAATGCCAGTTGCGTGCTAATACCCCTATTTAAACAAAAAAATGATTTATTAAAGCCAAAGAATTTATCTTCTCTCAATGCTTTTGCATCTATATGGTGCTGCATCGAAAATATATTTCTGGCAGCTACAGCGGAAGAATATGCATGCACATTACGTATTCCCTTGGGAGAGGAGCTGGAATATGTAAGAAGTGTCTTATCTTTTCCGGAAGAATATATGATGCCTTGTTATATAGGTATCGGAAAACCGTCGGAAGATGCAGTATATAATATTCAAAAGGAATATTCCATGGACAACAGAATTCACATAAATATATGGTAATAAACCATATTTTGCTCAAATGCCTCCAATATTTTCCTCTGTCTTTTCCCGAATTATTGCACACACTATTCTCGAGGTGATAATATGGCGTCCTATGTATCCCCGGAACTCCGGGAAAAATTTGAAACATTGTCCATTGATTTAAAAAATAATATCCTGAGACGTAATGTAAGGCTGAATTCTATTTACGACTTAATTAACGTTCTCGAGGTAATTTCGAAAGAGGCGGGAGAATGAATCTCCCGCCTCTTCCATATCCATTATTTATAATACAATTTCTTCTTTTATCTCTCTTTAAAGAACCCCGGCATTTGTAACTGCTAACCGCTATTTCGCATAATATAATACAAATCACCTCAGGACCCTTCCTCATGACTATTTATACCGTAAACGCCGGAGATACTGTGAATTCTATCGCTTCCGCCTTTGGAGTTACCACAGATTCCATCATATATAACAATCAGCTTTCCTCCCCTTACCGCCTCGCCGTAGGGCAGTCTCTTTTACTCAGCACAGGGGAAAACACCGGTGAGAAAAGATTCATCTACACAAACGGCTATGCTTATCCTTTCATCAATAGCTTTAACCTGACGGAAACCCTGCCTTATCTCACCGATTTATCCATATTCTCCTATGGCTTTACGACCACAGGCGAGCTCGTTCCTCCGCCCATAGATGACACATGGATGATTGCGCTTGCAAAGGAGGAAGGTACCGCTCCCATCCTTACGCTAACCCCCTTCGGCCCGGACGGCTTGTTCAACAATCATCTGATCACTGTAGTGGTAAGCGACATAGCCGTGCAGCAAAATCTTATCAACCAGCTTCTTGCGACGATTTCCCAAAAGGGATTTGAGGGAGTAGACATCGATTTTGAATACATTCTCGCAGAAGACAGAGTTCCCTTTGCAGAGTTCGTCGCCAATGTACGCGCCGCAGTAAATGCCGTGGGCTATCCTGTCTCCGTAGCCCTCGCACCCAAGACCTCCGATAACCAGCCGGGACTGCTTTACGGAGGAAAAGATTATGGGCTTTTGGGAGCGGCTGCGGACAACGTGCTCCTTATGACATATGAATGGGGATATACCTACGGTCCTCCCATGGCCGTGGCCCCTATCAATAAGGTGCGGGAGGTGGTAGACTACGCCATTACGAGGATTCCAATCGAGAAAATCAATCTGGGAATCCCTAACTACGGCTACGACTGGACACTCCCCTACGAGCGGGGGGTAACAAAGGCACGCACCATCAGCAACACAGAAGCTGTACAGATCGCTATCGACAATAACGTTCCTATCCAGTTCGACCAAGTGGCCATGTCGCCCTTCTTCACTTACGAAAGTGAAGGTTTAGCTCACGAAGTTTGGTTCGAAGATGTCCGCAGCATGAGGGAAAAATTCTCCCTCGTACAGGAATATGGACTGCGGGGGGTAGGCTATTGGACAATTATGAATCTATTTCGGGCTAATTGGCTGCTGCTGGCAGACACCTTCAATATCGTTAAAGAATAACCGTTTTATCTTTCATCAATATCCATATATGTTTTTTCCGTCATAACGGTCTTGTAAGCGGGACGGATAATTTTATCCACATTGATAAGTTCTTCCAGACGATGTGCACTCCAACCTACAATTCTCGCTATAGCAAATATGGGGGTGTACAATTCCAACGGAATATCCAGCATGCTATATACAAAGCCGCTGTAGAAGTCCACATTGGCGCTTACTCCCTTGTAAATATTGCGCTTTTCGCCGATTACTTCCGGCGCAAGGCGCTCTATCATGGAGTAAAGCTTGAAATCCTCATCTCTCTTCTTATCCGCTGCAAGCCTTTCTACAAAGCCCTTAAATATGGTTGCTCTCGGATCTGAAATGGAATATACCGCATGCCCCATACCATAAATCAGGCCGCTCTTATCGAATACCTCTTTGTTCAGCATGCGGGCAAGGTAATCCTTCACCGCTTCTTCATCATCCAAGTCCTTAACATTTTTCTTGATGTTTGCCATCATCTCCACTACCTTGATGTTCGCTCCACCATGCTTAGGTCCCTTCAGAGAGGATAGCGCCGCCGCAATTACAGAATAGGTATCGGAGCCGGAGGAGGTGACCACTCTCGTTGTAAAGGTGGAGTTGTTGCCACCGCCGTGTTCCATATGCAGAACAAGCGCAATATCCAGTACCCGCGCCTCCAATTCACTGTATTTCTTATCCGGACGCAGCATTCTTAATATGTTTTCAGCCGTAGATAAATTCGCATCAGGCCTATGTATATAAAAGCTTTCATCACATTCATAATGGTTATACGCATGATACCCATAAACTGAAAGCATGGGGAAAACGCTGATCAGGCTCATGCTCTGCCGAAGTACATTCTGGATGCTTAAATCCGAAGCCTGCTTATCATAAGAAGCCAGGGCCAGCACACTCTTAGTCAGCGAATTCATAATATCCTTGCTCGATGCTTTCATAACAACATCTCTTGTAAAATTCGTCGGCAAGGTACACATCAGCGACAGATTCTCCTTGAATTCATTAAGCTGTACCTCGTTCGGAAGGCTTCCGAACAAAAGGAGGTAAGCAATTTCCTCAAAGCCATATCTTTTGGTATGTTCAAAGCCCTTTACCAATTCGATGATATCGTAGCCTCGATACAACAGCCGCCCTTCGCAGGGCATCCTTTTTCCATCTACGATTTCCTGAGATTTTATCAAAGAAATATTTGTGAGACCTGCAAGAACGCCTTCACCATTTTTATCCCTCAATCCTCGTTTCACGCCGTACTCGTCGAACAAGGTGCTGTCTATATTACCATTTTCAATACAGACATTGCTGTATTTAGCGGTATAATTATCTAGTTGCTCTTTCTTGCTAATTCTCATAGTTCTTCTCCTTTTCTATTTCTTAAAAAGTTCCCAGTTCCTTGTTAATATTGTGTGCAATTTTCTTTCCTACCTGTAACATCACCCTCTTTTCTTCCTCTGTGACATCTTTATAAATAATGTCTGCAAGGCCTTTCCTCAATTTCTCCAGTTCTTCGCAGACCGGCTCCGCATCTTTCGTAAGTTCCAGATGAATGCATCTTCTGTCCTGATCATCCGCCTTTCCCGTCAAATAGCCGCATTCAGTCAAATGCTCGATGGCGTGAGAAATATGAGCCTTGGAAAAAAACTTATTCTCCGCGATATCTCTCGCCGTATCGTATCTTCCGTTTCTCAGAAAAAGCAGGATTTCTATTTCTATCTTGTGCAATCCGTACTTTTCCGTAATGAGGTTGCTCATTTTCTCATAAAGCTTTTTAAACTGCTGACCGTTTAACAACGTCTCAAAATCGTTATTCACAATTATTTCCTCTCATGATGACCGCCCAAATTTTTTTGCCGACAACGGGCGAACCGCTCTCAAACGAATCGTTTTATTACAAACAGTTTAGAAAAGAACAGTTCACTTATAAACAATTTTTACATATCTGCTTTTATCTGTCAATATTTTTTTATGAGAGGGCTCATCCTATTGAGGAACAAAAGTGTGCTCCGCACACTCTCGCGGCCAAATATTTCGGCTGCACAGCTTTTGTTCCGCGCGCGTAGCTGCGCATTGTTTGCCCGAAGGCTTCTGTAATAGGAGCACTTTCCTATTACAGAACAAAAGTGTGCTCCGCGCACTCTCGCGGCCAAATATTTCGGCTGCACAGCTTTTGTTCCGCCCTCACAGGCTGTTCTCTATTACAAAAAAGGAAGCCACCGCAGCACGAATTCATATCGTGCTTTGGTGCCTTCCCTATTGTATTTCAATTTATTTTTTTACTTGTGTTTGCTCGCTGTCTTCAGCCTGGTCATAGCTCTGGACAACGCCGCTTGTGTGTGGTAATATTCGCGAAGGCTCTGCTTCTGGCGCAGCTGCTCCATCGCTCTCTCCTCTGCCTCTCTGGCTCTCGCGACGTCGATCTCTTCCGGTCGCTCCACCGTCTGTACGAGAAGAGTGGCACGGTTATTCATTATTTCAAAAAAACCGATGCCCACCAAGGCTTCTATTTCACTTCCATCCTCAAGCTTAATCTGGATTTCTCCTTCTTTTACAGCAATTACCATGTTCTCATGGTGTGCCAGAATTCCTACCAGACCGTCAAGGGAAGGGATAATGAGAGATGTGCAGCGGCCATCAAAAAAAGTCTTATCCACCGCCATTACTTTTAAACTATATGTCTCCATATCAACACCTCTCTCTTATTTATGCCATAGATGCTGCTTTTTCTTTTACCTCGTCGATGTTTCCGACGTTGAAAAATGCGTTTTCCGGGTACTCGTCCATCTCTCCGTCAAGAATAGCCTGGAAGCCCTTGATGGTCTCCGCAACCGGCACATACTTTCCGGATATACCGGTAAAGTTCTCAGCTACGTGGAAAGGCTGAGATAAGAATTTCTGCACCTTTCTGGCACGGTATACTGTCACCTTATCTTCTTCCGACAACTCCTCCATACCGAGAATCGCGATAATATCCTGAAGTTCTTTATACTTCTGAAGCATTTCCTGAACGCGTCTCGCCGTCTCGTAATGCTCCTGACCTACTACATCCGCTTCCAGAATACGGGAAGTGGATTCCAATGGGTCTACCGCCGGGTAAATACCCTGCTCCACGATTTTTCTGGAAAGTACCGTAGTAGCATCCAGATGAGAGAATGTTGTAGCAGGCGCCGGGTCAGTCAAGTCGTCCGCCGGCACATAAACAGCCTGTACGGAAGTAACCGAACCATTTTTTGTAGAAGTGATACGCTCCTGCAATTCGCCCATTTCCGTTGCAAGAGTCGGCTGATAACCTACCGCGGAGGGCATTCTTCCCAGCAATGCCGATACTTCTGAACCTGCTTGCGTAAAACGGAATATATTGTCGATAAATAAAAGCACATCTTTGCCTACCTCATCGCGGAAGTATTCCGCCATGGTCAGTCCCGCCTCGCCCACGCGCATACGTGCTCCGGGGGGCTCGTTCATCTGTCCGAATACCAAAGCTGTCTTTTCCAAAACTCCTGATTCTTTCATTTCTGTCCACAGATCGTTACCCTCTCTGGAACGCTCACCAACACCGGTGAAAATGGAATATCCGCCATGCTCTGTAGCGATGTTACGGATCAATTCCTGAATAAGTACCGTCTTACCTACGCCGGCACCGCCGAAAAGTCCGATCTTACCGCCTTTGGCATAAGGTGTCAAAAGGTCGATAACCTTAATTCCGGTCTCTAAGATTTCCACTGCCGGGCTCTGATCCGCGAATGCCGGAGGATCCCTATGGATAACCCATTTCTCTTCGCCCTCTAAAGATGCGCCGTCATCCAGAGTTTCACCCAGCACATTAAAAAGGCGTCCCAGGGTTTTTTCGCCTACCGGCACCTTGATCCCGCTTCCCGTGGCCGTTACTTCCATATCTCTGCTAAGTCCTTCGCTGGAAGCAAGCATGATGCAGCGCACCATATTATTTCCGATGTGTTGTGCCACCTCCATAACGCAACGCTTTTCTCCGTTTTTTACTTCCAAAGCGTCTTTGATACGAGGCAAGTCATTGTCTTCAAATTCCACATCCACAACGGGGCCCATTACCTGAACTATTTTTCCTTGTTTCATATGCTCCGACTCCTAACTTAACTTCTTTTTCTTCTGGGCTTTCGCACCGCTGATTACCTCAGTGATCT
>JAEZRJ010000072.1 GCA_023412855.1 Bacillota bacterium | reverse complement strand
TTCTCCTAAAACCGTAACGCACAAAAGGCGTTGTCTTAAAGTGCAACGCCTTCTAAATCTTTTAGTACGTATATGTTTTCCACATAATCCGATACTTTATCTTTTTCTACCCAGTCCAGTTCTCCGTATTCCTCCGACAATACAATGTTATCCTCGTCGTTTCCGTCGATGCTGCACAGGTAAGCGATTCCCACACACTGGGAATCTCCTACCATCTGCGACCACGTATACACAATACGGTCAATTTTGCCTTCCACGGATAAAAGTTCTCTGATCGCCCGTAAAACTGCATCGTCAGGCGCCTCTCCGTAATTTACTTCGGCATCGATGAACTCCCATATAAAGGGGTCCGGAATACGGTCGTCCACCCATCTTTTTATCAGTAAATATTTATCGTCCTTTTTAATAATCCCCTTTACTCTTAAATAAATATTCTCCATACTGTCCTCCCGTTATGCTGTACTATGCTATGACTGCCTCCCGGCTGTCCACATATTTTTTAATGTTGGATGCGTTTACGTATTTCTTATATTCATCTCCGTTTGTCACTACCAGCGTGGGCGCCTGCATAATGCCATACCTGCCGGCCAGCTCCATGTTCTCCTCCGCATCGATAAGAACATACTTATCTTCTTTCAGATATTCCTTCGCCAATTTGCAATTGGGGCAAGTCTTCGTGGTAAAAAGATATTTTACCGCTTCCGGCTTCTCTACTTTTACGCTGATTTCCTTCTCATAATTCGACAGAGTGACCATACGGGTCATAGGTTTTTTTAAGGAAGACTGCGCCACACTGTATTCTGTTCTGTTGGCATATTCCTGAAGCTTACCGTCATTCCAGTTCTGTACCGGTCTGTAATATCCCGTAATACGGCTGTAGACCTCTGTAACCTTTCCGCAGTGGGGACACGTCTTCTGTTCCCCTGCCAGATAACCGTGTTCACGGCAGATTGAATAGGTAGGCGATAGCGTATAATAGGGAAGCTTGTAATTATCGGCAACTGTTTTTACCAATTTCGCTGCCGCCTTCCAGTCAGGAAGCTTCTCACCGAGGAACGCATGAAATACGGTTCCCGATGTATATAAGGTCTGCAAGTCGTCCTGTATGTCCAAAGCATCGAAGACATCTATGGTATAATCCACCGGCAGATGGGAGGAATTCGTATAATAAGGCGTATCCCCCGGATTGCCTGCCGTCTTGATCGCGGGCCATTTCTTCTTGTCATGCTTTGCCAGACGGTATGTGGTGCTTTCTGCCGGAGTTGCCTCCAGATTATACAGATCCCCATATTTTTCCTGATAATCGGAAAGTCTGTTTCTCATGTGATTCAATACTTCTTTGGTAAATTCCTGCGTTCCCTTATTGCTCATATCCGCCCGCAGCCAGTTCGCATTCAATCCCACCTCGTTCATGCCGATAAGGCCTATGGTGGAAAAATGGTTCTCGAAGCTGCCAAGATAGCGCTTGGTATAAGGATAAAGTCCTTCTTCTAACAGTCTGGAAATAACTCCTCTTTTTATCTTAAGAGATCTGGCCGCAATATCCATCATCTTGTTCAGACGCTTGTAGAAGTCGTCCTTATTGGCGGACAGATAAGCGATTCTTGGCATATTGATCGTCACGACACCCACGCTTCCCGTGCTTTCGCCCGATCCAAAAAAGCCGCCCGTCTTCTTGCGAAGCTCTCTTAAGTCCAGACGGAGGCGGCAGCACATACTGCGCACATCGCTGGGCTCCATATCGGAATTGATATAGTTGGAAAAATAAGGTGTTCCATATTTGGAGGTCATCTCGAATAAGAGTCTGTTGTTCTCCGTATCGGACCAATCGAAATCCCGGGTAATGGAATAAGTCGGTATGGGATACTGGAAACCTCTTCCATTGGCATCGCCCTCGATCATCGTCTCGATAAATGCCTTGTTGATCATATCCATTTCTTTTTTGCAGTCTTTATATTTAAAATTCACCTCTTCGCCGCCTATGATTGCCGGAAGCTCTGCTAAATCCTCCGGCACCGTCCAATCAAGCGTGATATTGGAAAAAGGAGCCTGTGTTCCCCAGCGGCTTGGTGTATTGACGCCATAAATAAATGCCTCGATGCATTTCTTCACTTCCGGATAAGTCAGATTATCTGCCTTGACAAAGGGAGCCAAATAAGTATCGAAGGAAGAAAATGCCTGTGCGCCTGCCCATTCATTCTGCATAATGCCCAAAAAGTTTACCATCTGGTTACATAATACGGAAAGATGCGACGCCGGAGCAGAAGTAATCTTGCCGGTAATGCCTCCCAGCCCTTCCTGAATGAGCTGCTTGAGAGACCAGCCCGCACAATATCCGGTAAGCATGGACAAATCATGGATATGCAAATCCGCATTTCTATGAGCCTCTCCGATTTCCTGGTCGTATATCTCAGAAAGCCAGTAATTAGCCGTTACCGCGCCGGAATTGCTAAGAATAAGGCCACCCACCGAATAAGTAACGGTGGAGTTCTCCTTTACCCGCCAGTCCTCTATCTTTACATAGCTGTTGACTACATCCTTATAATCGAGAATGGTAGATTTCATATTGCGCATCTTTTCTCTCTGTTTGCGGTAGAGAATAAACGCTTTGGCAGCCTCCGTATATCCGGTCTGCTCCAGGACTCTTTCCACGCTATCCTGAATGTCTTCCACGTTCACCCTGTCTTCCTTCACTCTATTCTGAAACTCGGACGTAACGCGAAGCGCCAGCAAATCGATAATATCATTGTTGTACTGCATGTCCGTAGCGTTGAAAGCCTTCATGATAGCATCACTGATCTTTGTCAATGTAAAATCTGTAGTTTCTCCATCTCTTTTAATTACTTGAAACATCTCAATTCCTCCCTACATACATTATCGAACGCCGCACCCCCTGATGCCGACGCTCCCCCATACTCTTTTCAGGTTCACATAACCCTATGTAAACACCGATTAATAAAATTGTAACATCTTACCAGTGAAAAGTCAATAAAAAGCACAAGATATTATGTCAACATTTTTATGTCAACACAACATCTTGTGTCTTTGCATTTTTATCCGACTGACCATAAATCTCTGTGCCCGCTACAAAATGTATGCTTCGGTCATACTCTAAGGTCTTAACATTATGTTACTGTTCACTCTGTTCTCAGTAACCCATAATTTCTGCATTTAAATTCGCTGCGCGAAGCAGAAATCATCTCTTGCATCACGTTCTTACGCAGCTTAACAGCAGGTGTTAAGCTACTGTGTAAACAATAACAACATTATCTCGTCTGTAAGAAAGTGTACTCTCTCTTCGCTGCTTCATCATCGGGATATGTAGATAAATAGCTGTCCAAAAGCACCGCTGCCTTTTTATAATCTCCCAGATACTCATAGGTAACGATTTCGTTGAATTTCAGCGTCTGCATCATATCATTATTTTCGATATTCATTCCCGTCTGAAAGGCGCTCAGTGCTTCCTCATACGCACCCATATTCATCTTGCAAAGTCCCAGCTGGTTGTAAACCTTGGCATTGGTCTGATTGTCCGCGATAAAGCTATTATATACGCTTACCGCATAATTGTTATCTCCCAGCTCCTCATAGGTCTTCCCTAAAAGCAGCACCGCTTCGTAGCCTGCCGTCTTTCGTGACTTTTCCAAATAATTTCTGGCGTTATCGTAATCCTTCAAATAGTAATACATCCTGCCTCGCTCGTAATCGGTCATGGATTTCGAACCGCTCTCCAGAGCCGACTGCAAATATTCCTGCCCTACTTCTTTATAACCGTTTTCCTCCAGCACGAGATAGATGTCGATTAATTGAGTGTAATCCTCCTTCGCCAGCGAAATCGCCTTGTCGAAATCTGCCTTCGCCTTATCGAAATCCGTACCGATCCTCAGGCACCCTCGCAGGTAATACGCCACCTTATCCTTAGGCAAAAGAGCGATAATGGAATTATAAGCCTCTATGCTCTTATTGGTCTCTCCCATCTTGTAATAAGCAGTAGCCAGATAATAATTGATATCATAATCGATTTCATCCACTTGTCCGTTGCTGTGACCAAGGGCCTTCTCAAAAGATGCCGCCGCCTCTTCATACATCGTAAGTCCCATATAAGCCAATCCCTGTCCTCTATATAAAAGACGCTGGTTCTCACCGTCCACCATAGCTTTTTCAAAGCATTGAAGGGCCCCATTATAATCCAGAGCTTCTACCGCCGCCATACCTTCCTTGATGCTGGCGTTCTTATCCTTTTGACCGCAACCGGAAAGTATACAGCACAAAACTGCCCCTACCAAGATTATTTGAAAAATCCTCTTTTGTTCCTTCATGCCAATAACCATGCCTTTCTTCTCATTCTGCAGACTTTTTGCCGCAAGTATAAATCTACAGATTAAAAATCTTATTTTTGAGAAATAAGATTTTTGTTTTTATATCGGTATTTTATATTATACTACTATATTTTTCATCCTCCTACAACCCTTTAAAAGTCACAAACTTTTTTCCGTTCATCAAAGGGGTTAATCGCCAAAGTTAAGCAAGCTTAACCTTAACTCGTTGTTTTCGCGAGAATTCATTTATTACTGCAAAGACTCATAAGGTGACAATTCAAAACGGATGAAGTAACCCCTATTGTGGTCACATACCGGACAGTTCTTCGGCGCTTCCTCTCCTTCGTATACGAAACCGCAGTTCAAGCAGAACCATGCTGTCTTCACCTCTGATATGAACAGCCTTTTTTCCTCCAAAAGCTGCGCAAATCTTCCGAAACGGTCGCCATGGAGCTTTTCTATCTGGGCAATCATATGGAAGGAAGCGGCTACCTTGTCAAAGCCCTCCTCCTTCGCCTTGTCTCCGAAGGACTTATACACCGAATCATGTTCCTCATATTCATTATGCTGGGCCATGCGCAGAAGCTCTGCTACATCGTCCGTGATATCCACCGGATAGCTGCCGTCCACATGAATATTCTCTCCTGACAGCTCCTTCAAATGATTGTAGAAAATTTCGGCATGCTCCTTCTCCTGATTCGCCGTATATTCAAAAATGGCGCTGATTACATATAAATTTTCCTTTTTGGCCTTGGAGGCCGCAAAGGTATAGCGGTTTCTCGCCTGGCTTTCTCCCGCAAACGCTCTCATCAGATTATCCTTCGTCTCACTGTTCTTAAAATCTGCTCCCATCGCAATCACCATACCTTTCTTCTCATTCCGCGCACGCGGCTGCGCATCCGCTTTTTCTGCAATGGTAACGCGTTCCCATTACAGAAAATACCGGCGGCAGTTATATCCTGCCGCCGCTCCAATATTCATTATTTTCCATTTTATTGGGTTTTATTCACATACTCCATGAATTCCTTCGTTCTCGACCAATACTTTATGCCCCAGTTCTCGAAATTCCACTCCTCCATATATTCGTTGCATTCGAAGTCGATATACCAGATGGATCCGTCCGATGCAACGAAATTCGTAGGAAAATAATCTATGTTCAGGTTAAGAGGATAAAGCAGACCGCACATCTGACGGATCTGTTCCAGATATTTCTCTTCCATCTTTCCCTCAAGGATCAACTCATATACGGTAGGGCCGTCTATATACTCCTTTAAAATCCTTTCCTCTTTTTCATCTGCTGCAAGGAGCTTTGGAATCCGTATACCGCTTTTTTCCAGGCGGGCGTAGTCGCGTATTTCCGCTTCCAGCTTATTCCCGAATTGGTAGTAATCGCAAGGTTCATGATGAATCTGCTTCAGCACGTACCTTCCCCTCTCATCCTCCGCCAGATAGGAATATCCCCCCTTGCCTTTTCCCAGGAGCCCTATTATCATATACTCTTTACCGTTCACCCGCATTTGTTCCATGCTATTTTTCCTCTCTTCCTTTCCACTGTGAGAAGCGCACCTTAAGCCACCAGCCCAGCATGATGTCCGCACCTATCCACGCCAACACCTCCCCGTAAAACACTCCGCTTTCGCCGATGAAAAGCGGCAGCGTCAGCGCACAACCGCATCGCATCACAAGCTGTACTGCACTGGAAAACATAGGAAGCACCGAATTGCCCATACCCTGCACGCAGGCACGCGCTATATACAGCAAATATAAGAGCGGGAAAAAGCATGCCAGCACGATAAGAAAATGATAGCCCGTTCCTATTGCCGCATTCACATCTGCCACATCCCCTGCCAGGAAAAGGCGCAGAATCTTCTTTCCAAATACCAGCATAATGGTTGACATAAGTAATGCTGTCGCTATCCCTATCGCACTTGCTGCCCGCAGTCCCTTCTTTATTCTGTCATAAAGTCCTGCACCAAGATTCTGTCCCGTGTAAGTAGACATTCCGTATCCATAGGAAGAAGCAGCGATTTCCAACAGTCCATACAGTTTGTTGGCCGCCGTATATCCCGCAATAAAGAGTACGCCGAAGCCGTTGATCACAGACTGCACCACCATTCCTCCGACTGCCGTTATCATATTTTGCAGTCCCATAGGTATGCCGAGCCTGCACTGCTCCAAAAGCATCGGCATTTCCATCCTGCGTTCTCCCCCCGTAAATCTCAGTATCTCTATTTTATGCAGCTGCACGAAGCAAAGAACGGTTGCCAAAAGCTGGGCCAGCACGGTTCCCAAGGCTGCACCTTCCATTCCCCAGCCGAATCCGAACACGAACAGTATATCCAGTACGATATTGCAAAGGGAGGCCGCCGTCATAGCCCGAAGGGGCGTGCGGCTGTTTCCAAGTGCCCGAAGAATGGCTGAAAATAAATTGTATGCCATGGTAATCGGTAACCCTGCATATAAAATCCGCAAGTAGCCATGGGAAAGTCCGATAATTTCATCCGGCGTATGTAATAACCGAAGAACCGGATAAATAAGCGCTAATCCTGCCAAAGTGAATAGTACCGCTCCCGCTGCTGACAGATATGCCGCGCTTATGACGGCCCTTTTCACCCCATTATAATCGGCAGCCCCAAAACGCTGGGCAATTGTCACCGAAAAGCCTTGCGTCAGGCCCTGAATAAATCCAAACAGTAAAAAAATCATCCACTCCACTGCGCCTACTGCTGCAAGGGCCTTTACTCCCAGTGCCTGTCCCACTATAATCGTGTCCGCAAAGGTATAAAGCTGCTGAAACACATTTCCGATAAGAAGCGGCACAGCAAAACCAAGCATCAGTCTGCCCGGGCTTCCTACCGTCATATCCCTCGTTGTCTGCATAACCTTTTTCCAAGTCTCCTGTCCTGTCTGTGAACAATTTAATCGTTCCGTCTGTTTACGACATATTTTATATCTCAGATTTTATCATATTTTTTTCCATTTATATATCTTTATATCTGTCTTGCGCATATTGAACCTGCCACAGCTTTTGTTCCGCGCGTAGCTGCGCATTCATTCTTTCTGTTTTCAGACCTATAATCTGAAAAAGGCGTACTTTCCTATTCATAGAAAAAAGTGCAGGCAGATATTATTTTTCCTATCTGCCTGCGCTCTGCTTCCTTCTTCTATTTACATTTTCTTATCGGAATCCATATTTCGCTTAAATATGAGTCGCTGTCCATATTTTCTTCCGAATACCATTCCAGTTCCGGCGCTTGTGCATGTTCATAGCCGGAGTTCGGGAACCATTCCGTATAGATTCGTTTCCATACATTCTGCTGTGACTCGGGCAGCTTGCCGCGGCACTCGAATTTCACATACTCCTGCTCCTCAATGATAAGCTCCTTCATTCTTTCCACTAATGGGGCATCGGACTCCACGGCTATCATGTAGTCGAACTCTTCTCCTCTTGGATTATAGCATACTCCATAAAATTCCGGCCGGCCGTCCTTACAGGTATCCTTTATCTTTACCATGGTACCGTCTTCACATACATCCTGCCACATCTGCGGAATAACCTTAAAGTTTTCTCCGTTTACCGTAGTAACCGTTTTCACAGTTCCTGCCAATCGAAATCCTTGTACTTTTTCAATACGATATTTCATTTCACTCACTCCTTTGATCGTGATCTTAAAAGAAATCTTGGGATACAAAGTAAGAAGAACACCTTTTTCTCTCGCTTCTTTCGGCGTAATTCCGTGCAGATTCTGAAATGCTCTCGCAAAAGATACCGGCGAATCATAGCCGTATTTTAACGCGATATCGAGCACATTTCCCCCGCCCTTTTGAAAATCCAGTGCCGCAAGGGTCAGCCTTCTTCTGCGGATATATTCCGCCAGGGGCACATCCGCGATAAAGGAAAACATCCGCTGAAAATTATAAGAAGAGGAGCATGCTCTTTTTGCCGCTTCCGTATAATCAATCTCCCCGGTCAGATTGTCTTCTATATAATTCAGCGCAGCATTCATTTTGTCCAGCCATTCCATTTCTTCGTCCCTCATTTCCTTATTGATTGTTACAATACAATCTTAGGATAGTTTTGTTTTTTATTCGCAACTTTTTCTGCCCGAAAAAATAAAAGTTTACTCAAATAGTTTATCTGGCTGCTTAACAAACACATAGGCAGCTGAGTCTGACAGCGCCTCCTCATAATAGTAGCCAAGGCGGTCAAAGGCTTTCAGCCCTTCCACGTCCTCTATGCTTCTTTCCGCCATAAAACGCACCATCTCCCCCCTGGCCATCTTCGCCTCGGTTCCCTTGGTCACCAGCTTTCTTCCACCTTTTTTATCCTCCCTGCAAGTAACAAACTGACAGGTGATAAACACTGTCTCCGTCGGCAAATGTGCCTCCACCGCTTTGCTGTATTCCTTTGATGCAAGATTCACAATGACATTTTCATCCCGGGCAAGCTTCCGGGCGATGAGCGCTCCCCAAAAATCATATAGATTATTATAGATAACACCGTTTTGTCTCATATTAATCTTCGCCTGCATCTCCAACCGATAGGGTACGATTCCGTCGGCCGCCCGAAGCAGTCCGTAAAAACCGGACAATATGTACAAATGCTCTTTCACATATTCCCACTGCCTGTCATCAAAGACAGACGGTGACATGTGAAGATATTGGAGCCCCTCGTAACTTAGCACCGCAGGGGTCAGACATTTCGTCAAATCCATCGTCTTAAGCCGTCTCTCATTCAAATCAGCGATGGCATCGTTGCATTTCCATATTTGCTGAAGCGTTTTTCTATCCAATGTTTTCAAATAAGTCTTCAAAGTTTCGGCCTGTTCCAAAAAGAACGGAAGGGTTTCATAGGGGAGCCAATCCTCTCTTACATTCATCTTTTTAGCAGGGGAAATAATAATTTTCATACTTGTAGCCTTACTCTTTCCGGTGCCCGCGGACTTTGCCGCAGAGCAATCCTCTCATTAACCTTTCCGTTTTTCAAAATTCCCCTTTTATATGGTACCCTTTCATCTTCAGAGCATTTAACGCCTTTTCAAAGTTTTCTTCTTTTACCAATATGTAGTCCGTATTATAAGTGGAGATTGCAAAGATTCCAATTTTCTCTCCGGCCAGAATTCCCGATATTTCCGAAAGAATTCCTATTAATGAAAAATCCAGAACGCCTTCAATCCGAAACGCTTTCCATCCATCCTCCCGCTCTGTTGTATTCAGAGGCACGAACTGCGTGCTGCAAACCAACGACAGTTCTTCATCCGTCTTGCTCAGAAAACAAAATGCATCCTCGAAATTTATCTCTTTCATATTCTCCGGCTTACACACACTGAACGCTCTGTCAATTATTTTTATATCCATACTCTATCCTTTCGCAGCCTCTATTTTCTTTATAACTTTTTATTTCTGCCAAATCACCGAACGCTTGCCGCTCCTTTATTTTCGCCTTTACATATACGATAAAGCCTCCGTTTACGCTCGGAGGCTCAATCCAAAAAGCTTTTTTTAATTATAACTGATTTCTTATAAAAAGTATACCTTCCGGCTTTTTTGCAATTACGCCAGCTTCCACCCTTGTTACTGTTCACTCCGTTCACAGTAACGCATGATGTTCTGCAATGCAAACTTTTTGCATTTAAATTCGCTTCGCGAAGCAGAAATCATCTCTTGCATCACGTTCTTACGTAGCTTAACAGCAAGT
>JAEZRJ010000076.1 GCA_023412855.1 Bacillota bacterium | reverse complement strand
AGAATCTACCAGATAACATAAGAGAAGCGGCACAAATAAGATTAGAATATCCGGATGCAACATTAAAGGAATTAGGACAAATCTTAGAACCTCCGGTTGGAAAATCGGGGATGAACCATAGACTTAGGAAATTAAGTGAGTTGGCTGACAGGCTTAGAAGTTAAAAAGGAGGAGACGTTATGATCGAAAAAGTGATGAAGATTCAATTGCCTACAGGATTAGAGGCTAGACCGGTGGCAGTATTGGTACAGGTGGCTAGTAAGCATGCCTGCTCCGTTTACATTGAATCCGAAGGGAAAAAGGTGAATGCGAAGAGTATCATGGGCATGATGAGTTTAGGACTCGATAGCGGTGAAACGGTAACTGTAATTGCCGACGGTCAGGATGAGACGCAGGCAGTAGCGGATATCGAAGAATATTTGTTAAAAGGAAAAGTAAGTTAAAATTTCATATATGACCTATAGGCAGTCGCCATGCTGGCATGTCCTTTGATTCGTTGCCTACGTAGGAATAAAGACTTAACGCGGAGCATCTTAGGATGCTCCGATTTGACTTTGTAAAGTTGTGGATTGAAAAGGGGAACTATATGGCTGATAAAGAGATGTTTTTTGTATTTAATCCCCGTTCGGGGAAAGCGAAGATCAGAAATAAGCTTCAGGATATTATAGACGTATTCGTCAAGGCCGGATATGTGGTTACCGTATATCCCACGCAGTGCGAAGGGGACGCGGTGTGTGCAGTACAGAATAAGAAGGACAGATATGACATTCTCGTTTGCTGCGGCGGTGACGGCACGCTGGATGAGGCAGTAAACGGTATGCTCCGCAGTACGAAACAAATTCCCATCGGCTATATTCCGGCAGGCAGCACCAATGATTTCGCGAGAAGTCTGGGAATACCCAATGATATGCTGAAGGCAGCGCAGGTCATAGTAAAGGGAAAAGACTACGCCTGCGATGTGGGAGCGTTCAATAAGGAAAGCTTCGTCTATATTGCAGCGTTCGGACTTTTTACGGACGTGTCCTACGGGACCAGTCAGGATGTAAAAAATGTGCTGGGGCATATGGCATATATTCTGGAGGGCATGAAGAGAATACCCAGCATCAAATCTTATCGGCTTAAGGTTGGATACGGCGATGTGACCATGGAGGAAGAATTCATTTTCGGCATGGTGACCAATTCTATCTCGGTAGGGGGCTTTAAGCGGATTACCGGCAAATATGTGGAACTGGATGACGGAGAGTTCGAGGTGACTTTGATCAAGATGCCTTCTAATCCTTTGGAGCTCAATAATATCATGGCGGCTCTTTTGAACCGGAATATCAATACGGATTATATGTACTGTTTTAAGACGTCATCGGTTACCTTTGAATCCAATACTGAGATTCCGTGGACTTTGGATGGAGAATTTGGCGGAAATCATAAAAGTGTGAGCATTCATAACATGAAACAGGCGGTGAGGATCAAAGTGCCGGGTAAGAATGCGGCTAAGATAGAAGGGCCGGTAAAATAGAGGTAGATTGGAATGATATCTGATTTCTCTTCCGGGATTGGTAAAAAGGTGTTCATTTTCTTATATTTGCCTATTTTCCACATTTTTTACAGCTTTGTTGTTTCCTTTTTGGCGCGAATGGGGTATAATAGGTTCGGTGAATTTGATAAATTTATTATATGGAGGTAAATAAAATGTTAGTTTCAGCTACAGAAATGCTTCAAAAAGCAAAAGCCGGCAAATATGCAGTCGGACAGTTCAATATCAACAACCTTGAGTGGACAAAAGCAGTTCTTTTGACAGCTCAGGAAAACAATTCTCCCGTTATCCTCGGCGTATCCGAAGGAGCAGGTAAATACATGGGCGGATATGACGCGGTAGTTGGCATGGTAAACGGCTTAATCAAAGGCTTGAATATTACAGTTCCCGTTGCTCTTCACTTGGATCACGGCAGCTACGATCACTGCTATAAGTGCATCGAAGCAGGTTTTTCATCTGTAATGTTCGACGGTTCCCACTATCCGATCGCTGAGAACGTTGAAAAGACGAAGGAATTGGTTGCAGCATCCCACGCAAAGGGAATTTCTATCGAAGCTGAAGTTGGTTCCATCGGCGGAGAAGAAGACGGCGTTATTGGTGCCGGCGAATGTGCAGACCCTCAGGAGTGTAAAGAAATCGCTGACCTCGGCATCGATTTCCTGGCAGCAGGTATCGGCAATATCCACGGCAAATATCCTGAAAACTGGAAGGGACTTTCCTTTGAGACATTGGACGATATCCAGAAGCTCACAGGAGACATGCCTCTCGTTCTTCACGGCGGTACGGGAATCCCGGCTGACATGATCCAAAAGGCTATCTCTCTCGGCGTTGCTAAAATCAACGTTAACACGGAATGCCAGTTGACCTTTGCAGCAGCTACACGTAAATACATCGAAGAAGGAAAAGACCTTCAGGGCAAAGGCTTTGATCCTCGTAAGCTTCTCGCTCCGGGCTTTGAGGCTATCAAGGCTACTGTTAAAGAGAAAATGGAACTGTTTGGCTCTGTAAACAAAGCTTAAATAACAGGTTTCGGCGTAAGGAATAATCTTTAATTATTTTAATTAAAAAATGAGCTTTGGCTAAAAATAAGCCGGCATCGGATTTAAAAATTCGATGCCGGTTCGTTTTGTAGTTGTTATAAATGAAATATTTATATAATTTGCGGGTACAGCTTTTGTCCCACACTATGATGAACTTTTAAAAATAGTATTTTACCCTTAAAAAGGGAGGATGCCAAGTAAAGGTTTCTTTACTTGGCACTTATTATGAAAAAGTTATTTAATAAATCAATTAACTGTTATTGGCTTTTTTGTTTTTTGTTCTTGCTGTATCTTATATTGATAGTATAGCTAAAAGAAATGTCTAAAGAATGTTGTGGAATTGAAATTTTTTTAAAATAAATATGAATAAATTATGAACGAGACAGTACAAAAGTACTGATCTCGTCCGACAATTTAGAAGATATTAAATTAGATTACTGAAAACTTTCAAAATAGTATTTAAATTTTCTGTGGTTCGGGATAAGCCTCTCCAAAGGTTTCGACAGTAACCGTTTTTATAATTTGAGGATCTAACGGACGATCGGAACGGTCAGCAGCCGTTTCGGCGATTTTATTTACAAATTCCAAGCCCTCTGTTACTTTGCCGAATGCGGCATAAGCGCCGTCAAGGTGAGGAGAATTCTTGTGCATAATGAAAAATTGAGAGCCTGCGGAATCAGGGTGCATGCTTCTCGCCATGGAGAGAACGCCTTCCGTATGCTTCAAGTTATTTTCTACGCCGTTCTGGCTGAACTCTCCCTTGATGCTGTAGCCCGGGCCTCCCATACCGGTTCCTTCCGGATCTCCGCCCTGAATCATAAAACCGCGGATAACTCTGTGAAAAATGAGTCCGTCATAAAAGTTCTTGTTAATTAAACTAATAAAATTATTAACGCTTTCAGGCGCGATTTCAGGATATAACTCCGCCTTGATTACGTCGCCGTTTTCCATCGTAAATGTAACAATAGGATTCTGTGCCATTGCTTTACTTCCCTTCTGTGATAATTTGTTTTATAATATTTCCATGTTTTATTCTAGCTTATAATGGACGGATAGTAAATAGGGGGAGATATGTTAAAGGAAATAGTTTTTCTTATTGGTGATAAGGGCCAGATATCGGCAATAGATCAGATGAAGAAAAATTTCGGCGAAGACGGCGCTAAGGTTATAACAGGAAAGCTGCCGCGGACAGAAGGCGGACGAGCGATGTATGATAAAGAGAATACGTTGTTCGTAACGGACGAAGAGGAAACTTTGCAAGCGTTAAAACAGAACGGGTACTACGCGATCGCGCTTTTACACGGGGGGAATAAAGAGCAGGACCTGTCGGCTGCACTATACGCGATAACAGATATCGAGGAGCTTACCTTCGATTCTTTTGCCATGGCGTACATGCGCCTTTCGGGAAAGCCATGGACGATCATGGAAACGAAGAGATGTGTTATCAGGGAGATGACGGTGGAAGATGTGGACGCTTTTTATCAGATATATAAGGAGCCGTCCATTACATTTTATATGGAAGATTTGTTCGAGGAACCGGAGGAAGAGCGGGAGTATACCCGGGAATACATAAAGAAAATCTATAGCTTCTATGGCTATGGTCTGTGGAGTATCGTAGGCAAGGAGAGCGAAACCGTAATCGGGCGGGCGGGAATCAGTTGGAGGGAAGGCTTTGATATCCCCGAGCTTGGATTTGTGATCGCCGTGCCCTATCAGCATAAAGGCTATGCCTATGAAGTCTGTCGCGCCATCCTCGATTACGGGAAAGAGGAGCTGGGCTTCGATAAGGTACAGGCCCTGATTAAAAAAAATAATGAAGCCTCTATCGGACTATGCACTAGACTTGGTTTCGTGAGGACAGACAGTGTGGAGGATAAGGGGAAGGAGTATGAAAGATATGTGGTGGAGTTAAACAATATGCAATAACTTTACATTGTAAATTATGGATTTATTACGTTGTCCTTCACCGAACGGTGGGGGACTTTTTATAGGAAGAGTTTTGGCGTTTCTGCAAAATAGAGCTTGTGCGCTCATTGCGATTATACCAATAGTAAAAAAATAATTTTACTATTTTTACAATAAGTATCTTCCGGTGTATATATGAACGTCTTATAATAATATTATGAGAACCGTAAACGAGAGAGGTGAAAAGCTTCTCCTCATAAATTCACGCTCACGCGGAAGGCCCTGTGATGTGGAGAAAGGTAAGATTATTACTATGAAAATCACAATTGGTGAAAATATTCGTCATTATCGGAAGGAGCTTTGTCTGACACAAGAGCAGCTGGCCGAGGCAATGGGAGTTACGGTGGGAGCCGTATCGAAATGGGAATCCGGCCTTTCCAATCCTGATATCGGTATGATTCCCGAGTTAGCTGACCTCTTTGAAATATCTGTCGATGTACTCTTTGGATACCAGCTCAATTGCAGAACAATGGAGCTTGCAGCGGAGAAAATTCATAATCTTCGTATCTCCAAGAAAATACAGGAAGGAATTGCGGAAGCGGAGAAAGCCCTGCAGCGGTATCCCAATAGCTTCGATGTCGTTTACCAGAGCGCCGATCTGTTTCAATTGGCAGGAGTGGAAAGAAACGATAAATCGGCGCTGCATAAGGCACTGGAGCTGTATGGACGGGCATGTGGGTTAATTTCACAGAATACTGACGAAGGGATAAGCGAGCTGTCGATTCAAATCAACATAGGCCAGGTATATGTGGCGCTGGGAGAGATAGAGCCGGCTTTGGACACTCTGAAAAAGTATAACGCTTGTGGAATTAATAACGGGCTGATCGGGATGCTTCTTTCTCAAAGCGACCGGTGCGAGGAGGCATTACCGTATCTTTCTGAGAAGCTTGTGGACTGCGTAATGGGATTATTTCAAACGATAATAGGTCTTTCCGGCTGCTTTGACAGCAAGGGTGATGAGAAACAGTCAATAGAAGCCTTCCTTTGGCTGTACGGAGTATTGGAAGGACTGAAACTCCCGCATAAGGTATCCTATCTGGATAAGATGCAGGTCATACTGCTTTCCGGCTGCGCGCAGGTTGCGGCAGTTATGGATGACGTAGAAACGGCAAAGGAGTATCTCGGGCAGGCAGTGGCGATGGCGCGAGTCTTTGACGCTTCGCAGGCTTCCGATAACATGCAGGCTTACGATGTCCGAAACATCAAATTTTATTATGGAAAAACGCAGACTGTCGGTGATAGCTTTGGCGAGACTGCCATGGGAGGAATTGAGAAAGCTCTGACTTCGAATGAAAGAACGGGTTCGATCTTTACCGAGCTTTGGAGGAATATTAAGAATGAAGAAAAATAGTGAAGTTATCACATACCGTAAAGAATTTACCAAGCAGTTTTATAGACATAATAAATGGAGTTTCCTCGCGGCAATGACGGCCTCGGTTCTGATGGCCTTGGGGAACCTGATAATTTCATGGTTGATGCAGCAAATTATCGATACTGCATCGGGAGATGTCGTGATGTTTTCGCTTCTGCAGCTTGCCATGATTTTATTGGCTATCATTGCAGGTATCGTCATGGTTTCGGCCTTGGAATATTATGCCCGCCCCCGTTTCATAAAAAGGGCCATGAGGCAATACAAGGATTACGCGTTCGAGGAGATGGCGAAGAAGAATATCAATGCCTTTACCGGTGAGAATACTTCCGCCTATATTTCCGCGCTGTCTAACGATGCTACCAGTATTGAGAATAACTACCTCGCCCAAATATTTACCCTGGTTCGGGAGTTGATCATGTTTGCAGGTGCCTTCGCTCTTATGCTGTATTACAGCCCATTTCTGACGTTGGTGGCCTTCCTGCTTTCCGTTTTTCCGGTAATCGCCTCTGTTGTTACAGGAAATCGCCTGGCAACGCAGGAGAAGGTGGTTTCCGACAGAAACGAGAATTTTATTGGAATGGTAAAGGATATGTTGTCCGGCTTTTCTGTCATTAAAAGCTTCAAGGCCGAACGCGAGGTTTTCTGCCTTTTTGCCAAAAGCAATGAGGCAGCGGAGGAAGCCAAATGCAGGAGGCGGAGGACGGAGACTGTCATTCAGACGATTGGAGTCGTAGCCGGAATCATAGCTCAATTCGGGGTGTTTCTGTTTGGAGCGTATCTGGCACTTACCGGACGCGGTGTGACCGCAGGTGTAGTCATCGTCTTCGTACAGCTCATGAATTACGTACTCACCCCCATTGCCGATGTGCCCCAGATTCTTGCGAACAAAAAAGCAGCATATGCTCTGATTGACAAGTTATCCGCTGCCATCCATTCCAATGTCCGCAAAAGCGGGAAAGAGATGGAACCTGCGCTCACACGGGGAATAGAATTGAAAAGTCTGTCTTTTTCTTATGTGGAGGAGGCTCCCGTGCTTCAAGGAATCGACCTATGCTTCGAAGCGGGAAAAAGCTATGCCATCGTGGGAGGCTCAGGAAGCGGCAAGTCTACGTTGCTCAATCTTTTAATGGGAAGCAGAGAGGACTATGAAGGCGAGATTTTGTTTGACGGCAGTGAACTTCGGGATATAGCCTCTGCTTCGCTGTATGACATTGTTTCCATCGTTCAGCAGAATGTCTTTGTATTCAACAGCACTGTGAAAGATAATATCACGATGTTCAGGGACTTTACGAAGGAAGAGCTTCGCGATGCGGTTAATATGTCCGGCTTAGCCCCGTTTATTGCCGAAAGGGGGGAGGACTATGTCTGCGGGGAGAATGGAAACGGACTGTCCGGGGGCGAACGACAGCGCATTTCCATTGCCCGCTGCCTGTTACGCGGCACGCCGGTAATGCTCGTAGATGAGGCCACAGCCGCTCTCGATGCCAAGACAGCCTATTCCGTGAGCAACTCCATTCTGGATATTTCGGGCCTGACTCGTATCGTAGTAACGCACAGGCTGGAGGAAGCATTGCTTTGTAAATATGATAAGATTCTCGTATTTAAGAATGGAAGGGTAGAGGAGAGAGGAAGCTTTGCAGAGCTGATGGGGAAAAAGGGATTCTTCTATTCGTTATTTACGGTATCCCAATAGTTTGAAGCAATAGGCTGCAAAAAATGAGTTATTCTCTCACTGAAAAGCCGGACAAATTGATATGCCAATGCAATCAATCCGTCCGTCTCCGATTTTGCCGTCAGCTATCTCCCGTTTTTCCCTTTCATCGCTTCAATCGCCTTGATGCCCACCGGAGACGGGGCGTTAAGAGCAAAGCGCATGCGCGTCATGCAATGTGACGCGGCCGCAATATTTTTTCCCCGGCCAACTTCAAAAGTTCCTTTAGACAACTCTTATATCTTTCCATTTCTTGACTTCCTGCTGTTATGATTTATAATAAGTAGAAAAACGATAAGAAGGGCAATTTCTATTTATGATTATATCGAAGACGAGCTGGGGATGTCCATCGCGACCAGCAAAAGACCTATAATGCGGACGGGCAGATGTTCGAGTTTACGCAATCCAGGCACAGGCCGGATTATTTCTGCTTTCAGGACACGGCCGCAAGAAGGCATTAAACTGTAATGATAATCTTTATCAATAATTTTCTATATGAATAGACGCAGAGTAACAGCCCGTGATAAAATAGGGTGTTGCAGGAGGATAAAAAGATGTTGGAAGTACGGAACTTGGCCTATGAAGTCGTGGAAAACGGCGAGAAAATAACAATTGTAAAAGATATAAATTTTTCGGTTGAAGATGGAGAGATGCTGGTTATCACCGGGCCGAACGGAGGAGGAAAGACTACTGTGGCGAAGCTTCTGATGGGTGTATTGAGCGCTACCGGCGGGAAACTGCTTCTGGACGGGGTGGATATTGCGCCTATGGCTATCGACGAGAGAGCGAAGGCGGGAATCGGTTATGCATTCCAGCAGCCCCCTATCTTCAAGGGAATGACTATACGCAGGCTTCTTAACCTTGCGGCAGGGGAGGAGCTTTCAGAGGACATTTGCTGCGATCTGCTCAGCAGTGTCGGCATGTGTGCCAGAGAATATCTGGACAGAGAAGTGGATGCCACGCTGTCCGGCGGAGAGCGCAAGCGGGTGGAGATCGCCACCGTGCTGGCGAAGCAGCATAAGCTTTGTATTTTCGATGAACCTGAGGCAGGAATTGACCTCTGGAGCTTTTCCATGCTCGTAAAAGAATTCGAGAAGATCCACAAAGAGAAAAAAGAGACGCTCGTACTCATTTCCCATCAGGAGAAAATTATCCGCATGGCGGACAGAATATTGGTCATCAAGGACGGAACGGTGGATAGATGCGGTGCTGCCGGGGAAATCCTTCCTCTGCTTTTTGGCGGGGAGGATAGCTGTATGTGTATAAACAGAAAGGGAGGGAACGGTTATGGAGCTGGATGCGATAACAAATAAGGTGCTTGATGCCATCGATACCAATGGGTTCAAGCAGCAGGGAGCTTATAACCTGCGCTATAACGGAGCGGCTCTCTGCCACGGGGACAGCGAGAATATCAAGATCAGGAGAAAAGAGGACAAGCAGGGAATCGATGTCTATATAAGCAGTAAGGCACAGGGGGAGCAGGTACATATTCCTGTCGTGATTTCCCGGTCCGGTATGATGGATGTAGTTTATAATGATTTCTATATAGAAGAAGGTGCGGATGTGGTCATCGTGGCAGGCTGCGGCATTCATAACAGCGGCTGTAATGAGACGAGACACGACGGAATCCATGCTTTTCACGTAGGGAAGAACGCTAAAGTAGTATATGAGGAAAAGCATTACGGAGAAGGCGAGGGGACCGGAGAGAATATACTCAACCCTGTGACTCAGATATATATGGAGGAAGGGTCGATGTTCACGCTGGATACGGTGCAGATCCGCGGTGTGGACTCTACGAAGCGTATTACCGATGTGGATATGGGGCCTGACAGCAGGCTGTTCGTGATGGAGAAGCTGATGACTCACGATAAGCAAACTGCCGTTTCCAACATGGAGGTAAGAATGAATGGAGAAGGGAGTTCGGCGCAGATCATATCCCGTTCCGTGGCGAAGGGAACTTCCAGCCAGACCTTCCACCCGAGCGCTGTGGGTAATGCACTTTGCAAAGCTCATGTGCAGTGCGATGCTATTATTATGGACCATGCTCACGTATGTGCCATTCCTGAAATAGATGCTCACGATGTAGATGCTCAGATTGTTCATGAAGCAGCCATCGGAAGAATCAACAACGAGCAGCTTTTGAAGCTTCGTTCTTTTGGAATGACGGAGGAAGAAGCCGAAGCAGTCATCATAGATAATTTCTTACAATAACTTATAAACGCAAAAAATGAACCGCAGGAGAAAAAACTGCGGTTCATTTTTTCGGATATTTTTACGGGATTTTAGGTTTTTTACAAATCGCGGATATATTATTATAACATTACAAGGTACGAAGTGCCTGAAAATAAGGAGGGTTAGTAGATGAAAAAGAGAATGGTGGCCATTTTTATGGCAGCGGCTATGACAATGGGGTTAATGGCATGCGGAAGCACAACTTCTGAGACAACAGTGTCGAAGGCGGAAACCGAAACGAAAGAAGAAGTAAAGGAAGAGGTAAAAGAAGAGAGCGCGCCTGCAGAAACGGCAGCGACAGAAGCTGAGACGGAAACAAATAAGTTATCGGGTGATTTAGTTATTTATTGCCCTCATCCGCTGGAATTTATCAATCCGTTGGTGAGTGAATTTGAAAACCAGACGGGTGTAAAGGTAGAAGTAGTAGCGGCCGGTACCGGCGAACTGTTAAAAAGAGTGGAATCTGAGCAGGGAAATCCTTTGGGAGATATTTTCTGGGGCGGTTCTTTATCGACAATGATGCCGCAGATGGATCTGTTCGAAAATTATCAGTCCATAAATGAAGAGTTCGTGCAGGAAGGCATGAAAAATGTAGAAGGACCTTTGACGAGATTTACCGATATTCCCAGTGTAATCATGATAAATACCGATTTGATCGGTGATATTGAGGTAAATGGTTATGAAGACTTATTGAATCCCGAATTAAAAGGAAAAATTGCACATTGTGATCCGTCCAAATCCTCGTCTTCCTATGAGCACCTGATCAATATGCTTTATGCTATGGGAAATGGAAATCCCGATGATGGATGGGATTATGTGGATAAGTTCTGCCAAAATCTTGATGGTAAGCTGCTCAGCGGTTCTTCTGCAGTTTATAAGGGCGTAGCGGATGGAGAATACGTGGTTGGACTCACTTTTGAAGAAGGTGCGGCAAAATATGTGGCTGACGGAGCTCCGGTAAAAGTCGTTTATATGGAAGAAGGCGTTATTTCCAAGCCGGATGGAGTATACATTATCAAAGAGGCCAAGAACATGGATAATGCAAAGGCGTTTATTGACTTTATAACGGGAAAAGATGCGCAGACCATTATCGTAGAACAGCTGAACAGACGTTCCGTAAGAACGGACGTACCCGCCCCCAGCTATCTGACACCAAAAGAAGATATCAACATCATTTATGATGATGAGAATCTTGTAGTTGAGAAAAAAGAAGAATGGCTGACCAAATTCAATGATATTTTCACGAACTACTAATAAAACATAAGTTGTAATCATTAAAATCATCGGAAATTTAAAAACACTTGAATAGGAAAAAAGGAGATTGAAAGAAATCTCCTTTTTTCATAAAAGAAATTAAGAAGCTGAGACAGGAAAGAAGGAAATAGAATGAGCGTTGCTATCAATGTAGAACATGTTGTAAAGAAATATGATGATATAACAATCATCCCGGATATGTCAATCCAGATTAAAAATGGGGAGTTTTTTACTTTGCTGGGCCCTTCGGGCTGCGGGAAAACGACCTTGCTGCGAATGATCGCAGGATTTAATTCCATAGAGGGCGGCGAGATCAAATTCGGAGATAAAGTGATCAACCATATTTCGGCTCATAAGAGAAATATCGGTATGGTTTTCCAAAATTATGCTATTTTTCCCCATTTAACTGTGAGACAAAATGTGGAATACGGCTTAAAGCTTAGAAAAACAAATAAACAGGAAATGAAGAAAAAGGTGGATGAGATACTGGATGTAGTAAAGATAACGGACTATCAGGAACGGCTGCCGGAGCGGTTGTCGGGCGGGCAGCAGCAGAGAGTGGCGCTTGCCAGAGCGATTGTCATTCATCCCAGCGTACTTTTGATGGATGAACCGTTATCCAATCTGGACGCAAAGCTCCGTGTGGAAATGAGAGGAGCTATCCGTGAGGTTCAGAAACAGGTGGGAATTACGACCGTATATGTAACGCACGACCAGGAAGAGGCACTGGCGATTTCGGATAGGATTGCGGTAATGAAGGATGGTGTGATCCAACAGATCGGCGCACCGGAAAATATTTATACGAGACCATACAACCTGTTCGTATCCACCTTTATCGGACATTCCAACAGCTTCCGCGGAGTGCTCGAGAAGAAGGAAAACACATTTTATGCAGTCTTTGAAAACGGATATAAAGTAGAAATGACGAATCTTGTAGAAGAATGTGAAGATGGACAGAAAGTAATCATTTCAGTGAGGCCGGAGGAGTTTTGCCTGGGCAGCGAAGGAATCGAAGCGGAAGTAAAAGAGAGAACATTTCTGGGGAAATATGTAAATTATGTGATGACATTTACAGAGGAATCGTCCGGGCAGCCGGAAATCGAGTTCAGCCAGGATGTAGGTCAGGCAGAAAAAATTATAAAGTGTAAGGAAAGAGTATGGTTGAAGGCGAATCCGCAGAAAATCAATATTTTTTCGGAGGATGGAACGAAAAGTCTTATAAAGGATGTGATGCGGTATGAGTAAGAAAAAAGGAATAAGATTTGATTTTTGGACAATTGTTACGATAGCAGTTGTATTGATATTCGCGGTATTTCTCGTTTATCCGCTGTTTTCGCTGTTTTTCAGCGGATTCAAAGACCCTGCCAGCGGAGAACTGACACTTGCCAATTTTGCAAAGTTTTTTTCAAAAAAATATTATTACAGAACGCTGGGACACAGTTTCCTTGTAACCACTTGCACGACGGTCCTGGCAGTGCTGATAGGAGCACCGTTAGCTTATTTGACGACATCATTCAAGGTAAAGGGAAAAGGAATCATCGATATACTCGTTATCATCTCCATGCTTTCGCCTCCGTTTATCGGTGCCTATTCGTGGATTGTTCTGGGGGGACGCAGCGGTGTGATCACAAAGTTCTTCGCAAATGTATTCGGTATTGAGACACCTTCTATTTACGGATTTGGAGGGATACTGCTGGTGCTTACCTTGAAATTATATCCTTATATTTATCTGTATACTACGGGGGCGCTTAAAAAGGTGGACGCTTCCTTGAGCGAAGCGGCCGAAAGCTTAGGATGCAATGCGGTGCGTAAAGTAGGCACCATCGTACTTCCGCTCATAGCTCCGACTATTTTGGCCGGTTCCCTGATCGTATTTATGAATGCCCTTGCGGACTTCGGTACGCCGATGCTGATCGGAGAAGGGTATACAGTAATGCCGGTGCTTATTTACAATGAATTTATAAGTGAAATGGGCGGTCAGGCAAACTTTGCGGCAGCACTTGCGGTTATTATGGTATTGATCACCGCGGCAATGTTTCTGGGTCAGAAGTATGTGGTTAACAGGAAGTCCTTTACGATGAGTTCCCTTCGCCCGATACAGTCGAAAAAGCTAAAGGGCGTATGGAATGTGATTATGCACCTATTTATATATTTTGTGGTATTTCTGGCAATCATACCTCAGATTACAGTTATTTATACCTCCTTTAAAGCAACCAACGGGGCAATCTTCGTGTCCGGTTACAGCCTGGATAGTTATAGGTCTATCTTTAGAAGCTTGGGAACGGCAATAAGAAATACATATCTGTTCGGATTAATAGCAATAATGATAGTGATTATATTATCTATGCTTATCGCTTATATTACGATTCGAAGAAAGAGCGTTATTTCGAATATTATTGATTCTATGACAATGTTCCCGTATATCATACCGGGTTCTGTTCTCGGTATCACCTTGCTTCTGGCGTTCAACAAAAAACCGATGTTATTGAGCGGCACGGCATTTATTATCATATTGGCATTTGTAGTGAGACGTCTGCCTTATACGCTTAGGTCGAGTGCGGCTATCTTATATCAATTGAGTCCCAGCATGGAAGAGGCGGCAATCAGTTTGGGAGATTCTCCTTTTAAGACCTTTTTCAAAGTAACTGCAGTGATGATGATGCCGGGAGTACTTTCGGGGGCTATTTTGAGCTGGATTACGATTATTAATGAACTAAGCGCTTCTGTTATTTTATATACCGGAGGAACGAGGACGATGTCGGTATCCATCTATACGGAGGTCATACGTGCAAGCTATGGTACGGCAGCAGCTCTTTCGAGTATTTTGACGCTGACAACGGTTGCTTCGCTCCTCATCTTCTTCAAGGTATCGGGTAAGAAAGAGGTCAGTTTGTAACGGGGCAATGAGGTTCTATGGTATACTGTAAGCATAAGACGCCAGGAAAGGGTATACGTATGGAAAAAAATAAGCCTGTATCATTTAAAGATAATATGTATAGGATGTTCTTGCGGTATGCGGTGGCTCCCGCTTTCAGTATTGCGTTTGCCGGTGTGCTCATTACTTTTGGATTTTGGGGATATTCCACCATTGATATTACAAAAAAGGCAAATGAGGATATCGGAGGAAAGGTCGTACAGACCATAGAAAGCTATGAAGAGGCTCTGATCGTGATGGAAACACGCAGCGATTTGGTCATAAAGCCCATAGACGGAGTGACAAGAGTGTCAGTTTTTGAGGACGTATATAAACTTTCCAACAAGCTGGGATATAAAGCGAAGATATATATCTTTAACAAAGACTATGAGCCTGTCATTATGAGCAATCAGGAACTGCCGTCGTATTTAAAAAGCGAATCTGTTGCAAACTGGGGAATCTTCCGATTGATGAACAATGACAGAGATGCTACGGCGATCAAGGTAATACAGGATATGGAAAGTCAATCTTCCAGCCTCCTTATCGGGAGAACGATAAAGGCAGGAAAGGAGACGGCCGGTTACGTTGTTTTTTCTATCGATAGTTCCGAGTTTCAGGTATTATTGACAAAAGTATCTTCTCAAACAATTATCACGGATACTTACGGCTGGATATACCTGGCGAATAATTATGACTTTTCCGATAACCTGAACCGTATGAGCAGGGAATTTGAAACACGGGAAGGTTATATCAAATGCAACGGTAAGAATTTTTATATGGAAAGCTCCTCTATGATGGATGACAGGCTTCGGATTTATACAGTGTCGGACGTAAGCAATCAATTGGCGGCCTTTAAGTGGGTCGGGCTGCTTTTGACGATGATGTTCGTGGTCATACTTTTCAGTCTGCTGAAAGGAGCGGATAAAACTTCCGCAGAAAGTACCAGGGACATAGACATTATTGCGAATGCTTTCGAACAGGTGCAGGAAGGCAATCTTGACAATTATATTTCGATATGCAGCAGCAAGGAATTCCAGACCATCGGAAACTCTTATAACTTAATGATCGATAGCTTAAAAGAACAGATAGAAAAGAATAAAGAGATGATCGCACATATGGCGTTTGCTCAGATAAAGCAGTTGGAATCTCAGATAAATCCGCATTTCCTGTTCAATACATTGGAAAATATAAGGATAATGTGCAAGCTGGATACGGCAAAGGCGGATAAAATGATCGTGAATCTGTCTTCTATCCTGCGCTATAGTATCAGTAATGCGGATGAGGATGTAACGGTGCGGCAGGATATGAAGAATACAGAGCAGTATCTGAGCATTTTAAAGATGCGGTTTAATCGCAGATTCAAGTATAGTGTCGATATAGAGGAGGAGGTCATGGACCTTGCAATACCCAAGCTCCTTGTCCAGCCGTTAATTGAGAATGCCATTAAATACGGATTTGAGGGTAAAGAAGTATTGACGGTGAAAATCAGAGGATACAGAGACGGAGACAATCTGATTTTTATATGCAAGGATGACGGAACGGGGATTGATGCAGAGACATTGGAAGAATTGAAGCATACTTTGGCGAGCCCGAAGAACAGAAGCAGTCATTTGGGACTTTATAATATTCATAAGAGGATCAATCTGAAGTACAAAGGAAATTATGGAGTCGCGATAGAAAGCGAGCCGGATAAGGGAACGACGCTCACCCTGACGCTTCCGGTCTATAAGAAAGGCAACTGAAAATAAAATAACCGGGAATGGAAGAGGCGGAGCAATATGCTGAAAATAGTGATTGTGGAAGATGAAGATATTATAAGAAAAGGACTGGCGTATACGATCGACTGGGTGAGCATGGGATATGTAATCGCCGGGGAGGCCGCCGATGGGGAAGAAGGGCTTGCGCAAATACGTGCGCTGCATCCGGATGTTGTTATCGCTGATATCAAGATGCCGAAGAAAGATGGAATTACCATGCTCGAGGAAGCGTTGAAGGAAACGCAGTTCAAGAGCCTGATACTGACCAGCTATGCGGAGTTCGAATTTGCCAGGAAAGCAATATCCCTGGGAGTTACAGACTATATCTTAAAACCGGTGGATGAAGAAAAATTAGCGGAAACAATGAAGATGCTGCATTCGGAAATTATGAAGAGCAAAGAAACGGAACTCGCCTTTGAGAACAAGGACAGCAGTCTGGATTTGGAACATTTTATAGAATTGGCGCAATTCCAAAATCAATATGTAATGGGTGCGGTTGAGGCAATACGTAAAAGCTACAGCGAAAAAATCAGCATAGAAGCAATTGCCGATGATATGGGAGTCAGCGCCAGTTACTTGAGCAGGAAATTCAAGGATATTACCGGACATACCTTTCTCGATTTTCTGAATAAATACAGAGTGCAGCAGGCGGTGAAGCTGTTGAATTCCGGGCAATATAAAGTCTATGAAATATCGGACATGACCGGATTCAGCGATTATAAGCATTTTTGCAGCGTATTTAAAAAATATACGCTTAAATCGCCTACCGGTTTTACAAAACTAAGAGACGGATAACATGTAATTGCTGCGAAGCGGATGGCGCGAAAAACTCATTTTTCATATGAAGATTTGTGCTCACGCCCAAATTCGCAGACGGAAAAACATAAAGGGATAATATGGATAAATATAGAGGAAAAATATTATTAAGTGATTTAGACGGAACCTTACTGAACTCAGAAAATAAAGTGAGTGAAGAAAATAAAAAAGCAATCAGCACGTTTGTTGAAGAAGGGGGAAAGTTCGGAATCGCCACAGGCAGAAGTCTGACAAATGCCTCTGCTTTCCTTGAAGGAGTGAGGATAAACGGATATTGTATTCTGGCCAATGGAGGACAATTGTACGACTATGACAAGAAGGTTTATCTGGAAGAATTCGGGGTTCCCAGAGGCGAGATCATGCCATTTTTAAAAAGGTGTATCGATGAGAGGCCGGGGATAGGCGTACAGGTCTATGCCAAGGATATGAGCTATATCGTTTCGCGTGAAGAGTATGCAGATTCATGCGTCGTAAAAGACCACTTGCCGGTAATTTTCGATTCCTTGGAAAATGTGATGGAAATGGAATGGATAAAGATACTTTTTTCGGGGAATGAGGAAGAAATAAGCTGGCTGAAAAAGGAGTCGTCATATTTGGAGGAACATGCCAGCGTAGACCGGGTCCGGTCAGCAATAAATTATTATGAATTTCTTCCGGTACGAATAAATAAAGGTTCCATGTTAACGAAGCTCAGACAATATTTAAATGACATGGATGTCATATATGCGGTGGGGGATTATTATAACGATATCGATATGCTCGCACAGGCGGATGTAGGCATTGCGACAGAAAATGCGCCGGATGCCGTAAAAGAACATGCTGACAGGATATGTGCGGACTATAATAACAATGCAATTGCGGATGTCATTGCTCATATCATAGCGTGTGCGCCGCACGTACTATGATGTATGCGCAATCGCTTTGATCGTTGTAAGTATAATGTCCATAAAAATGGAAACAAAAGGGGGCGCTATATATAAATGAGAAAAAAGGAAAAACAGGATAGAAAAAGTGTGAGCAGAAGTCTGCACACCATATTTTTGAGCTCTATGGGACAACTGGCGGCGATCTGCTTTGTATTGGTTTGCTTTATCATTATAATTACTGCCTTGAACCGACAGGTTTTTGACAGATATGGTACGGGACAGGGAAAGGCCGGAACGGTAGAGCTGAAATTCAGCGCGCTGCATGAAGATGTCCGCTATCTTGTATTTGAAACAAGAAAAGGTGAACAGGAAGAGGATATAGCGGAGATAGAGGGCACTTATAAGGAGCTGGTTGGCAGCGTGTATGCGCTTCACGATATATTGCAGGGTAAGGAAAATGAGGAGCTGTATGTAAGTGTAGCTGCGTTAATTGAAGACTATAGCAATATTATGGGACAAATCATAGAATATGAAAAGCAGGGAGGGAAATATAATTCCGAAAAATTATATAATAATGAGGCGAGCGCATTAGCAAGAGAGATGAAAGGATTGATGGAACAGCTTTTTTATAATATGAATGCCTCGGCCGGCCATTATTATAAGATGTTTGCCGCAGAAAGTATTCTGGCAGTTATCGCCGTTATAGGATTGAGCATATTTATCGTAATCTATTCATTGAAAAAATCAGGAAAAGCAATCAGAGATATTTGTCTGCCATTGGAAGAACTGACAATTTGTTCGGAGGAGATAGCCAAAGGAAATCTGCATGTTTCCATAAAAAATAACGGAGACGGGGAAATAGGAAGCTTGGCGAAAAGCTTAGCCGAGACCGTAAAGTCACTGAACACATACATAGAAGATATTTCGGGAAAGCTCGGACATATCGCGGACCATGATCTGACGGATGAAATCGCACTGGAGTATGAAGGTGACTTTGAGCCGATAGGGAAGTCCCTTATCGAAATCCTTCAATCTTTGAATGATATATTTGCCCGGATAGATGCTGCGTCCGATGAAGTATATGCAGGAGCATCCCAGGTGGCGGACGGGGCGCAGAATCTGGCGCAGGGAACGTTGGTCCAGAGCGGACTTATTGATCGAATAAGGGCGGAAGTAAAGAATATATCAGGCAAAGCAGATATTAACAGAGGCCTGTGCGAAAAAGCAGGTATCGTGACGCAGCAGACGAAGGTTTTTGCAGAAGATGGGAAAAAGAAGGTCGAAGAACTGATAGTTTCCATGAAAACAATAGACAATACGAGCGATAAGATTTCTAAAATATTGCAATCTATTAATGATATTGCGGGGCAGACGAATCTGCTGGCGTTGAATGCAGGAATCGAAGCGGCAAGAGCAGGAGAAGCCGGCAAAGGCTTCGCAGTGGTGGCAGGAGAGGTATCCAGGCTTGCGGACCGGTGCGCGGCAGCAGCCAAAGAAACGGCAGGAATGATAACGGAGACCCGTGAGGCTGTGGAAAGAGGGAATGCGGAGACGAGAAAAGCGGGAGAGTCTATACTGAAAATGCTCGAGAATATTGCCGATATCGACAGCTCGGTAAAAGAAATCGGAGAAAGAACGGGAGAGCAGGGGAATGCCATAGGGGAGATCACGGATAAGATGGAGGATATCATAAAAATAGTAAATGATAATTCTTCCACGGCAGAAGAAAGTGCGGCAGCCAGTGAGCAGCTTTTTGTGCAGGCAGAGCTGTTAAAAAATACATTGAAGGGAATTGAGAGAAAAAGTGACGTTACTGTTTACTCCGCTCTCAGCAACGCATGATTTCTGCAATGCAAAATTTTGCGTGTGACTTCGCCTTTCTTACTTGTACTTCTTAACTTGTATTACTTTTATGCAGTAATTATTGACTAATTTTTCTAAAATGATATAATAAAATGTGTATTATTTTAATTTTATCTAAAATTTATTAGAATATTGGAGATAATTATGCTACATATTAAATCATTGGATGAGGGACTGGATATTTTTAAGGCATTGGGTTCTGAGGTCCGGATAGAAATTATAAAAATCCTTTTAGAAAATCATGGAATGAATATGAACGAGCTGGCAAGCAAGCTGAATATTACCAATGGGGCGCTCACCAGCCATATTAAGAAGCTGGAGGACTGCGGGCTGATTACTGTGTCCAGCGAATCCAGGGGGCATGGCAACCAGAAAAAATGCTCCGTGCATCTGGACAAAATATTGATCGATATGGATTCCCAGGAAGACTTCAAGAATGTATACCAGACAGACCTGAAGGTAGGACATTTCTCGGATTATAAGGTGTACCCTACCTGCGGGCTGGCTTCTAATACCGCGATTATAGGAGAGGTAGATGACACCCGCTATTTTGCCCATCCGGATAGGTACAATGCAGATATTCTCTGGTTCACGAGGGGATATGTGGAATATGTGATTCCTAACTTCATTCCTTTCGAACAGAAGATAGACCAGATAACGATATCTCTGGAACTGTGCTCGGAGGCGCCGGGAGTAAACGATGTGTGGCCTTCGGATATTTCATTTATACTGAACGATAAGAAGGTGGCGATGTGGACAAGCCCCGGAGATTTCGGCAACGTAGGAGGTATCTTCACCCCGGATTGGTGGTATCCGAACTGGAATCAGTACGGTTTGCTGAAAATTCTTGTTATCAATAAAAAGGGTACTTTCATCGACGGACTTCAGGTATCGGACGTATCCACCAAGGATTTCAATCTGGATTACCGCAGCACGATGAAGCTGAAGCTGGAGGTAGAGGATGACGCGAAGCATGTAGGCGGCCTGACCATATTTGGAAAGACTTTCGGCAATTACAATCAGGATATTTCTGTGCGTATTAACTATAGCCCCATCATTGTCCCTGAGGCGGCGAAGCAGGAAGCGAGCAAAACAACTTTGGGATATGAGACGGATGAAGTATAAAAATATCCCCGGCAAAACGAAGATTTTCGCTTTGCCGGGGAATTTATTTTGCAGCATTATTTCTTTATTTGTATCTTATTTGCCAAGTCTGATAACGTTCCAGGAGCACTTTTTCATCGTTGCAGTAAAGGTGCCGTCCTTCAATTCGTAATCTGTCCTGTTTTTAGGAGAAACCTTCTCGCCTGTTATAGCGTTGGTAACTTTCATATCGTCGTTTTCGAGAGCGAGGTATTCCAGTACGCGGTAACCTTCGAAGCATTTTACGTCAGCTTCGAACAAAGCGTCTTCCTTTACGCTGCGGTTTACGGCGAAAATGGTCACTTCGTCTTTTTCTTCGTTATATACGGCGATGGATTCTACGTCCGTAACATCTTCGTGAGTCTTGCTGTCGTGTTTGGTGGAATTCACGATGCTGTGAAGGGCTGTGCCTCGTCCGTATTTGGAAGCGTGAAGGAAAGGATAGTAAATTGACTGCTTCCAGGCGCCGCCGTCGTTCTCTGTCATGATAGGCGCGATTACATTGACGAGCTGTGCCAGACAAGCCATTTTCAGGCGATCCGCATGCTGCAGGAAGGTAATCAGGATAAGACCTACCAGAATGGCGTCTTCGAAGCTGTAGATGTCCTCCAGCAAATGAGGGGCTATCTGCCACGGGCGTTCCTTCATTTCTTCGCTGTCGCTTTCCGTAGAGTGAAACCATACGTTCCACTCGTCAAAGCTTAAGTTCAGAGTTTTCTTGCTGCGTTTTTTCGCTTTGATATAGTCGCAGGTAGCGATTACGGTATGGATAAAGCGTTCCAGATCCTGAGTCTTTGCGAAGAAATCCTCCGTATCGTTTTCTGAGTTTCCATAATAGTTGTGAAGGGAGATATAGTCTACATATTCATATGTTTCCTCTAAAGTTGATGCCTCCCATTCGGGGAAGGTGGGCATTTCTACGTTTGAACTGCCGCAGGATACCAGTTCGATGGAATCGTCCATAGTCTTCATGGCTTTTGCGGTCTCCGCTGCTAGCCTGCCGTATTCTGCCGCTGTCTTATGTCCCATCTGCCAAGGGCCGTCCATTTCGTTGCCGAGGCACCAGGTCTTGATGTTGTAGGGCTTTGTTGCGCCGTGGCTCTTTCTGAGATTACTGTAATAGGTATTAGTGTCCAGATTGCAGTATTCCAGCAGATTCAGTGCGTCAGTGATGCCGCGTGTACCGAGATTGACTGCCATCATAATGTCGGAGCCTGCTTTTTCCGACCATTTCGCAAATTCTCCCAGACCGAATTCGTTGGTTT
The DNA here is from genome assembly GCA_023412855.1 of Bacillota bacterium. Taxonomy (GTDB): domain Bacteria; phylum Bacillota; class Clostridia; order Lachnospirales; family Lachnospiraceae; genus Kineothrix. The sequence continues at coordinate 3,472 of JAEZRJ010000076.1, read as the reverse complement.
CCAGTGTGCGCCATGCAAGATCCAGACGGGGCTTCCTCGTAGCCTTCGGTCCTACGCTGTCTTCCCAGTAGAAGTTAGATACGAAGTTACCGCCGGGATAACGGATGATAGGAACCTCCAGTTCTTTTACCAGCTCCAGAACGTCCTTGCGGAAACCGTCTTCGTCCGCGGTGCTGTGTCCGGGCTGATAGATGCCGTTATAAACGGCGCGGCCCAGGTGCTCGATGAAAGAGCCGTACACGCGCTTGTCAACCTCTGCAATTTTGAAATCTTTGTCAATAATCATTTTTGCTTTTGCCATTTTTATTCCTCCTCTTAAATCATTGATTGTAATATTTAACCCAGACGGCCATTTCTCCTGCCCGGCGGTTGTTCCAATAACAGTAAGGAACGAACTTGAGGCTTGTTTCCTCGAAGGCGGGCGGAGCTTGTAAGTACAGCCCGTGTTCCTCTTCGTTCATGGAAGAAATCCGTTTTCCCTTTGCATATATGGTGCATGTTCCGCCGAGTAAAACGCTGTCGTACTGCTCCTGCAAGGGTGCGGCGGTATTGATATAGATATTTGCCAGTTTATCTCCATTGTCTTCCTCTTCAAGGCAATATACGAGAGGGCCTTTTTCGACGGCGACCTTTCCTGCGTCTGCCCTTACATTGGGATTCGCGTAGGTGTAATGCGCGGGTATGTCGAAGGTAATCCGGATATCGCTATCCTTGAAGCAATCTTTTAAATAAGCGTAGCCGTGTTTTATTTCGGGCGATACTTCTTTGCTGTCTATTTCTATTTTATAGTTCAGTGCATAGGCGGGAACATGGAACCCGATAGTGGATTCGCAGTTTCTGTCCGAGGTCACGTGCAGGTTTACCTTACCTTCGAAGGGGAAGCGGGTACTCTGGGTGACGGTCAATGTGCCCTCCCCGGAAGTCAGGGAAGTCTTGCCCGAAACGAACATATTAACCCACAAATCGCCATCTTTCTGGAAGTATACGTATTCGCCCAGGCTGGCAAGGGTTCTTGCGATATTGGGCGGACAGCAGGCTACGCCGAACCATTTCTGCCGCACGGGCTTTATGTGCTCCATGGATGTGCGGTCCAGACAGTTGTCGGGCCATACTTCCAATGGATTCACATAGAAGAAGCTTTTGCCGTCCATGGCGATTCCGGCGAGAACTGTATTGTACAGCGCTCGTTCCATGGTATCGATGTACTTGCCGTTCCCGGTAACCTGTGCCATCCGGCGGCTGAACAGCGCGAGGCCGATGGAAGCGCAGCTCTCGCAGTAATTGGAATCGTTGGGGAGATCGTAATCCGTGGTAAAACGCTCATAGGCTCCGGAGCTTCCGATGCCTCCGGTTATATACATGCGTCTTTCTACTATGTTGTTCCACAGTCTTTCGCATGCTTCCAAAAGCTCCCTGTCGTCATAAGCGGCGGCGAGATCGGCCATGGCGCTGTACATGTAAGTCGCTCTTACGGAATGACCTTCGGCGGTGTTCTGCTTCCTTACCGGTTTGTGGCACTGGGAATACTTGGGCAAAAATGCATTTCTATCTTTGAAAATATCTATCCAAAGAGGATTCTTATGCTCCGAAACGAGATAGTTGGGCTCGGTACCTCTTCTATCGATAAAATCTTTTGCCATATCCATATATTTCTGTTCGCCGGTCACCTCCGCCAGCTTGATCATTGCGATTTCTATTTCCTGATGTCCCGGTACGGCCTGTTTATATTCCTCTGTATGGAACACTTCACAAATTAAATCTGCGAATTTTCTCATGATGCCTAAAAATTTATCCTTGCCGGTGACCTTATAGTAGGCAACAGCAGCTTCTAAAAGGTGCCCGGCTGTATACAGCTCATGTCCCTCGCGCAGATTCTTCCAGCGGTGCTTTGGGGCGAGAACGGTAAAATAGGTATTGATATAACCGTCAGGCTGCTGTGCCTTGCCGATCAGGTCAATGACCTCGTCGGCAGTCTCCTCAAGCTCTTTGTCGGGCTGATAGGATAGGGAATAGGCTACGGCTTCCAGCCATTTGGCTACGTCGGTATCTTGGAATACTGCGCCTTCGAAGGTACCTTCCTTTAAGCCGGCGGCTACTTTGAAGTTCGAAATGCAGTGGCTTGGTTCGGCATCGGAGACACGGTCGTTAAGCGCTTCCCATTGGTAAGGGATAATTTGGCTGGTTACCAGATGGGTGTATTTATTCCAGAACGGGTCGTCCAATTGTGTGTTTTTTAAGGGGGAAAGTTCTAATTTTTCCATGCAAATACTTGCTCTCCTTTCGAAAAGTATTATTTTTTATATCATAGGGAGCGTCTTGTCGCAGTAAAGTGTGAAGGCGCTGACCTTCAGGCTAAAGATGCCCAGCCGCGCGCGCGGAACAAAAGCTGTGCTGCCTGAAATTTATGATAGTAATTATAGTGATGACTTGCTGTGATTATAGCATGTTACATGAGGAGAGTAAATAGAAAAGACTATAATTATGTAAAGTAATTTTAATATATACAAAAGTAATAAAAATATTTTGTGGAGTATTTATGAAAAAAATAAAAAAAGAGGTTGATTTATAGACATTAATTTTATATAATTTAGATATAAATAAAATAATTTAAATAAAAATAAATACAGGAGTGCAATGATTATGAGAGAGGGTAAAGGCAATATAGAAGCGATTTACAATAAACCGTGGATACTGCAAAGGGCGGATCCGTATGTATATAGGCATGAGGATGGAACTTATTATTTTACATCATCGGTTCCTGCCTATGACGGAATCGTGATCCGTAAGGCGGATACGCTTGCGGGGCTGGCGCAGGCCGAGGAGATCGAGGTGTGGCATATGCATGAGAGCGGGGTTATGAGTCATCATATATGGGCACCTGAGATTCATTATATGAATGGGGCTTGGTATATTTACTTTGCGGCGGGAGAAGCGGAGGCAGTTTGGAATATTCGGCCTTATGTGCTGGAGTGTAAGGATGCTGACCCGTTGACTGGTACGTGGACGGAGAAGGGGAAGATGGGGAGAGCGGATGAAGATGAGTTTTCCTTCGAGGCGTTTTCTCTGGATGCGACGGTGTTTGAGAATAAAGGGAAGTATTATTATGTATGGGCTGAGAAGGTAGGAGTCGGCAAGCAGATTTCCAATCTTTATATAGGGGAAATGGAATCTCCCTATAAGCTTCGGACGGTTCAGGTGCTGCTTACTACGCCGGATTATGATTGGGAAAGGAACGGTTTCTGGGTAAATGAGGGTCCGGCGGTCATAAAGAAGAACGGAAAGATATTTTTGACATATTCCGCTTCGGAGACGGGGGTCGCTTACTGCATGGGAATGATGACGGCGGATGAAGATTCTGATTTGCTGGATCCTTTGTCCTGGAGAAAAGAAAGGAATCCGGTTCTTCAGACGAAGGAGGAAATAGGAATTTACGGCCCGGGACATAACAGCTTTACGGTGGATGAAGAGGGCA
>JAEZRJ010000039.1 GCA_023412855.1 Bacillota bacterium | reverse complement strand
AGTGCGGATAAATACATATCCAGAAAATAGATTCTGTTCGGATCATGCACCCTGCCGTCCAGAGAAACCACATCATGACAAGACATGCCATTTTCCGTAATATACATCGGATGCTCATATCTTTCATAAAGAAATCTTATTCCCCAGTAAAAAGCTTCGGGTGTTACCGGCCAGCCGGCGGCAGTTTTCGTATAGCCCGGTTTCCTGTTCTCGAACACCGGCTCTGCGTCTGCTCCTGCGCTTACCATGTACCCATTATATATGTTTTGTCCCATAAAATCCAGAGGCTGCGATATTAATTTCATATCCTCCTTCGTAATTTCAGGCAGATATTCCTTATATTTCTCCAGTCCCTCTTCCGGGTAGCGCCCCAAGAATACCGGGTCGGAGAACCATGCCACATTCCACGTCCATCGTTCCAGCGGATTGTAAAAACCAAACAACACCTTTTTTGCCGCTTCGACATCCGCCTCACTGTCCGTCTTTGGATAAGCCATGCCACAGGTAGGGGCATACCCTATTTTTATAGGCCGTTTCGCATATTTGCGCAGGCTGATAACCCCTCTGCCATGAGCCTTGAGCACATTATGTGCCATTTGAAAGACATCTTTAGCAGGCAGCTGCAGCCCCGGCGCATGCTCTCCCGTATGATTTCCCAGGCCGACAAAGCACTGGGGTTCGTTCAGCGTAATAAAATATTCGCACAAATCAGAGAAGCTTTCCGCTACAATCTTGGCATATTCCGCAAACCAACCGGCACTTTCTTCGTTTAACCAGCCGCCTTTGTCCTGTAAGGCCTGGGGAAACTCCCAGTGGTATAAGGTGAGATACGGTTCAATTTTGTTCTTTTTCATCTCAAGAATCATATCCCGATACAGCGCAATTGCCTTTTTGTTCACCATTCCCGTGCCTTCAGGCATGATCCGCGCCCAATTGAGGGAAAAACGATATGCCTTTACTCCCATAAGCCGCATGAGCGCAAAGTCTTCTTTATATCTATGTATATGGTCACAGGCCTCATTCGCATTCTGCCCGTCCGCGATTCTGCCCTCCTCCGCAAAGGTGTCCCATATGGTTTTTCCGCCCCCGTCTTCCCCATCTCTTCCTTCTATCTGATAGGCGCTGCTGGCAACGCCCCAAACAAAATCATCATGAAACATTTCTGACCCTCCGTTTTGTCCTGCTGTTTGTAAATTTCACGGATGGTCCATGTTCCTATACGATAAATCTTCCGATAGACTGGTCTAACGCATCCGCTTCTTTTTTCAGTAATTCGACTTCCTTTGCCAAATCGGAAACAATCGTAACCTGATCATCTAACGTAGCGGTCACTTCCTCGGTAGCCACTGCGGACTGTTCCGAGACTACGGAAATGCTGTGAATGGAATCCTGAACCTGATCCTTCTCCACATTGATCTCCTGCATGCTGTCTGCGATATGCTTAAGGCCGTCCACAAGGTTCTCCACGCAGCGATTGATTTCCCCGAATACCTGGATAGTCTCCTCTAAAGATGTGGCCTGGGCGAAAATAATCGTCTCCGCTTCCTTAGCCGACTTCGTCGTTCTCCTTGTAGTCTCGCCGATGTTCTCAACGATATCCTTAATGCTCTTGCCCGCCTGCATGGATTCATCCGCAAGCTTTCTGATCTCCTCTGCTACCACCGCAAAGCCTCTTCCATTTTCTCCTGCCCTTGCCGCTTCTATTGATGCATTCAGGGAAAGCAAGTTCGTCTGTCTGGCAATACTGTTGATCGTGTCGATGAAGCCCTCGATTTCCGTAGAGCGTTCCTGCACGTCATTAATATTCTCTACCAGTACCTTGGTGATGGCTACCGTCGTCTCCGACTTTCTGTTCAACTCATCCACGATGACACGGCCCTGCTCTACCGCTGTGGTGGCCCTGTCTACCGTATTGGTCATATCTCCCGCACCTTCACAGGCTCCATCGATTTTCACCGCGAAATCCGACATCCTGCAGTTGCTGTTATCCGCTTCCTTCGCCTGGGTCTGTACCCCTGCGGCCACTTCGTCCACCGCTGTAGAAATTTCTTTGATGGAGGTGTTGATAGTTACCGACTTCACCGCCACGCCATCTGCCATTTCCTTTACTTTATTTCCGAATATCTGCATATCCTTCATGAGCGTCCGCATGCTTTCCAGCATGTCGTTCAAGCCTTTGGCAAGAAGGCTGAATTCGTCTTTTCTGTTGATCCGGAATTCCTGGGTCAGATCTCCGCCCGCCACTTCGTTCAGGCCTTTGGTGATAACCTTAACAGACCGGCTCATACCTGCCGCTATCCTGCCTCCTATGAGGAAGGCGATGATGCACGCAAGCAATACCATAACGACACTAAGATTGCGTATCGAGTTTACTTCTTTTACAATGTTATTCTGCGGAATCAGCCCGCACAGCATGATTCCGGTGTTCCCTACCGGTGAAAATACATATAAATAAGTTTCTCCGTTATATTTGACATAGCGGTCTCCCGCCTCTTTTGTATTCAGGCTTTCCGTATAGAAATCCTTATCCGTGAACACGGCCGCCGTCCCCTCCGGGAGCAAAGCACCCGTTCCTGCCTCTGCCTGCTGCACGCGCACGATCTCACGGCCGTCAGGAGATATCAGCGCCTTGATGCTGTTCTCACCGAAGTCCATTTGATTCAGCATTTCTTCTATGGTCTGTGTGGTGATATCCAGCACCAGATAGGTATTCGCCTTTAAGAACTTCTGAAAAAAGGCGAGCCCATACCGTTCTCCGGAAATGGACAAGCGTTCATCCAAAAAGGAATGATAACCGAACCATCCGTTTTTGCGCGTCGCATTTTCTTTAAAATACTGCCCCTCAGCGGACTCCATGAATCCCTCATAGACGTTATCCCCCATGCTTCCCGATATAGAGGTGAGATAGGTCCCGTTCTCCGGGATGATGGAATAACTATATAAGTACTGCACACTGGCCTTTACCTGAAGAAGATTCTTCTTCGCGTCCCGCCAGTACTGCATCGCTTTGCTGTCATTTTGTTTGTAATATACCTCATAATAGGAAGACATATCATCTCCTACCACCATTTCCAGCGCCTTTGAAGACACGTTTCCCGTGAGCAGATTACAGTACATGCTCATGGCTGATATGGTGCTTACGGAGGAATCCTCCACCTTTTGCTTTATAACGCCGGAAGCGGTCTTATAAGACACGAAGCCAAGTACGATAATGAACGCGATGGGAACGAGAAAGGCCCTGATCAGGGTTCCCATTATGCTCGTATTAGAAAATGTGCCAAGCGTTATTTTACTTTTTATGCCGCCCTTATTTTGGCCGTTATGTTCACGATTGCTCTCCTTATTCCCTTTAAGCTCTGACATAACCGCATTTAGCTTTTTCGCACTTTTTCGAAAATCCACTTTATTCAAGTTGATTTTTGGCAAATCCAGCTTTTTTCCATTCCCCTTTTTCCCCTCAGCGGTCCATCCCGCTATCGTTCTTTTTCCTGTCCCCATGACATCCTCCTATCGTGAACCAATCACTGATACAAGATAAAACGGAACTGCCGGATGTTTGCTGTTTTCCACGATAATGATTTCCACCGTATGTACTGTATTCTCCAAGTTTTCCGCAACCGTATCAATGTATAGGCAATCGCCCCAGTCCTCGTCAAAATTTCCATCCAGAAGAAAACTTCTTTCTTCCTTACCGTCTATTGTGACACGAGCTACCGGTGCTGGCTTCCTTATAGATTTGCGATATTGAATGGCAATTACCGTGCCCTCAATTTCGAATACTATTTTATCATTTATACCGCTTGCAATCCACCCTTTTTGGAAAATATATGAATTTTTTTCGTATTTTTTCGGATTTTTTGTGAATCCAGCACATTTAGGGGAACAATTGTCGTTCCTATACCGTATAGAATGCTCATATCTGTTTCTCGTCAGCGGTTCCGGCAATCCTCCTTCATAGAATGGAGACTCTTCTTCGCTGCTACACTCATACATTTCTTCCAAGAATTCTATGACGGCTCCCGCTACCATCTCATGCCCTAAGTCATTAGGATGTAAATCGTCCGGAGTAATGCTTCGTACCGGTATTTCTCCCGAAGCTACTTTTCCATAAAGCGCCTCCTTCATGCTGATACAGGGAAGTCCATAGGCTTTGCCAATCTTCTCATGCTCCTTTTGCGCATTCTCTCCATTGTCGTAACGCACGTTATGAAGCAGCAGCAGGGCAGGCTCTCCGTCGCTCCTGTAAATCTTTCGAACAAGACCCTCATAAGTCTCGGCAAAGTGTTCGTTGTTCTCATCGTTCACACTGAATTCTACGATAACGAAATCCGGCTTATGGCAAAGCAAATCTTCTTCTGCCCTCGCTGCCCCGAACTGAGAGGTAGTTCCTCCGACCCCGGCATTTACATATAGGTGCTCTGCCTCAGGAAACTTCTTCCTCCACCAGTTGTACACCAGATAAGCATAACAGGTCAAAGGAGTGGAGGATAGAGAGCCTTGGGTAATGGAGCCACCGATAAAGCCAATTGTCAGCCTCTTTCCGCTCTGCGCCCGTTTCATCGCCTTTTTTAAGCGATGTAAATTTCCCCGGCTTACCACACCGTTTCCCGGCATAATGCATTCGCCTTCTTTCATGCCTCCTCTTCCTCCTCCCATACGGTTTCTCCAAGAGACTCCACGAATGCGGTCAGCTCCTGCGCCATCCGCTCCGCCTCGGGAATCCTGATATGTCCCGGTGTCCCGCAGCCGTTGTCCATATAGCGAAAGTGATATATACGGGAATCTTTCAGTTCCGTCTTCACCTGACCGATGGCGCGGTCCCAATTAGGATGGTGATTCAAGATTGTCGTCTGCAATATTATGACAGCCTGTGGATATATAATCCTTAAATCTTGTATGAACATCTTGTAGCGCCTGCGCCAGTTAGTGCTTTTTTCACTTCCATAATCCTGCGCCATATAATCCTGAGGATGATTGTCATTCTGCCCGATTGCCACCAGGACGAGATGGGGTCTGTAGCGCGCGAAATCCCACCTCTTCACCGGTCCGAGACAGGGATGGTATTGCAGCTTGTCGTAGATTTCTTCCATTCCTATGGAATCCGGTTCCATGAACCACCCGGTATCATTAAGGAGAGCCGCACCCCCCTGAGCTATATCGTGTATCTGTGCATTCAGCCTTCGGGCCGCCATCCATGCATAAGAATAATAACTGTTAGAATATTCACCATTATGCTCCGGGTCTTCTTTTCCAACATATTCCACAGCCTCGGACACCTCTCCGGCGGAAACACTGTCTCCGTACACTTCTATTTTTCGCGAAGGGACAGCCCCGCACCCCTGCACGAGAGCCCCCTCCTCCACCTCCAGCCCATAGAAGACAAAAGTGTGACAGGAATCCTGCCTTTTGAAAATAACAACGTCGTGCAAGCCTTCCTCAAGATACTCCGCCAAGGTAATCGTCGTCTCCCCTTCTTCCTCAGGAAGGACCGCCTTCCCCTGTCTGCCGTCTATGAGAAAACCCAGCGAATTTTCCCAATAAGCTTTTTTATTGCTTAGAACAATGCGCAGAAAGCTTCCGCTCACTTTGATTCGTATGCTGCTGCATGGATATACGAATACGGGTGCCTTATTATCTTCAAAATCAATTCTTCCGCAATAGGTCAGCCGCCCATCATCCGGCCTTATTATCATAGGTCATCTACTTCCTTTTCTTTTTGCAAACATAAATAACATCCATACCCGATGCTGCAACTATGCCGCACTCTTAACGCCTGCCGATTTCCGTATCCGATGCTGTAACCGCACTGTGCTCCTTAATATAGGGAACGATTTCCTCAAGTCTTGTAAAGGCAAGGCCCACATAACTATCCGCCGCGCCGTAGTAAATGGCTATTTTTCCGCTTTCCGAATCGTGAATGGTAGCACAAGGGAAACAAACATTGGGAACAAATCCTCGTTCTTCATACCATTGCTCCGGTGTAAGAAGGAAATTTTCACACCGGTATTTCACGATGGAGGGATTGTCGATATCCAGAATCGCGCCGCCAATGGAATAAACGTATCCGTTGCACGTTCCGCTTACCCCGTGGTAGAACAAAAGCCAGCCTTCCGTCGTCTCGATAGGTGCGGCACCTCCCCCGATTTTCAGAGATTGCCACCATTCGTTCCCCTTGCCCATCACGTGGCGGTGCTTGCCCCAATACACCATGTCGGGGCTTTCACTGACAAAAATATCGCCGAAGGGCGTGTGCCCGCTGTCACTGGGACGGCTCAGCATCATAAAATTGCCGTTTATCTTCCTCGGGAACAATACTCCGTTTCTATTGAAGGGTAAAAATGGGTTCTCTAACCTTACGAAGGTCTTGAAATCCTCGGTCTTGGCTATGCCCATCGAAGCGCCGTAAAAATCCTGACACCATATGATATAGTAGGTATCCTCTACCTTTACGAGGCGGGGGTCATAGGCATATGCCGGCATGAAAGGCTTGCCGTCCTCGTCCACAAAGGGAATCTTCTCCTTATCGATATCCCAATGAATGGCATCCTTACTCCTGCCCATATAGATATATGGAATGCCGTTTGTTTGTTCTCCACGGAATACTCCGATGAATTCCTCGCCGTAAGGTATAACCGCGCTGTTAAATATTCTCGCCACGCCCTTTACCGGATTTCTCCCGATAATCGGATTCTCACTGTATCTCCATACCGGTGCGTCCAAAGGCTTTTCCTGCGGCTCCTGCCACGGAACCCTCTTTACCGGTTCACTGATCATCTTTAATTCGTTCATCTTGTCGACCTCCATTTTTTGTATTCATGCATTCAAGTATTCCAGATTCTTCTGTATGAGTGAGCATCTTTGCTTTACACAGTCCGCAGACCGCAGCAAGTCCTCCGGCGTATGGAACACATAGTCCATAAGCTTGCCGATCGTGGTTACCGCCACATGCAGCCGTGTATCGCTGGATGCGTAATATATAAATATCTCCCCGTTTTCCTTCACTATCGCACCGTTGGTAAATACCACGTTGGACACGTCGCCCATGCGTTCTTCCCCCCGCGGCCCGATCAACAGCCCTGACGGCTCCGCAATAATTTTAGAAGGGTCCTTAATATCCGTAGCAAAGGCGTAAATCACATAACGAAGCCCCGCTGCTGTATTTCTCACGCCATGAGCGATATGTATCCATCCTTTTTCCGTCTTGATCGGCACTGCGCCGGCGCCGTTTTTAGCTTCAGTCAGCGTATGATACTTCCTCAGGCTGACCATCTTTTCTTCTCCGATTACCGCATGCTCGATATCATCGCATAAACCGAAGCCAATACCGCCGCCGGAACCGGTCTCGATAAAGTCGTCCATGGGACGGGTGTAGAACGCATATTTCCCATCCACGAATTCCGGGTGCAGCACTACGTTTCTCTGCTGAGGAGAATTCTTCGTCACCAGATTATCCAATCTTTCCCATGTCTTCAGATCCTTCGTTCTGACAATTCCTGCAGCCGCCACCGCCGCTGACAGGTCGTTGACCGACTTATCCTTGCTCTCCGAACAGAACAGTCCGTAAATATACCCATCCTCATGTCTGGTCAGCCTCATATCGTAGACATTCGTTTCCTCCGGATATTTGTCAGGAAGGATTACTGGATAATCCAGGAACCGGAAGCCCTCCGTCCCGCTGTCACTGACCGCCACTCCGAAGAAGGACTTTCTGTCATCCCCTTCGATGCGGGCCACGAGATAATATTTTCCGTCTAATTCTATGGCCCCTGAATTCATTACCGCATTAACTCCCAGCCGTTTCATGAAATGCGGATTGGATTTTTCATCTAAATCGTACTGCCAAATCAGCGGAATATGTTCTCTCGTCAGCACCGGGTATTTATATCTGTCATAAACACCATTATAAAAACTCTTGTCGATTTCATTCTTTCTGTTGATCAAAGTTTCATATTTTTCAAGCTCCTCAAAGTACTTCTTATGTAGCATGTTCCATCCTCCTGATGACTTCAAAGCACATTCTGCCATTGTGGTACGGACATTTCCATGGTTCCACGATGGGCGCGCCCTCGATAGCCTTGCCTTCTTTATCCACTTTCCAATACCATTCCGAGCCCTTTCTCTTATCCGTCACATATTCCTTTATAAAATTCCACTGGCTTTCCACTGCCTGCTTATATTCCTTCCTCTCAGGATTGTGTTCATAAGCGTTCAGAAAGCCTACCACCGACTCCGCCTGCACCCACCAGACGCGGCTTTCATCCACCACTCCCTTTTCACACTCGTTGGCAAGGGAACGTCCGTCGAAGGCTTTCTCGTATACCTGCTGCGTCAGCGCTTCCAGTATAGGACGCATCTTCTTCTCATAAGCTTCTTCTTTCAGCACCTCAAGTCCTCTGTCGATGAGCCATGCCGTCTCGATGTCATGTCCATATGAGTGCAGATCCAGAATCGAGTTCATTTCTGCGTCGAAGAATACTTCCTGTCTGTGAAGCTCCGGATTGTATATTTTATCCGCAAAGGTATCCAGAATCCAAAGCAGCTTTTCCTTCACTTCCCCTCTGCCTCCAATCCGATATAACTGCGTATACGCTTCGAATACATGCAGAAGTGTATTCATGGTTTTTTCCGCAATGACTCCATTCTCGGACAGCTTATCGTTATCGATCTCTTCGAAGCTTCTGTCGAAGCACTCCTTGTAGCCGAACTCATCCGTACACCGTTCTTCTATGAGCCGAAACAGGTCCGCAGCCATGGAAAGTGCTTCTTTATTTCCGCTGGCCTCATAGTAGGAGGATAGCGCATAAATCGCAAAGGCCTGGTTATAAGTATGCTTTTCCGTATCCTCCGGCCTGCCGTCATAATGGGTGGACCAATAAACTCCTCCATATTTTCTATCCAGGCAATATGACTTCATATATTCAAAGCCATGCCTGGCATAATCCAATAGCTCCTCCTCTTTTAACAGAAGGTAGGCATTGGCAAAAAACCATGTGATGCGGCTATTCAAAATGCATCCCTTTGCCGCCCTTTCATCCGTCTTCAAATTATAATCCACAAAGTCATAATAGCCGCCGTTTTCATTGTCACGCAGCTTCTTCCAGAAAGGAAGGATGATTGTGGTAAGGTGCTCTTTCATTTCACCGGCTAACATAAGCTTCCCTCCTATCCTTTTACTGCGCCCGCTGTAAGGCCGCTGTATATTTGTTTCTGGCACAGTATGAAAACAATCAGCGCCGGAAGCAGGGAGATGATGACACCCGCACAAATCAGGTTATACTGGCTTCCGAGAGGACCCGTGAAGGTAAACAGCGAAGTTGCCACCGTTCCCAGTCTGGTCTTATCCTGAAGATATAGCTGAGCCATATAATATTCGTTGTACGTTCCCACGCCCTTAAGTATCATGCAGGTCACGATGGCCGGTTTCAAGAGCGGGAAAAGTATCTTCGCATAAATCGTAAAATAAGAAGCCCCATCCATAATTGCCGATTCGTCGAGTGAAATCGAAATATTTTCAAAAAACTGTATAAAGATGTATATGGAAATAACATCCGTTCCCATCATGAGAATCATGTATCCGTATAAGTGATTGATGAATCCCAAAGAATTCATAATAGAATAAACGGAAACCTGCATCGCTACGCCGGGCAGCAAGGTCGCAAAGAGGAACAGGTTGCGCACCAGCCCGTTTCCCGGGAACTTAAAGCGGTTCAGTATATATGCGATCTGCGTTCCGAATAAGATAGATCCTATCAGCACTACGATAAGAACGAGCGTGGAGTTGATAAATGCCTGCCCCATATTGGCGCGATGAAACGCCTCAATAAAATTGTCGAAATTGAGCCAGCTCTCCGGCAGAGCCATCACGTTAGTGCTCTTATACTCCGAATCCGTCTTGAAGGCGGTAATTACGCAGGATACAATAGGGATTATTGCTGCGAAGGAGAAAAATACGAGGGAGATATATTTCAAGAAAGACCATATCATTTTTTTTATTTTTAGAATTATCATCTTTTATATCGCCCCCTTTCTTCTATTTCTATAGCGCTCCAGCTTTTTTTCACGCCTTAAGCCTGCACCGGTATTTTCATCCTCCGCATCCCGCATCGCATACTTGAAGAAGAGCTTCTGTAAAATCGTAGCGATAAAGATAATAATCAAAAGGACTACCGCCATCGCCGACGCAAGACCTACCTTCTGGCTGACATGGGCGATTTCGTTCATGATAACGAAATAGGTTCCCGTTCCGTTTCCGCCCTTGGTGATGACATATGGCGGATCGAAAGCGCTTAAAGAGCCGGTAATGGATAAAATAACGTTGAGAGTTACAATTGTCTTGATGCTCGGCAAAATGATATACCGAAACTGCTGAAATTTATTTGCACCGTCCAGCTCAGCCGCCTCATACAGCTCTGCGTCCACAGACATGATTGCTCCAATGAAAAGCACCATGTTCTGTCCGAAGTAACGCCATACGCTTGTGGCAACCAGCGAAATATTATTGATTCGCTGATCCTTCAGCCAATACGGAAGATTTTCCAGTTCAAAGCCACACCATTGAAGAACCGTATCGAACACGAATCCTCTCGTGTAAAAAAACTTAAAAATAAATCCGATTGCAATTCCACTGATCAGGTAGGGGAAAAACATAAAGCCCTTGAAAATACTGCCGCCCTTTACTTTAAAGCTGAGTATGGTCGCCAGATACAAGGCGATGACGAGCTGTACCATAGCTCCGCCTATGTAATAAAGGCTGAGCTTCAAAGCCCCGAAGCAGTCGTCCCTCTTAAATACCTGAATGTAATTGTCCAGACCTACGAACTTTCTAGGTCCGATGTATTTCATCTTATAGAAACTGAATTTGAACATTTCCGCAAAGGGAAAATAGGTAAAGGTAAACAACAGTAAAAGAGGTATAAACATAAATGCTACTATGATAATTGTCTGTTGCCCTTTTCTGCTCTTCGCCCATTTCAAAAAATGAAAGGGCTTTTTTTCTTTTGTCTGCACGACTTGTTCTGCAGCAGCCGACATACCGCATCCTCCTTATCCATTGTCTTTATTATTGCTTGGGAAATGAAAAACCGCACTTCCCAAGCAACAACTGATGCCATATGGCAATGAAATGAATTTTTAAAATTAGTTTGTTACTTCCACGCCTACTGTTTCCTGTGCGCTGGTCCACGCCTCGTTCCACTGCGCCATAATTTCGTCAAAGGTCATGTCTCCGTTAGCTGCATGCTCGATAATAGACTGAATCTTGCTGTCGCCGCCGCTGTTGATGTTGAGCTCCGATTCCGCATTCAGTTCGTTAAGGATATCTTCTTCACCAGCTATCGACGGTTCGTCCGCTACGAATTCTATGCCGTCAAAAGCTGCGTAAAGTGCCGGATATTCTCCATCCATGCTGATCGGAACGCCGCCCTCGTTATAGGCGAATCCCGATTTCTCTGTCATCCATTTTACAAATACCATAGCTGCCGCTTTGTTGTCATCAGAAGCATTTACGTTAATTCCATAGTTATAATCAGGGCCTGCAGAAGCGTACTGTTTACCGCCTACCGTGATAGGGAAGGACATATATCCGATGTCATCGCCATGGTCTCCGGCATCTACCATCTGGGAGTATGCCCATGAGCCAAGTACCATACAGCCGATTTCTCCGCTGTTTATCATGCCCTTGCAGCCTTCCCAGTCTGTAGTGGTATAATCGTCCTCAATCAGTCCGTTAGCTACCGCATCATATAATATCTTATATACCGCATAAGCATGGGTATCGTCTCCGTAGTTCTGGAACGGATCCTGTGTATGTAAAAGCTCCTGATTCATGTACTTGCTGGAACCGGTAGCAGAACCGTTGATATATGCATCCCATGCTCCCATGGTCCAGCCTGCCGCATAGTTAGTATACAACGGAATCGCATCCGTATTGTCCTTAATCGCCTGTAACGCTGCGATAAATTCCTCCGGAGTCTTGGGGATAGCCGTAATTCCCGCCTGTTCGAAAATTGCCTTGTTGTATACGATACCCTGGGCATTACCAGTGGAGGCGATGCCATATACCGTATTATCATACATCCACTGATCAGCAAATCTTACTGCCTTGCTCACATCGCTCAAGCTGCCGTAAGGCACGAAATACTCGCTTAAAAGGTTCTTGTCAACTGCAGGGATCATCATGATATCTCCCCAATTGCCCGACGTCAGTCTAAGCAGTGCATCATCCGCATAGTTGGTAACACCCTCTACTTCTACCGTAATGTTCGGATACGTTTCGTTGAAATCCGCAATATAGCTGTCTATCATTCCGCTATCAATCAAGTCAGTTCTATGGGTAAGCCATTTGATGGTAGTGGTGATATCCGTATAGCTTTCTCCCAGAACGATGTTCGTATAGCTCAGTCCGCCTGCCTCAGCAGTGTCTTCTGCCGCTGCAGCATCTCCGGCTTCCTCAGTGGTTTCTGCAGGCGCTGCCTCAGTCGTCTCCTCGTTCGTGTTTACTGCCGCACTTTCGCTGCCTCCGCCGCCGCATGCCGCCATCGACAAAGTAAGTACTGCCGCCATGCTGAGTGCCAAAACTTTTTTCAGTTTCATAATAACTATTCCTCCTCGTATTATAAAGTAGTAGTGTTTATAGTCCCTCTCCAAGGACTGTATGCTATACAAAACAGTATGATATACTGTTGGAGATACTGTGGATTGGTTTATACCTCCTACCACTTGATGGT
>JAEZRJ010000036.1 GCA_023412855.1 Bacillota bacterium | reverse complement strand
GCTTCATACACTTTCGCAACCAAATATTTCAACAGCACAGCTTTTGTTCCGCGCGCGTAGCTGCGCATCTATTGTTTCTGTAATAGACGCATTTTCTATTACAGAACAAAAGTGTGCTTCGTACACTTTCGCAACCAAATATTTCAACAGCACAGCTTTTGTTCCTATTACTAAATAAGGCGGCCTTAAAGCCGCCCTATTCTATTTTATTTCACATAATCTGCGATTGCAGTTCCCATCATCGTCACAAAAGTATCTTTATCAATTTCATCCTTCGCATATAATTCAAAAACTGCTCCTGTGGAGTTCATTGCGATTCCCTCCGGCATCTTGGTCCAGCCCCATGAATATGTATTGCCGGCATCCACATATGTTTTCAAGCTGACTGCAAGCGGTGTTGTAGGAGTTACCGTACAAGTTTCATAAGGTGAAATCATGCCGCAGTCAATTACAAGACATTTTTGCCCTTCTTCTGATGTCGCCAGTTCATTCAAAAAAGATTTGCAAGCATCTATGTTTTTCCCGTCGTTATATACAGACCACCACGAAGGACAATCCGCAAGCACTCCTGATATCTCTTCCTTCGAAAATGCCAAAGGTGCTATACCGCAATCAAATTCAACATTATAATCCGGAAGCGACGGATCGATCCAGTTTCCCTGAGTGATAAAAGCAGTTTTGCCTTGTGCCCACAATGCAAGTTGGTCATCATAGGTTCCTGATACAAGAGTACTCTGATCCGAATAGTCAAAAAGCATTCCTATAAAGTCCGCAAATTGCCCTAATCTATCATTATCGATGCTTCCATCTTTCAGCATATCGATATACTTGTCATCTCCTCTTTCCAGACCGGCTGATAAATAATATCCAAAAAGATGATTTCCCGTGGACCAGTACATCTGTCCGGATTCTGCGGCAACCGAACATACCGCCGTCAATCCCAGTTCCTCTTTTTTACTGTCTATCGTTTCAAATGCATTTTTATAAGCGTCATAAGTTACTAAGGAAGCCGGATCAATTCCTGCTGCTTCCAAGACATTTTTATTATATGTAATTCCGTAGCCTTCTACCGCATATGGGAATCCAACGACCTTTCCATCCTCCGACTTAAAGCCGAAATCAGTCTGTGATGCCCACTCTTCACCGCTTAAGTCTGTCATATACTCTTTCCACGTCTGATAATCCCCTTCTCCGCCGAACACAAAGATATCAGGCATATTTCCTGCTGCCAAATATCCTTTCAAGGTTCCATTGATATCGACGCCTCCTCCTAACGATTCAATGACTACTTCCTGACCGGTTTTTTCCTGATATGCTTTTGCAAAGGCTTTTAACGGCTCATCAATCTCAATCTTGCCATTTACGATTCTTATTGCTTCGCCTGAAGCCGATACCTCTTCTGTTCCGGCCTCCGCCTCACCTGTCTGTACCTCCGCACCTATAGAAGTCTCCCCTGCTGTCTGTGTACCGCTTCCGCATCCTGTCAATGCTGTGAACGCCATCGTTCCCGCCAACATCATAACCAACAATTTACTTTTCATATTTTTCCCTTCCCTTGTCTATTATTACATTAACCGCTATTTTTCTCACCAAACATTTGTTACTTATGCGCATAAGTTGCTTGTAATATGTATATTACCATCTCACATGTTTTTTCGCAAGCATTTTTCCATATTTTTTAATTTATTTTTAAATATGATATATATTTTTCACAATTTTCTTTGGTCCTTTGTTCATTTTTTATTAATACGTTAACTTATGCGCATAAGTTGCCGGTGTAAAATAAAAAGTAACGTGCTTCGAAACTTGCTCTTACAATATAATAAAAGTATACTTCATCCACTCTCATAGCTACGTACTTCGATAGCACAACTTTTATTCCGCGCGCAGCTGCACATCTTTTTTTTTAAAGTTAATTTAGGTATTTTTCACCTATGTTTATATCATAGGAAAGACAACACTTCCATTCTTTCCTGCCACAAGGTCTTTCCTCTGATAACAAAAAAAGCCGATAACTGTGATTGCAGGTTCTCACAAGTTATCAGCTCTGTATCTTAGCATCTGGCCCATCGATAACAAATATATTTAATTCGTCACTCAATTTCTTTCCGCTGAAAGAAAGCTTCGGCAATCTCAAGCCATTCGTCCGGCAAATAAAGAGCCAAATAGCCGTGGTTATAGCCCTTGGCTTCGTAAATTTCACAGGATGGTATATAAGACTTGAACATCCGCGCGGATTTTTTGACGCACTTCATTTCCTTTTCACCATACCAGTACATTATCTGCGCTGTACTTTCTCTGACACTATCCTTGAGCATGTATTGCATCATATAAGTACGGTACACAGTATAAAGAGTTTCTTTTCTGATCCGTGGCATATCCTGCATATAATATGTTTTGATTTCCTCCGGGTACAACATCTTTTCCGGCACCACCTTAGGCATAACGGCAAGTTGAAAGCTGCAGGCTTTCTTACTGAATAGAAGCCCCCCGCAAGTACGGACCGTTGCAATACATAAACGCGCCATGCCCGGGTTGGGATAGCAGATACTCCCGTCAATAATCGCCTTTTGAGTTAAATCAGGCTTTCGGGATAAAAGTTCCATTACAATTTGCCCGCCAAGCGATACGCCGCACAAGGCAAAAAGCCGGCCGTCACATTTTTCCTCTATATATTCCATCAACTTGTCGGCCGTATCCTCTGTGGAAATATAGTTAGTAGTGTATTCCTCCCCATGCCCGTCCAGTGTGGGGAGAATTACATGGTAGCGGTCAGACAGTGCCCGTGCTTGCCGCAAATAGTTCCACCATGCGTTCCCGCCTCCATGGATTAGCATAATATGAGGATAGCCCTTATTTCCGAATTCATGAAAGTTCATGTGCCTCTCCTCCCTGGAATAAACAAAATGGCTTCAATAATAAATGCATGCTTTATCAATTAACGATCAAACCTCTTTTACAGAGTCCCTTTCCACTACATATACCGGAAGCCGCGTATAATTTTCTCCATAATCTTCTTCATGAATCATTTGAAACAGCTTTTCTACGGCAATTCCACCTTTTTGAGAAATATCCTGATGAACTGTCGTTAATGCCGGTCTTACCATTCTGCTGTACTCATTGTCGTCAAATCCAACGATGGATATGTCCTCAGGTATCCTGACTCCATGATCCCTCAGATAATTTATTATGTGTACCGCATAGTAATCGGACGCACATACAAAAGCGGTATAAGAATTTACCCTGCGGTGTACATCAGCCAGAAGCAATGACAAATCTGCGCCGTTTGGCCGAAGCATGATAAAATTCTCTTCATCATAAGAAATTCCGGCCTCCGTTATCGCATCCTTAAAGCCTTTAAAGCGTTCATAGTCACCGCCTTCACAGTTATCCGCAAGATAGGCGATTTTTTTATGGCCTTTGGAAATTAAATGTTTTGTAATTTCATAGCTTCCTTTTCTGTCTTCAATCCCCACATTTACATATTCAAATATGGAATCTTCGATATAACAGTCCACAAAAACCATCGGTTTTTTCACTCTCTTTTTCAGCAGTATTCCATCCTCTTTGCCAATTCCGAATAATATCAGTCCGTCCACATTCCAACTGGCCACTGAATTTATTATCTCGGAAATCTCATCCGATATGTACAGCATAATAAAATATCCCCTTGCCCTGACACAGCTCTCAACAGCTCCTGTCAGTTCTCCTGCAAACGGATCTTTAATAAAATTTTCATATTTATCCCGATTGGTCTTCATTGCCAGTCCAATAATTCCCGATTCGTTTCTCGCAAGATTTCTGGCATTAATATTCGGAACATAATCATATTCTTCTATCAGCCGCCTTACCTTTTCTATCGTAGCAGAAGAAACTTCCCCCGTTTTTCCATGTATTACATTTGATACGGTAGTAGTACTGATATCGAGCATTTGAGCCATTTCTTTGATTGTGATCATCGCTACTCCTTACCTCACACCGCTAATAAGTTAAAAGGTATAAATTAAATTTTGTATTTTGAAATGACATAATTATACCAAATGACAAAAGAAAAGCAACCGCTTATTTTATGCTTGTTTTATGCTTCTTTCAATTTCCTGCTCCACGCAATTCCAAAAAGTAACAGAATAGGGAATACGATCGCTGCCAAAATGCCGACTTTCAAGTTGTCGCCGAAATAGCTGGAAACCATTCCTACCACAGTAGGACCGCCCGAACAGCCCAAATCGCCTGCCAACGCCAGCATCGCGAACATCGCCGTGCCACCGCCTCGTATGGCCGCCGCCGCTTTGCTGAACGTCCCCGGCCAGAGAATTCCCACCGAAAGTCCGCACAGCGCACAGCCCGCCAGTCCCAGCGCCGGAACGGGTATAAGAGATATGCACAAATAGGAGACCGCACACAACAAAACACTGTAGGCCATAAAACGATCCAGATTAATCTTTTCTCCGTATTTTCCATAAAATACTCTCGATATACCCATCATCGTGGCAAAAGACATCGGCCCCGCCAAATCCCCCACTGTCTTGCTCACTCCCAAGCCGTTTTCCGCAAAAGTGGACGCCCACTGGCTGACCGCCTGCTCGCTGGCTCCTGCACATACCATCATGAGCATAAGGACCCAGAATATTTTCTTGGAAAACAGCTCTTTTATCGTCAGTCCTGTTTCACCTTCCTCAATGAGTGAGGCGATAGGAGCCTTCGCAAATATCACAGCGTTTATAATCGGGATGATCGCCCATACCAACGCTAACAGCTTCCAGTTAGAAATGCCGAATGCCCGGAAGAATATGGTGGAAATCAAAACTACTCCCACATGCCCCCAGCAATAGAAGGAATGCAGCAGACTCATAGCCTTTTCTTTATTATCCGTGGGGCAGGCCTCCATCACCGGACTTACAAGCACTTCAAGAATGCCGCCGCCTATCGCATAAATAATTACTGCCGTGAGCAGCCCGATAAACGGGTCGGAAAATAACTCCGGCAATACGGTAAGGGACACCAAACCGGCAGCCACAAAGATATGGGCGAGTAACATAGAGGCCCGATAGCCGATTTTATCCACAAAACCCACGGACAGCATGTCCACCAGAAGCTGGATTCCAAAATTGATGGTGATGAGCATGGTGATTTTTGTAAGGGGTATTTCGTAGCTGTTTTGAAAGGTCAGAAATAGCAGCGGAACAAAATTATTTACAATCGCCTGCACTACATATGCGATGAAGCAGGCGTTAATCGTTTTCTTATAGCCGTTTTTCATAAAGCCGGTCCTCGTTCTGTTTTAATTTTATCTCATGTCGATCACACGTTTTTGCATTATATCACAATCTTTATCTTCATTGTTTGCATTATTTCTTCAATTTATGATAAAATATCTCCAAACAATGCAAAAGAAGCCTTAAAAGAAAAGGGAGTATACGTTATGCAGGTCACAGAAATCATTACGGACGATACCTTACGGGAAACGAGAATTCATGGAAGTGCAGATTTTCAATTCGAATATTACTTTGACGATATTAAGAAATTCAACAAACAATATGTGGAATGGCACTGGCACAACGAAATTGAGATATTTTTTGTAGACCAGGGCCCTATCGACTGCCTGATCGGAAATGAGCGTATCCGTATTCATGCCGGTGACGGTATGTTTATTAACAGCGGAGTCATCCATCGTTTTGAATCACCCGCCACCGGGCTCATGCCTAATATTTTGTTCAACCCCGAGTTCATCGCCCCCGCTTCATCGCTCATATATAAGAAATATGTGTATCCCGTCATATCCTCCAACTGCTCTTATGTCCTATTAAAGTCCGATGTTGCATGGCAGGCGGATATTTTGAATGCATTGCGCCGTATTTATGAAGAAGCACAGGCAAGTGCGCTGATGAGAGAGCTGACCTTACAGACACTTATCTGTTCCATGTGGTCCGGATTATTTGTGCAGATACAAAGCTCTTTGTCCCAGAAAAGCTCAGAAGGAAATATTTTCATACAGCCTCGTTTACAAGTAATGCTGCAGTTCATATCCGAAGAATATTCCAGAAAGATATCTCTCGAAGATATTGCCGCTTCCGCCAATATAAGCAAAAGCGAGGCACTTCGCTGTTTCCATTTCGGCGTACAGACGACTCCCGTCAATTACTTGATCGAATATCGTTTAAATCGGGCGAGAGAAGCGCTGTCAACGACTAAGAGCACGGTTACTGCCGTCGCTTTGAGCACCGGTTTCGATAATGTAGGATATTTCTGCAGAATCTTTAAAAAGACCTACGGAATTTCCCCAAAAGCTTTCCAAAAACAATGAGCGGCTGCGGGTCCGGATCGTTATGGTGATTTAAGCTATATGATGGAATACCTGTTCCTGCCCTCTGACTTCGATTTATACAATCCTTTATCCACTCTTTTGAACACCTTGCTCATAGTATCTGTTTCCTGCATCTTGGTTATTCCTATGCTTACCGTTACTTCCTTATCATTGCCCAGCCTTATTCTCTTCAATATTTTATTCAGTTTATCGATCGTACTGAGCACACCTTCCTCAGAGCCATAATAAATGATAGAAAATTCATCTCCTCCCCACCTGGAAAGCAAAGATTCTTTATTCAGCAGCGGATTTAATCCCTTAGCAATCTCGCTTAACACTCTATCCCCCGTACTGTGCCCGTAACTGTCATTTATTTCCTTGAACAAGTCCACATCGAACAGCACGATATATATTTCTTTTGAGAAATGCTCCCTGGTGTCTATGATCCCTTCCAGCTTTATATCGAAAATACGCCTATTGCTAATATTGGTAAGAACATCCTTGCTCGCCAGATACTCCAGTTTCTCATTCGCTTCCCGAAGCTGTATACTATACTCATTCAGCTTCTCCCTCTCCCTGATATATGTATCGGAATATAGGGTAAGGATCAAAAAGCCTCCGACCAAAGTTATCGGAATCTGTATGAGCCTATCCTTAAACAGCATATCATAATCGTAAATCTTCAATATCTCAGGAAACCGATACTCAATATAAAACAAAACTGCTACCGTCAGTCCCAAAATAGTCAAGAGTATCTTTCTAAGCCTATTCTCATAAAGCAAAATAATACCTATCATAATCAGGAACAAATACGCAGTAGCACTACTGTTCCCTCTCCCGCCGTTCAGCCATCCAATCGGCAGAATTACCAGAATAATATTCAGACTGAGAAATAATTGCAAATAATACTCATAAGCACTCTTACTCCCTAAAATAGACAAAGCCGAAACAAGCAGCAAATAAAACCATTTATAATTAGCACTCATCGGATATTTCGTTATCACATTCCCAACCACACACATGATTGAAAGAAAAAACGTCATTATACTAATATAATAAAAAGCCCTGTTTCTAATATCTGTACTTCTCTCCATCCAATCCCCCTATTCCATTACGTACATTGAATAATTCTTCATAATCTTTTGTAATCCTCTAACAGAACCCCAAACTGCCGAAGAAAATTTCTCAAAGCCTAATGACTCCCCATTTCAAGAAAGAGACTCTGTACTTCTCCTTCAGAAAACCGGCCTCCGCATAAGGAATTATGAAATTCAAAATCCCCGCCGCATGAGGCGAAATAATATACTCATTCCCAATAATATGAAAACCGTCTTCACCCAAATACCAAGTATCCTCCGTTAACAAGTCTCCAACACTGCTTTCATACCCTTCAAAAAACATTCCCGAATATTTCTCCTGCTTCGTCTGTCGCCAAATAGCATTCACGATTTCCTTGACCGCCGTCTTTTCATCCGTAGTTACATCCGCAAGCGTCAGCCGTTTTCCCGTCTTAGGATCGAAGTTCAGCGCTGCCTCCAGCGTATTGGGATGAGCTCCTCCCATATAGGATGAGGCATTCACCAGGAAGCTGATAACCGTTTCATCGGCCCTGTTTAAGGAAAAGACCGTTTCCATATCATAACCGTACCAGTTGTCCTTGCCTCTCGTTATATAATCTTCCTCTGCCCATTTCTTTGCATCCTCTACGGACATTCCATGCAAATTAAAGGTTCGGGTATACTCGTTGATTGCCTGTGAAGCCTCTTTGTTTCCGGCAATATCCACCGTAGGTATGGTCTCCCTGATCGTAAGGAGCAGCGTCTTATCTTTCGCGGTATATTCCTCTGTTTTCTCTTCAAAGGTAATATTTATTGTCTGATTTCCCGCGTCATTCCCCTCCTCTGCCTCTTCTTTTCCCTCTCCGGCATCTTCTTTCACTTCTTCCTTTATTTTTTAGGAACAAAGCTGTCGAAAATAAATAAATCGAAGTCTTTCTTTCTCATATCGAGCTGCTGCTGTGACTTTATTGTCCACGCCACCGCAAGATTCCTGTACAGCCTTCTGCATATCTGTCTGGATGGCATTCTATGGTATTTATGATTATATGCAATAAAATCCGGTTTCGTTACACAGTTTAGAAGTAAATGTTCCAAAGAAAAGTACAGCGGCCCCTTCAGTCCCTCCTCCTTCTTAAACACATCCGAAAGCTGTCCCCGCATAACCTCCTTACGGTGCTTCCTATACCAGATTAGCGCAAGAGGATTAAAGGATTCTATACAATAGGCACCTTTATATTCCTTCAATAATGCATCCGCCAGCTCGCAGACAGAAATATTCGTCCATTCAATTTTAAGTTCCACGATCAAAGGAACTTTGCCGTCCACCAGCTTCAGAAAATCTTCAAATCTCGGTATCTTCTCATCAGAACGATAAAGACGAAACTGCAAAAGTTCTTCATACGTGTAGTCCGAAACCTTCCCTTCCGCACCGCATACTCTCTTAAGAGTGAAATCATGAAATACGACAGGTATCCTGTCCTTGGTAAGCTGCACGTCAAGCTCTACCCCAAAGCCTCCATCTATCGCCTTTTTTAATGCCTTTAATGAATTTTCAGGAGCATCTCCTTCATTATCATGCAGCCCTCTATGCGCGTATAAGACTCCCACAAAAGGAGTCTTATCAGGCTTGTTCACCATGCGGGGCATAATAGCCACTAAATATAGTACTGCTAAAATTATTATAATGCTGATCATCACTGTCATTTCTCTGTCCTTCGTATCATTTAAAATTTAATCGTCTAAATCGAAGTTCTCCAATGCCGCCTTCTTTTTCTCCGGCTTGGAATCCCCATGGCGCACCTGTGTCATCGTAAGAAAGGCCGCCGCAGAAAATAGAAACGCATATGGAAACAACGTCCTGTAAGATATGCGTTCCAATAAGAAGCCCGACAGAATCGGAGTAAATATTTGCGCCGCCATGGAAAAGGTATAGTAGGTTCCCGTGAACTTGCCGATATCGCTCCCCTTGCTCATCTCAACGATCATAGGGTAGGAATTCACATTAATGGCCGCCCAGCCTATACCGATAAGGGCAAATGCTATATTGATTGCCGAATGATAAGAGCCCGCAAATATCGCAGCAAAATAGCAGGCGCTCATCAGAACGATGCCCCCCATTATCGTCTTTTTGCGTCCTATCCTGCTTGCAATGCTGCCGATGGGAATGTAGCTGAGTATGGCCGCCACCGTCGCAACCATCAAACAGTCCGCAAAGCCTCCTCCTTCCATGTTCCACACCACTCCCGTGTATCTGGAAAACGCGGTAGTCACCGCATTATAGGCCGCAAACCATAGGAAAATCGAAGCCAGCAGAAAAATCATGCTTCGCTTGACGTCCCCCGGCATAGCTTCCTTCACAACGTCCTCTTCGGGCTCCTTCACCGCCGCATCGATAACCTCTCCGCTTTCGGCCTCATAAGCCTTTACCTCCGCCTCCACCAAAGCCGCAACCTTTTTCTCCCTAACGGTGAAGAACAGTACGGCGACTGCGGCGAGCATTAGTCCGCCTACGCTGGCAAACAGAGGGAAATAATCCGGGCGTTTGCCGGGACCTACCAGAAACTTTATCATAAGCAACGCATAGACACCGCCTACAGCACCCATCAGATTGATGATCGCATTCGCCTTGCTCCTCAAACGGTTCGGCGTCAAATCCGGCATGAGCGCTACCGCGGGAGAACGATACAAGCCCATGGAAAGCAACAACGCAAACATAATTACAAGAAATAAGATCAGGTTTTCTTCATTATCCGCCGCAGGAAGTACCATGAGAAAGGTTACCGCCAGCAAGGTTCCTCCCACAATAAAGGGCATCCTTTTTCCTATTCTCGTATCCGCCTTGTCGGAAAGCAGCCCGAACAGCGGCAGTAAAAAGATGGCCAGCACGTTATCCATAGCCATCAGTATGCCCGTCAATGTCTCACCCAGATGAAATGTATTCTGGAGCATCAGCGGAATAATGCTGTCGTATATCTGCCAGAATCCGGCTATGGACAGAAACGCCAGTCCGATCAGAACCGTTCTCCTATAATTTAATTTCATGATGTGAAATTCCTCCCTCTTTCTATGCCTTTCTACATGCTATTCCTATAATAACATGCAGTTATCCATAAATCCATGTCAAATTTATGTGAAATACGCCGGAAATATACCGCAGTCCTAAGAAACCCTTGCAAAATCTTCGATTTTCTGTACAATAAGAAAGGATGAGATAATTGACAAAATTAATTTTCAGAAAGGCTTATAACAATGATTAGTGCAAACAACGTAACGTTACGTATTGGGAAAAAAGCGTTATTTGAAGACGTTAATATTAAGTTTACCGAAGGAAACTGCTACGGACTGATAGGAGCCAACGGCTCCGGCAAATCCACCTTCCTTAAAATATTATCCGGCAAGCTGGACACTACTAACGGAGATATCGCCATCACTCCCGGTCAGAGATTATCGGTGCTGGAACAGGACCATTTCAAATATGACGAATATACCGTTATGGATGTGGTCATCATGGGCAACGAGCGTCTCTATCAGATTATGAAGGAAAAGGACGCTATTTATGCAAAAGAAGACTTTTCCGATGAAGACGGTATCCGTGCCAGTGAGCTGGAAGCGGAATTCGCCGAGATGGACGGCTGGGAGGCTGAATCGAGTGCCGCTATGCTTTTAAACGGTCTCGGTATCGATACGAGCCTTCACTACTCCGTTATGGGAAGCCTGAACGGAAATGAAAAGGTAAAGATCCTTCTTGCAAAAGCTCTGTTCGGCAGTCCGGACATCCTCCTTCTCGACGAGCCTACCAACCATTTGGATCTGGATGCTATCGCATGGTTAGAGGACTTCCTGATCGACTTTGAAAATACGGTTATCGTCGTATCCCACGACCGCTATTTCCTGAATAAGGTCTGCACACATACTGCGGATATCGACTACGGCAAGATTCAGCTCTATGCCGGAAACTACGATTTCTGGTACGAATCCAGCCAGCTCCTCGTTAAGCAAATGAAGGAAGCCAATAAGAAAAAAGAGGAGAAAATCAAAGAGCTTCAGGACTTTATCTCCCGTTTCTCCGCAAACGCTTCGAAATCCAAACAAGCTACCAGCAGAAAACGCGCCCTGGAAAAAATTGAGCTGGATGACATCAAGCCCTCCAGCAGAAAATATCCTTATGTGGACTTCCGCCCCGATCGTGAAATCGGTAATGAAGTACTGGTGGTAGAGGGGCTTTCCAAGACCATCGACGGAGAAAAAATACTCGACAATATTTCCTTTATCGTAGGACATAACGATAAAATCGCATTTGTGGGCAGCAATGAGCTCGCTAAGACGACGCTGTTCCAGATTCTTACCGGCGAGCTGGAGCCGGATGAGGGTTCTTACCGCTGGGGCGTTACCACCTCTCAGGCGTACTTTCCCAAGGACAGCACGAAGGAATTCGACAACGATTACACCATTGCAGACTGGCTGACCGGCTACTCTCCCGTAAAAGATGTAACCTATGTGCGCGGCTTTTTAGGCCGTATGCTCTTTGCCGGAGACGATGGTGTGAAGAAGGTGAAGATTCTTTCCGGAGGTGAAAAGGTAAGGTGCCTTCTCTCAAAAATGATGATCAGCGGAGCGAATTGCCTCATCTTAGACGAGCCTACCAATCATTTGGACATGGAGTCCATCACCGCGCTCAACAACGGACTTATTAAATTCCCGGGTGTGGAATTGTTCGCCTGCCACGACCACCAATTCGTACAGACCACGGCTAACCGCATTATGGAAATCCTTCCGGGCGGGCAACTCATCGACAAAATCACTACCTACGACGAATATCTTGCCAGCGATGAAATGGCGAGAAAGCGTACCGTATATACGAATAAGAACGAAGAGGACGATAATTAAAGCCGGAATTCATTTTCGGTTTGGAAAAGGGGCTGGAAATTCAGCTCCTTTGTTTTGACATAAGAGCAATTCGCGAAGCGTTTTCCCTTTGTTTGCCCTCATAACTATAAGGAGATTTTTCATGAATATCGTAGATTTGCACGTACATTCCAATAAATCCGACGGGAGCTTCTCTCCCGCCGAGCTCGTACATCTCGCTGTCAAAAAAGGCCTGTCCGCCTTTGCCCTGACCGACCACGATACTACGGACGGCCTTGCAGAAGCGATGTCGGAAGCAAAGAAGCTTCCAAAAGAGAATTCTTTGGAGGTCATACCCGGTATCGAGCTGTCCACCGAATACGAAGGAAAGGATATTCACATTCTGGGACTGTATATCGATTATGAATCCTCATTTTTTAAGCAGCAAATCAAATCCTTCGTAGATTCACGTCTTTCCCGCAACGAAAAAATGTGTGAAAATCTCAATGCCGCAGGAATCGATATTTCCTACGAAAAGCTGATGGAGGCTTTTCCGGGTTCGGTCATTACCAGAGGACATTACGCGAAATATTTATTGGAACACGGTTATGTAAAAAGCATGAACGAAGCTTTCGACCGCTATGTGGGTGACCGTACCAAATATTTTGTCCCCAGAGAAAAAATAACGCCAAAGCAGGCCGTACAATTTATTTTACAAGCAGGCGGCATCCCCATTCTGGCCCACCCCATTCTTTACCACATGAGTGACACCAGACTGGACACTTTGACACGCAAGTTAAAAGCAGCAGGACTCATGGGCATTGAAGCCATTTACAGCACCTATAGCCATTCTGAGGAATGGAAGATACGAAAGCTCGCCGACAAGTACGATTTATGCATCAGCGGCGGTTCCGACTTCCACGGCTCCACCAAGCCTTCTCTGGAGCTGGCTACGGGATACGGAAAGCTGGTAATCCCTGAGGAGATACTGATCAACCTAAAGAAGAAAAAAGAAATGGAGCACAATTTGACTCATCAAATGGACAATAATAAACCAAAGATATTTTTTACCGATTTAGACGGTACCTTACTGACAAAAGAGAAAAAAATAACTCCCGCCACTCTGGAAGCGCTAAAGAAATGGACTGACGCAGGCAATAAACTGGCCCTTTCCTCCGGCAGAGCAATCGACAGCATAAAAGAAGTAAAGGAATCTCTCGGTCTGGATTTTCCCGGTATGTACCTCATCGGATATAACGGCGGTGAAATCTACGATTGTGAGGCGCAGAGGGTAGTCTCCCGCATCTCCCTCACCATGGAGCAGGTGGCTGCTGTGGCAAAGGCGGCGAAGGAACAGGGCATCCACTGTCAGACTTATACCGATACCCATATTATCAGCCCTGCGGACAACGACGAACTTCATGTATATCAAAGAGCCATTCACAGCCCCGTTATTATAAGCGAAGACATTATGAAGCCACTGGATAAAGAACCATGCAAATGCCTCGCTATCGAAATCCATGATAAGGAAAAACTGGAACATTTCCGTCAGTCGTTACTCCCTTTTACAGAAGGCGAAGTGAGCCTTCTGTATTCCAACGATAAATACCTGGAAATCTTTCCTGCTTCCTCCGGCAAGGAAACCGCAGTCGTAAAGCTATGCGAACTGCTGGATATTCCCATGGAGAACACACTCGCCGCAGGAGATGCTTCCAACGATATTTCCATGATTCAGGCTGCCGGTATAGGCATTGCCATACGCAACGCGAAGGAAGACGTAAAAAAAGCAGCCGACATTGTAACGGCTGCCGATAACAACCAGGACGGGCTTGTACCTATCCTTTTGTCTTATTTGTCTGAATAAAAGTGTGCTGCGTATCCAATTTTATGTAATAGGAGTAGTTTCCTATTACAATCGAGTAGGAGGGAAATTTAAATACATTTCCCGACCTCTCAGTCGAGTAAGTAAGAGGACTTGCACCTCGAACTTCTCACAGAACCGTACGTGAAAGTCTCCTTTCATACGGCTCTTATCATTCAACAATACGAATACAGATTTCTCCAATGAGCAAAAAGCTTTGGCTCTCGTTTTCTTACAGCGCAGAGCCATTCTTCTGCTCTGCGTCTTCTACCACGAAAGTTCTTATATTTACACATCGCCCATTTTACAAGTCTTCTTTCTATACATTGCAATGTACCTCTCATTGCGGATGGATTATACTTACCGAAATAATTTATCCAACCGCGTATCATAGGATTTAGCATCTCTGCAATAATATCAATCTTACACCCTGTTCTTTTATGAACCTCCATCTCTCTAATTCTAGTTCGAAACGCTTTTGACGATGCTTTGCTTACAGTTGCTATGAAATTGTATCTAATCTTTCCATCTCTGCATTTGATGTATACCGCCTTGAATGTATACCCAAGGAAATCGAATTCATTAAGTTCCTCTTTGTTCGGCCGGTCTTTATCTTTACAGTAAACAATCCTTGTCTTTGTAGGGTGCATTTCAAGCTTACATTCCTCAAACCGCTTTGCAAGCCTTTCTTTAATATAAATCGCTTCTTCTTTGCTACGGCAGTGAACTACTCCATCATCTGCATATCTCTCAAACGGAGCCTGTGGGAAGTTTCGTTTCATCCACATATCAAAGACATAATGTAGAAACATATTTGCCAGCACAGGACTAATCACTCCACCTTGAGGGGTTCCAGAGTCTCTTTGTATCATCTGTCCCTCTTTTGTAACAAAAGGTGCTTTAAGCCATCTGTTTATATAAAGGCAGACCCACTTATCTTTCACATGCCTTTGTACTACTTTCATGAGCAATTCATGGTCTATGTTATCAAACAGACCTTTTACATCCAACTCAATAACATAATCGTACTTCCAGCATCGTTTTCTTGTCACTGCTATAGCATCTAATGCCGACTTGTTTGGTCTATAACCATAAGAATCATCACAAAACATTGGTTCCACCATGGGTTCCACATACATTCTTGCGACCATTTGTGCTATTCTGTCTGCTATTGTTGGTATCCCCAGTCTTCTTATTCCACCTGTTTTCTTTGGTATTTCTACCGCTAATACTGGTGATGGAAAGTAACTTCCAGAACTCATACGATTCCAGATTTTATATAGATTATTGTTCAGTTTCTTTTCAAAGACTTGAAAATCGATACCATCAATTCCTGCACTGCCATTGTTTGATTTTACTCTTTTATAAGCTTCAATGACCACTCTCTTTGGTATTTCGTACTGTTTGCTTTCGCTCATCAAATCCTCCTAGTTTCCTAGTTGTTATCAGTATCAAGCAGAATGATGTTACCCCTTTGCTCCGTTGTCATTACAACAGCTTCATCACTACTACGGGTAACTCCGCCCCTGTAGAATACATTTCTACTTTCGACCTCATCGTTCTGTGACTTGTATCTTTTCGATTTTCATTATTCTACAGGTTCCCATGTTTCACACAGAAGCCTAATACATGCTCATGCCATCTTAATGCCGTTCCACAGATAGTCAGCTTTACAGGTTTCCTCTATCCTCTTCCCTACCTAGTGGTGAAAGATAGGTTTTGCAGAAGTTTTACGCTTTCGACACTTCATCAATGGTTCACTTTCGTTCATCTTCATGTATCTCATCTGATTATTATAATAACCTTTTCTCTGATCGCTCACTACCATGACCTGAATCACAGCAGCATCAGAGTGATTTGACAGGTCTGCCTGTTCAATCCCTGTCGAAGGACCTTCCCTCATCTTCTGTGTGCCTTTCATGGCACACCACCACCGTGCGTACCGTTCGGTACACGGCGGTTCAATCAACTTAACAATTAACGTACCTTTCGGTGTAGTAATCTAACATGGAGATTAGTCCAAATGTGGCTAATCTCTTGTTTGTAATGACAAAGTTTAATGCACCACTACATACATGTGCAATTCTTGCTCCACTGTATGCTATTGCAAATGCATCCTCCTTGTTCATTCCTAGTTTCACCAAGTTTTCTGCCCTGTTTTGCGGGGTTTTCCAATGTTTCCATATGCACATACGAATTCTAAATCTAATTCTTTTGTCTGTAGCTCGGCATAATTCTTTCATACTTCCAATTTTAAAGTAGTTTATCCAGCCTCTGATAAGTTGATTTAACTTTTCAATTTTGTAGCTGTTACTTACTCCCCAACTACGGCAAGTCAATTCTTTCATTCGTTTCTTGAATTTCATAACTGACTTGATGTGTGGTTTAGCCTTGTACTGATGCGAGTATCTGTCGAAGTAAAAGCCAAAACCAAGATATTTTAGCCCTTGCGGTTTATCCACTTTGCTTTTGGTCATGTTTACTTTCAACCCTAGTTTTTCTTCGATAAAACGTGATAGGTTTCTCATCACTCGTTTTGCCGACATTTCACTTCCCACCATAATAATACAGTCGTCTGCGTATCGGACAAAGCTTAGACCTCTTTGTTCCATTTCCTTATCCAGTTCGTTCAACATGATGTTTGCAAGAAGTGGCGAAAGATTCCCTCCTTGTGGTGTTCCTATCACTGATTCCTTATATTCATCATCTACTATAATTCCACTAACCAGGAATTTTCGGATAATAGAGATAACATCTCCATCTTTGATAGTTCTTCCTATTAGTGTCATCAGCTTATCATGGTTTACTGTGTCAAAGAACTTTTCTAAGTCAACGTCAACTATCCAATCATTTCCGTCATTCATCCTATCCAATGCCGTTATGATTGCTTGCTGTGCATATCTGTTTGGTCTGAATCCATAACTATGCTCATGAAACTGCTCCTCGTAGATTGGTGTTAATACCTGTGCTATCGCTTGTTGTACAAATCGGTCTGTTACTGTTGGTACTCCTAGGTTTCTGGCACCACCGTCTGGCTTTGGTATCTCCACTCTGCGTACAGGCAGAGGTTTATATTTTCTTTCCCTCAGCTGTTCCTTGATAATTTCGCCGTTCTTTTCAAGATGTTCTCCCAGTTCTGTGTACTTCATATCATCCACTCCCTCTGCACCTTTATTTCGTACGACTTGCAGATATGCGGTATTGAGATTCTCTTTACTTAATATCTGCTCCATTAGACTACTTGTGTCCATGCGTTGTTTCCTTTCCGTCCCGCTAAATTTGACCATCCTTTTCCCGATTGGTTACGGCAGATGTTGTCATTTCTGCAATACGAGACCTACTTCAACTGATTGATTGTTCACCCCTTCACTCCATTCCCATTACAGAAACTTCTTCGCTACTATGGGCTCGGCTGACTTCTCACAGTTCGTTGTTACTCGGCAAATGAAACCGCTGTGAGACCTCCACGCTTAAGATGCACGCTCTTTCCCTCCATATATCCGCCGCATTTACTCTGCTTCTACAAATGTGGTAGTAATTAGACTTTGTTGCTTTTAGCCAACTTATCTCTCGAAGCCTAGCCTTATATGCGATTTCTGTCCGTCGGACCAGAGGTTTGCCTTCAGCTTCCTTCAGATTCCACCTCACGGTGGACACCCTTGCTGTTCCGCTATACATTTCCCACTACCTGGGCATGTTCGGGACTTGCACCCGTTAGAGCGCGCCCATGGCGCGCAAACTAAAAAATGGAGGGGTATTACCCCTCCACAATCAAATACCTTCCGTCTCCAATATCGAATACTTCCTGCGCGCTTAAGATTTCCTCTTCATCTGCGCCTTCCATATCGACACCTTCTTCGTCAAAATATTCCCATACCTCCTGTACGGAATCTACTACTACCGCCATACAGTCCTCCAGAAACGCTTCCGCTTCTTCGGGAGTCTCCGCTACATTCTCGGGAAATAACTGCTTTTGCCTCTTTAGAAAGCATGCTAATACAGCATCATCATATTCATGCATCTAAATAATCATTCCTTTCTTCACGTCCTGCAATCTCCTGGTCGCAGGCACAACATATTATTTATTACCATTACTATATACTGTCATTGCTCATTTATCAAGCCTTTTACCACATGATATACACCTTTTTCCAAATAAGAAGGACAGATGTATTTTGCCGCCTTTTTCACCTCAGTTCTGGCAGTCTCCACTGCGTAACTCTCTCCCGCCGCCCGCATCATTCCGATGTCGTTATGATTGTCACCAAAGGCCATTGTTTCTTCTTTTTTTATATGAAAGTATTCCTGAACAAAAGCCAGAGCATGCCCCTTGTCCACAGAAGCATCCATGAAATCCACCCACTCATCTCCCGCCATACAAGCTTTCACTTTATCCTGCCAACGGGGAATCAGCACGCCCTCTCCCAGCTCCCTGATGCTCTCCTTCTGATAAATGGAGACTTTAATAATCTGAGCATCCTCCTCAAGAACGTCTTTGACAAGCGTAAACTCATTACGATATCCATAGGTTATCAAATCTATGAACTCTTTATTCCTGCTTTCCAGCAAAGAACCATTTGGTGTGGATACGATGATGTCACAGCTTCTGTCATATTCCCGCAGCTGCTTTATGATTTCCTCCGCATACTGCCTGTTCATGGGCGTTATGCTGATATCCTTTCCCTGATAACGGATCTGTGCACCATTTTCAGCAATAAATACAATATCCTCATCGATGGAACGAAATACATTCTTGATGCTCTGATACTGCCTGCCGCTTGCCGCACAAAAAATGATTCCCTGTCCAATCAAAGCTTTTATTGTCCTCACTATTTCAGGATATAAATCCGGTGTGGAGTCTTTGATTAAAGTTCCATCGATATCCGATGCGATTAATTTTATCATTGTTAAACCTTACCTTTACAATAAATTCCTTGTTTTCATCTCTTGATAAAGTCTGCCTATGGGCAGTCCCACTACGTTGTTATAGTCTCCGCAGATACCTTGGATATATGCTGCACATCCTCCCTGAATTCCATAGGCGCCTGCCTTATCCATGGGCTCACCGCTTTCCACGTAGGAGGCAATCTCTTCTGAATTCATTGGATACATGGAGACATCCGTCTTCTCATAAAAGGTATGAAATACGGCCGGCTCATCCTTTTCCTTGACGCAAACAGTCACACCGGTATACACCTGATGTACGTTACCCTGAAGTCTGCAGAGCATTTCACGCGCTTCTTCCCTGCTCTTTGGCTTTCCCATTACCGTATCCATAAAGGATACCACTGTATCCGCTCCAACAACCGTGAACCCTTCCTCTCCCCGTTTCGTAAGCAGACTGCATACCTCATCTGCCTTCTGATAAGACAACTCCTGAACAATTTCACAAGGCAGGCTCTTGGTCGTTTTTTCTTCCTTCTCGCTTGGAATCACTTCGTATTCCATGCCAATTTGCTTTAACAGCTCTTTTCTTCTCGGCGATGCCGATGCTAATATTATTTTATTCATGGTGAGTCTCCGGTATAAATACGCGGTCGTCCGCCGCTGTTTTTCTTTCCTGTGCCTGGGCAAGGGCCTCCAGGGCGAATTCCTTCTGGGAATTATAGATTGCCTTTCCTCTTTTATCCACCTTTTCATAGCTTCCGTCGGGCTGTAATATATGCGCTTTTACCGTGTCCATAAGCTCACCCTCCAGAATATGCATTAATTTCTCCTTCAGTTCATGGCGCTCCACGGGAAAAAGAATCTCGACCCTGCGTTCCAGATTGCGGGGCATCCAATCCGCACTGCCGCAATAAATCTCTTTATTGCCGCCGTTTTCAAAGTAAAATATCCTGCTGTGTTCCAAGAAGTTTCCTATGATGGAGCGCACGCTAATATGGTCACTTACTCCTGGAATTCCAACCTTAAGGCTGCAAATGCCGCGGATAATGAGTTCTATATGCACTCCCGCCGCATTAGCCTCATATAGGGCCTCTATAATATCCTTATCGCACAAGGAATTCATCTTTGCAATAATGCGGGCAGGCCGTCCCTCTCTCGCATATTTCGCTTCTCGGCTTATGAGATACAGGAATCTGTCCTTCAGCCAAAGGGGCGCTAACGACAGCTTTTTCCATGTGCGCGGCTCCGAGTAACCTGACAACATGTTGAATACAGCGGTAGCATCCTGGCCGATTTCCTCACTGCAGGTGAACATGCCGATGTCCGTATAAAGCTTTGCCGTAGCATCGTTGTAATTGCCTGTTCCAAGATGTACATATCTTTGGATGCCGTCCTCTTCCTGTCTTACCACAAGGGTTATCTTGCTGTGAGTTTTTAAGCCCACGAGACCATAGATTACATGACATCCTGCTTTTTCCAGCATCTTCGCCCAGACAATGTTATTTTCCTCGTCAAAACGCGCTTTCAATTCTACCAGCACAGACACCTGCTTTCCATTCTCCGCCGCCTGGGCTAACGCCGCAATAATCGGCGAATTGCCGCTGACACGGTAAAGTGTCTGCTTAATGGCAAGTACCTCGGGGTCTCTCGCTGCCTGCCTTATAAAATCCACCACCGGAGCAAATGTCTGGTACGGATGATGCAACAGGATATCACCCTCCCGTATCTTTTCAAAAATGTCACACTCCGCCGGAAGCTCCGGCACCGGCTGGGGCTTCTCATAACCGGACTCCTTCAGATGGTCGAAACCCTCAAGACCATACATCTTCATAAGAAACGTTAAATCCAAAGGACCGTCTATCTGGTAAATGTCTTCCTCCATAATGGAAAGTTCATTGCCGATCAAACGCAGGAGGCGTTTGTCGATGCCGCTTTCCACCTCCAGACGAATGGCTTGTCCCCATTGCCTTTTTTTAAGCTGCTTCTCTATTTCCTTCAGTAAATCCTCCGCTTCATCCTCCTCTATGCTCAAATCAGCATTTCGCATAATGCGGAAAGGGTAGACGCAGACGATATTATAATTCAAAAACAGTCTCTCGATATTTCTTTCAATAATTTCCTCTAAGAGAATCACCGTTTTTTCCTTTTCATCTTCCACCTTAAGGGGCACGATTCTCGGAAGCACGCTGGGCACTTGCACCGTAGCGAATTCCAGTTCATCTTCCCCGTCTTTTTTTCTTACCAGTGCCCCAAGATTCAAGGACTTATTGCGAATCAAAGGAAAAGGCCTGGAAGAATCCACCGCCATAGGGGTAAGAACCGGATAAACGTTTTCCATAAAATACTTGTCCGCATATTCCGCCTCCTTTACCGTCATGTCTTCATGATGTTCTATGATGCGAAGACCGCTTTGCAATAGCAGGGGTACCAGCGACCGCTTGTATGTAGAATATTGAAGGTTTACCAACTCATGAGTAGCCTCGTTCAGCCTTTGAAGCTGCTCTGCCGGCGCCATTCCCGCAAGGTCAGGCTTGGCATAGCCCGCATTTACCATATCTTTTAAGGAAGCGACTCGTACCATAAAAAATTCGTCCAAATTAGAGGCCGTAATGCTCAAAAATTTCAGCCGCTCAAAAAGTGGATTCTGCTTGTCTCTGGCTTCGCTGAGCACTCGTTTATTAAAGAGTATCCAGCTCAGTTCCCGGTTCATGTAGTTATTATAATCCGCAGCCTTTTTCTTTTCACTTTCCCTGCCGTTCATAAATTCCTCCGCTTGTTTATGCTTATAAGCTTCTTCTTTGCTTGATCATCGGTCTGACGCTGTATACTTCCTCAAAAAACTCAGCTCCGCCGCTGAACATTCCTTTTTCCAGCGTGATATCATCGTTGGTATCCACCGTAATCGTCAGTACGTCGTCTTTGAGAACCGACTTAACGTCCTTGAACTTCTGCTTATGGCTCCGGTCTAAACCGTTGGCTACCCGGAGTATGGCGGTCAGTTTGGCCATTTTTAAGTAGGTCTCTCTGCTAAGCTCTGATTCTTTCCCCATTTCCGTATAATATACGAACTCCGAATGGTTATATTTCACCACGTTTGCCACAATTTCCCGTTCTTCATGGGAAAGGCCTATGATTTCCGTCGCCATGATGATGCTGTAGGAACATTCGCCCAGATTCACCATGCTTATATATTTTCCGCAATCATGCAAAAGCGTAGCAATTCTAAGCAGCAACCTATCTCTTTTTTCAAGTCCATGCACCTTTTTCATGCTGTCGAATATGGTGAGCGCTATTTTTTCCAAGGTTTCTCCCCGTTTTCTGCTTCCCATATATCTCTTGCTGATATTTCGCGCGCAGGCGATGATGTCCTGCTCAAAATCATGCTCCGGCAGGACGATTTTATTGTTCTGCGCATATTCATAGGCGATACCGTCGCACAGCGTCACGCCCGGAGCCCAGAGCAGCTCCGCATTCATTACTTCTATCATTCTTTTCAGCAAAATACTGGAAATATAAAGCAGCGAGATGTTCTCCTCCGGCATATCGAAGAGTATCGTCAGCTCCTGCACTGTTTTTTCCCGGAATACCTCGAGAAATTGCTCGAAATTCTTCGCATTCACGTATCCGCTCACTCTTTCCGAAAAGAGCCTTTTTTGTACCAACGTGGAAATATAATCGTCCACAATGATGATGTTATTGATTTCGCGCTCCTTCAAATATAGCTTTTTAAAGACTGAAAGCTGGGCGTTTACAAGTTCCTCTATCAGCGCCTCGTACTGTCCTCTTCCCGCCCCTAACTGGTTCATATAGTCCCTTAGGCGAAGCACGCCCAAACGAAGATTCTGAGTCGCTACAAGTGCGTCCTTATCGAAAAGAGAAATCTGGATGCTGCCGCCTCCGATGTCCGCGATGACCGTTCCCTTTTCAATGAACTTATTGAAATCCTCTCCCATAAAGGCGATGGATTTATAATCCAAAAAGCGCTGCTCCGAATTGCTCAGCACCTCGATATCGATGCCTGTCCGCTGACGGATCTGGTCGAGAACGATAATCGTATTTTCCGCCTCTCTTATCGCGCTGGTGCCATATGCCTTATACTCCGACACTTTGTAGGATTTCATTATTTTCATATATTCATTCAGGTAATGACACAATTCATCCACTTTATCGTTCGCCATTTTTCCTACGGCATATGTCCCCGTCCCTAAATCGATGCGGTGTCTGATATGATCGATTTCCTTCATTCCGTCTTTTGCCGATATTTCAAATATTTTCATAGATAACTCAAAGGAACCTACGTCTATTGCCGCAAATGTTTTCATATCGAAAGCCATCCTCCCTTTTTATCTTTTGGTGTGTAACATAGAAATTCTAGTATAACGTTCGACAAATAACTGGACCAATCGCGTAGAATGCTTTTCCTAGTGTGCAGTTCGAAAAACGTAGGCGTAGCGGGCTACGCTGAGGCTTTTCGAACTGTACAATCGAGAAAGCAGGCAAGCGATTTGGAGTAGTTATCTGCGAAACGTTGTACTAGGTCAACATACTGTGCCGGCTTAAAATTTCTTTTCGCGCTTCCCGAGCAGGTAATCAATAAACTGCTGGGCGGTACGTCCTGAAAGCCCGCCGTGGGAAAGCTCCCATTTGTTCGCTTCCAATAAAAGCTCCTCTTCCGGCATCGTAATTTTATAACGAATGGCGAGCCGCCTTACAATTTCCTGAAATTCTTTCTTGTCCGGCGAACAGAAGAAAATCGTCACCCCGAACCGGTAAACGAGAGACAGCTTTTCCTGAACTGTATCGCTGGCGTGGAGCTGATCCCTGCGCCCCTCTTTATCGGCGAATGTCTCCTTTATCAGATGCCTTCTGTTGGAAGTTGCATATATGAGCACGTTATCGGGTTTCTTCTCCAGCCCGCCTTCGATTACCGCTTTCAAGTATTTGTATTCGATTTCAAATTCTTCAAAGCTGAGGTCATCCATATAAATGATGAATTTATAATTGCGATTTTTAATCTGGGCGATAACATCGTTCAAATCCTGAAACTGATGCTTATACACCTCAATAACGCGCAGCCCCCTGTCGTAATATTCGTTGGCAATGGCCTTGATACTGGAAGACTTTCCGGTGCCCGCATCGCCGAACAACAGGCAATTATTGGCCTTTCTTCCTTCCACGAAGGCCTCCGTATTCTCTATCAGCTTCTGCTTGGGAAGCTCATAGCCGATCAGATCGTCCAAGTATACATGGGCGATGTTCAGTATCGGAACGATAGAGACGCCGTTCTCGTCATGACATACGCGGAAAGATTTATGTAAACCAAATTTTCCTACTCCATATTCTTTATAGAATTCCGTAAGGGTTGCTTTCATTTCCTCCGGAGAATCGTTCTTTGTAAATTTCACTGCAAGGGTACAGATGCTTTTGCAAATCCTCTCGTTATATACCTTGCTTTCCTGCTCGCAGCCATCGTAAGAAAGAATGAGAGAAAATGCTTCCACTTCCAGAAGCTCCATCATACCGGAAAAATCGAAGTCATAAAACTCCTTAAATATCACGATGTCATGAAGAGCGGCCTGATTGATTGTTCCTCCTACCTCTCCTCTTATTTCACATGCCTTGCTGTAGCTGTTTTCGTTGTTCACAAGAAGGTTGGTCAGATAGCAATGCCATAGATTTCCATAAAATCCATGATGCCCCGCCAAGTCGATGAGACGGTGCATACAGTCATATAAAAGAGACCTTTTGTCCTCTATATTAAAAAATTCATCGTTATAATTGCTCATCAGCCATGCCATATCATAAAGCAGTGCTTCATCACCGAATCCTTTATATACAATCAGTTCGTTTTCCCGCATTGTCGTCCTACCTCTAATAGTTTCCTAAAATTTTCATATTTCTCGCTTCATCCCTAAGACCTCGTAAAGCATTCTTCACCGCGCTGTCCGCAAGGTTGCCGTCAAAATCGATAAAAAACCGGTATTCCCAGTTGCGGTCGGGAGTGGGACGGCTTTCTATTTTATTCATGTTGAGATTATTATAAATGAAATGTGACAGCATATGATAGAGGGAGCCGCTTTCGTGAGGCACCTCGAAACAAATACTTACCTTCTTGGCGTCTTTTAAGAATATTTTCTGATTGGTCACAATGATAAAACGAGTTGAATTCGTGCTGGAGTGATTGATTCCCTTTTCCAATATCTCAAGTCCATAAGTCTCCGCAGCATATGCACTGGCGATAGCCGCCTGTGTGCTATCCTTATCTTCAGATACCTTTTTCGCCGCAAAGGCGTTGTTGTTCATACTGATCTGCTTCCAGGACGCATGCTCCTGAAGATACTTGGAGCTTTGCATCAGAGACTGCGGATGGGAATAGACAGTCATAATGTCTTCAAGCTTCGTTCCCGGAGCTGCCATCAGGCAGTGCTCAATCTTTATAATCTGTTCACCTACGATATAGTTCTCGAATTCCACGAGCATATCGTAAATCTCGTTTACGATACCTGCGGTGGAATTCTCGATGGGAAGCACCGCATAGTCCGCGCTGCCTTCATCGATGGCAATCATCGCATCCCGAAAGGTTTCTACATGGAAATTATTCACGTTTTTGCCGAAATACTGCTTCATAGCTGCCTGCGTATAGGCTCCCTCAGCACCGGGAAATACCACCCTCGCATCCTCCAAGTTCAAACGGTCCATCCCGATAAACGGCAGCCTTCCTATGCTTCCTTTTTCCGTCAGCATCTGGTATTGCAGCTTGCGGCTCATGGACATAATCTGCTCGAACAACTCCTCGATCCCATGACTGTTGAATTCATTGTGAGTCATGGACTTCACGCTGCGAATCTTCTGTGCCTCGCGCTCCTTATCGAAAACTTTTTTGCCCGTCTCGATTTTATATTCCGCTACTTGCCTGGATATCTCCATTCTCTGTTCATACAGCTCTACGATTTGTCCATCAATAGCGTCTATTTGTTCCCTTAATTTCGTCAAATCCATACTGCCGGTTCCTTTCATTGCTTACTTTTTACCTGCATTTTACTTATGCTTTACCGCACTTTACGCTCATTTGCGCCTACGGAATTGTTCATAATTTATCAAATTTTATCTTATAACAAATCCTACTTGATAGCAAGTAAATTAACGGCTATAATTTTAGTAAATAATTATGAAATATAAGAAAAATCCCAAAGGAGTACTATAAACAGATATGAAATCGAAGAGGGGAACTATCGTAACAGTAGCAGCCATATGCTTTATCTTCCTGACCATCCTTGGCTTTACACTCCTATCCCAGAGAGTAGAATTCAACGAAGACAGTGTGACCGGAAATACTGCGGGCAATTTGAATAACGGGGGGCTTTTTTGCGAAAAGGAGGGCGTCGTTTATTTCTCCAATCCTTACGATGAAGGGCGTCTGTATTCCATGACACCGGAGGAAACGCGACTAAAAAAGCTGACCTCATCAAAGGCCACTTCCATCAATGCAGATTCTCATTATCTTTATTATTATATGGATAGCGGGGCGGAGGACGAGAAGCTTAGCTACATGCATTTTCACGGCATCTATCGAAGCAAGCTGGGCGGGCAGGATACCCAATGCCTGAAACGTAATTACGCCATTACATTACAGCTTTGCGGAAATTACATATATTATCAGAGCTTCGACAACAATAATGAAAACGGTACTGAGCTTTATAAGATAAAAATAGATAAATCAGAGGATGTCAGAATTGCAGATTATAATATCAATCCTGCCTGCTGTGAAAATGGACTCATTTATTTTAACGGAACGAAGGACAATCATTATTTGTATACCTTAAATACAAAAAATGATTCCATTTCTGTTGTATGGAACGGAAATATATGGAATCCCGTCTATGAGGAAGGCTATATTTATTATATGGATGTTTCCCATGATTACAGACTTTGCCGCTACTCCCTTTCGGCAAAGACCGAGGAGGTTCTGACCGAGGACCGCATCGACTTTTTCAACATATACGGCGGCAGCATCTATTACCAAAAAAGCTCACAGAGCGAACCTGCATTGAAACGGATGCAGACGGACGGGAGCAACGTGGAAATCGTTGCAGAGGGCATTTATAAAAATATCAATATCACTTCCAACTATGTATATTTTACTGCCTTCGGCTGCGAAGTTCCGGTTTATAAAACGCCTACCGCCGGTGCGGTAAGCGTGACCACCTTCGACAGCGCCATGGAAGCCGCACTGGCGGAAAGCGACTAGATATGTCCGAAAACTTAGCGCAGCATTCCGTTCAATACAATGGTTTTTCAGACAAACCAAAGCAACACGCTTCACGGATTGCTTTTATTCTTGCAGCTCCTTTAACAAAGTGCTTACAGTCTTACGCAGCAGCGGATGCTGGATGTAAGGGTTTATCTGTGCCAGCGGAATAAGTACGAAATCACGGTTCTGCATATCCTTATGTGGTATGGTAAGCTTATCGATTGACATAATAATATCATCATAAAAGATAATATCCAAATCCAAGGTACGGTCTCCCCAATGGACGGTTCTCTCCCGTCCCGCATTTTCTTCCAAAGTATGGAGGTAATCCAGCAGCTCTTCAGGTGCAAACAAAGTCTCCGCTTCCAGCGCTCCGTTTAAGAATTCCTCCTTTGCTGTTCCTCCGTAGGGCGCTGTTCGGATTATATCCGATACTCTTTTCACACGGATTTTTGATTCCTCCCGCATGGACACTACCGCACCCTCTATATATTCTTCCCGCTTTCCCATGCTGGAGCCTAAGGCAAGGTAAACGGTATGCCATCCTCTTCTAATCTTTACCGATACGGATTCAAAGGGCAAGCCCACGGGGGCATGCGGTTTGCGGATCTCCAATTCGATTTCTCTTATGAGCGGAAAGGCAAGAAGAACGTCTTGTGCCATATTTTCCGCCACGGATTCTATCAGTTTATAGGTATGGCTTTTCATGTAATCGCTCATAAAATGGCATACTTCGCCATAATTTACCGATAGGGACAAGTCATCCTTCTGACCCGCTTTTCTCGTTTTTACATATAAGGCTGCATTTATATAAAAGTTTTGTCCGTTTTGCGTCTCTTCCGGATATACACCGTGATGGGCAAATACTTCGAGATTTTCTATTTTAATTTCATCCCGATATTCCGAATATTTATTTTTCATATCTCACTATCTCCTCTTCTTTCTAAATACCGCTGTGAAGGATCGCTTCTGCCATACGGATAGCTCTTACATTCTCTTTGATGTCATGTACTCTGACAAAGGTGCAGCCTTTGATAACCGCAAATACCGTAGTAACAAGAGTTCCTTCCACTCTTTGGTCCGCCGGGAGATTCAAAGTCAGCCCTATTAC
This sequence comes from Bacillota bacterium, assembly GCA_023412855.1. Taxonomy (GTDB): domain Bacteria; phylum Bacillota; class Clostridia; order Lachnospirales; family Lachnospiraceae; genus Kineothrix. The sequence continues at coordinate 17,883 of JAEZRJ010000036.1, read as the reverse complement.
CGACTTTCTGCTCGTTCCTAGAAGTATCGGATAATCAAATACTTTTAATTCTTCCAGGCAATGGATAATCTCCAGATTATTCTCGTAGGTTTTGCCGAACCCCACTCCCGGATCGAGAATGATTTTCTCGTCAGCAATACCGGCTTTATTGGCAATGTGGATCGTCTCCGCCAAATCGGCAGCTACATCCTGCATATAGTCGCTATAATCCGGTTCCTTCCGGTTGTGCATCAGACAGCAGGGAAGTCCGCTCTCCGCTATTACTTTCGCCATATCCTTATCGTATTTCAGTCCCCATATATCGTTGATCAGATCAGCTCCCGCTTTTATCCCGGCAAACGCAACTTTGCTTTTATAAGTGTCTAACGATACCGGAATATCGAATCGGCTCTTTACCGCTTCCACAACCGGCACTGCCCGTTCAATTTCTTCTTCATCGGAAAGCTGTATATGCCCGGGCCTGGTCGATTCGCCGCCGATATCTATGATATCCGCCCCCTCTGAAATCATTTCTTCCACATGCTTTAAAGCCTTATCGATTTCGTTAAATTTCCCGCCATCAGAAAAGGAATCCGGCGTTACGTTAAGGATTCCCATTACATATGTATGTTTATTTACTTCAAAATCCCTGTTTCCTATTCTGAATTTTCTAAAGTCTTTTATTTTGTCTTCCATCTTTTGCCCTCCCTTTACCATATCAAACACATATTTTTCTTATCATTCTTCCAGTTGCATTTCTTCTCGGCCTTACAGGCAAAGCAGCTTCTGCTCAGCTTGTCCGCGCGGTACAGCAACCCGTCCAATCCCGGCTCCAAAGACGACTGTGCCTTTCTATGACTTGCAATCGCCTTTAAAATAACACTTGTTTCTTTATCATCAAACCCGCTATCTGCAAGGATAGGAGCCGCCAACGCCGCACTCGCCTCTTCGTGAGGGGTTCCATCCTTATATTGAACATGTCTTCCTATGTCATGAAGCAGCGCTGCCGCATATATCCAGTCTTTTTCCACATGCTGCCCTTCCCTCAGATTCAATATTTCAGCGATTCTCGCCACATCCAGAAAATGAGCCATATCATGACGGCAGAACTCTCTTTCCGTTTCTGCCTCCTCATTCAGGCACACGTTCTTTTTATAGAAATCGTGTTCCAATATTTTGTTGATTCTGTCTATTCTTTTATTTTCCATTGTCTTAAGGCTCTTGTTCTCTATATTTGCTTATTTGCATAATCATTATAAATGTTTTTACTGATCTATTTTATCAACTGGAAAAAGATATTCTGCAATTTTTCGTTCTCCGCAAAAGCTCCTCGCGTTACAAAGGTTACTGTCTTGCTGCCCGGTTTTTTTACGCCGCGCATCGTCATGCACATATGCTCCGCCTCTATCATGACCATTACCCCCTGAGGGTTCAGATATTCCATGATTGCATCCGCTACCTGTGCGGTCATCTGCTCCTGTATCTGCAGACGTTTTGCATATACTTCCACTGTCCGTGCCAATTTGGAAATTCCTGTCACTTTTCCGTCAGGAATATAAGCCACATGAGCCTTTCCATAAAAGGGCATCATATGGTGCTCGCAAGTAGAATAGAATACGATATCTTTTTCTATTACCATTTCATTATTTTCTGCTGTAAAGGTTTTTGTCAGATGTTCTGCCGCATTTTCTTCCATGCCGCCGAATATCTCTTCATACATCCTCGCTATCCGGTCCGGTGTATCGGCAAGTCCTTCCCGCGTCACATCCTCGCCGATCCCTTCCAAAAGCAATCTGACACCCTCTTCAATTTTTTTCCGATTTACCATGTGTATCACTCCTAATCGTGTCAAGTTATTGACAGATTTTTATATTTTTTATGCTTTACCGGAACAAAAATGTGCTTCATACACTCTCGCAGCCAAGTACTTCGGCAGCACATCTTTTGTTCCGCGCGCATAGCTGCGCATCCGTTTTTTATGTAATAGGAGCACTTTCCTATTACATAAAATACAATGGCAGATTCCAGTACCCTGGAATCCACCATCGTCTACTGCCATTCGTATTTTACCACAAACAGATTCATTTTAGAAGAACCGTTTCATTCTTTTGCGGTTCTCCGTTCCTATGACTTCCTTTCAATCCCTAAATATGTGATAAAATCATAAAGCAGAAAAAATAGCGCAAAGACTGCCACTGCCAAAAACGCCTCCGCGATTTCAATGATATTTTTCCTGAAATCCATAACCGGATAACGATTGCACAATAATACGAAATAATAACATCCTACGGAGCAAATCATATAAACTATCACAGTATCCACCATAATTCTTATTTTTGCTCCATATATTTCTTTTAAAGTAAGAGGCGTAATCTCATATTTTTTCGGAAGAAACGCCTTTTCTCCCTGTTCATTGATCCAAAAAAGCTTGTAATTCATATACAGGAAAATAATTACCATGCCGCCTAACAAATCATTGCTGAAAAAAGGAATAGCCCCGGTTCCCTCAGACCACGAACTTCCATATATACTTATTTTCGAAGATACCGTAAAAGACATTAAATTTAATAAATTTATAAACACTATACCAAAAACCAACAGCTTATAAGTAACTCCGATACGCTTCTTTTCATCCTTATAATATGTCATTCTTCCGGTCTCCATTTCTTTTAAGCAATTCTCCGATATGAAGTCTCTTTTCCATATAGCCCTGGATCGTTTCCCGTTTCACCTTATCCTCCAGCGCCTCCCTCGTATCATTTATTTTCAGCTCACCATGGTCAAGAAGGAGGATATAATCCGCAATGTTATCCAAATCTCCGGTAATATGCGTAGACATCAGGATTCCTGTTCCTTTTTCCATGATATCCTGAAGGATCCTTAAGAAATCTCTGCGGAATACAGGATCGAATCCTGCCGTCGGCTCATCCATTAATATGAACTCCGTGCGGTGTGCCATAGCAAAACATAATTGAAATTTCATTTTCATCCCTTTTGAAAACTGATATATCTGCTTGCCTTTAGGAATTTCCAACCGATCCATCCATACATAGAATTCTTCCATACTCCAATTGTCGAAGTACTTTCCAAGAATCTGCCCATTTTCAAGAGGCGTTTTATCCAGAAAAAAGGTTATCCTCTCGGACACCAGAGACACTCTTTGCTTTACCGCAGACGGATTTCTTTTTAAACTAATGCCGTCAAGCATCACATCCCCGCAAAATTTCCTGTCAAGGCCTGAAAGAATATTGATCAATGTTGTTTTTCCGGCTCCGTTGATACCGATAAGTCCGGTAAGATATCCGGCCTCAAGCACAAAATTCACAGGCTTTAACACAAAGTCCTTATATTGTTTTTCCACTCCCACACACTCCAGAACCGCTGCCATTTACTCCCCTTCCTTTCCCGTTTCAGTATAATTCCTTAATCATATCCTGCATCTCTTCCATGGTCAGGTTCAGTTTTTTTCCTTCCTGTATCCACTCCTCCAACCTGCCTTCCATTTCCCGCAGCTGCTCCTCCCTCAGTTTCTTTGTATCCGGCTTTTTCACATAAAAGCCTTTTCCTGTTTCCGAATAAATCAGACCCTCTTTTTCCAGTTCTTCATAGGCTCTCTTCGTCGTTATAATACTGACCTCCAATCCCCTTGCCAAAGACCGGATAGACGGCAGCATATCTCCCGGAAGGATTTCACTATTAATAATTGCCTTCTTTATATCGCCTACAATCTGTTCATATATCGGCAAATTATTATCTGTTCTTATCCTAATATTCATATTTTTCCACTCCTGGCAAAGGTCCGTCGACCCTCTGTCGCATTTTAAATGTCATACTGCACATATTCTTTTTCCGGTTCCTGCCTATAGACATTTTCATAAGACATTGCTTCCATCAATATTGGTTTAAAATACCTTACACCGAAATAGCCGTTGGAAATGAGCATCATAACGACAATACCTGCCATCCATGACTTTCCCGGGAAAAAATCAAGTAAGGAACATGTATAGAACACAATGTTCTGAATAAGGATGAAACAGAACCAATATATATTTACTGCTATCTCAGCTTTAGAATAAACGGCATAGCCTTTTTCATCCAGCTTTCTCGCTCCCTTTATTCCAATTCCGACCTTAAGGTTTATATTCCATATGGTAAAAAACCATAAGATTATCTGTACGGCTTTCGCTCCCCCGTTACCGGTAATGAAAATATCCCGTGTTGTTATAAAAAGAACCACCATCAGAAATAGAAAAGAAAACAATAATTTTATAGAAAACTGCTCGATTAAATATCTCATCCTTTCCTTTTTCCCGGCACCGCATACAAACATTCCCCGGCAAATCCGCAATGTTATCTCTTGTGCGAACTGATAAAGAATAAGCAACAGAAGCAAACTTATCAAAACACGTTTCATCTGGATTGCTTTTACCGCAGACAATGCTTCCGCAATTTGAGGATTCATAACAATATTTTCTAGAATTCTGACACTCCCAAAGCCAATGATCATATATAACATCCAAGTAGTCAGCCGCTTCTTTACCGCTACCCACATATCCATTATCATAATGCTAAACATAGGAATAACCTCCTTTTTCCAGACAATACATAATATCTTCCAAAAAAGGTTCCTTTACCTCATATTTCCCGTAATCTTCCCCTTCCGCACTTTCCAAAAAGGCATAGCTTCCGTACTCCCCATATTCCTTATAAATAATACTGGAAAAAGGAAGTGCCTCAATCTGCTCTTTCGTACCGTAAACTATACGATAGCGCTCTTTCAAGTCCACGGTCGGCATGCTCAAAAACACCTCCCCGCCTCTCATGAGCACAATATAATCGCTCATTTTTTCCAAATCTTCCGTAATATGCGTGGAAAAAAGAACACTTCTCGTCCCATCCTCCACAATTTCCTGCATATACCTCATAAGCTCTTTGCGAAACAGCGGATCAAGTCCTGCTGCAGGCTCATCCATAATGAACAGCACCGCATCATGGGAAAGCGCAAAGGCGAGCTGAAACCGCACCTTCATTCCCGTCGACAAACTGCCTACCGTCTTGTTTAAAGGTATTCCGAAATTCTTACAGAAAATACGGAAAAGCGCCTCATCAAACTTGGAATAAAGCTTCCCGAATCCCTTCGCATTGCGGATAACGCTCATACTTTCTTCAAACATATTCTCATCCAGGACAAAGCCTATTTTATCTTTTACTGCACGTTCCTCTTCTTCCATTTCCATATCATCGACATAAACTCCTCCGCTGTCTTTCTTATATAAATTCAGTATGGTATGGATCAATGTTGTCTTGCCCGCGCCGTTTACACCCAGTAGACCCATGATGTATCCCGACTTCAAAGAGAAGCTGATATCTTTAAGACAGAATTCACCGACCCTCTTATTCAAATGCCCCACCCTCAATAAATCTTCCATATGACCTCTCCTGACAGCCGAATCGGCTCACCAAACTTCGAATCAAGCAGCTAACTGTATATAAACTGTTTATATCTATATATACACTATATCTATCCAATCTCTTGATGTCAATCCCAATTTTTTATTTTTTTGGTGAAAAGGATTCTATAAATCAAATAAAAAATAAGACCAAACCTTCACTTCATTTTCATAAAGTCAAAGACTTGGCCCTATTCCGCCTATAGTTCAATCCCTATTCTCTACAATCTTGATCAAATCGCCCAGATAAGACAGGGAACCGAATGCAATAATGACACTGTCTTTATCCGCAAGCAGATAGCTAAGCTCCACCGCCTCTTCCAAACTGTCGGAAGCGGTCACTCTCGGATGAAACTTTTGCACTTCTTTTGCCAGATCATATGCATGCATGGCCCTTGGATTTCCCGGCGCCATTACCGTAATAATATCTTGCGCAAGTTCATATGTCTCCTCAATTATCTTCTCGTATTCTTTATCCCTCAGCATCCCCATTATATAAATAATTCTTCTATTTGCAAAATAGAAACGGATGGACTGGGCCAGCTTCTTTGCCGCATCCTCGTTATGAGCACCGTCAGCAATGAATAGAGGTTTTCTTCCTATCACACTGAAGCGCCCGCGCCATACTGTATTCGCAAGTCCCGTCCTGAGTGCTTTTTCCTTAACAGGATAGCCTGCCTGCCCCAAAACTTCTATCGTCTTTACCGCAAGCGCCGCATTCATAATCTGATGTTGCCCCGCCAGTCCGATTTCCAAATCCTTGTATCCCTCATAAGAAAACCGCTGTTTTTCCACACCATATTTGATCCGCGTAATTTTTTCTTCTTCTGCTACAAAAAAAGGGCTGTTTTTGTCTTCCGCCCGTTTCCTTAAAATAGATAAAACTTCCGGTTTCTGAACCATACTAATTACATAACAACTGTTTTTTATAATTCCGGCCTTATTCTCGGCAATCTCTTCCTGTGTTTTTCCAAGATACTGCATATGGTCCATGCTGATTGATGCGAACACAGCCGCCACGGTGTTTGAAATGATATTGGTCGCGTCCGATAAGCCGCCCATCCCTGTTTCCAATATTACAATGTCGCATTTCATTTTCTTAAAATATAAGAAGGCCATAGCCGTCTCAATTTCAAAAGGCGTTGGATGCGGCAAGCCCTCCTCCGCGATTTCGTCAATCCTCTGCTTGATCTCTTCCAGACATTCACACAATGCCTGTTTCGTAATCGGACGTCCATTGACCTGTATCCGTTCCCTATACTCAAAAATAACAGGTGATATGTATCTTCCCGTCTTATATCCTGCCGCTTTAAAAACCGTGGAAAGATATGCAAGGACAGAACCCTTTCCGTTCGTACCCGCAATATGGATAAAGCGTAAATCATTCTGCGGATTTCCCAATCGTCCGCAAAGCTCCCTCATATTGTCTAGACCGAGTACACTTCCGTATTGATTTACTTCCTCCATATATTCCATAGCTTCTTTATAATTCATACCCGCACCCTTCCTGTCTGTAAAAATATGCAAAGAATAATATTTTTTTATTTGGAAATAATTATCCTCATGAAAAAACTAATCCATAACTTTATCCACTGTGGCATCCTTGGCTGGTGCCTCGAAATTACCTTTACGGCGCTGAATTCCTTCCGGCGCAGAGAATTTAAACTTACGGGAAATACTTCTATCTGGATGTTTCCCATATACGGCATGGCGTCTTTCCTCGCTCCGGTATGCAAAATCGTAAAAAAGAGACATTTTCTCATCCGGGGAATCGTCTATGCTTTCCTTATTTTTCTCGGCGAGTTCATCACCGGTTCGCTTTTGATGCGAAAGGAAATATGCCCTTGGGATTACTGCCGCTCCAAATGGAATATTAAGAAAATCGTACGCTTGGACTATATTCCCTGCTGGATATTCGCAGGTCTTCTTTTCGAGCGCCTTATAAAAGAAAGTGACGAACTATGAGTTCTGCCGGCTGACCCTCTCATCGTTACGCCTCTGCGCATTCCTCATTACAAAAATATATGCAATCGCTAAGAAAATACCTGTCATCAGCCACGCGCTGGCATTTCCGAAGCAAACGCCTACATAACTTTGGTAATGCGCGGCGATAAAAGCCAGCGTGGCACGGCAGACCAGTTCCACGACACCTCCGAGCATCGGCACCACAGAATAGCCGCTGGCCTGCAAGGCATTTCGGAAAATGAATATCATGCCAAGAGGAATGAAGAAGAAGCCGCAAATCGTTACATAGGTTCTTGCATAGCCCAGTACCTCCGTAATATCGCCGCTCACGAACAGACTGATCGCATAAGGAAGTATCTGTATTATCACCGCATAAATTACGATTCCGTATATTGCCGACATCACATTGGCGATTCTAACGCCCCTCCGGATCCGGGCAAAATCGTTGATTCCCCTATTCTGCGCACAGTAAGTCGCCATCGTCATTCCTATAGCAACAAACGGCTGTGTTACGAACTGCTCAACCTTAGATGCCGCCGTATAGGCCGCCACCACGGTTGAGCCGAACAGGTTCAGCGCCGTCTGCACCATCATTGTTCCTATTGCCGTGATGGAAAATTGAAGCGCCATGGGCAGACCGATGCTAAGCTGATTGGCACAGCATATATAATCCACCTTCCAATGCTCCTTGCGGATACATAGTATCGGTACCTTCTTCCTAATGTAAATCAGGCAGAGAACTCCCGAAACGCCCTGAGAAATAACGGTAGCAATAGCCGCCCCGGCTACTCCCAGAGGGATAACGAGAATCAGGAATAAATCCAGAACTACATTGAGCACCGCAGCAATCATCAAAAAGTAAAGCGGCACCTTGCTGTTTCCTACCGCCCTTAAAAAGCTGGCCAGCAGGTTATAAAAAACGGTGCACACCATCCCCATACACATAATCACAACAAAGGTCTTGGACATCTCGAAGATATCCTCCGGCGTATTCATAATGCTCAGAAGCTTGTCCATACCCGCAATGCTCACAATAGTCATGATAACAGTAACTATTACGGATAAAAAAACGGCATTACCCACACTCTTTTTCAATCCCTCAATATCCCCTGCACCGAAACGCTGGGCGGTAAGTACGGTAAAGCCCGTAGTAAGTCCCTGCATAAAACCGAAAATCAAAAATGTAATCGTTCCGGTGGCGCCTACTGCCGCCAACGCCTGTACACCAAGAAAGCGGCCTACGATAATCGTATCCACCATGGTATATAATTGTTGAAAAATATTTCCGATAATAAGCGGGATAATAAATTTAACAATTAGCTTGGAAGGGCTTCCCTTCGTCATATCCAGTTCCATATCTCTAACCTTTCAAAGTCCCTTTAAAAGGCGGTATGAAAATTCATCCATACCGCCGCTTTTTTTATATAATGTCCGTATCATTCCCTAGCCCTGAGCTTATGTCAAGCGTGTTGAGGGTTCTTCTTTTTCTTCTCGCTTCCTCAGAGGTCTTCAGAATGTAGTCCTTGATTTCTTTCGCATGTCTGATATGTATAAGCTGCAGCTTGGGATGCGTCGTATCTCCGGTAAAACACACAACGGTTCCCAGTCTGAATATTTTTTCCAATAAAGTGGCCTGAAGCTCCACGTCCTGAACCTTATACATGTAACAGTCATTCTCGTAAGTCCTAAGAAGGCCGCTGTTGACCACAATATATTCTTCCCCTACCGTATATTTCGTGAATGTCCACGGAAGTCCAAAAAACAAAAGCCTTTTTCGTTCTACATATTCCATAATAATGACCATTCCTTTCCTCATCATTTCACACTTTATTTATTATATAAGATAGATAATCATAATGCAAAGCCTTTTCATATATTTAAGAAATTTTTATAAGTTTTTACATTGAAAGAGAAGAATCATTGTGGTATCATAGAATAAATTTTAGAGCACATATTTTTCATGAACGAGTTAAGGAGGTATCCCATGGCAGTAATAGCGCATAACGAATGTTTCAGATTTTCCCAGATGCCGCTTAGCCATTTGCTTTTTTCCTATTCGTATCATCTATATCGTTCATAATTAAATTTTAAGTCGAAGAGAATTATTTCTCTTCGATTTTGTATGTACGGCTATTATTTTACAAACACCCAATTACGCGGAAAGGAAGGATAACACTATGAGACATTTAATGGGCCCTCTCGACTTTACTGCCGAAGAACTTGATAAGCTCTTCGACCTCGCAAATGATATCGAGCACAACATGGCTAAATATGCTCACGCATGTGACGGAAAAAAACTCGCCACCTGCTTTTACGAACCGAGCACCCGAACAAGGCTTAGTTTTGAATCTGCAATGCTGAATTTGGGAGGAAGTGTTATCGGCTTTTCCGATGCCGGCTCCTCTTCCGCATCCAAGGGAGAAAGCGTTTCCGATACGATACGCGTCATTTCCTGCTTTGCGGACATCTGCGCTATGCGTCACCCCAAGGAGGGTGCTCCTATGGTCGCTGCCAGCCAATCCTCCATTCCGGTCATCAACGCCGGAGACGGCGGTCATCAGCATCCGACCCAGACACTTACCGATTTACTCACCATCCGCTCTTTAAAAGGAAAGATTGAGAACTTTACTGTCGGTTTATGCGGAGATTTGAAATTTGGACGAACCGTTCATTCTCTTATCCACGCCTTGGTGCGCTATCCTGATATTCACTTCATCTTCATATCACCGGAGGAGCTGAAGGTTCCCGATTATCTTACCGATATGCTGAAGGAAAAGAACATCCCTTATGAAGAGGTCATTCGTCTGGAGGAAATCATGCCGAGCCTGGATTTCCTATACATGACTCGTGTACAAAAAGAGCGCTTCTTCAACGAAGAAGATTACGTAAGATTAAAAGACTTCTACATATTGGATAAACCCAAAATGGATCTGGCCAAAAGCGATATGCTCGTGCTCCATCCGCTTCCCCGCGTCAATGAAATCTCTGTGGAAATCGACGACGATCCCCGTGCCGCATATTTCAAGCAGGTACAATACGGTGTGTACGTCCGGATGGCACTCATACTCACATTATTAGAAATTCAAGTATAGGGTAGGAAGGGAGGAAAATTTCATGTTAAATGTAGGAAAAATTGAGGAAGGCTTTGTTCTCGACCATATCGAGGCAGGCAAGAGTCTTTCCCTATATCATCATCTTCAACTGGATAAGCTGGACTGCACCGTGGCCATTATAAAAAATGCGAAAAGCAACAAGATGGGGAAAAAGGATATTCTCAAGGTGGAATGCGATATCGATACTCTGGACCTGGATGTTCTTGCCTTTATCGATCACTGCATTACGGTAAACGTAATCAAAGACGGTGAAATCGTAGATAAAAAGGAGCTGGTTCTCCCTAAGGAAATCAAAAACGTTATCAAATGCAAGAACCCGAGATGTATCACCTCCATCGAGCAGGGGCTTCCTCATGTCTTCGTACTTGCCGATGAGAAAAAAGAAGTATACCGCTGCAAATACTGTGAAGAAAAATACGAAGATACTGCAAAATAGTCATCTGATGGCAGGCAGCACGCTTCATAAGCTTTTGTTCCGCGCACGCAGCTGCGCATCTATCTCTCTTTAATAGGAACACTTTCTTAATTAAAGAAAAAAGAGGAAGCCCTGAAATACGAATCCTTCGATTCATAAAAGGGGCTTCCTCTATAAATTATTCTTGAAAAATTCTGCCAAATCCACTACTGCTCTGGCCTCATCCGATCCCTCCGCCTCCACCAGGACCTCATCTCCTGCTGCAAGCCCAAGCGACATCACGCTAAGGATTCTTTTCGCATTTCCGAATCTGTCGTTCACACTGACAGAAATTGCCGACGCATATGTTAAAGCCTTTCTCACAAGCTGTCCCGCCGGACTTTCGAACATCTCCTGATAATCCGTTATTTTATATCGAAAACTTTTCATACTCTGTACCGAAAGCTAACTGCTTTTTTAACAGCAAGTGTTAAGCTACTGTGTGAACAATAACCTGCTTTCTTCTCCGCTTTCCTTATAGTTTTGCAAAGGTCTTGATAATACCCTTTCTATTTCTATAATTCCCGCTTTTTTATTTTATATTCTTTTATATTTTCAGTTTAATAATGATCTAAACTCTCTTTTTTCGGTGCTGATGGAAAAGCATACGGACAAATATCTTACACTGCAGTTTCTTCGATATATCCGTCAATCAAATCATAAATCCATGATTTCAGCGGCGAAAAGGCGAATCCTAAGCTGCTTGCTTTGTCCGTATTGATACTATATTCATCCACACCATTATATGGAGCTTCTTCCCCGTCCGGAGATAATATTACCTTTTTGCCAGTTCTGCTTTCCACGTAATCGGCAATATCCTTGATAGATATCGTTCCTTCGCTCGCGCCGTTAATTACTCCGGAATAATCATTGGCTGCAAGATAAGCCAGGAAACTTCCGGCCTCCTGTGAGCGCACAAAAGACATTTGTTTGTAAAAATTATCCACATTCATGGGCTTTCGCTTCATTATATGCTCTATGTAAAATTGCAGCCTTCCGGTATAATCATCTGACCCGATTACAAACGGGAATCTTACCGCAACGGAATGAACATGCGCGTATTCCTGAAACAAAGCACATTCTGCCTGCCTTTTTATCTCGTCATAAGGGAAATCCGCTCTATCGCACCAAATCAACTTTTTTCCCAGCGGGTCGAAGGCTTCTTCCACTGTATTCAGATACTTCTCGTATACGGCTGCAGTTGAAATCATAATATACTTATTGCAGGTAACAATAGCGAGAAGACGCCTTATATCATTAGAACTGTAGGCCAAGCTGTCATATATTACATCAAAAAAAGTATTTTTAAGACCTTCTTGCAAACTGTCCTCATTCATCCTGTCGATAGTCAGCCTTTTTACCGAATCTGCAAAATTGTCTTGCGCGATGCCTCTCGTGGCAATCGTTACGATATGGCCCTGCCTTAACAGCTCATTTACCAGATGCTTTCCCATAAACCGGGTTCCGCCGATAACTAAAATATTCATTGTCATTACCTCCAGCTTTATTATAATAAATTATGTATCATTGTGAAACTCTAAATTTTTATTCCTATATAAAAACTCAACAGTGACTTTCTATTGAGGGACATTGATCATGGCTATTCTCCTCCCTCCTCTTCCTGATTATTCTGTCTGACAGGGCGGGGCCTCAGCGTTTATAGTTACTGCCCAAATAGTTACCGCCTAAAGATAGTTGTTGAAGATTGACAGATACCTTTTGATGAAGTATTATAAGTGCCAAGGGTTATGCCCGAAAAGGAGAATCTTCATGAACTATTATATAACCAATCAGCTTACAAGGAAGCTGCGCTCTGTACAATCCATACCGGTGAAACATTGTGCAGAGTATAGCGATAAAATAACGCGATAGGATTTCATCGGGAAACAGTACAATACGCATACAAGCGCCGCAGGAAGCTGCCGCGCAGTATGTTTATTTCTTGTTTCCCGTATATCATTTAAGCGTAAATAAGGCTATGGACAATGTTTTTGTCCGTAGCCTTTTGTTTGAATACAAGAGCAATCGTAAGCATGTTGCTCGTTGTTTTATTCCGGCTATTTCAAGCCCGGAAAGGCAGAAGGCGAATACACTCGTGTATTGTACACTATGTGTATTGTTGTCTTCTGCCTTTTTAATTTTACCGTATACCTATACTATAACTTTTACAGAAACAGAAAGGACTATCATCAACATGAGCTTATTAGAAATCGAAGGATTAACACATTCATTCGGTGACAATTTTCTTTATAAAAATGCTGATTTATCGCTGAACAAAGGGGAGCACCTCGGCATCGTAGGCCAAAACGGCGCAGGAAAAAGTACCTTGATCAAGATTTGCACGGAGCAGATTATCCCTGATTCCGGACGGATTATCTGGCAGCCTAATATATCCATGGGATATCTGGATCAATATGCTAAAATAGATGGACGCACCACCATAAAAGACTTTCTGAAGTCAGCCTTTTCAAGGCTCTATAAAATAGAAGAAGAAATGTCACTGCTATACGAAAAAGCGGCTAACGGCAGCATGGAATGCTTAAGCCTTGCAGCCAAGAAACAGGAACAGCTTGAAATCCAAGGCCTATATTCCATCGATACCAGAATCGATCAAGTAGCATCCGGACTGGGACTGCTCGCCATCGGACTGGACCGCCCCGCCTTGCAAATGAGCGGCGGACAGCATGCAAAAATAATTCTCGCGAAGCTCCTTTTAGAAAAGCCGGAGGTCCTTCTTCTCGACGAACCCACCAACTTCCTGGACAAAGAGCATATTACATGGCTTGCCGATTATCTCTCCTCCCTGGAAAATGCTTTTATGGTCGTATCCCACAACTATGCCTTTTTGGATAAGATCTCCAACCGCATATGCGATATCGACAACAATACATTGACAAAATACTATGGCACCTATTCGGAATTTCTGAAAAAGAAGACTCTTTTAAGGGAGGATTACGTCAGACAATATACCGCCCAGCAAAAGGAAATCAAGAAGACGGAAGAATTCATTCAAAAGAACATTGCAGGGAGAAAATCGAGAATGGCCAGAGGCCGCAGAAAACAACTAGAGCGTATGGATAAAATGGAAGCTTTGGAGCAAAAAGAAATAACGCCTCACTTTCGCTTTATGGAATTGCCCTCAACCAATACCGAATATCTATCGGTAAAACATTTATCAGTAGGCTATCACTACCCGGTTTTATCCGATATCAGCTTTAACGTCACGGGAGGAGCCAAAATAGCGATAACCGGATTTAACGGAATCGGTAAATCCACCTTGCTTAAGACCTTGATCGGGCAGCTTCCGGCGATGCAGGGCTGCTATAACTTTTCCGCTCAGGTGACCATCGGATATTTTGAGCAGGGCCTAATATGGACGGACGAAACGAGAACCCCGATGCAAATCTTATCAGACACTTATAGCAGCTTAGCCGTTAAGGAGGTACGAAAGCACCTTGCACGATGCGGAATCTCCAGCAAACACGCGATGCAGCCTATCGCCACCTTAAGCGGCGGTGAGCAAGCGAAAGTAAAAATATGCCTTCTTGCACTGGCTCCATGTAATTTTCTGATTATGGACGAACCAACCAACCATCTGGATGTTCAGGCAAAGGAGGCACTCAAGGCTGCCCTATCTGAATTTTCAGGGACAGTCCTGCTCGTTTCACATGAGGAAGCATTCTATAAAAATTTGGTACAGAGAGTCATTAGTGTCCAAAAAAAATAACAGGGCATGCTTTCTGTTTCAAAAACTCATTTTTTCATAGAAAGACACCGCCCTATAATATTTAAAATCCGAAAAATATTTAAAGGCGCTGTCTTTCATTATTAATTCCCGCATTCCACGCTGATTTTATTAAAGACGCTCATGATTTCTTCCGTTTGCAGCCCCTTCTTCTCTTCGCCGGCCTTATCCAGAATCACATTGCCCTCGTGCATCATCAAAAGTCTGTCCCCATACTCTACCGCATAGCGTAGATTATGGGTTACCATGATGGTGGTCACCTTTTTCTCCCTGACTATTTTATCCGTCAGCTCCATGATTATTTCCGCCGTCTTGGGATCCAGCGCGGCTGTATGCTCATCTAATATTAAAAACTCAATAGGAGACATGGTTGACATAAGTAAAGCCAATGCCTGCCTCTGGCCGCCGGACAAAGCGCCCACCTGTGTATAAAGCTTATCCTCAAGACCCAGATTCAAAGACTTAAGCAGCTCCTTATAATAATCTGTTCTCGCCTTGTTCACGCCGCGCCCCAGACCGTATTTCTTCCCCTTGTTATCAGCAATGGACATATTTTCCAAAATATTCATGCTGGGACAGGTTCCCTTGGACGGGTCCTGATACACGCGCCCGATTTTGCGATGCCTGAAAAAATCCCTTTTCCCCGACATATCCTCTCCGTTTACCTCTATCCGGCCGCTGTCTATATCAATGCTGCCGCAGATAATATTCAACATGGAGGTTTTTCCGGAACCGTTGCTGCCTACCACAGCCACAAAATCGCCTTCATCTATTTTAAGGCAAAAATCCCGAAAAAGACAAAGCTCGTTGATAGAACCGGCGTTATAATTTTTATTGATATTAATTAGCTCTAACATGTCTGCCTCCCGTCTTCTTTCTTTCCATGCCTATCACCAATATGATAAGGAACAGCACCGCGGTAATCAGCTTGAGATCCGTAGACGGAAGTCCCATTCTGATAGCCAGCGCCACACAGCCTTTGTATAGAAGAGATCCGATTACTACACTGGAGGTTATCTTGAAGAATGTCACTTTCTTAAAAAGACTTGTTCCTATGATAACGCTGGCAAGTCCGATAACCACCGTGCCCGTTCCCATCGAAATATCGAAATATCTCTGCTGCTGAGCGAATATACATCCGCTTAAAGCGACCAAACCGTTGGCGATGGCGAGTCCGACTATCTTCACCAGCCCCTTGTCCACTCCCAGGGAAGTTACGATAATGTCGTTGTCGCCTACCGCCCGAAGGAGGAAACCCGACTTTGTACTCATATAGCCATCCAGCAAATATTTGGTAATCATAGTAATAAGGAAAATAATGATCACCGTCTTATACGCCGACATGCTTTCCGGAAAAACGGCATTGATAAAGCCGTTATCAAAAATCGTATCCATGTTGTAAATAGGCAGATTAGCCCTTCCGGCAATTCTCAAATTTACAGTATAGAGAGCAGTCATCATGATAATGCCCGACAAAAGGTCCCGCACCTTCAGCTTGACATGGATGAGTCCCGTGCATATACCTACCAGCGCTCCCGCCGCAAACGTTATGGGCAGTGCTGCGAGAGGATTCATTCCGGAAGAAATCAGCATGCAGGTAATTGCCGCTCCCATAGGAAAGCTTCCGTCTACCGTCAAATCCGGGAAATCCAATATTTTGTAGGTTATATATACCCCCAGAGCCATAATGGCATATATCATACCTTGTTCCAACACGCTGAGTAATAAAGTCACAGTAATTCCTCCGGTAATTTTCTTATTCTACGATTATTTCATCGAATTTTTCATATGCACTGCTTACGAACGCATCGTCCAGCGCAAGGTTTATTTTTTCTGCTGCCGCCGTATTCACATATAAGCTGGGCTGCGAGATAACTTCAAAATTCATTTCAGAAGCCTTTGCTTCGCCTTTTAATACCTTAGCTGCCATTTTACCAGTCTGCTTGCCAAGCTCATAATATTCCAGACCCATGGAAGCCACACAGCCCGCCTTCACCTGTTCCACCTCGGAACCGAATACCGGGATCCCAGCATTGTTCGCTTCCGCGATTACTGTCTGTAATGCGGATACTACTGTATTATCCGTCAAATTCGTGATACAGTCAACCTTTGTTACGATATCCGCTGCCGCCATCCCCACATCGGCAATGGTATTGATTCCCGTCTCTATGATTTCAAATCCGTAATCGCCTGCATATTTCTTATATTCTTCAATAGCACTGACGGAATTCACTTCGCTGGTCGTATAAATAATGCCGATTTTCGTCGCCTCAGGCAAAATCTTGCGAATCATCTCAAGCTGCTCGGATACTGCCAATGCGTCGGAGGTACCGGTCACATTCCCGGCAGGTGTTCCGTCTTCTCCTGCAAGTCCCGCTTCCACCGGATCGGATACTGCCGTATAGATAACCGGAATATCCGTGTTCAGGCAGGAATTGTACGCACTCATGGCACTTGGCGTGGCGATGGCACAAATCATATCCACCTTCTGCGATACGTAGTTATCCGCAATCGTACTGGCCGTTCCCGTATCAGACTGCGCATTATCAAAAAGCACCTTCAGGTTCTCACCTTCTTTAATTCCCTCTTCCGCAAGTCCGGCGAGAAAACCTTCCTTACAGTTATCCAGAGAACCGTGTTCCGCAAATTGAGAAATGCCGATGGTATATCCATCCGAAGCCTTTTCTCCGCAAGCTGTCAGCATTGCCGTCATAGTTACCGCTGTTAAAAGTACTGCTAATAATTTCTTCTTCATAATTTCCACTCTCCTTTTCTTATTATGCCTCCGTTTACAAGAAAAACTACTCTCTCCGTATTTCATCCAAAAGTGCCTCACTGCAGCATGTCATGCGCATCCCGCTGAAGAAAAAGTTTCTTCACAAAACAAGCGCACAAAAAACCGCCTCAAGCTAATTGCTTGAGACGGTAATAAACTTAACATAAGTAAACTTAATATAAGCCTTATTATCGCGGTACCACTCAAATTGACATGCCATAGGCATCGACCACTTTATTCATGTACTGTCATACATGTCGGATGGATAACGGGCCCGAATCCCGCCGGCACCTACTATCAGTTCAGCCCGGCCTCGAAAGTCCATTCAGTAAGATTCCCTATACCGCCTTCCACCACCGACGGCTCTCTGCAATAGTTCCTGATACCTACTACTCTTTCTC
>JAEZRJ010000024.1 GCA_023412855.1 Bacillota bacterium | reverse complement strand
TTATAGTAGTAGAACACCTGACAGGAGTGTGTATTGTGAAGAAATTGGTGAAAGCTGCTATTTGCTACGGGTTCAGTATCTGCTTGTTTTTCTCCTCCATACTTTACGCGAGGGCGGTGCCGGAGGTGTCCGCGCCTTCTTACATATTGATAGAAGCTTCTACGGGGCAGATCATCTGCGAACAGGAGGCGGATGCGGAAAGGAGCCCTGCCAGCATAACGAAGATTATGACGCTGTTGGTTATTTTCGATCATCTCAAGTCGGGAAGAATACACTTGGACGATCAGATCATGACCAGCGCGTATGCCAAATCCATGGGCGGTTCCCAAGTGTTCCTGGAGGAGGGAGAGGTGCAGACTTTAGAAACCTTGATAAAGTGTATCGCCGTAGCGTCGGGAAACGATGCCTGTGTGGCGGTGGCAGAGTACATTGCGGGAAGCGAGGCCGAATTCGTAAAGCTGATGAATCAGAGGGCGGAGGAACTCCGTATGGATCATACGCATTTTGAGGATTGCTGCGGGCTTTCCGATTCGGATACCCATTATACTTCAGCCAGAGATGTGGCGACTATGTCGAAAGAGCTCATAACCAAGTATCCCGAGGTGCTGGATTATACACAGATTTGGATGGAGGATATTTCTCATGTGACGAGGCAGGGGACCTCTGTTTTTACGTTGTCCAGCACTAACAAGCTTTTAAAGCAGTACGAGTGGGCTACGGGGCTGAAAACTGGTTCCACGAACAAGGCAAAATACTGTCTTTCGGCAACAGCCAATAAGGACGGCATCGAATTGATTGCGGTAGTTATGGCGGCTCCGGACAATAAGATAAGATTTCAGGATGCGATGTCGCTGCTTAACTACGGCTATAGTGTGAGCAACATTTATGTGGATGAGAACAAGGATACCCTGCCTGCACAGCTTATCAAAGGCGGCGTAGATGATACCGTAAACTTAAGTTATGCCGGAGAGTTCAGATATCTGGATACCAAGGGCAATAACCTGACAGAAATCGAAAAGACTATCAGTCTTCCGGCCCAGATAGAAGCGCCTATAACAGAGGGGCAGGCAATCGGTGAGGCAGTTTACCAGTTAGGCGGACAGAGGATAGGAAGCATATCCATCGTTGCGGCCAAGGCGGTAGACAAAGCCGGATATAAAGACTATGTGATAAAGACGATTCGTTATTTTCTTTTATAAATTAAGAGAATGTGGTACACTAAGGAATAACTGGTATGAATGTATCGGTAAAAGGCTTGATAGATGGAGGAATGGGATGCCAGAGATGGGGTCAACGATCATACATGTGCTCGAGATAGCGCTTTTCGTGGCGTTTGTCATATCGATTATTTATGACAGCACTCGTTTTGTGAAGAAAGAATATGTGATACGCTCAGAGAAGGTTTTAAAAAAAAGCAGGATTGTTCTGTTATCGGATTTGCATAATAAATGTTTCGGACATAAGAATGAAGATTTGATAAAAGCAGTGGATGAGATTTCTCCGGATTTTATTCTGATTGCCGGAGATATGCTGACAGCTGATGAGAAGAAGACAAAGTACGGGGAGATGGTTGAGTTTTTAGGCTGTTTGGCGTCGAAATACCCCGTTTTTTATGCAAACGGGAATCATGAATACCGGATTAAGACGTATAAGGAGGCTTATGGGAATTTGTATGAGGAATACAAGGAGAAGTTGATCGAATGCGGCATCCGCCTTTTGGAAAACGGCAAAGTCTATCTTCCTGACACCAATATAGAAATCTGTGGCCTGGAGATAGAAAAAAAGTATTACAAGAGGTTCCGGCAAGTTCCTATGGAGGAAGGCTATATCGATCGCCTTTTTGGTAGAAGTACAGAGGGGGCTTTCAGACTCTTGATCGCCCATAACCCGGATTATTTTAAAGAATATGCAAAATGGGGAGCGGACCTTACGGTAGCGGGACATGTGCATGGCGGAGTGATGAGGCTTCCGTGGCTCGGAGGGGTAATTTCTCCGATGGTCCGCTTTTTCCCTAAATATGACGGCGGTATGTTCGTGAAGGATGATTCTGTGATGGTGGTGAGCAGGGGACTTGGAATGCATACGATCCCTGTTAGGATATTCAATCCGGGAGAGCTTATCGTTATTGAATTGTATGGAAAATAGGCATGCGGTATCATATAATTGTACTTGAAATTATTGGAATTTCTATGTAAAATAATAAATACGGTTTTTGAATGGACAAGATTTGTTACTGTTCACACAGTAGATTAACACTTGCTGTTAATCTGCGTAAGAACGTGATTCAAGAGATGATTTCTGCTTCGCGCAGCGAAGTTGCATGCAGAAATCATGCGTTACTGTGAACGGAGTGAACAGTAACCAAGATTTATAAAGTTGGGGTGGAATATGGCAATTCCGGTTAAGCTGCAAGTATTTGAAGGTCCTCTGGATCTGCTTTTGCATTTAATTGATAAGAATAAAGTGGACATATACGATATACCGATTGTGGAGATAACAGCGCAGTATTTGGATTATATCAAGAATATGGCAACAGAAGATATGAACGTAATGAGCGAATTCCTCGTTATGGCGGCAACTTTGATTGACATTAAGTGCAGGATGCTTCTGCCTAAGGAAATCAACGAGGAAGGCGAGGAGGAGGACCCTCGTGAGGAGTTGGTCCAGAAGCTGTTGGAATATAAGATGTATAAATATATGTCCTTCGAATTGAAGGACAGACAGATGGATGCCCAACGTGCGCTTTACAGACAGCAGCATCTGCCCAAGGAAGTGGCGGACTACAGACAGCCGGTGGATTATGAGTCTCTGCTTGCGGATGTCAATTTGAATAAGCTGCACGAGATTTTTCAGTTTATGATCAAGCGGCAGGAGGATAAGATCGATCCTGTCAGAAGTACTTTCGGGAAAATTGAAAAAGATGAGATCGATATGGATATGAAGACCGCATATGTGATGGAATACGTGAAAAGCCATAAGCGCTTCGGCTTCAGGCAGCTTTTGGAGAAGCAAAAAAGCAAAATGGAAATCATCGTGACCTTTCTGGTCATATTGGAAATGATGAAGATAGGACAGATCGACATCGAGCAGCAGGATATATGCGACGACATTATTATTACGTCCAAGCTGTTAGCAGAGGCCATGTGATGTTTACAGTTTAGCCCTCGGCTAAACTGCAACATATATGCACGCTTACAGCTCGCGCAAAATTTCATAGAGATGTAATTTTGTTACTGTTCACACAGCAGCTTAATACTTGCTGTTAAGCTGCGTAAGAACGTGATGCAAGAGATGGTTTCTGTTTTGCGGTATTGGAGGCTGAACTGTTACCATGTGATACATAAAATAGATATAGTGTTATACGATATAAGGGAAATAGTGAAAGATAGGGATGAACATTGGAGAGACAGAGTGCGGAAGCGATTATAGAAGCCATTCTTTTTACGATGGGAGATTCGGTGGAGATAGCGAGGCTCGCCGAGACCATAGAAGAGGATGTTAAGACGACAAAAGAGATTCTGGCAGGAATGAAGGAAAGATATGAGAAGGATAGTAGGGGAATTACGCTCATAGAGCTGGAGGACTCCATTCAGCTCTGTACAAAGCCTGATATGTACGAATATCTTATAAAGATAGCTAAGACGCCGAGGAAGTTCATACTTACGGACACCCTCCTTGAGACGTTATCTATCATCGCCTATAAGCAGCCGGTGACCAGACTGGAAATCGAGAAAATCAGAGGCGTGAGCTGTGACCATGCGGTGAACCGTCTCGTGGAATTCAATCTGGTGACGGAGGTCGGAAGGCTGGACGCGCCGGGAAGGCCGCTTTTATTCGGTACCACTGAGGAATTTCTAAGAAGCTTTGGAGTGAAATCTCTGGGAGAGCTTCCGGAGCTGAATTCAGTGCAGATGGAAGAGTTCAAGCAGCAGGCAGAAGCGGAGGTACAGCTCCAACTGGATATTTAAGTACGTTTCTATTTTCCCCCTTAGCGGCATATATTTAGACGATGAAGGTTTATCGGGAAATCATATGAAGAAAGTGGAGAGGAAATATAAACGGTTTGTTTATCTTGTAATAGCGGCGCTTTATCTGGCCGCAGCAGTATTAGCGTGTGGAAGCCATGCCCTCGCAAAAGAAGGAAACGAAGAAGAAAATAGTACAAACATAAAGCTATACGCCCGTTCGGCAGTCCTTATGGATGCAGATTCCGGGCGTGTTTTATTTGGTAAGAATGAGGATGAGGCTATGCCGATGGCAAGCACAACGAAGATCATGACATGTATCATCGCACTGGAAAATGGCAATCCTGAAGATATTGTTACGGTATCCGGATATGCGGCGGCTCAGCCCAAAGTTCATTTAGGAATGCGTGCTGAGCAGCATTTCAGGCTGGAAGATTTATTGTATTCCCTGATGCTGGAATCGCATAACGATTCGGCAGTGGCCATAGCAGAGTATATCGGAGGAAGCGTGGAGGGCTTTGCCGGGATTATGAATAAAAAGGCGAGGGACATAGGTTGTGAGAATACCTTTTTTATTACGCCCAACGGATTAGATGCCACGTCGATGGATGAGGCAGGAGAGGTGAAGGTGCATTCTACTACGGCCAGTGATCTGGCGCGCATTATGAAGTACTGCATCGGAGAGTCTGAAATGAGTGAGGAATTTCTGCGGATAACGAGGACGCAGAGCTATTCCTTTTCCGATGCGGAAGGAAAGAGAAGCTATTCCTGCATAAATCACAACGCCTTTCTGTCCATGATGGACGGGGCCCTTTCAGGAAAGACCGGATTTACCAACAATGCGGGCTACTGCTACGTAGGAGCGCTGAAAAAGGATAACAAGACCTTTATCGTAGCTCTTTTGGCTTGCGGCTGGCCGAATAACAAGAGCTATAAATGGAGCGATACGAAAAAGTTAATGGCCTATGGATTAGAAAACTATGAATACCGTAACGTATATGAACCGGTGACATTCGCCCCTCTCTGGGTGGAAGGAGGAGTCCCGGAAAACGGCAAGCCTTATGGAAAGGCATATACGGAGTTGGACATAAAGGGGGACGATGCGAAGGAGTTGAATCTTCTTCTGCGGGCGGATGAAGAGGTAGAAGTGAAGCTGACTTTGCCGGAGGAGTTGAAGGCACCTGTTGAAGAAGGAATAAGGGTGGGAGAAGTAAGTTATTACCTCAGGGAGGAGCTGATAAAGGAATACCCGATCGTAGTAAAATCCGGGGTTCTCTCTATGGATTTTCCGTGGATACTGCGATATGTATTGACCTTATATGCAATATAAAATTATGTTACTGTTCACTCCGTTCACAGTAACACATGATTTCTGCCTTTAAATTCGCTGCGCGAAGCAGAAATCATCTCTTGCATCACGTTCTTACGCAGTTTAACAGCAAGTGTTAAGCTACTGTTTAAACAGTTACAAAATTACTGGAAAATTTGCTAAATTTTCAAAATTATTCTAGGATAAAATTTCTTTTTGTGTTATACTACTACAGTATGATTATAGGGAAGGAATTCCCTGCTAAATTGTTTTTTTTTATTTAATATAAAATGGAGGACTGAAAAGATGAGTACTACTTCACAAGCGAGTCAAAGAATCAAAGCTTTACTCGATGAAAACAGTTTCGTTGAAATAGGGGCACTTGTAACGGCAAGAGCGACAGATTTCAATCTGAAACAGCCAGAAACTCCTTCTGACGGTGTGATTACCGGTTACGGAGTAATTGACAGCAATCTTGTGTATGTCTACAGTCAGGATGTTTCCGTGTTGAACGGAACAGTTGGCGAGATGCATGCGAAGAAAATTGCGAACCTCTATGATCTGGCAATGAAGACGGGTGCGCCCGTTATCGGTTTGATCAATTCTGCAGGACTTAGATTGCAGGAGGCTACGGATGCTTTAAACGGTTTCGGAGAGATTTACATGAAGCAGGTGAACGCATCGGGAGTAATTCCTCAGATTACAGCTATTTTCGGAACATGCGGCGGCGGACTCGCACTGATTCCCACGCTGACTGATTTCACTTTTATGGAGGAGAAGAGCGGAAAATTATTCGTGAATGCTCCTAATGCAATCGACGACAATGAAATTTCTAAATGTGACACTTCTTCCGCAGCATTCCAGAGCAAAGAGGCCGGCATCGTGGACGTGGTTTCGGACGAAGCGAGCGTTCTTGCACAGATCAGAGAACTTGTTTCTATCCTTCCAGCGAATAATGAAGACAACATGTCTTTCGATGAATGCATGGACGATTTGAACAGAACATGTGAAGAACTTGTAAATTGTGCTGGTGATACTTCTATCGCTCTTTCCCAGATTTCAGATAATGGTATTTTCTTCGAGACGAAGAGAAATTATGCAAAGGATATGGTTACCGGTTTTATTAAATTGAACGGAGCGACCGTAGGCGCTGTTGCCAACCGTACAGAGGTTTTTGATGCGGAAGGAAAAACAGTAGAGAGCTTCGATGCGGTATTGTCCGCAAAGGGTTGTGATAAAGCGGCAGACTTCGTTAATTTCTGCGATGCCTTCGATATTCCGGTGCTGACTCTTACGAATGTAAAGGGTTTTGCTTCCAGCAAATGCGAAGAGAAGAAGATTGCAAAAGCGGCAGCGCGTCTTACATACGCGTTTGCAAATGCAACCGTACCTAAAGTAAACGTTATAACGAAGAAGGCTTTTGGAAGCGCATATGTTGCAATGAATTCCAAAGCTCTTGGCGCAGACATCACGATGGCTTGGCCGGATGCTGAAATCGGAACGATGGATGCGAAGCTGGCTGCTAAGATTATCTGTGATGGACAAGGCTCCGAGGCAATTGATGCTTGCGCACAGGAATATGCTAAGCTTCAGACCAGCGCAGCAGGCGCGGCGGCCAGAGGATATGTGGATCAGATCGTCGAACCTTCCGAGACGAGAAAATATATAATCGGCGCTTTCGAAATGTTATATACAAAACATGAAGATCGTCCGGCTAAAAAACATGGTACAGTTTAGAAAGGATGATACTTAATATGAAAAAATGGTT